>NZ_JBNPTW010000004.1:0-400157 GCF_051167855.1 Bradyrhizobium sp. HKCCYLRH3099
CCCGCGTGGACCGCCGCCTTCGGATACCCATCGCAACCTCCCCATCGAGTGTTGCGATGACCGATTGAATCCGCCCCGGATGTCGGCTGAACCTGTGGTGACTGCCGCCTGCTTTTCTTGTTGCAGGCGGGCCATGGGTTGCGGCCTGCAGCCCGGCATTCCCTGCGCCCTCCGAGGGAGGAGGGTGATGAGTTCAGCAAAGCTCGGGCATCTCATGCCGCGAGAACAAATTTGCATGGTTGAAAACCGTCATTGCGAGCGCAGCGAAGCAATCCAGGGTGGCGGGCGGGACTCTGGATTGCTTCGCGGAGCCTGTCATCCGGCCGCGCTTCGCGCGGACCGGGTGGCTCACAATGACGAAGGACCTATTGATTGTTTCGTGCGGAGAGACTTGGGAGGAGAGACTTGGGAGGCAATGGCAACCTGCAAGTCAAACGCACTCAGATCCCCAGCGCCTGCATGGCCGTCGCCACATCATCCGTCGAACGGACCAGCACCGCCTGCAGCCCGCTGGCACGCGCGCCATCGACGTTCTCCGCGAGGTCGTCGAAGAACACGATGCGGTCCGCCGGCACGCCGATCGCAGCGACCACATGCGCGAAGGCCTCAAGGTCCGGCTTGCGCAGGCCGATCGACGACGACAGGAAGACCTCGCGGAAATGACCGAGCAGGTCGGCATAAACAGGCGAGAAGTGTTCGACGTGCGGCTGATTGGTGTTGGAGAACGCGTACAGCGGCAGCTTCTCGGCGGCGCGGGCCAGCAGCGGCGCGATGCCCGGCATCGGGCCGACGAAGATCGCGTTCCAGCCGTCGAGAAACTGCTCGTCGGTGATGTCGATGCCGAGCTGGCTGCGCAGATTGGCGAAGAACGCGGCATCCGAGACGGTGCCGCGCTCATGGCCGTGATAGATCTCGTCGCGCACGAAGCGCGCGGCGATCTGCTCGGCGGGACAGCCGGCATGCGCGGCCCAGCGCGAGGTGACCTCGAAAAAATCGATGTCGATGACGACGCGGCCGAGATCGAACAGCAGCGCATCGGCCGCGCCGGGACGGAGAGCGGAGGAGGGCATGGGAAGCTGCGGTCGGGCTTGAGGTTGAAGCGAAGGATCGCCTCCTCAATACCGATAGGGCTCGATGTCCACCAGCGGAAACGCGCTGACGACGCTCGGCATGTTGGTCGCGGTCGCCGGATGCAGATAGGAGCCGTTCAACTCGGCGAAGGAGGTGACGCCGAGCAGGCCGAGCGCGCGGATGACCTCGTCCTCCAGCAATTCGAGCATCCGAAGGATGCCGTCCTCGCCGGCAGCGGCGAGCGCCCAGCATTGCAGTCGGCCGATTCCAACGAGATCTGCGCCGGAGGCGATTGCCTTGATGATATCCGTGCCGCGGCAAAAGCCGCCATCGACCATGATCTTGGCACGGCCCTTCACCGCCGCGACCACCTCAGGCAGCACATGCATGGCGCCGCGGCCGTGATCGAGCTGGCGGCCGCCATGGTTGGAGACGTAGATCCAGTCGACGCCGTGATCGACCGCGATCTGCGCGTCCTCGGCGGTGGCGATGCCCTTGATGATCAGCGGCAGCTTGAACTTGTCCTTGATCAGCTTGACCGTGTGCCAGCTCAGCGCCTTCTGGTGATCGCCGCCGGTTGCGCGCAGCCGGCTCTCGCGCACATAGCGCTTGGCAATGTCGCGCTCGCGCCGGCTGTAATGCGCGGTATCCACGGTGAGGCAGAACGCGGCGTAGCGGTTGGCGACGGCGCGGCTCACGTAATCCTCGACGAAGGCGTCGTCGCCGCGGACATAGAGCTGGAAGATGCGCAGCGCGTCGGGCGCGGCCTCGGCCGTCTTCTCCAATCCCGGCTCCGACACCGAGCTCAGCATGTGCGCGGCTCCGAATCGGCCCGCGCCGCGAGCCACGCTCGCCGCGCCCGCGGGATTGAAGATCTCGAGCGCGCCGACCGGGGCCATCACGACGGGCAGGCGCAGCCTGCGTCCGAACGCCTCGACCGAGCCCTCGACCCGCGAGACGTCGCGCAGCACACGCGGCCGGAACGCGATCTCGTCCAGCGCCATCCGGTTCCGGCGCAGCGTGGTCTCGGTCTCGGCGCCGCCGATGATGTAGTCCCAGGCGTTCTGATTGAGCTGCGCGCGCGCCTTGCGGATGAACTCGTGCAGGTTCTGGAACTTCTCGTCGCTGGCGCCGAGCTCGACGTTGCGCCATCCACCCTCGATCGGGGTCTGTTGATTCATGCCTGCCTCCCAGCACCTGTTATCTTGCGTTATCTTTTCGCGAGCATTGCCCATCGGCGAGCCCCAGTGCAAGCCATTCCGAACTGGCGAGTGATCGCTTCGCCGCGGGCCAGGCAGGGTGCAGCAGCTCAACACGACTTGGTGAGCTGTGATCGGCCCGTCACCGTGGAAGACCGGAGAGGTCTGATCGGATCCGGCGAAGGCTGCGTTTCGATCTTGATTTCAGGCCTGAAACGTCCATTTCCGCTCAAGCGGGCGCGGTCGAGGGTTGGCGGCGCAATATCGGCCTTGAAGAAACCGAAAATGTGGTGTGAGTTCGCAACACCAATCGCGCCGGCGATGCGTGCGGACCAGTGAATCGGCCGGCCATCCAACAAACGCTCGGGAAGCAAACAATGCGGAAAAACTGGCTGTTCTTGGCGGGCACGATGACCGGCATCGGTCTGACCCTGATGGTCACCGGGCCCGATGGCGCGCAGCTCGTCGCAAAGGCCAAGGCGGCGGCCGGCATGGGCGACACCTATTCGCAGCTCAATTTGTTCGGCGCCGTGTTCGAGCGGGTGCGCGCCGACTACGTCGAGAAGCCGAGCGATCCCGCGCTGATCGAAGGCGCGATCAACGGCATGGTGTCGTCGCTCGATCCGCATTCGCGCTACATGAATGACAAGTCCTGGCGCGACATGCAGGAGACCACCTCCGGCGAATTCGGCGGGCTCGGTCTCGAGGTGACCATGGAGGATGGCCTCGTCAAGGTCGTCGCTCCGATCGACGACACGCCCGCTTCCAAGGCCGGAATCCTTTCGGGCGATCTCATCGCCAAGATCGACGGCGAGAACGTGCAGGGGCTGACGCTCGAACAGGCGGTCGCCAAGATGAAGGGCGGCGTCAACACCAAGACCAAGCTCACCATCATGCGCAAGGGCAAGGATGCGCCGCTCGACGTCGTGCTGAACCGCGAGATCATCAAGGTGCGGCCGGTGCGCTATCACACCGAGGGCGGCGACATCGGCTACATCCGCATCACCTCGTTCAACGAGCAGACCACCGAAGGTCTTCGCAAGGCCATCGCCAGCATCTCCAAGGACATCCCGCAGGAGAAGCTCGCGGGCTACGTCGTCGATCTCCGCAACAATCCCGGCGGACTGCTCGATCAGGCGGTGTCGGTGTCCAGCACCTTCATCCCGCGCGGCGAGGTGGTCTCCACGCGCGGCCGCAATCCCGAGGAGACGCAGCGCTTCACGGCGCGCGGCGGCGATCTTACCAAGGGCAAGCCGCTCGTGGTGCTGATCAACGGGGGATCGGCTTCGGCGTCCGAGATCGTGGCCGGCGCGCTGCATGATCACAAGCGCGCGACGCTGGTCGGCACACGCTCGTTCGGCAAGGGCTCGGTGCAGACCATCATTCCGCTCGGCGCCGGCAACGGCGCGCTGGCGCTGACCACCGCGCGCTACTACACGCCGTCGGGCCGCTCGATCCAGGCGCAGGGCATCGCGCCGGACATCGAGGTCAAGCAGGACGTGCCGGATGATCTGAAGGACAGGACCGATCTCAAGGGCGAGGCCGGCATGCGCGGCCATCTCTCGGCCGCCGACGGCACCGAGCAGACCGGGTCGCAATCCTACGTTCCGCCGGACGAGAAGGACGACAAGGCGCTGCACGCGGCCTTCAACGTGCTGCGCGGCGTGACCGTCAATGCGGATGTGCGTGCCAAGGCGGCGGTGCCGAACTGATCAGGACGGCGCGGCCAGGTGGCGCCGGATGCTTCACACCCGACGGGGCGGCCGTTACGGCCGTCCCGTCGTGGTTTTCGACCAGCGTGTACAGACGAACACGGAGTATGTCCGCCGGTGTCCGATAGATCATGGCGCTGAGGTGAACCGCAAGCGGCAGGTGGTACGATTCGGCGGATAGGGTTTGAATTCGGCTTGCGGAAAAGGCTCAAATTGCAGCGGTATTTATCGGTTTGGAACCGCGGTCAGGCCGCGTCGGACCGGGATCGCCGACGAGCATCGGGGTCGGCGCGGTGCGTCGCGAAGAGGTGGCGAACGTCGGCCGCGGGCTTCGGAGGGCTGAACAGATAGCCCTGCATCTCCGAGCAGCCGAGCCGTTTCAGCACCTGGCGCTGCGCCTCGGTCTCGACGCCTTCGGCGGTCGTCGACATCTTGCGGATGGCGGCGATGTTGACGACGGCCTGCACGATGCTCGCCGAGCCCTCGCTCTCGGTGATGTCCTTGACGAAGCAGCGGTCGATCTTGATCTTGTCGAACGGGATGCGCTGCAGATAGCTCAGGCTCGAATAGCCGGTGCCGAAATCGTCGAGCGCGATGCGCACGCCGAGCGCGCGGAGCTGATGCAAGGTGTCGAGCGCGTCGTCGTCGCGGATCAGCACCGCCTCGGTGATCTCCAGTTCCAGCCGGTGCGGCGACAGCCCGGAGTCGGCGAGCGCCTTGGCGACCTTCAGCGCCAGCGTGCCGCTCTTGAACTGCACCGGCGAGACGTTGACGGCGAGGCGGATGTCGTCCGGCCAGCTCGCAGCCTCGCTGCAGGCGACCTGGAGAACGTGTTCGCCGAGATCGTTGATCAGCCCGGTGTCCTCGGCGATCGGAATGAATTCGGCGGGCGATACGTTGCCGCGCGTCGGATGCTTCCAGCGCACCAGCGCCTCGCAGCCGACGATGCGGTCGTCCTGCAGGCTCAGGCAGGGCTGGTAGTAGACTTCGAGCTGGCCGTCGGCGATCGCCTGGCGCAGGTCGACCTCGAGCTGACGGCGCGCCTTGACCTGGGCGTCCATCTCGGGGGCGAAGAAGCGCCAGGTATGACGTCCCGCGGCCTTCGCGGCATACATTGCCAGATCGGCGTTCTTCATGATCTGGTCGAGATCGGTGCCGTGCTCCGGGATCAGCGCAACGCCGATCGAGGCATCTGCGGTGAGCTGGTGACCGAGGCAGTCGCGCGGCACGCGGATCGCGGCCAGGATGGCCTCGATCAGCCGCTCGACGTCCTGCTGGTCGCGCATCGATGTCTGGACGACGGCGAACTCGTCACCGCCGAGGCGCGCGACGAAGCCGGCGTCGCCGACGCAGGTCCGGAGACTCGCCGCGACCGATTTCAGCAGTTCATCGCCGATCAGGTGGCCGAGCGAATCGTTGACCCCCTTGAATTCGTCGATGTCGATGTAGTGCAGCGCCAGCCGCTGTCCGCTCGCAAGATCGGCCAAGTGCTGCTTCAACCGTTCGTGGAACAGCGTGCGGTTGGGCAGGTCCGTCAGCGCATCGTAGTGCGCCAGATGGGTGATCTGCTGCTCGGCGCGCTTGCGCTCGGTGATGTCCTCGTGGGTGGCGAGCCAGCCGCCGCCGGCGATCGGCTCGTTGACGATCTGGATCCAGCGGCCGTCGGTGGTCTCGATGATCTGAGAGCTGTTGCGGCCGACGTCGCGCAGCACGGCCTCGGCATATTCACTCTCGTCACCGGCGAGCGAGCCGGACGCCTTGCGGTGCGCGATCAGCTCGCGGAAGGTGCAGCCGGGCTTCACGATCTCGGCGGACAGGCCGTACATCTCGATGTAGCGCTGATTGCTGATGACGAGGCGTTCCGAGGCGTCGAACAGCAGCAGCCCCTGGGTCATGTTGTTGACCGCCTTGTCCAGCCGCTCCTTTTCCAGCGTCAAACGGCGGTTCGACGCCTCGTGATCGCTGATCAGGCGGCGCACAACGACGGTGAGCATGCCGGCGATCAGCAGCACCGAGGTGACGCCGACGCTGATCAGGAAGCGCATCTGCTCGCGCCAATCGGCCAGCGCGGCGGACACGGTGGTCGTCGCGGTCACGATCAGCGGATAGCTCGTCAGCCGGTGCGACGCGCCGATGCGGTGCTCGCCGTCGACGGGACTGTTGAAGATACCCGTCGTGTTGCCCTCGCCGGCAAGGATCTGCCGGAAGATGGGCGCATCCTTGTAGTTCTGGCCGACCATGCCGTCATGCCGCGGGTATCGCGCCAGCAGCGTGCCGTCGAAGTGCATCATGGAGATCGCAGCTTCGGGGCCGAGCGCGACGGAGGCGAAGAAGCGCTCGACATTGATGGGTTCGAGACTGCGGCTGATGATGCCGAGAAACTCGCCGGATGGGCTGGTCAGCTTCAGCGCGAGGACCGCGACATAGGTCCCGCTGATCCGGCCCACGATCGGTTCGATCAGCAGTTGCGGCGCGGTTGGATCGGACTTGAGGCGCTTGAAGAACGAACGATCGGAGATGTTGATCGCGGGCACCGGCCACACCGTTGCCGAATTGATCAGGTTGCCGTCGGCATCGAAGATGTTGAGGCCGCCGACATAGGACATCGCGCTCAGCTTGCCCTTCAGCATGGAATTGACGGCGGCCGTTCCCATCTGGTCGTGGAAGCGGGCGCCGGTGTCGATGCGGCTCTGCCGCACGTAGTTGGCGAGGTCGCGCTGGATGGCGGCGAAATCCTCCATCTGCTGGTCGAAATGGCGCGCCAGTAGCAGCACCGTGTTCTCGAGTTCCCGCGTCGCGCTGTTCAGCGCGCGTTCGCGAAAACTGTCGGCCATGATGGTCGCGCCGATCGCGATGGCAGCGATGAGCACAAGTCCTCCGCCGACCAGCCAGCGGATCGGACCGCCGCGGTCGTTCGAAGTTCTGAGGGCATCCCGTGGGTCGATCTTGGTCGTCATCGTCCTGAATACGCTTGCGATCGGCGCTTCGGGATGGAACGCATGACGCCCCTCCCACAACCATGGCTACATGCCCGCGATGGAAGTGAGGTTAGGAAGTTGAGTTAGCGAACGATTAATTTGAAGTTGTATTGAGATTGAAAATACCGTCAGGCGCGATAATGCCCGGACTTGCCGCCGATCTTCTCGGTCAGATGGATGCCTTCGATGCGCACGCCGCGCTCGGCCGCCTTGATCATGTCGTAGATCGTGAGGCAGGCGACCGAGACCGCCGTGAGCGCTTCCATCTCCACGCCGGTCGGTCCGGTCACCTTCACGGTGGCGGTGACGATGCAGCCGGGCAGGGCAACATCCGGCGTGATGTCGACGGTGACCTTGGACAGCGCCAGCGGATGGCACAGCGGAATGAGGTCCGACGTCCGCTTCGCCGCCATGATCCCGGCGATGCGGGCCGTGCCGAGCACGTCGCCTTTCTTCGCATTGCCCGAGACGATCAGCTCCAGCGTCGCCGGGCTCATCACGACGCGCCCCTCGGCCGTTGCGGTCCGTTCCGTCGCGGCCTTGTCGGACACGTCGACCATGCGGGCTTCGCCGCGGGCGTCGATATGGGTGAGGGACGGCTTCTCGGTCATCGCCGGCTACTCGGCCGCGCTGGCAGAGGCGGAATCACGGGCGAGCAGGGTACGTGTCGCCGCTGTCACGTCAGCCTGCCGCATCAGGCTTTCGCCGACCAGGAAGGTCTGGATGTCGACCCGTGCCAGACGCGCAAGATCCGCGCATGTGAAGATGCCGCTCTCGCCGACCAGCAGGCGCTCCTTCGGCACCAGCGGCGCCAGCGCTTCTGAGGTCGCCAGCGTGGTCTCGAAGGTGCGCAGGTTGCGGTTGTTGATACCGATCATCGGCGAGCGCAGCCTGAGCGCGCGGTCGAGCTCGGCGCGGTCGTGAATCTCGATCAGCACGTCCATGCCGCAGGCCAGCGCCGCCGCCTCGATATCGGCGGCCGCCGCGTCATCGAGCGCGGCCATGATGATCAGGATGCAGTCGGCGCCATGCGCGCGCGCCTCGACCACCTGATAGGTGTCGAACATGAAGTCCTTGCGCAGCACGGGCAGGGCGGTTGCGGCGCGCGCGGCGACCATGAAGTCGAGATGGCCCTGGAACGACGGCGTATCGGTCAGCACCGACAGGCAGGCCGCGCCGCCGGCCTCGTAGGCTTTGGCAAGAACCGGCGGATCGAAATCGGCGCGGATCAGGCCCTTCGAGGGCGACGCCTTCTTGATCTCGGCGATCAGCGCATAATTGCCGTGCGCATGCTTGGCACGGATCGCGTTGACGAAGCCGCGCGGCGGCGAGGCATTGCGCGCACGCGCCTCGAGTTCCGGCAACGGGCATGCCCGCTTCGCGGCCGCGATCTCTTCGCGCTTGTAGGCTTCGATCTTGGCCAGAATGTCGGACATGCCGGACTCCAGAGGTCAGCCGTTGGAAACGTCGATCAGCTGCTTCAGACGCGCGGCCGCCGCGCCGCTGTCGAGCGAATCGCGGCCGATCGCGACGCCTTCCTTCAGCGTCTTGGCGCGGCCCGAGACCACCAGGGCAGCGGCAGCATTCAGGAGCGCGACGTCGCGATAGGGGCTCGGCAGGCCATCTAGCACGCTCTGCAGCGCCACGGCGTTGGCCGCGGCATCGCCGCCCTTCAGACCGTCGCTGCCGCACAGGCCGAGGCCGGCTTCCTCCGGCGAAATTTCGAAGGTTCTGATCTGGCCGTTCTCCAGAGCGGCCACGAAGGTCGGACCGGTCAGCGTGATCTCGTCGAGCCCGTCGGAACCGTGCACGACCCAGGCGGCTTCCGAGCCGAGATTCTTGAGCACCTGCGCCAGCGGCTCGACCCATTGCCGCGAGAACACGCCGACCATCTGGCGCTTGACGCCGGCGGGGTTCGACAGCGGCCCGAGCAGGTTGAAGATCGTGCGGGTGGCGAGCTCGACGCGGGTCGGGCCGACATTCTTCATCGCCGGATGATGGGCGGGGGCGAACATGAAGCCGATGCCGGCCTCGCGCACGCAACGCCCGACCTGGTCGGGCTTGAGATCGATCTTGACGCCGAGCGCGGCCAGCACGTCGGCGGCGCCCGAGCGCGAGGACAGCGCGCGGTTGCCGTGCTTGGCGACCGGCACGCCGGCGCCGGCAACGATGAAGGAGGCGCAGGTCGAGACGTTGACCGAGCCGGAACCGTCACCGCCGGTGCCGACGATGTCCACCGCTCCGGCCGGCGCGTCGACACGCAGCATCTTCGCCCGCATCACGCTCACGGCGCCGGTGATCTCGTCGACGGTCTCGCCGCGCACGCGCAAGCCCATCAGCAGCGCGCCCATCTGCGACGGCGTCGCCTCGCCCGACATCATGCGGTCGAAGGCGGACGCGGCTTCGTCGCGGGACAGCGCAGCGCCTGTCGCCACCTTGCCAATGATCGACTTGAGATCGTCCATCACGCGCTTACCCCTGGCGAGCGATTATTGGTTGCTGCCGCCGCCGACCACCTGGGCCACGGCCGCCTCGTTGATCGTGGTCCCGATGTCCTTCTCGAGCTTGAGGACATAGGCCGTGCCCTGCTCGTCGGCGAGCGCGCGCTGCAGCTGATCCTTGAGCTTCTTGACGTCCTCGGACGCCAGATCGACCTTGGGATCGACAATGTCGGTGACGCGGAAGACGATCCATTGCTTTCCGCCATCGGCCTCGGTCTGGCCGACGCCGTCCTTCGCCGTGCGGAACGCAGCGGTGATCGCCCCAGGGGGGACGCCGGGCAGGCTCGCATCGCGCTTGAACGCGGTCGCGTTCTCCAGCTTCACGCCGAGCGTGGTCGCCTCATCCGCGAGCTTGCCGCCCTCGTTCAGCTTCTTGACCAGCTCGGCCGCCTTGGCGCGCAGCTTGGCCGCGACCTCGTCGTCGCGCCAACGCGCGGCGACCTGATCCTTGACCTCGTCGAGGGTGCGATCGCGCGGCGGGGTGATGCCGAGCACCTCGAACCAGACATAACCGCCGCGGAACGAGATCGGCTCATTGTCGACGCCGACATCGCTGTTGAAGGCCTGCGAGACGACATCGAGGCCGAGCGGAATGTTCGGGACGGGCTGGCCGTTGGGCTGCTTGCCGGAGCGGTCCACCGCCTCGACGGTCACGGCATTGAGGCCGATCTTCTTGGCGGCCTCGGCCACGCTCGCGCCGCCGCCGCGCTCGTCCTCCATCTTGTCGCGGAGATTGGCGACCTCCGACTTGGCGCGGTCGGCGGCGATCTCCTTCTTGATGTCGGCGGCCACGCTCTCATAGGCCGGCTCCTGGCCGGGCTGGATCGCACTCACCTTCACCAGCGCCACGTTGAAGGCGCCCTTGACCGGTTGGCTGACCTCGCCGGTCGGCAGCGAGAACGCGGTATCGGCGACCGCGGGGTCGAGGATGGCCGACTTCGTCACCAATCCGAGATCGAGATCCGCGGGGTTCAGGTTACGCTCCTTGGCGAGCTCGTCGAACGTGACTTCGCCCGACGCAATCCGCGCCCGTGCCGCCTGCGCCTCTTCCATGCTCGGGAAGGTCATCTGCAGGACCTGGCGCTTTTCCGGCGTGCCCATCAGGCCCTTGCGCTGATCGAACAGCTTCCGCGCGTCTTCGTCAGAGACGGTGGTCCACTTGCCGATCTCCTCGGGGGTCACCACGACGAAAGAGAGTTTGCGATACTCGGGCGCCTTGAACTGCGCCTTGTGCGCATCGAAATAGGCCGCGAGAACTTCGGGCGCGGGGGTCTCGATGGTGCCGGCCTGCGCCGCGTCGAGCTTGATATAGTCGATCGAGCGCTGCTCGTTCTGAAAGCGGCTCAGTGCATCGAGCATCGTGGTGGTCGGCTCGAGGCCGGCCGCGATGGTGCCGGTGATCTGCCGCCGCAGCGACTGCCGGCGCTGGTCGGCCAGATAACGTTGCTCGGTGAAGCCGAAATTGCGGATGATCGCCTGGAAGCGCTGCGGGTCGAAGGCGCCGTTCGGACCCTTGAAGTTGGGGTCGCTCAGGATCACGCGCATCGTCTCCGCGTCGGACTGGCCAAGACCGAGCCGGCGGGCCTGCTCGTCGAGCGCGGCCTCCGCGATGGTCTGCTGCAGCACCGAACGATCGAGCCCGAACATGCGGGCCTGCTCCTGGCTCAGCGGACGGCCGATCTGGCGGCCGATCTGCTGCAGGCGGTCGGTATAGATCTGCCGGAACTCGTTGATCGAGATCTCGGTGCGTCCCACGGTTGCAGCCGTCGACTGCCCGAAGCCCTTGAAGATGTCGGCGATGCCCCAGATGCCGAAGCTGACGATCAAAACGCCCATGACCACCGCCATGATGGTCTTGCCGAGCCAGTTTGATGAGGCCTTGCGTAATCCTCGAAGCATGGGTCCAGTCTGTCTGCAGGAAAAAGGATGAAGGGGCCGCGCCTTGGAGCGGAGTCCGCGGAAGGGCGCCACCGAGTTGGAACGGCTTATAAAGAGGCAGCCGCCCGGTCGCAACCTCGCGCCTGAGGCGGATTGAAGCGGTGGGAACACCGTTCCCGCTCTGGTACTCCTGCAGGGGCTCTGCTAGCCGATCTCCTGTCACAACGCTCGCTGGAATCCTGCCATGACCGACCGCATCCGCCCCCTGATTGCCGGCAATTGGAAAATGAACGGCCTGAAGGCCTCGATGACGGAGTTCGAGGCGATGATCGCGGGTGCCGCCGAGGTGACCGCGAAGGCCGATTTGCTGGTCTGTCCGCCGGCGACCCTGGTGTCGGCCTTCGCCGAGAAAGCGCATGGCAACAAGGCGATCGCGGTCGGGGCGCAGGATTGCCACGCCAAGGCGTCGGGCGCCCATACCGGCGATCTGTCGGCGGAGATGCTGGCCGATGCCGGCGCGAGCGCCATCATCGTCGGTCATTCGGAGCGGCGGGCCGACCACGGCGAGAGCGATGTTGTCGTGCACCAGAAGACCGAGGCGGTGTGGCGCGCCGGGCTGGTGGCGATCGTCTGCGTCGGCGAAACCCAGCAGCAGCGCGATGCCGGCCAGACGCTCGACATTCTGCGTGGGCAGCTCAACCTCAGCCTTCCCGAGGGATCGCAGGCCGATAACCTCGTCGTGGCCTATGAGCCGGTCTGGGCGATCGGCACCGGGCTGACGCCGACAGCAAAGGATGTCGAGCAGATTCATGCCTTTATCCGGGAGTTGCTGACCAATCGCTTCAAGGAGGAGGGCGCGAAGATGCGAATCCTCTACGGCGGTTCGGTGAAGCCCTCCAATGCCGCCGAGCTGATGGCGGTCGCGAATGTGAATGGCGCGCTGGTCGGCGGCGCCAGCCTGAAGGCGGCGGATTTTCTCGCAATTGCGAAGGGATGTTGAAGGGCCGTCTGAAGACAGCGCGCCAACACTCACGCCTCACGCCGCTTCTCCGAGGCGTTTCCAATAGATCTTCGTCCCGGTGAGGCCGCCATGCGGCTTCACGGCGTAGTCCGGAATGATGCCGCTGAGCTGAAAGCCGAGACCCTCGTACAGCTCCGACGCACCTCCGTCCTCGGCGGTATCGAGCACGAGCATCGTCCGTCCGTGCTGACGGGCGAGGCCTTCGGCGGCGCGCAGCAGCGCGGTGGCAATCCCGCGTTTGCGGTGACTGACGCGCGTCATCATCTTCGCGATCTCCGCGCGATGCGGCTGGTTTGGCGGCAGCTTGAGCTGCAAGGTCACGGTCCCCACCACCGCATCGCCGTCGATGGCGCCCAGCACGATGCGCTCGCCGCGCGCGGCGCTCGACAGCGAATCGCGCCAGAACGCGTCGGCGTCGTTAGTGCTGAGCGGGTGCATGAAGCTGACGGAGCCACCGTTCGCCACGGTCTCGATCAGCATCGCGTTCAGCCCGGCGCGAACGGCAGGTGTATCGGACAGGGGCGCAATTCGAATCGTGGACATTCTCAACTCCGGGCAAGCGCCACGACATAGGTGCAGGGCGCGTCGGTCTCATTGGCGAAGGTGGTATCGATCGGCGGGCCGAAGCCGAGGCAGTCGCCGGGGCTAAGCTCATGGCGCTCGGCGCCTTCGATGATGGTCAGGCGTCCGCTCTGCACCCAGAGCAGTTGGCGGATGTGGATGTAGGACGAGGCCGGCAGGGTCACGCTGCGGCGAGCGGGCATCTCGACGGACACCAGCTCGACCGGATGGTCTGGACGCAGGAACACCTGCCGCCTGAGGTAGCCGGTGTCCGGGTCGCGCCAGACCGGCTGCTCATCGGCCCTGGACACGCGCTCCGGCTGGGCCTCGGCGCGCAGCATCAGTCCTGCCAGGCTGAGCTCGAAGGCGCTCGCCAGCTTGACGAGCACCACAGCCGTCGGGCTCACTTCGGCGCGCTCGATCTTGCTGATGGTGGCCTTCGAGACGCCTGAGCGCTCGGCGAGGTCGGCCAGCGACCAGCCTCGGCCGTCGCGCTCCAGTTGAAGGCGCCGGGCGAGCCGTTGGCTGAAGTCGTCTATTATTTGATCCATTTGTCTCTAATAATGGAATGAAGTTCAGCTTTCAAGAGGAAGCGACGCCGCTCGTGACTGCGCTTGTGAGAAGCGCGGCTGCGATTATCTGCGGGGTGGCGTTGCCCGATTTGATCGTGTAACACCGCGCAAATTTCCGAATAGCCCGCGAAGCTCTCGCGATCCCGGCCTCCGGTCGGGGCCAGCGAGGGCTTGTGACGGAAGGTCACCATGCAGACTGTCTTGATCGTCATCCACCTCATGATCGTCGCCGTCCTGATCGGCGCGGTGCTGTTGCAGAAGTCCGAAGGCGGCGGCCTCGGCATGGGCGGCGGTGCCGGCTTCATGTCGAGCCGCGGCACCGCGAATCTGCTGACGCGCACGACGGCGGTGCTGGCGGTCGGCTTCTTCATCACCAGCCTGCTGCTGACCTGGCTCGCGGGCCTCGAGCGCAAGCCGACGTCGATTCTCGGCACCGTGCCCGGCCAGACACAGTCCGGCGGAACGCCGGTGGCGCCGGGCAGCGGCGGCGTGCTCGACCAGTTGAAGAAGGCCGACGAGCAGCAGGCGCCTGCGGCGCCGAGCGCGCCGTCCGCCCCGCAGTCGCAATAACGCGGGGATGCCATGCAGGAACGCAATTGGCGTCCTGCATCAGGAGGCGGTCTCAAGTTCCTGAGACCATTCATATTTCGACGTAACCCACAGGCCCGCGACAGCGTTGCGGGCCGACCACGATTCGTTTTGGCGAATCGAGCGCGCGGCATTAAAGGTAGGGTCCCATGGCGCGGTACATCTTCATCACCGGCGGCGTGGTTTCCTCGCTCGGAAAGGGTCTGGCTTCAGCCGCGTTAGGCGCGCTGCTGCAGGCCCGTGGCTACAAGGTCCGGCTTCGCAAGCTCGACCCCTATCTCAACCTCGATCCAGGCACGATGTCGCCGTATCAGCACGGCGAAGTGTTCGTGACCGATGACGGCGCCGAGACCGATCTCGATCTCGGCCATTACGAACGCTTCACCGGGCGGCCCGCGACCAAGGCCGACAACATCACCACCGGACGCATCTACCAGGACATCCTGACCAAGGAGCGCCGCGGCGATTATCTCGGCGCGACCATCCAGGTCGTCCCGCACGTCACCAACGCGATCAAGGACTTCGTGTTGTCGGGCAACGACGAGTACGATTTCGTGCTGGTCGAGATCGGCGGCACCGTCGGCGACATCGAGGGGCTGCCGTTCTTCGAGGCGATCCGGCAGCTCAAGAACGAGCTGCCCCGCGACCACGCGATCTACATCCATCTCACCTTGCTGCCCTACATCCCGAGCGCGGGCGAGTTGAAGACCAAGCCGACGCAGCACTCGGTGAAGGAGCTGCGCTCGATCGGCATCCAGCCGGATATCCTGCTGTGCCGCACCGATCGCGAGATCCCGAAGGAGGAGCGGCGCAAGCTCGGCCTGTTCTGCAACGTGCGTGAGAGCGCTGTGATCGAGGCGCGCGACGTCGACAACATCTACGCGGTGCCCGAGGCGTATCACGCCGCCGGTCTCGACGACGAGGTGCTGGCGGCGTTCGGCATCGAGCCGCGCATTCCGCCGGCGCTGGCAAGTTGGCACACGATCAACGAGCGTGTCCGCAATCCGGAAGGCGACGTGACGATTGCGATCGTCGGCAAGTACACGGGCATGAAGGATGCCTACAAGTCGCTGATCGAGGCGCTGTCGCATGGCGGCATCGCCAACAAGGTCCGCGTCAAGCTCGACTGGATCGAGAGCGAGGTGTTCGAGAACGAGGACCCCGCGCCGTTCCTCGAGCACGTCAATGGCATCCTGGTGCCCGGCGGCTTCGGCCAGCGCGGCGCGGAAGGAAAGATCCGCGCGGCGCAGTTCGCGCGGGAGCGTGACGTGCCGTATTTCGGCATCTGCTTCGGCATGCAGATGGCGGTGATCGAAGCCGCGCGCAATCTGGTCGGCATCACCGAAGCCAACTCGACCGAGTTCGGGCCGACCAGGGAGCCGCTGGTCGGCCTGATGACCGAGTGGCTGCGCGGCAATGAGCTGGAGAAGCGCTCGCAGACCGGCGATCTCGGCGGCACGATGCGACTCGGCGCGTACCCTGCAGCGCTCAAGCGCGGCAGCCGTGTGTCCGAGGTGTATGGCGGCGCGACCGAGATCTCGGAGCGGCACCGCCATCGCTACGAGGTCAACACCGCCTACAAGGACCGGCTCGAGCAGCACGGCCTGAAGTTCTCCGGCCTGTCGCCGGACGGCGTGCTGCCCGAGATCGTGGAGTACGAGGACCATCCCTGGTTCATCGGCGTCCAGTTCCACCCCGAGCTGAAGTCGCGCCCGTTCGAGCCGCACCCGCTGTTCGCCTCGTTCATCCAGGCCGCGGTGGTGCAGTCGCGGCTGGTGTAGCAGGCTGCGGGCCTCGACCGTCCTTGCGAGGAGCGCCAGCGACGAAGCAATCCAGAGTCCCGCTCGCGACTCTGGATTGCTTCGCTCCGCTCGCAATGACGGTCGGGGCTGACAGCTCGGCCTTTGACGGCAGCGGTGATTGTTGCGACAACCCTCTCTGAAGTCCGACAACGATCCTAGGGAGGCCATCCAATGATCTACGAGAGCCGCATCTATCGCTGCATTCCCGGCCGGCTGCCGGCGCTGCTGAAGCGCTTCGAAAACACCACGCTGAAGCTGTGGGAAAAACACGGCATCCGCCCCGTGGGCTTCTTCACCACGCTGATCGGCGAATCCAACCAGGATTTGACCTATTTTCTCGCCTGGGAATCGCTCGCCGAGCGCGAGACCAAGTGGACCGCCTTCATGACCAATCCGGAGTGGATCGCGGCGCGCGCCAAGAGCGAGGAGGACGGCCAGATCGTCGCCAACATCACCAGCCAGTTCCTGGTGCCGACGGCCTTTTCCGCGCTGAAATAGGTCGGCGCACGGGGATGCGGGGATGACTGTCCCCGCAACCCTGATATTCGCCGGTTTCTGCCGGGTTGATCCGGCGGGCCGGATTGGCCATGGTCGCGCGCTCACCAAGAGGATGATGCCGTGAACGCTCCGATCTCTGCCGCGCCGGTCGTCACCGTCGGCGCCGTCAAGTTTGGCAATCAGCTGCCGCTCGCGGTGATCGCAGGTCCCTGCCAGCTGGAGAGCCGCGGGCATGCGCTGGAGGTCGCCTCGGCGCTGAAGGAGATCGCGACGCGGCTGAACATCGGCCTCGTCTACAAGACCTCGTTCGACAAGGCCAACCGCACCAGCGGCTCTGCCGCGCGTGGACTCGGCCTCGCACAGTCGCTGCCGATCTTCGCCGAGATCCGGTCCTCGCTCGGCCTTCCCGTGCTGACCGACGTGCATGACGCCAGCCAATGCGCCGAGGTGGCGCAGGCGGTCGACATCCTGCAGATCCCCGCCTTCATGTGTCGCCAGACCGACCTGCTGCTCGCGGCGGCCGCGACCGGCAAGGTCGTGAACGTCAAAAAGGGCCAGTTCCTGGCGCCCTGGGACATGGCGAATGTGGTCGCCAAGATCACCGGCGCCGGCAATCCCAACGTGCTCGCGACCGAGCGCGGCGTCTCGTTCGGCTACAACACG
This sequence comes from Bradyrhizobium sp. HKCCYLRH3099, assembly GCF_051167855.1. Lineage (NCBI taxonomy): Bacteria > Pseudomonadati > Pseudomonadota > Alphaproteobacteria > Hyphomicrobiales > Nitrobacteraceae > Bradyrhizobium > Bradyrhizobium sp. HKCCYLRH3099. The sequence goes on from NZ_JBNPTW010000004.1 coordinate 17,045, forward strand.
CTGGTGTCGGATATGCGCGCGCTGCCGATCATGGCGAAGATGACGGGCGCGCCGGTGATCTTCGATGCGACCCATTCGGTGCAGCAGCCGGGCGGGCAGGGCACCTCGTCGGGCGGCCAGCGCGAATTCGTGCCCGTGCTCGCACGCGCGGCCGTGGCGGTCGGCGTCGCCGGCGTGTTCATCGAGACCCATCCCGATCCCGATCATGCGCCCTCCGACGGACCGAACATGGTGCCGTTGGCGCAGTTCGAGGGACTGCTGCGGACGCTGATGGCGTTCGACCAGCTGGCGAAGGGCCAGGCGGCGGACGCTGCGTCCTGATGCACCAGCCCGTCGCCAAGCCGTCTGGCAACAAGCCAGACAACAAGTTTCCGCCGGCCGTCAACATCATCGCACTGGCGGGCTTCTCCGCGGCGCTGTCGACGCGCGCGCTCGATCCGGTGCTGCCGCATGTCGCCGAGGATTTTTCGATCAGCATCGCCACCGCGGCGGGCATCGCCGCCGGCTATGCGCTGATCTACGCGCTGATCCAGCCGGCGATCGGCGCCGCGGCCGACCTGTTCGGCAAGGCGCGGCTGATGACCTTGTGCTTGGCGCTGCTCGGCGTCGCCAGCGTGCTCGGCGCACTCGCGACCTCGTTTCCGCTGCTGTTCGCCACCCGCATCCTCGCCGGCATCGCCTCCGGCGGCGTGTTTCCGGTGGCGCTCGGACTGACCGCCGATCTCGTGGCGCCCGACAAGCGCCAGGTCGCGATCGGCCGCACCTTGGCGGGCTCGATGGCCGGCAATCTGCTCGGCGCCACCGCGTCCGGCATCATCGGCGATTTCATCGGCTGGCGCGGCGTGCTCGCCATCCTCGGCGCGCTCGGACTGATCGCCTCCTTCGCGGTCGCCGCCGGCTTCCGCGGCGCCAAGGTGACGCACGCCGCCACCACCGATCTCGCCACCCTGAAGAAGGGCTACGGCATCATCTTCAGGAATCCGAACACGCGGTTCTGCTACTCGGCGGTGTTCGTCGAAGGCTGCTGCGTGTTCGGCCTGTTTCCGTTCATCGCCTCGTTCCTGTTCGATCTCGGCGAGACCTCGCTGTCGATCGCCGGCATCGTCATCGCGGGCTTTGCGGTGGGCGGCCTGTTCTATACGGCCACCGTGTCGAACTTCCTGCCGCGGCTCGGCGTCAAGGGCATGATGATCGTCGGCGCCGCGCTGGTCGGCGTGCAGCTTGCCGCGCTGTCGTTCGGCCCGTCCTGGAAGCTGCAATTCGCCTGCATGCTGATGATGGGCTGGGGCTTCTACATGATCCATGGCTGCCTGCAGGTGTTCGCCAGCGAGCTGTCGATCGGCGCGCGCGCGACTGCGATGTCGCTGCACTCGTTCTTCTTCTTCCTCGGCCAGACCGTCGGCCCGATCGCCTACGGCTTTGGCGTGGTGCACGGCGGCAAGCAGCCGACCTTGTTCATCGCCGGCGCCATGATGGTCGCCCTCGGCCTCGCCTGCGCCGCCCTGCTGCGGCAGCGCCCGCCGGCGGATGCGGCGGTGACGTAACGGTCTTTTCGGCGGCGTGCGCTGGGCCATCGCATTTGACGGTATGGTGCCGTCGCTGCAGAAGCGATTGCTGATTAGTTGCTCCGTCATGGCCGGGCTTGTCCCGGCCATCCACGTCGTTCGGCACGCTGAGAAGGACGTGGATGCCCGGGACAAGCCCGGGCATGACGACGTGGAGAGAGGCGAGCACACAATGCCCATTGTTTGCTGCGTGAGCCGTGGGCACACACCGCCGCCATCTCGCGGCGCCTCTGCGTCCGAGCTTTGCCTTTGGACATGCCCTTTTCCATTGAAGAGGGCACGGGGAATGCCGGGAGCTGGCCGCCCCCATGGCCCGCCTGCGGAAAAAAATGCAGGCGGCGAGAACCACAGGTTCAGCCGAGATATCCCGGCATTCCCCGCGCGATGGTTGGGCGGCTTATACGTACTCTCCCCGGGGACCGGGCTGTCTTGCCCCCGTGACCAGCGGATCATCATCACCGCCAGCGTAGCCTCAGCGTCGGGAGGCCAGGACCATACGACTTCGCCGGCGCATCAGGCCCGTTCGTCCGCATGATGGATCACGCTGCGAACCCGACACGCCCACCGCATCCCGCCTCAACGTCCGTGACGACCGCGAAGCGCCCCTCAGATCGAGACGGGACGGCGAGAGTAAAACACGTATTCTGAAAAAAAGAAAGAAGAAATTTTCTGCTGCGTGGCTGAACGAATGTGTTCCTGGTGCCAAGTCGAAAACCGGCATTCAGGCCGATACGAACGTCACATGGTGGTTCTTATTTGAAATTGGCAGGAGTCTGGCAGCTGCGTTAAAGTCTCCCCGACGGGAGAGTTGAGATGCTAGAAAACATTCGGGCGATTATGGGTGGCGACCACTGGTCATACTCATCAACGCTGCGACATCCAGTTCAATGAGCGAGTTGAGGTGGAGAGTGATCAGATCGCTCGTCAGCTGTTTGGTCTTTGTTGTCCTGATTGTGACGATGACGATCGTGACGGCAGCAGCTAATGGCCTGCGGACTTACTTTTCGGAAGAGGTGCCTGTCGAAATACCGAAGCCCCAGGCCCTGTCATCCATGGATCAAATCGTTCTGGCCAGGGTACGGGTCCTAGACCGGCCTGCAGGTCTCCATGGTTTCGAGGAATCCGCGCGTTCTGGCGAAGCTCCCCACGAGGACTGTTCAGCTTGGTTACAGGTGCTTGCCGTTGTCCGTGGCAAGCGACCAGAGCTGGAGCGCATAAACGTGACTTTCGGCAGCGGCCATAGCTACGCCGAAGGTCCCTCTACCCCTCGTCAGCTCGCGCAAGACTATTTTGTAGCGATGTACGAAGACAACTCCGGGTTTCATCTTATCGGTGTTCCCATCGAGGCCGCCAAGTACACTGAGTGGCAGCAAGAGATTGGTGCGTTTGAGCGAGAGCGCGTTAAGTCGCTTTCGAAATAGTCCGTTATTGCACTTCATCGACGTTCGAGGTGCTGCGCCCGGCCTAAAAAGTCGAGTTCGACGGGTTTTTTGCGTATTGAGCTGGGTCGATCGATCGCTCACCCCCGCCCGCGATACGGCGCGACGCCCTGGTCCGGCACCCACAGTCCCTTCGGCAGCTTCCCCGTCTGCCAGAACACGTCGATCGGGATGCCGCCGCGGGGGTACCAGTAGCCGCCGATGCGGAGCCATTTCGGCTTGATCTCTGACGCCAGGCGCTTGCCGATGGCGACGGTGCAGTCCTCGTGGAAGGCGCCGTGGTTGCGGAAGCTCGCGAGGTAGAGCTTGAGCGACTTGGATTCCACCAGCCAGGGGCCGGGGGCGTAATCGATCACGAGATGGGCGAAGTCCGGCTGGCCGGTCACCGGGCACAGCGAGGTGAACTCCGGGACCGTGAAGCGGGCCAGGTAATCGGTGTCCTTCTGCGGGTTGGGAACGCGGTCGAGCCTGGCCGCCGCCGGGCTGTCGGGGGCCGCCACCTCGCGGCCGAGCTGAAGGCCGGCCGAGGCCAGGGATGGGGTGGTTTTTTTCGCCATATATTTCGTGGCCCTATGTCGTGTCATGCATCGCAATTGGCGCCGCTTTAGCCAATCGCCGGGCGGGCGTCATCTGGTTCGTGATTTCGACGCCAGTTCTGCCCGACTTCCGCTCGACTTGGCCTTTTCGCCCCCGTGACCTTGCGGTAGAAGCGGCGCAGCAAAGCCCACCCAGAAACGTCTCACGAGGACCCCATGACCGCCATCGTCGACATCATCGGCCGCGAAATCCTGGACAGCCGCGGCAATCCCACGGTCGAGGTCGACGTCGTGCTGGAGGACGGCTCGGTCGGCCGCGCCGCGGTTCCCTCGGGTGCGTCCACCGGCGCCCATGAGGCGGTCGAGCTGCGCGACGGCGACAAGCACCGCTATCTCGGCAAGGGCGTGCTCAAGGCCGTCGAAGCCATCAATGACGAGGTCTATGAGGCGCTGGCCGACATGTCGGTGCAGGATCAGGTCCAGATCGATCAGATCCTGATCGAGCTCGACGGCACCGAGAACAAGAGCCGGATCGGCGCCAATGCCATCCTCGGCGTGTCGCTGGCCTGCGCCAAGGCGGCCGCGATCTCCTACGACATGCCGCTCTATCGTTACGTCGGCGGCACCTCGGCGCGCACCCTGCCGGTGCCGATGATGAACATCCTCAATGGCGGCGTGCATGCCGACAATCCGATCGACTTCCAGGAATTCATGATCATGCCGGTGGGCGCGCCGAGCTTCGCGGAGGCGCTGCGCTGCGGCTCGGAGATCTTCCACACGCTCAAGGCCGAGCTGAAGAAGGCCGGCCACAACACCAATGTCGGCGACGAGGGCGGCTTCGCGCCGAACATCCCGTCGGCGGACGCGGCGCTCGACTTCGTCATGGCCGCGATCGGCAAGGCCGGCTACACCGCCGGCGAGGACGTGATGCTGGCGCTCGACTGCGCCGCGACCGAGTTCTTCAAGGACGGCAAGTACGTCTACGAGGGCGAGAACAAGAGCCGCTCGCGGTCGGACCAGGCCAAGTATCTCGCCGACCTCGTCGCGCGCTATCCGATCGTCTCGATCGAGGACGGCATGTCCGAGGACGACATGGATGGCTGGAAGGAATTGACCGACCTGATCGGCCACAAGTGCCAGCTGGTCGGCGACGATCTGTTCGTCACCAACGTGAACCGCCTCGAGGACGGCATCCGCAACGGCCGCGCCAACTCGATCCTGATCAAGGTCAACCAGATCGGCACGCTGACCGAGACGCTCGCCGCGGTCGAGATGGCCTACAAGGCCGGCTACACCGCCGTGATGTCGCACCGCTCCGGCGAGACCGAGGATTCGACCATCGCCGATCTCGCGGTCGCCACCAATTGCGGGCAGATCAAGACCGGCTCGCTGGCGCGCGCCGACCGCACCGCGAAGTACAACCAGTTGCTGCGCATCGAGCAGGAGCTGGATTCGCAGGCCAAATACGCCGGCCGCGCGGCGCTGAAGGCGCTGGCCTGATCGCTGACGACACGACAAGAGCCAAGAGAACAGGGGAGGCACAGATGAGTGGCGAGACCGGCCTGCAACTGCGGACATTGATCAAGCGCAGCGGTGAGCTCGAATTGTCGCTCGTCGATGTGCCGACCCCTGAGCCGGGCCCGGACGAGGTCGTGGTGCGCATCGAGGCGGCGCCGATCAATCCGTCCGATCTCGGCCTGCTCGTCGGTGCGGCCGATCTCTCGACCATGCAGGCGTCGGGCAGCAAGGATCGCCCGGTCATCACGGCCAAGGTGCCGGAGGCCGGCATGCGCGCCATGGCCGGGCGGCTCGACGAGTCCCTGCCGATCGGCAACGAGGGCGCCGGCGTCGTCGTCAAGACCGGATCGTCCGACGCCGCCAAGGCGCTGATGGGCCGCACGGTCGCGGCGATCGGCGGCGCGATGTACAGCCAGTATCGCTGCCTGAAGGTCTCCGAGTGCCTGCCGCTGCCGGACGGCACGACGCCGGAGGAGGGCGCCTCCTGCTTCGTCAATCCGCTGACCTCGCTCGGCATGACCGAGACGATGAAGCGCGAGGGCCACACCGCATTGGTACACACCGCGGCCGCCTCCAATCTCGGGCAAATGCTCAACAAGATCTGCCTCAAGGACGGCATCCCGCTGGTCAACATCGTGCGCAGCCAGGCGCAGGCCGAACTGCTGCGCGGCATCGGCGCGAAGTACGTCGTCGACTCGACGTCTCCGACCTTCATGGAGGAGCTGACGGCGGCGCTGGTCGAGACCGGCGCGACCATCGCTTTCGATGCGATCGGCGGCGGTAAGCTCGCCGGGCAGATCCTCAATGCGATGGAAGCGGCCATCAACAAGTCGGGCAAGTATCCCTACAGCCGCTACGGCTCGGCCGTGCACAAGCAGGTCTACATCTACGGCGGTCTCGATCTGCGCCCGACCGAGATCACGCGCGGCTTCGGCATGACCTGGAGCGTCGGCGGCTGGCTGCTGTTTCCCTTCCTGATGAAGATCGGCAAGGCCGACAGCGAGCGGCTGCGCCAGCGCGTCGTCGACGAGCTCAAGACCACCTTCGCCAGCCACTATACAAAGGTGGTGTCGCTGGCCGAGGCGCTCGATCCGGCGAACCTCGCCGTGTACGCCAAACGGGCCACTGGCGAAAAATTCCTTATCGACCCCAACAAAGATAAGTGACCTAACGCCGCGTCCCGAACGTTGCGGACGGGCTTGCCTTTGGCCTGCGGCCGAAGACAATCCGCGCCGTCTTGTTCGGGGCGGTGTTGGCCGCTGACACCTCTGAGGAGAGATTTCTGATGACACAATTGGATCGCCGTCGCTTCCTGGCCGGTGCCGCGCTGGCTGGCACCGCCGGCACGCTGCCCTCGCTCGCGGGCACGCAGGCCCGCGCGGCCACCGCGCCGGCCGGCGCCCAGGCGCCCGGCTTCTTCCGCTACAAGGTCGGCGACTACGAGTGCACCTCGATCAACGACGGCGCGCGCACCTTCCCGATGCCCGACAAGTTCGTCGTCAACACGCCGAAGGACGAGGCGCTGGCCGCGGCCGAGAGCGCCTACATGCCGAAGGGCATGATCACCATTCCCTTCAATCCGCAGCTGATCAACACCGGCTCCAAGCTGATCCTGATCGACACCGGCAACGGCGCGGGCGCCTTCGAGGCCAGCAAGGGCGCCGTCGGCCGCCTGCAGCAGAACCTCGCCGCCGCCGGCATCGATCCGAAGGCGATCGACGTCGTCGTGCTCTCGCACATGCATGGCGACCATATCAACGGCCTCAAGCTCGCCGACGGCTCGCTGGCGTTCCCGAACGCCGAGCTCAAGGTGCCCTCGGTCGAGTGGGCGTTCTGGAACAGCGACGAGAACGCCGCCAAGGCGTCCTCCGAGCTGATGAAGGGCAACTTCGCCAACTTCAAGAAGGTGTTCGGCGGGCTGGAGAACAAGGTCACCCAGTACGAGTGGGACAAGGAGGTCGCGCCCGGAGTCACCGCGCTGGCCACCCCCGGCCACACGCCGGGCCACACCTCGTTCGCGGTCGCTTCGGGCAATGCCAAGGTGTTCATCCAGTCCGACGTCACCAACGTGCCGGAGCTGTTCCTGCGCAATCCGGACTGGCACGTGATGTTCGACACCGACGCGGCGCAGGCCCAGGAGACCCGGCACAAGTTCTACGACATGGTCGCCGCCGAGAAGGCCAAGGTGATCGGCTTCCACTTCTCGTTCCCGTCGGTGGGTTATGTCGAGAAGGACGGCGCCAAGTACCGGCTGATCCCGGCACCGTGGAATCCGGTGCTGTAAGTTTTCTTCGTCATTGCGAGCGAAGCGAAGCAATCCAGGGGCTCGGTCGGGACTCTGGATTGCTTCGTCGCGGAGCCTGTCCTCGGGCTCGCCGGAGGCGAGACCCGGGGGCTCCTCGCAATGACGGAGGAGAGACTGTGCCAGGCCGCCTCAGGGCGGCCTGTTCGTTTTTGCATATGCGATAGAGCGGACTTTCCCCCGCCGCCGTGACGGCCTATGTCGGACGCTCCGCCATCCGCAGGGCCCCGCATGTCGACCGATCCGTCTCCCGCCAGCGCCGATCTCTCCAACTGGCGCACCGCGCCGTATAGCCGCTGGGCGTTTCACAACATCCGCTCGCTCCTGCCGGTCGCCGACATCGCGAGCGCGCCGGGTAGCGCCTGGCCGCTGCCGGCGGCTCCGGCCTCGTTCGATGGTTTCAGCCTGAAGCTTCCGAAGGGCGGCACGCTCGACCTCGATGGTTTCCTGAAGGCGACGGCGACCGACGGGCTCTTGATCCTGCACGACGGCCGCATCGTGTTCGAGCATTATGAGGGCGGCACCGATTGCGACACGCCGCACATCCTGATGTCGGCGACCAAGTCGATCACCGGCCTGATGCTCGGCATCCTCGTGGACCGTGGCGAGATCGACATCGACGCCGAGGTGACGCGCTACGTGCCGGAGGTCGAAGGCACGGCCTATCGCGGCGCCACCATTCGCCAGCTCACCGACATGCGGGCCGGCATCGTGTTCGACGCTGTCGGCCTGCAGGCCTATGCCGACGCCGCCGGCTGGGAGCCGGTCGCCCCGGGTACGACGCCGAACCTGCACGACTTCTTTGCGACGATGCGGGCGCAGGCCAAGCCGCATGGCGGCGCCTTCAGCTATGTCTCGTCGAACACCGATCTCCTGGGCTGGGCCATCGAGCGCGCCACCGGCCGCAGCTTCGCGAGCCTCGTCGGCACCTTGCTGTGGCAGCCGATGGGAGCCAGCGGCGAGGCGTTCATCACGGTCGACCGCAAGGGCGCGCCGCGTTGCACCGGCGGCTTCTGCGCGACGTTGCGCGATGTCGCCCGGCTCGGCCAGCTCGTGCTGTCGGGCGGCCGGCGCGGCTCGCACGCGATCGTCCCAGAAGCCTGGCTCGATGACATCAGGCACAACGGCGATACCCAGGCCTGGCGCGACGGCCAATGGCGCGACAGCTTCGCCGCGATCAGCCGCAACATGCACTACCGCAGCGGCTGGTACGTCATCAATGATCAGCCGCAGCTGATGTTCGCGATGGGCATCCACGGCCAGAATCTGTTCGTCGACGCCGCCAACAAAATCGTGATCGCCAAGCTGTCGAGCTGGGCGCAGCCGGTCGACGGCCAGGCGATCTGGCTGACGCACCAGGCGGTCGCGGAATTCACCCGCTGTCTCAAGGGGACAGGTTGATTCCGGCGGGTGTGAGCCGGAGGCGGAACCGCTCAGGCGGGCTCCGCGATGAAACGCTGAGTTTCGCGAAGCGTTATTCCATGCACTTGCATGTTCCTGCCGGCGCGCCTTAAGTGCCGCGCCATCCCGGTCTCAAGAGGATTTTTCCCATGCCCGCCCCGTATTCCATCGTCGCGCTCGTCGGCAGCCTCCGCAAGGAGAGCTTCACGCTCAAGATCGCCAAGGCGATGGCCAAGCTCGCGCCCGCAAGCCTCAAGATCGAGGTGGTCACGCTGGAAGGCCTGTCGTTCTTCAACCAGGATGTCGAGGCCAATCCGCCGGCCGAATGGCTCGCGTTCCGCGACAAGCTCAAGGCGTCGAACGGCGTGCTGATCCTGACCCCGGAATACAATCGCTCGATTCCCGGCGTGCTGAAGAACGCGATCGACATCGCCTCGCGCCCTTACGGCCAGAGCTCGTTCCTGGGCAAGCCGGTCGGCCTGATCTCCAACTCGCCCGGCCCGCTCGGCGGCGTCGCTGCCGCGAAGCATCTGCAGAACATCATGCCGGGCATCTCGGGCCCCGTCATGGGCACGCCGGAGATCTACCTTAATGGCGTCGGCGACGCCTTCGACGGCAATGGCGAGCTGACCAAGGAGTCGCTCAAGACCGTGCTGCAGCAATATCTCGACGCCTTCGCGGCCTTCGTGGCCAAGCAGAACGGCTGAGATTCTGGGCACACTGTCGCCAGGACATGACGGGTATAACGGGCAGGGCGTTGACGCGCCTTGCCCGATCCGTTTTCAAGGCGTGGCTGGTCACCTGCGCAACGAAGCGCAACCCGATAGGACACGCCATGGCCCATTCCTTCACGCCCGCCAGCTCGTCAAAGCCGGGACCGAACCAGCCTGTTCTCGACACCGACGCGGTCTGGCAGGCGCGGGTCGATCTGGCCGCCTGCTTCCGGATGGCCGCGCGGCACGGGCTCGAGGAAGGCATCTGCAACCACTTCTCGGCGCTGGTGCCCGGCTATGACGACCTCTTCATCGTCAATCCCTACGGCTACGCCTTCCGCGAACTGACAGCCTCGAAGCTCCTGGTGTGCGACTTCGACGGCCACGTCGTCTCCGGCGAGGGCCAGCCCGAAGCGACCGCGTTCTACATCCATGCCCGCATCCACAAGGCGCTGCCGCGCGCCAAGGTCGCCTTCCACACCCACATGCCCTATGCCACCGCGCTCTCCATGACCGAGGGGCCGCCGCTGATTTTCGCCGGGCAGACCGCGCTGAAATTCTACGGCCGCACCGCTGTCGACGAGAACTACAACGGCCTGGCGCTCGACAACCGCGAGGGCGACCGCATTGCGGGTGCGATCGGCGACGCCGACATCGTCTTCATGAAGCATCACGGCGTGATGGTGCTGGCGCCGACCATCGCCGAGGCATGGGACGATCTCTACTACCTGGAGCGCGCCTGCGAGGTGCAGTGCCTGGCGCTCTCGACCGGCCGCAAGGTGGCGCCGGTCGCGCCGGAGATTGCCGAGGCGGCCTATCGCCAGATGCGCGACGGAGATGCGGAATCGGCGCGGTTGCATCTCGAGGCGGTCAAGCGGATGCTGGACGCCGAGGAGCCGGCCTACCGGACTTAGACGTGCAAGCGGGCCGGGGAGCGCAAGGTTAGCGATTCCTTAACCGACGCCGCAGCATTCTCCGGCGCATGGTCTCCCGCGCACGCCTGAAATCCTTCCTGACCGGGCTCGCCCTCTACACGATGGCGGCGGCCATCATCGGCTATTTCGGCATCAATGCCTATACCGGCCGCTATGGCCTGAATGCCCGCCAGGAGCTCGACCAGGAGATCGTGTCGCTGACCTCGGAGCTGGTGCGGCTGAAGCAGGAGCGCGCGGAAGGCGAGAAGCGGGTGTCGCTGCTGCGCTCCGACCGCGTCGATCCCGACATGCTCGACGAGCGCGCGCGCTTCCAGCTCGGCTACGCCAATCCGCGTGACCTGATCCGCATCAACCGGCCGCAGTGACCGGTCCGTCGGCGCCGAAACGCCGGCCCGTAGTCTGGCCGGCGTTCGGGAGCCCGTGCGTGAGCGGCTGCTAGGCGGCGCGCACCGACGCCAGGAACCGGCTGACTTCGAGCTTGAGCCGCTGGCTGTCCTGCGACAGGCACTGCACGGAATTGAGCACCTGCGACGAGGCGGATCCGGTCTCGCTGGCCTCGCGCTGGACCTGGGCAATGTTGGCCGAGACCTGGCGCGTGCCCTGCGCGGCCTGCTGGATGTTGCGGGAGATCTCCTGCGTTGCCGCGCCCTGTTCCTCCACGGCGGCGGCGATGGTCGAGGCGATCTCGGACATGCGCCCGATCGTATCGCCGATTTCCCGGATCGCGGACACCGAGTGCTGCGTGGCCGCCTGGATGGAGCCGATCTGCTGGCTGATCTCGTCGGTGGCCTTGGCAGTCTGCTCAGCCAGCGCCTTGACCTCGGAGGCGACCACCGCGAAGCCGCGGCCCGCGTCACCGGCCCGCGCCGCCTCGATCGTCGCATTCAGCGCCAGCAGGTTGGTCTGGCCCGCGATCGTGTTGATCAGCTCGACGACATCGCCGATACGGGCTGCGGCCTGCGACAGTTCGCCGACCCGCTCGTTGGTCCGCCGCGCTTGCGCCACGGCTTCGTTGGCGATCGCCGCCGATTGCTGCACCTGCCGGCTGATCTCGTTGACCGAGGACGACATTTCCTCGGTCGAGGCCGCCACGGATTGAACGTTGTTCGATGCATCGCCGGAGGCGTTGGCGACCACGGTCGCAAGGCCCTGGGACCTGTCGGCGGTCGAGGTGAGGGACTTGGCCGAGGTCTCGAGCGCGGCGGCTGCCGACGAGACGGTGTTGATGATGCTGCCGACCGAGCTCTCGAACTCGTTGGCGAGGCGCTCGGTGTCGGCCTTGCGCTGTGCGGCGAGGCGGCCTTCCTGCTCCTTCTGCTCGGCTTCGAGCCTCTGGCGGGCCTCGGCATTGACCTTGAACACCTCGACCGCCCGCGCCATCTCGCCGAGCTCGTCGCGTCGTTCGGCGCCGGGGACCTGTACGGCCAGATTGCCTGTGGCGAGCTCGGTCATCACCCGGGTGATGGCCTGCAGCGGGCGGACTAGCCCTCGCGCAATGGTCAGGGCGATCACGCAGAGCAGTGCGATCAGGCCGGCGGCCCAGACCAGCGCCGTCTTCACCGACGCGTAGAACATCTCGTCGAGATCATCGACATAGACGCCGGTACCGACGATCCAATTCCACGGGTCGGCCTTCAGCGTGTAGCCCAGCTTGGCGACGGGAATGGTGCTGCCGGCGCGGGCAAACATATAGTCGGTGAAGCCGCCCCCGTCGCGCAGACCCGCGGCCACCAGCTCGCGCACGAATGGCAGGCCGTTGGCGTCCTTTTCGTTGCTGAGATTCTTTCCTTCCCAATCGGGGCGGGGGCCGAGAACGATATTCTCTCCATCCGGCTTGTAGACGAAGATGTAGTCGTTCTTGCCGTATCGGATGCCGCGCAGCGTGGCCTTGGCGCGGCTCTGCGCCTCCGCTTCCGTCAGCGATCCCTTCTGGACCTCGGCGGCCAGCGCCTTCACGATCGACACGGCCGATTGCACCTGGCCGACGATGGCCGTTTTGCGTTCATCCAGAAGCGCGGAGCGGGCGCTCAATAGCTGGCTTGCGATGGCCGCGATACAGACTGCAATCGAGACGGCGACAAGGATGCCGAAGCGGCGGGGAATCGTCAGGACCATGGTGCACTTCCGGAAGGCCAGCAGCGCCATTGCTGCATGGCACACCGTGCGGACCGATGGTTTAAGCCTGCTGAATTTGTCTCAGTAGGACTACGCAGTCGGCGGCGAAAATGCCCGGCCGGCTGGCGTCCCGCGAGGACAGGCGGCGCAGCCTTCATCCGCCGCGTGCTCCAGAAGCTCCAGTCCCCGCGGCATCTCGTCAATGGCGCTGCAGCGATTGGCTTGGGCCGGGGCGAAGCGGCGCTGGGACTTGGTCGACCCAAGCCTTCGAGCCTGACGCTCCGATAGGCAGCCATCCATTGATCGTTTCAAAAATCCAGCGGTTCGATTTCTAAAATTTCGCGGCCGTTTGCACTGCGGCAAAGCAAAATGAACCTGGGTTCACGCGGTCCTTTTACGTCCCCTGGAGTTGAGCTAGAGAGGGCTACTTTTTCTCGCAATCCGGAATTGCCATGGCCGCACCGAAGAAGACCGCCGCAAAGGAACACGGGCAGGACAGGGACAACGGCCCGCCGCCGGAATTCACCAAAGAGCAGGAATTGGCCGCGCTGCGCGACATGCTGCTGATCCGCCGCTTTGAGGAGAAGGCGGGTCAACTTTATGGCATGGGTGCGATCGGCGGCTTCTGCCACCTCTATATCGGCCAGGAAGCCGTGGTGGTCGGCATGCAGATGGCGCTGAAGGACGGCGACCAGGTCATCACCGGCTATCGCGACCATGGCCACATGCTGGCTTGCGGCATGGATGCCAAGGGCGTCATGGCCGAGCTTACGGGGCGCCGCGGCGGCTACTCCAAGGGCAAGGGCGGCTCCATGCACATGTTCAGCATGGAGAAGAACTTCTTCGGCGGCCACGGCATCGTCGGCGCCCAGGTCTCGCTCGGCACGGGGCTGGCGCTCGCCAACCGCTATCGCGGCAATGATTCGGTCAGCGTGGCCTATTTCGGCGACGGCGCCGCCAACCAGGGCCAGGTCTATGAGAGCTTCAACATGGCGGAGCTCTGGAAGCTGCCGGTAATCTACGTCATCGAGAACAACCGCTATGCGATGGGCACGGCGGTGTCGCGCGCATCGGCGCAGACCGACTTCTCCAAGCGCGGCCTCTCCTTCAACATTCCGGGCGAGCAGGTCGACGGCATGGACGTCCGCGCCGTGAAGGCGGCGGCCGAGAAGGCGGTTGCCTGGTGCCGCGAGGGCAAGGGCCCCTACATTCTGGAAATGCAGACCTACCGCTATCGCGGCCACTCGATGTCGGACCCGGCGAAGTATCGCACCCGCGAGGAGGTCGAGAAGGTCCGCCACGACCAGGATCCGATCGAGCAGGTGCGCAACCGCCTGCTGGCGGCGAAGGTGAGCGAGCAGGATCTCAAGGCGATCGATGCCGACGTGCGCAAGATCGTCAACGAGGCCGCCGATTTCGCGCAGGCCGATCCCGAGCCGGATGCCGCCGAGCTCTACACCGACGTCTATCGCTAATCGCGCGCGCAAGCTGATTTCTCTGGAGCTGATATGCCTATTCAAGTTTTGATGCCTGCGCTGTCGCCCACGATGGAGAAGGGCAACCTCGCCAAATGGCTGAAGAAGGAAGGCGAGGCGATCAAGTCGGGTGACGTGATCGCCGAGATCGAGACCGACAAGGCGACGATGGAGGTCGAGGCGACCGACGAGGGCACGCTCGGCAAGATTCTCATTCCCGAAGGCACCGCCGACGTTGCGGTGAACACGCCGATCGCGACCATTCTCGCCGATGGCGAAACGGCGGCCGATCTCGGGAAGGCCTCGGCGCCGGCCGCCGAAATGAAGGCCGCGCAATCGGCGCCGCCGGCGGACGCTGGCGTCTCCGTGCAGGCCTCGCCCGCGCCGACCGGCGTGGCCGCGCCGCAGAGCGTCGCCGAGCCGGATCCGGAAGTGCCCGCCGGCACCGAGATGGTGACGCAGACCATCCGCGAGGCGCTGCGCGACGCGATGGCCGAGGAGATGCGTCGCGACGGCGACGTCTTCATCATGGGCGAAGAGGTCGCCGAATATCAGGGCGCCTACAAGGTCACCCAGGGCCTGCTGCAGGAGTTCGGCGCCCGCCGCGTGATGGACACGCCGATCACCGAGCACGGCTTCGCCGGCATCGGCGTCGGCGCGGCGATGGCCGGGCTGAAGCCGATCGTCGAGTTCATGACCTTCAACTTCGCCATGCAGGCGATCGACCAGATCATCAACTCCGCGGCCAAGACCTTGTACATGTCCGGCGGCCAGATGGGCTGCTCGATCGTGTTCCGCGGACCCAACGGCGCCGCCGCCCGCGTCGCCGCGCAGCACAGCCAGGACTACTCGTCGTGGTACTCGCACATTCCGGGCCTCAAGGTCGTCGCGCCGTATTCGGCGGCCGACGCCAAGGGCCTGCTGAAGGCCGCGATCCGCGATCCGAACCCGGTGATCTTCCTCGAGAACGAGGTGCTCTACGGTCACTCCGGCGAGGTGCCGAAGCTCGACGACTACATCATCCCGATCGGCAAGGCGCGCATCGCCCGCACGGGCAAGGACGTGACGATCATCTCCTGGTCGAACGGCATGACCTATGCGCTCAAGGCCGCCGACGAGCTCGCCAAGGAGGGCATCGAGGCCGAGGTGATCGACCTGCGCACCTTGCGTCCGATGGACACCGACACCATCATCGCCTCGGTCAAGAAGACCGGCCGCGCGGTCACGGTGGAAGAGGGCTGGGCGCAGAGCGGCGTCGGCGCCGAGATCGCCGCGCGCATCATGGAGCACGCCTTCGACTATCTCGATGCGCCTGTCACCCGCGTGTCGGGCAAGGACGTGCCGATGCCGTATGCCGCGAACCTCGAGAAGCTCGCGCTGCCGTCGGCTGCGGAGGTCGTGCAGGCCGCAAAATCCGTCTGCTACCGCTAAGGGACATCCCAGATGGCCGGACCCAAGGAGCAGCCGCTGCCGCCCGACGTCGTCGGCCGCGAGGACGCCACCGAAGTGTTGCGCGCCTTCGTGCTCGACGGCGGGCTCTCGATCGCCTTCCAGCGCGCGTTCGAGGAGCCCGACGTGTGGGGGCTGCTCCTGGTCGACGTCGCCCGACATGCTGCGCGCGCCTATGCGCGCGAGAGCGATTATTCCGAAGACGAGGCGCTGCAGCGCATCGTCGAGATGTTCGAAGCCGAGCTGGCTCGGCCGACTGATATGGGCACCACCAGCCCCAGGTCGAAACAAGGTCACTGATCATGCCGATCAACATTCTGATGCCCGCGCTGTCGCCGACGATGGAGAAGGGCAACCTCGCTCGTTGGCTCAAGAAGGAAGGCGACCAGGTCAAATCGGGCGAGGTCATCGCCGAGATCGAGACCGACAAGGCCACGATGGAAGTCGAGGCGGTCGACGAAGGCACGCTCGCCAAGATCCTGGTGCCGGAAGGCACGCAGGACGTCCCCGTCAACGACGTGATTGCGGTGCTCGCCGGCGAAGGCGAGGACGTCAAGGCTGCGGGTAGCGCGCCGGCGGCCGCTGCGCCGAAGGCTGAATCCAAGCCGACCGCGTCGGCGGCTCCCGCCGCGGCGCCGGCACCTAGCGCTGCGCCCGCGCCGAAGCCGGCTGCGGCTCCCGCACCGGCCGCAGCGCCTGCGGCGGCCCCCCAGGTCAACGGCCACGCCCGCATCTTCTCCTCTCCGCTGGCGCGACGCCTCGCCAAGGACGCCGGCATCGATCTCGGCCGCATCACCGGCACCGGCCCGCATGGCCGCGTCGTCGCCCGCGACGTCGAGGAGGCGAAGTCCGGCAAGGGCCTGAAGGCCGCGCCGTCGGCGGCAGGCGCGCCGGCCGTGGCGCCGTCGATGTCCGACAAGCAGATCCTGGCGCTGTTCGAGCCGGGCTCTTACGAGGTCATCCCGCATGACGGCATGCGCCGCACCATCGCGCAGCGCCTGACTGCGGCGACGCAGACCGTCCCGCATTTCTATCTCACGATCGACTGCGACATCGGCAAGCTGCTCGCCGCCCGCGAGGAGATCAATGCGGCAGCTCCAAAGGACAAGGACAAGAAGCCGCTCTACAAGCTCTCGGTGAACGACTTCGTCATCAAGGCGATGGCGGTGGCGCTGCAGAAGATCCCGAACTGCAACGTCAGCTGGACCGAAGGCGGCATGGTCAAGCACAAGCATTCCGACGTCGGCGTTGCCGTTGCCATGCCGGGCGGACTGATCACCCCGATCATCCGCAAGGCCGAGACCAAGACGCTGTCTGCCATCTCCGGCGAGATGAAGGACTTTGCCGCGCGCGCCCGCTCGCGCAAGCTGAAGCCGGAGGAATATCAGGGCGGCACCACCGCCGTGTCCAACCTCGGCATGTACGGCATCACGCACTTCACCGCGGTGATCAATCCGCCGCACGCGACCATCCTCGCGGTCGGCACGAGTGAGGAGCGGCCCGTCGTGCGCAACGGCAAGATCGAGATCGCCAGCATGATGAGCGTGACCCTGTCGTGCGACCACCGCGCCATCGACGGAGCGCTCGGCGCCGAGCTGATCGGCGCCTTCAAGCAGCTGATCGAGAACCCCGTGATGATGATGGTGTGAGCACGCAGCAACTGCATCCACCGTCATTGCGAGCGCAGCGAAGCAATCCAGAGTCCCGCCGGAACCCTGGATTGCTTCGTCGCTTACGCTCCTCGCAATGACGGAGAGAGTTCGACTGACCCGGCTAACGATGAGAATGATTGCATAGCCATGGCCGACACATCCTTCGACGTCATCATCATCGGCTCCGGTCCGGGCGGCTACGTCACCGCGATCCGCGCCGCGCAGCTCGGCTTCAAGACCGCGATCATCGAGAAGACGCATCTCGGCGGCATCTGCCTGAACTGGGGCTGCATCCCGACCAAGGCGCTGCTGCGCTCGGCCGAGATCTATCACTATATGCAGCACGCCAAGGACTACGGCCTGTCGGCGGAGAAGATCTCCTACGATCCCAAGGCGGTGGTGCAGCGCTCGCGCGGCGTCTCCAAGCGGTTGGCCGACGGCGTCGGCTTCCTGATGAAGAAGAACAAGGTGCAGGTGATCTGGGGCCGCGCCAACATCGACGCGCCCGGCAAGATCACCGTCACCAAGTCCGACGTCGAAGCGCCGAAGGGAGCGCTGGGCGAGGGCAGCTACCAGGCCAAGCACATCATCGTGGCGACCGGCGCGCGGCCGCGCGTGCTGCCGGGCCTGGAGCCGGACAAGAAGCTGGTCTGGACCTATTTCGAGGCGATGGTGCCGGACAAGATGCCGAAGTCGCTGCTCGTGGTCGGCTCCGGCGCGATCGGCATCGAGTTCGCCTCGTTCTTCCGCACCATGGGCTCCGAGGTGACGGTGGTTGAGGTGCTGCCGCAGATCCTCCCCGTCGAGGACGCCGAGATCGCCGGCATCGCCCGCAAGCAGCTGGAGAAGCAAGGCCTCAAGATCATGACCGGGGCCAAGGTCACCAAGCTCGACAAGAAGAGCGACAGCGTGGTGGCGACGATCGACGACGGCAAGGGCAAGATCGAGACGACCGAGTTCGACCGCGTCATCTCGGCGGTCGGCGTCGTCGGCAATATCGAGAATCTCGGGCTGGAAAAGCTCGGTGTGAAGACCGACCGCGGCTGCATCGTGATCGACGGCTACGGCAAGACCAACGTGCCCGGCCTCTACGCGATCGGCGACGTCGCCGGTCCGCCGATGCTGGCGCACAAGGCCGAGCATGAGGGCGTGGTCTGCATCGAGGCCATCAAGGGCCTGCATCCGCATCCGATGGACAAGAGCCTCATTCCCGGCTGCACCTATTGCCACCCGCAGGTCGCCTCCGTCGGCCTCACCGAGGCCAAGGCGAAGGAGCAGGGCCGCGACATCCGCGTCGGCCGCTTCCCCTTCGTCGGCAACGGCAAGGCGATCGCGCTCGGCGAGGACCAGGGCCTGGTCAAGGTGATCTTCGACAAGAAGACGGGCCAGCTGATCGGCGCCCACATGGTCGGCGCCGAGGTGACCGAGCTGATTCAGGGCTATGTCGTCGCGATGAACCTGGAGACGACCGAGGAAGAGCTGATGCACACGGTGTTCCCGCATCCGACCCTGTCGGAGATGATGAAGGAAGCCGTGCTCGACGCCTACGGGCGTGTGTTGAACATGTGAGTCGCCGTCATTGCGAGCGAAGCGAAGCAATCCAGGGCCCAGGGTGAGACTCTGGATTGCTTCGTCGCTTCGCTCCTCGCAATGACGAACAACAAACTCCGATCGCTGCAGGAAAGAACAACAACATGAAATCCAGCGACAACCTCACCACCGAGCGCCCGACCTTCGTCACGCATCTCGAATGTGCGATGGAAGGCGATCACTATCCGGCGGACCAGATCCACAACCTCTCCAAGGCCGGCAAGCCGCTCTTGGTGCGCTACGATCTCGCCGGCGTGAAGCAGGCGCTGACCAAGGATGCGCTGGCGCAGCGGCCCGCGGACATGTGGCGCTATCGCGAGCTGCTGCCGGTGCGCAAGTGCCAGGACATCGTCAGTCTCGGCGAAGTCATGACGCCGCTGATCAACCTGCCGAAGCTTGCCAAGAAGCTCGGCGGCGGCGAGATCATCGTCAAGGACGAGGGCCGGCTGCCGACCGGCTCGTTCAAGGCGCGTGGCCTGGTCATGGCCGTGTCGATGGGCAAGGCCCTCGGCATCAAACACATGGCGATGCCGACCAACGGCAATGCGGGTGCTGCGCTCGCCGCCTATGCGACCTCCTGCGGCATCAAGACCACGATCTTCTGCCCGGCCGACACGCCGGAGGTGAACGTCAGCGAAATCGAGCTGCAGGGCGCGACCGTCTACCGCGTCAACGGGCTGATCGACGATTGCGGCAAGATCGTCGGCGAGGGCAAGGCCAAGGTCGGCTGGTTCGACACCTCGACCCTGAAGGAGCCGTACCGGATCGAGGGCAAGAAGACGATGGGCTTGGAGCTCGCCGAGCAGCTCGGCTGGGACGTGCCCGACGTGATCTTCTATCCGACCGGCGGCGGCACCGGCCTGATCGGGATGTGGAAGGCATTCGACGAGCTGGAAAAGATCGGCTTCATCGGCGCCAAGCGCCCGCGCATGGTCGCGGTGCAGGCCTCCGGCTGCGCGCCGATGGTGCGTGCCTACGAGCAGGGCGTCGAGCATGCGACGCGCTGGGAGGACGCCCACACCATCGCCTCCGGCATCCGCGTGCCGCAGGCGGTGGGGGATTTTCTCATCCTGCGCGCCGTTCGCGAGAGCAAAGGTTTCGCGATTGCCGTCGATGACGAGAAGATTTCATCTGCGCTCACCGAGGTCGCGCGCGAGGAGGGCTTCCTGCTGTGCCCCGAGGGCGCGGCGACCTACGCCGCCTACAAGCAGAGCCTCGCCGACGGCCGCGTGACGAAAAACGATCGCGTCATGCTGTTCAATTGCGCGACAGGACTTAAATATCCGCTGCCGCCGGTCACCCGGACGCTCGATCGTCACCAGCCGATCGACTTCGGGCAGTTCTAACTAACAAGCAGCACCGCGGCCTCGGGCACGTTCCGGCGCAGGCGCATCAGCGTCTGCGGACGGCGCGTGCGACACCAGGGAGGACGTGATGCGACGAGCTGTTTTCGCCGTGCTGTTTGCGTGCGTCATGCTGGCTGTGCCGGCACGCGCGGACACCTATCCCTCGCGCGCCATCACGGTGATCGTGCCGTTCGCCGCCGGCGGGCCGTCGGACGCGATGATGCGCATCCTCGCCGAGCACATGCGGCGGACGCTGGGGCAGCCCATCCTGATCGAGAACGTCACCGGCGCGGGCGGCTCGATCGGCGTCGGACGTGCCGTGCGCTCGAAGGCCGACGGCTACACGGTCAGTTTCGGCCATCTCGGCACGCATGTCGCGAATGGCGCGGTGTACCGGCTCGGCTACGACCTCGAAGCCGATCTCGAACCCGTGGTGCTGCTGCCGAGCAATCCGATGATCATCGTCAGCCGCAACAACATTCCGGCGAAGTCGCTGTCCGAGTTTCTCGCCTGGCTGAAGGCGCAGCCGAACCCGGCCTCCGCCGGCACTGCGGGCAACGGCTCCGGCAGCCACATCGCCGGGCTGTATTTCCAGCAGGTCACCGGCCTCAAGCTGCAATACGTGCCGTATCGCGGCACGGGGCCGGCGATGAACGATCTGGTCGCCGGCCAGATCGATCTCATCGTCGACCAGACGTCGAATGCCATCACCCAGGTTCGCGCGGGCACGATCCGGGCCTACGCCGTCACCGACAGCAAACGTCTCGAATCGGCGCCGGAGATTCCGACCGCCGACGAAGCGGGGCTGCCCGGTTTCCACATGACGTTGTGGTCCGGTCTCTGGCTGCCCAAGGGCACCCCCAGGGCAATCGTCGAGACGCTGAACGCCGCCGCCGTCGCGGCGCTGGAGGAGCCCGACGTACAGAATCAGATGAAGAACCTGGGGTTGCAGATGCCAGCGGCGGATCAGCGCACGCCCGAGGCGCTCGGAACCGTGCAGCACGCTGAGATCGAGAAGTGGTGGCCGATGATCAGGTCGGCTGGGGTGGTGCCCGAGTAAGCGGACGGTATTGAATTCCGTAAGAAATGGTGGCGCTGGGGCCACGAATGTTGCGACGCCGCCACAGTTTACCAAGTTTTGGTAACGATCTCTGGCGCTCCGCAAACGCGCCGCTTTTTGGCCACACCTGGTCGTGAAATACTTTGATCAGAACATAACCAGTGCGTGTGAGGCTGCCGGAAATCCATTTTCAGGATTTTGAGCGTTCTCCTCAGCACCGGGAGGCCAGAACAGCGATGGACGCGAAGACCGACATCAAGCGCAGGCTGCCCAGCCGTCATGTGACGGAAGGGCCCGAGCGTGCGCCGCATCGGTCCTATCTCTACGCGATGGGCCTCACCACGGCCCAGATTCATCAGCCCTTCGTCGGCGTCGCCTCGTGCTGGAACGAGGCCGCGCCTTGCAACATCGCGCTGATGCGGCAGGCCCAGGCGGTGAAGAAGGGCGTCGCGCATGCCGGGGGCACGCCGCGCGAGTTCTGCACCATCACCGTGACCGACGGCATCGCGATGGGCCATGACGGCATGCGCTCGTCGCTGCCGTCGCGCGAAGCCATCGCCGATACCGTCGAACTGACGATCCGCGGCCATTCCTACGACGCCCTGGTGGGCCTGGCCGGCTGCGACAAATCGCTGCCGGGCATGATGATGGCGATGGTGCGGCTCAACGTGCCCTCGATCTTCATCTATGGCGGCTCGATTCTGCCGGGCAATTTCCGCGGCCAGCAGGTCACCGTGCAGGACATGTTCGAGGCGGTCGGCAAGCACTCGGTGGGCGCGATGTCGGACGAGGACCTCGACGAGCTCGAGCGCGTCGCCTGTCCGTCGGCCGGTGCCTGCGGCGCCCAGTTCACGGCGAACACGATGGCGACGGTCTCGGAAGCGATCGGGCTGGCGCTGCCGTACTCGGCGGGCGCACCGGCGCCTTACGAGATTCGCGACTCGTTCTGCATGACCGCCGGCGAGAAGGTCATGGAGCTGATCGAAGCCAACATCCGGCCGCGTGACATCGTGACGCGCGCTGCGCTGGAGAACGCCGCTGCGGTGGTGGCGGCCTCCGGCGGCTCGACCAACGCGGCCCTGCATCTACCTGCGATTGCACATGAAGCAGGTATCAAGTTCGACCTGTTCGACGTCGCCGAAATCTTCAAAAAGACACCTTATATCGCGGATTTGAAGCCAGGTGGCCGCTATGTCGCCAAAGACATGTTCGAGGCTGGTGGCATTCCGCTGTTGATGAAGACGTTGCTCGACCATGGCTATTTGAACGGCGACTGCCTCACAGTCACCGGCCGGACGATCGCCGAAAACCTCAAAGGCGTGAAGTGGAACCCGCACCAGGACGTGGTGATGCCGGCTGACAAGCCGATCACCGCAACCGGAGGTGTGGTCGGTCTGAAAGGCAATCTCGCGCCAGAGGGCGCGATCGTGAAAGTCGCGGGCATGTCGAACTTGAAATTTACCGGGCCGGCCCGCTGCTTCGATCGGGAAGAGGATGCCTTTGAGGCCGTCCAGAAGCGCACCTATCGCGAAGGCGAGGTCATCGTCATTCGCTATGAGGGGCCGCGCGGCGGTCCGGGCATGCGGGAAATGCTGCAGACCACGGCGGCGCTGACCGGGCAGGGCATGGGCGGCAAGATCGCGCTCATCACCGACGGCCGGTTCTCGGGCGCGACCCGTGGCTTCTGTATCGGCCATATCGGACCGGAGGCGGCCATCGGCGGGCCGATCGCCCTGGTCCAGGATGGCGACATCATCGAGATCGACGCCGAGGCCGGCATCCTTAACGTCAAGTTGAGCGATGCCGAATTCGCGTCACGCAGAACCAAGTGGACGCCGCGTGAGACACATCACACGTCGGGCGCACTTTGGAAATATGCCCAGCAGGTCGGGCCGGCCGTGGCGGGTGCCGTCACCCACCCAGGTGGTGCGCAAGAGAAGTATTGCTATGCGGACATCTGATCGGATCATCTTTGCATTGATGCTGGGGATTGCCCCGCTCGCGTTGCCGACGCCGTCGTTCGCGTTCGATGGCGCTCCGGTCAACCAGGAGCCGGCGATTCCCGTGGCAGGGCCGCAGGCCGGCGCCGGTGCGCTGCGCAAGTCGATGCCCGCGACCACCGCCACGACCAATCCGACGCAGTCCCTGACTGCGTTGCAATATGCCGCGGAAGAAGGTCACCCGGTCGCGCAGTTCAAGCTCGGGCGGATGTATGCCGCCGGCGACGGCGTGGCGCGTGACGACATGCGCGCGTTCGACTATTTCAGCCGCATCGCCAATGCGCATGCGGAGGACAGCCCGTCGGCGCCGCAGGCGCAGATCGTCGCCAATGCCTTCGTGGCGCTGGGGCGGTACTATCTGAGCGGTATTCCGAACTCGAAGGTGAAGGCCGATCCGGACCGCGCCCGCGAGATGTTCTCGTATGCGGCGTCTTATTTCGGCAATGCCGACGCCCAGTACGATCTGGCGCGGCTGTATCTGAAGACCGCCGACGCCTCGCGCGAGGACTTCCGCTATGGTGCCCGCTGGCTCGGCCTCGCGGCGCAGAAGGGCCAGCATCAGGCCCAGGCCTTGCTTGGCCAGATGCTGTTCAACGGCGACCGGCTGCCGCGCCAGCCGGCGCGCGGCCTGATGTGGCTCACTCTGGCGCGTGACAGCGCTGGTCCGGACGAAGCCTGGATCAAGGAGAGCTACAACCGCGCCTTCGCCAAGGCCTCGGACGACGACCGCGCCACGGCGCTGCAGATGCTCGAGAGCTGGGTGCAGGGCAAGCGCGAGTAGGCGGCAGCGGAATGCATCGCGTTCCCTCCGCGTGACGGAGGGACGAAGGATGATGATCCGCGATGCTACCCCTGATGACGCCGCGGCGATCTGCGCCGTGCTGCGCGCCTCGATCATCGATCTATGCGCCGCCGATCACCGCGGCAATCCGGACATCCTCGCTCGCTGGCTCGCCAACAAGACGCCCGAGACCGTTGCTGGCTGGGCCGACGGGCAGGGCCGGTCGCTGCTGGTCGCCGTCGAGGAGGGGGCGATTCTTGGCGCGGGCGGGCTCGCTCATCCCAACGAGATCACGCTGAACTACGTCTCGCCGCAGGCGCGTTTCCGCGGCGTGAGCTCGGCGCTTGTCGCTGAGCTCGAGCGGCGGGCGATCGCGCATGGAGCGCATGACATCGCGCTGCTCAGCACCGAGACCGCGCACCGATTCTACCTCGCCCGCGGCTATGTCGATGTCGGCGTGCCCGTCGGCAAGTTCGGCACCGCGGCGTCCTACTCGATGCGCAAGACGCTGGTCCGTGGGCCCTGAGTCGGACCCACAGGCCCTCCGCGGCGACTGCCTATGGATTGAGCGGCGTATCGCCGGTCTTTTGATCAGCGCTGCGATCCCTGATCAAAATAGTCGATCTCTGCTCCATAAACGACCCTGAAGACCGCGAATCGCGCTTGGCACGATTTGTGAGTGCAAATGCTCTGCGACAGCAGAGGCGGCACGTTTGCGCAGCGTTCGGATCGGCCTGATCATTCCTCAATGCGGCTCGGCAGGGTTGTGGGCACCCTCCGCCGAAGCCTGCGGTCGGCTGGCCGTGAACGAGCTGAACCAGGCGGCCGGAATCCGCCGCCGGCCGGTGGAACTGGTCGTGATCGACGCCGGGACCAACGGCGTCAGCGCGGGACGGGCGGCGGCCGAGGCGGTGGAGGAGCTCGCGGTCGACGGCCTGGTGGGCATGCTGCCGAGCTACGCCCGCGATCCGGTCGCCGAGGCGGCCCGCGGCCGCGTGCCGTTCCTCTACACCCCGCAGTTCGAGGGGCTCGCGCCGGACAGCGACGTCATGACCACGGGCGAGACCGCCGGCGAACTGCTCGCCCCGGCCATCCAGTGGCTCTCCGAAAGCAAACATGCGCGCCGCTTCTTCCTGTGCGGCAACGACTACATCTGGCCGCGCTCCTCGCTCGCCATCGCCAAGCGGCTGATCGCGCGCTACGGCGGCATCGTCACCGGCGAGCATTACGTGCCGGTCGGCGTGCACGATTTCGACGCGATGCTCGACCGCATCAAGGCGACGCGTAGCGACGTCGTGCTGCCGGTCTTCCTCGGCTTCGACTGCATCGCCTTCAACCGCGCGTTCTGCGAAGCCGGCCTCAGCCGCCACGTGCTGCGCTTCTCCTCCGCGTTCGACGAGACCATCATCTACGGTCTCGACAGCAGCGAGACCGAAAACGTCTTCGTCGCCTCGAGCTATTTCGCCTCGCTGCGGTCGCGCAACAACGGCGCGTTCCTGGAGCGCTACTACACGGCCTATGGTGACAATCCGCCGCCGGCCAACGGCTATGGCGAGTCCTGCTACGAAGGCATCCATGCGCTCGCCGCGCTGATCGAGCGCGCCGAGAGCTTCGACGCGCGCGATCTGCGGCGCGTCTTCGGTCGCACCCTGCAGCGGCGAACGGCCCGCGGCAACGAGGCGCAGCCCGTGGTTGGTGGCCGCCATCCGATCCACCTCGCCGAGCTGGACGGTTACGACTTTGCCGTCGTCGCGTCGCGATAGGATCGCGCCAAAGCAACACGGCGCGGCAAAAAATAACTTGCCATTTCAAATATTGTAATTTTAAACTTTGGCCAACTCGTGAAACCGCATCACCAACCCATGGGGACCTCTGATGACTCTTTCTCGCCGTCGTTTTCTGCAACGCTCGGCCATTGCGACGTCGACCTTGATCGCAGCACCTGCGGTGTTCCGTTCGGGAGCGCTCGCGGCGGAGAACCCGATCACGGTCGGCAGCCTGCACGACCAGTCCGGTCCGATCGGCACCTCCGGCACGCCGATGGTCTACGCGCTGCAGCTGGCCGTCGATGAGATCAACGCCGGCGGCGGCCTGCTCGGGCGGCCGCTGAAGGTCATGCACTACGACACCCAGTCCAACATCCAGCTGTACTCGCAATACGCCCAACAGCTGGCCGTGAAGGACAAGGTCGACGTCGTGCATGGCGGCATCACTTCGGCCTCGCGCGAGGCGATCCGCCCGACCTTCGACCGCTTCAAGGTGCTGTACTTCTACAATACGCTGTACGAAGGCGGCGTCTGCGACCGCAACACCTTCTGCACCGGCACCACGCCGGCCCAGACGGTCGAGAAGCTGGTGCCGAGCGCGATGAAGAAGGCCGGCAAGAAGGCCTACATCATCGCCGCCGACTATAATTACGGTCAGATCACCGCGAAGTGGATGACCAAATACTGCAAGGACAATGGCGGCGAGATCCTCTCGACCGACTTCTTCCCGCTCGACGTCACCAATTTCGGCTCCACCATCTCGAAGATCCAGGCGGCCAAGCCCGACCTGATCCTGTCGGCGCTTGTCGGCGGCAACCACACCGCGTTCTACCGGCAGTGGACCGCGGCCGGCATGAAGGGGAAGATCCCGATCGCCTCCACCACCTTCGGTCTCGTCAATGAGCCTTCGACCCTGGACGCGGCGGAGAGCGATGGGGTCATCGGCGCCTACGGCTATTTCGAGGAGCTGACCACGCCGGCCTCCAAGAGCTTCGTCGAGAAGATCAAGAAGGCGCATCCGGACTCGCCCTACATCAGCGAGCTCGCCTCGTGCACCTATGAAGGCGTGATGTTGTGGGCCGCCGGCGTCAAGAAGGCCGGCAGCATCGACCGCATGAAGGTGATCGAGGCGCTCGAGAGCGGTCTCGTGTTCGATGGTCCGAGCGGCAAGGTCTCGCTCGACAAGCAGACCCACCACACCGTCCGCAACGCGTTCCTCGCCGAGGTGAAGGATCGCAAATGGTCGGTGCTGGAGACCTACACCGACGCCAAGCCGGCGGACACCGCGAGCGTCTGCGACCTCGTCAAGAACCCGAACGACGTCAAGCAGTACATCATCAATCTCTGACGCGCTTCCGGGTCCCGCCGTCCGGCGGGGCCCGGTTTCCTCGACTGCCCTGAGTTGGACTGCCCGGAAAGACCCCGCATGGCGATCTACGTCATCCTCGCGCTCGACGTTCTCAACGGAATCTCCTCGCTGTTCCTGCTGTGCCTGGGGCTGGCGATCATCTTCGGCATGATGAAGATCATCAATCTCGCCCATGGCGAGTTCATCATGCTGGGAGCCTATGCGACCGTGATCTCGGCCAATGCCGGGGTGAACATCTGGATTGCGATGCTGGTCATCGCGCCCGTCTTCGTCGGCCTGGTCGGCCTGGTCATCGAGCGCTGCCTGATCCGCTTCCTCTACGGGCGGCTGGTGGATTCGATGCTCGCGACCTGGGGCCTCAGTCTTCTCATCATCGGCATCATCACCACCATCTACGGCAACACCCAGCAGGGCGTGCCGACGCCGCTCGGCGGCTTCTCGATCGGCTCCTACCAGTCGAGCTACTACACGCTGTTCCTCGCACTTATGGCGGCGGTGATGATGGCGATCATCTACGGCGTGATGCGCTACACCCGCTTCGGCCTGGTCGCGCGCGCCACGATGCAGAACCCCGCCATGGCCGCCACGCTCGGCGTCAACCCGGCCCGGGTCTATATGAGCACCTTCGCGCTTGGTGCGGCCGTCACCGGCCTTGCCGGCGGCCTGCTCGCGCCGGTCTCCGGCATCACGCCGGTGATGGGCGGAGCGTACGTCGCCAAGGCGTTCATGACCGTGGTCGGCGGCGGCGCCGCGATCCTCTCCGGCACGCTCTCGGCGGCGAGCCTGTTCGGCTCGGTCAACCAGGTCGGCGCCTACTTCACCACGCCGGTCTATGGCGAGGTCATCGTGTTCACCACCGCGATCGTGCTCATCCGACTGCTGCCGCAGGGTATCTCCGGGCGCTTCTTCAAGGGGAACCTGTGATGGACAAGCGCCTTCGCTTCGCTCTCCAGGCCGCGGGCACCGTTGTCGCCATCGGCGTGATCGCGATCGTGCCGAGCGTGATCGAGCTGTTCGGCCTGATGCAGCTGACGTTGTTTGCCGCGATGTCGGTGCTGGCGCTGAGCCTCGCCTTCATCTGGGGCTATGGCGGCATCCTGTCGTTCGGCCAGACCGCCTTCTTCGGCCTCGGCGGCTACGCTTATGCAATCGCGGCCGTGAACTTCCAGGACTCCACCCCGGCAATCCTGCTGGCGATCGTGGTGCCCGCGCTGTTCGCGGCGATCCTCGGCTACTTCATCTTCTTCGGCCGCATCTCCGACGTCTATCTCGGCGTCATCACGCTGACCGTCACCCTGATCCTGTTCAACTCGGTCAACTCGACCTCGGGCGACGCCTACAAGATCGGCAAGGCGCTGCTCGGCGGCTTCAACGGCATGCCGGCGGTACCGACCTTCAACATGCCGTTCGATCCGTCGACGGTGCTGTCGCCGGAGCAGTCATGGTGGACGACCGCCTATGTGCTGCTCGGCGTGTTCCTGCTGCTGCGGCTCTTGCTGGCGCTGCCGGCCGGTCGCATCATCGTCGCCGTGCGCGAGAACGAGGTCCGGGCCTCGCTGCTCGGCTACGATCCGCGGCTTGTGAAGTGCCTGACCTTCATCCTCGGCGGCGCCATTGCCGGTCTTGCCGGCGCGCTCTACGTCAACTGGGGCGCCTTCGTCAGCCCGACCATCTTCAGCCTGTCGCTCTCGGCGGAGATCATCATCTGGATCACCGTCGGCGGCCTCGGCACCTTGCTGGGACCGATCATCGGCTGTGTCGTCATCGAGTACATCGTCGCCTATATCGGCTCGCAGCAGCTTCTGAACTCGAACCTCGTGCTCGGCGGCGTGCTGGTCGTGTTCGTGCTGCTGCTGCCGAAAGGCATCTTCCCGACCGCGCGTGATCTGGTGATGCGGCTGATCCCGGATAAGAAGCCGAAGACCAATGGCCCCGTGCCGTCAGCGGCAGCGCCGCATCCCGCAGGAGCCGAATGACATGGCGGAACTCGTCCCTCTGCTCAAGGCCGAGCACCTGACGATGCGCTTCGGCGGCGTGGTCGCCAATGACGACATCACCTTCACGCTGCAGGAGATGGAGCTGCGCTGCCTGATCGGCCCGAACGGTGCCGGCAAGAGCACGTTCTTCAAGACCCTCACGGGACAGCTGGTGCCGACCTCCGGCTCCATCGCGTTCCGCGGCATGCCGATCGCGGGCAAGGCTTCGCACGAGATCGCGCGCATGGGCATCGGCATCAAGACCCAGGTGCCGAACGTGTTCAACGGTCTCTCGGTGCGCGAGAACATCTGGATGGCCGTGCGCCGCAAGGCGACGCCGCGGCAGCAGGGACCTGCCGTCGACGCGGTGCTGGAGATGATCCGGTTGACCGACTATGCCGAAAGCATCGTCGCGACGCTCTCGCATGGCCAGCGGCAGTGGGTCGAGATCGGCATGGTGCTCGCCGCCGAACCTGAACTGATCCTGCTCGACGAACCCGCCGCAGGGATGACTGACGAGGAAACCTTCCATACGGCGGCGATCATCCGTGAGATCAATCAGACCCGCGCCATCGTCGTCGTCGAGCACGACATGGAGTTCATCAAGCAGATCGCCAAGCGCGTCACCGTGTTCCACCAGGGCCGCGTGCTGGTCGAGGACACCGTCGACAAGGTGCTCGCCGATCAGCGCGTGCGCGACGTCTATCTCGGCAAGAAGGTGGCGGCATGAGCGCGCTTCTCGAGGTCAAGGGCCTCAAGTCCGGCTATGGCCGAATCCCGATTCTGTTCGGCGTGGACCTCACGGTGGCCGACGGCGAGTATCTCGGCATCCTCGGCCATAACGGCATGGGCAAGACCACCGCGCTGCGCACCCTGATGGGGCATTTGCCGACCACCGACGGCTCCGTCGTGTTCGCCGGCAAGACCATCACCCATCTCAAGCCGCACGAGCGCTCCCGGCTCGGCATCGGCCTGGTGCCGCAGGGCCGCGAGATCTTCCCCGATCTCTCGGTCATGGAAAACCTCCGCATGGGCCTCGCCGCGGCTCCGAAAGAGGACCGCAGCGTCATCGACGCCGTGCTGCAGGATTTCCCGCGCCTGGTGCGGCTGCTCGACCGCCGCGGCGGCGCGCTGTCCGGCGGCGAGCAGCAACTGCTGGCGCTGGCGCGCTGCCTGTGCACCAAGCCGAAGCTGATCCTGCTGGACGAGCCGACCGAAGGCATCCAGCCCTCGATCATCGAGGAGATCATCGAGACCTTGCTGGCGCTGAAGACGCGCTGGAAGATGTCCCTCATCGTCGTCGAGCAGAACCTCGAATTCATCACGTCGTTATCGGACCGCATCCTGCACATCCAGAAGGGACGCATCACCGAGGAACTCGACCGTGAGACTTTGTTGGCCCGGGAAGGTCAGATGATTCCGAGCTAGCGAATTCCGGCGCGGCTGCGTCGGCGCAACTGAACTGTACACTCTTAGTCTCTGCTCCAGCTTGTCCTCACAAGAAAGGATGACTCATGTCAATCAAACGCCCGAATGCCGAGGAAGTCGCCGATCTCGCCGCCAGCCTGCACATGAACATGACGGTCGAGGAGGCCGCCGAATATCTCGCGCTGATGGGCGGCATGTTCGATCAGTACGACATCATCGATGAGCTGCCGAACCCGCTGCCGCCGGTGAAATATCCGCGCACGCCGGGCGCCAAGCCGCCGGCGAAGGAGAACAAGTATAACGCCTGGGCGATCAAGACCGAGGTGAAGGGCGCTGGCTCCGGCAAGCTCGCCGGCCGTACCGTCGTGCTGAAGGACAACGTCGCGCTCGCCGGCGTTCCCATGATGAACGGCTCGACCACGCTCGAAGGCTTCATTCCCGCCGCGGACGCCACCATCGTCTCGCGCATCCTCGATGCCGGCGGCACCATCGTCGGCAAGGCCGTGTGCGAGCACTTCTGCCTGTCCGGCGGCAGCCACACCTCCGATCCGGCGCCGGTGCACAACCCCTGGAAGATGGGTTATTCGGCCGGCGGCTCGTCGTCGGGCAGCGCCGCGCTGGTGGCGGCCGGCGAGGTCGATATGTCCATTGGCGGCGACCAGGGCGGCTCGATCCGTATCCCCGCATCCTATTGCGGCATCTACGGCATGAAGGCGACCCACGGCCTCGTGCCCTACACCGGCGTGATGCCGATCGAGTCGACGATCGACCACACCGGACCGATGACGGCCAACGTCAAAGACAACGCGCTGCTGCTCGAAGTGCTGGCCGGCGCCGACGGCCTCGATCCGCGGCAATACGCGCCG
Organism: Bradyrhizobium sp. HKCCYLRH3099; assembly: GCF_051167855.1. Lineage (NCBI taxonomy): Bacteria > Pseudomonadati > Pseudomonadota > Alphaproteobacteria > Hyphomicrobiales > Nitrobacteraceae > Bradyrhizobium > Bradyrhizobium sp. HKCCYLRH3099. Next base: position 48,327 of record NZ_JBNPTW010000004.1, read on the forward strand.
AAGGTCTCGGCCTACACCGAGGCGCTCGGCAAGGGCGTGAAGGGTCTGAAGATCGGCGTGCTCAAGGAAGGCTTCAGCGCGCCGAACATGCAGGAGGGCGTGGTCAGCAAGGTCAAGGCCGGCGCCGAGCGTTTCGCCAAGATGGGCGCCTCCGTGTCGGAGGTCTCGATCCCCGAGCACATGCATGCGCTGGCGGCGTGGAATCCGATCACGCTGGAAGGCTTCCTGGTGCAGATGATGCTCGGCAACGGCATGGGCTTCAACTGGAAGGGCCTCTATGACGTCGGCCTGCTCGACGCGCATTCCGGCTGGCGCACGCGTGCCGACGATCTCTCGGTGACCCTGAAGCTGACCATGCTGGTCGGCCAGTGGGGCCTCGAGCACTATCGCGGCCGCTACTACGCCAAGTCGCGCAACATCGCGATCCAGGCCAAGGCGGCCTATGACGCGATGTTCGGCTCCTACGACCTGCTGCTGATGCCGACCCTGCCGTGTGTCGCCACGCCGATCCCGGCCAAGGACGCGCCGCTCGCCGAAGTCGTGCAGCGCGCCTTCGAGATGACCGCGACGACGAGCCCGTTCGACGTCACCGGTCATCCTGCGATGACCGTGCCGTGCGGCCTCTCCGACGGCCTGCCGGTCGGCCTGATGCTGATCGGCAAGGACTACGCCGAAGCGACGATCTATCAGGCGGCGGCGGCGTTCGAGGCCGACGGCGACTGGAAAAAGTTCTGATGATCACCATCACCGCGGTCATCAGGGCCAAGGCGGGACACGAGGCCACGATGCGCGACGCCCTCGTCGCCGTCGCGGCCCATGTCGCGGCCAACGAGCCGGAGACGATCGGGTTCTTCATCTCGCAGAGCGAGACCGAGCCCGGTCTGTTCACCACCTATGAGCGCTTCGCCGACAAGGCCGCGATGGAGCGCCACAACGGCTCCGCCGCGGTGGCGACCTTCTTCGGCATCGCCAAGCCGATCCTCGACGGCGAGGTCATTCTCGTGACCTCGCAGGAGGTGTCGGCGACGATGCGGTAGGGGGGGCGAGAGAGGCGAGTTCGCCAATCGTCCTTCGAGACGCCCGCCAAGCGGCGGGCTCCTCAGGACAAGGGCGGTGGGTGTGGCGAGATGAGCGTCTGTTGCCAGGGCTTGCTCTGCAAGAATTTGCAAGAGCGAGCTCCGCAAGAACTCCTATGAGCTTGCAGCCACATCGCATGGAAGTCCCGCACACGATCTCAACCCTCATGGTGAGGAGCCCGCCGCTTGGCGGGCGTCTCGAACCACGAGGCCCCAATCGAACCACGAGCGCTGAACAACAAAGAGGACCACCGCCGATGCTCCGTCTGCACGGCATCATGGGACGCGCCGACGACAAGATCTATGCGCGGCAACTGCATACGTTGGAGCATCGCGGCGGCATCGAGCTGTTGTTCGTTCCGCCGGAGGATTCCGGCCGCAAGCGCTTCCGCCTGACCACCGATCGCGGTACCGACTGCGCGGTCAGCCTCGACCGCGACGAGGAACTCATCGACGGCGCGCTGCTGCATCTCGATTCCGACCGCGCCATCATCGCCCGTTTCGGCGAGCAGCAGGTCTGGCGCCTGCGCGCGCGCGATCCGGCCTGCGCGCTGAAGCTCGGCTGGCACGCCGGCAATCTGCACTGGCGCGTCCGCTTCGAGGGCGACTGCCTCGTCGTCCTGCTCGACGCGCCGCTTGCCACCTATCGCGCCCGCATCCAGTCGCTGCTCGACTCCGGCGAGGTGGTGGAGCGCGACCATGTTTGACCGCGGCGAGGCGCTGGCGCTGCTGCAACTCGGCGACAGCGCCTTTCCCGCCGGCGGCTTCGCGTTCTCCTGGGGCATCGAAGGACTCGCGGCCGACGGTCTGCTGTCCGGTCGCGATGATCTCAACGATGTCATCGCCGATCATCTGGCACAGCGTTGGGCCACGATGGATCGCGTTCTGCTCCGGCGCGCCTGGCTGGCCCGAGACATCGCTGCGATCGCAGCCGTTGACCGCCTCGCGGAGGCCACCACGCCGTCCGCCGAGATGCGCGAGGGATCGCGGCGCGCGGGCAGGGCGCTGCTCGGCGTCTGGGTCAAGCTCGCGGGTCCGCTGTCGGTGTCCTATCGCGCGCGTGTCTCGGCGGATGCGCGGCTTGGCCATCTTGCCGTCGTGCAGGCGATCGCCGGCCGTGACGCCCGCCTGAGCCTTGATGCCGCCGAGCTGGTCTCGGGCTGGACCTTGATCACTGGCCTCGTCAGCGCCGCCGTGCGGCTCGGCCTGATCGGCCACATCGACGCGCAGCAGAGCCTAGCGCGCGCCCGCGCGCTGCTCGCGGATCTGCTCGCCGACGCGCCCGACGACGACGCGACGCCGTCGAGCTTCACGCCCTTCATCGATATCGCCGTGTCGCGCGGGCCGTTGCGGCACGTGCGGATGTTCACGACCTGAGGTGCCCTGGCCATGATGAACCTGTCGCCGACGGAGCTCGATCGTCTCGTCATCTTCAACGCCGCGCAGATGGCGCGGCGCAATCGCCAGCTCGGCATCAAGCTCAGCCATCCCGAGGCGGTCGCCTACATCACCGATGAGGTGATGACCGCCGCGCGCCGCAATCTGCCTTACGCCGAGATCCGCGACATGGCGGGACGGCTGCTGACGACCGACGACGTCGAGCCCGGTGTCGCCCAGATGATCCCGATGCTCTATGTCGAGCTGATGTTCGCCGAGGGCACCAAGGTGATGGCGCTGTTCGAGCCGATCCAGCCCGCCGAGGGCGCTGCGAGTGATGACGTCGTGCCCGGCGAGATCATCGCGGGCGGCGACGACATCTCGATGTTCACGGATCTGCCGGCGGTCACGATCGACGTCGTCAACACCGGGGATCGCGACGTCCAGGTACGCAGCCACACCCACTTTTTCGAGGTCAACCGCGCGCTGCGCTTCGACCGCGCCGCCGCTTGGGGCATGAAGATCGACCGGCCCGCGGGCCTCGGTGTCCGCTTCGAGCCCGGTGTCTTCAAATCAGTTCGTCTCGTGCCGATCACAGGCGACCGGATCGTGCGCGGCCAGGCCGGGCTGGTCAACGGCCCGCTGGACGCGCCAGGCGCGCGCGACGCCGCGCTCAAGCTCGCGCAGTCGCGCGGCTATCTCGGAGCCTGAGCCATGGCCACACTCACCCGCCAAGCCTATGCCGAGCTCTACGGTCCCACGAAAGGGGACCTGGTCCGGCTCGCCGATACCAGCCTGCTCGCCGAGATCGAGCACGACTACACGACCTACGGTCATGAGCTGCTGGTCGGCGCCGGCAAGAACATCCGCGACGGCGAGGCCGTCGCCGCGCACCGGACGTCCACTCACAAGGCCCTCGACGTCGTCATCAAGAACGCGACCATCGTCGATGCCGTGATCGGCATCGTGAAGGCCGATATCGGCATTCGCGATGGCCGCATCGTCGGCATCGGCAAGGCCGGCAATCCCGACATCATGCCGGACGTGCATCCGGACATGGTGGTCGGCCATACCACCGCGCCGATCGCGGGCGGCCCGTTCATCGTCACCGCAGGCGCGATCGAAAGCCACGCGCATCTGATCTCGCCGGAACAGTCCGATCACGCGCTCGCCGGCGGCACCACCACGATGGTCGGCAACGGCTCGGGTCCGGTGTTCGACGTCGGTTCAGGCTCTGGGCCGAACTTCGGCCACTTCCTCAAGTCGATCGAGTTCTCGCCGCTGAACTACGCGCTGTTCGGCCGCGGCGGCTCGAACCCGGAGGCGGTGGAAGAGGCGGTCGCGGCCGGCGGCATGTCGGTCAAGATCCACGAGGACTTTGGCGCATCCCCTGATGTCATCGACAAGACGCTGATCGCGGCGGATCGTCATGATTTCGCGGTCCATCTGCATACCGACTCGATCAACGAATACGGCTTCTGCGAGGACACGATGGCGGCGGTCGATGGCCGCACCATCCACATGTACCACGTCGAGGGCGCCGGCGGCGGCCACGCGCCGGACCTGCTCAAGGTCGTGTCCTGGCCGAACGTCATTCCGTCCTCCACCAACCCGACCAATCCCTACACCTCCTATGGCATGGAGGAGGGCGTGCCGATGACGATGATCTGTCATCAGCTCAACTACAATTCGCCCGAGGATGTCATGTTCGGCGAGGCCAGGGTGCGTGCGCAGTCGATGGCCGCGGAAGACTTTCTGCACGACATGGGCGCGATCTCGATCTTCGGCACGGACACGCAAGGCATGGGCCGGCTCGCTGAGAACGTCGCCAAATGCTGGCAGCTCGCCAGCGTGATGAAGGACCGCATCGGCCGGCTGCCCGAGGAGACGACGGCGCGTGCCGACAATGAGCGCATCAAGCGCTACGTCGCCAAGCTCACGATCAATCCGGCCATTGCCGTCGGCATCGATCATGTCGTCGGCTCGATCGAGGTCGGCAAGATGGCCGATCTCGTGCTGTGGCCGCGCGCCTCGTTCGGGCTCAAGCCCTACATGGTGATCAAGAACGGCTTTCCGGTGTGGGCCGCGATGGGGGACGGCAATGGCAGCCTCGGGCTGTCAGAGCCGATGATCCAGAAGCGGATGTGGGGCGCGCTGGGCGCCGCGCCGCAGCGGCTCGGCGTCAACTTTATGTCCAAGCTTGCGGTCGATGCCGGCGTTCGCGACAGGCTGGGTTTGGGCCGCGAGACCGTGCAGATCAAGAACGTCCGCCGCCTGCGCAAGACCGACATGATCCGCAACGCGGCGATGCCCCACGTCGAGGTCGATCCGCAGACCTTCGAGGTGCGCGCCGACGGCAAGCTGCTGATGTGTCCGTCGGCTACCTCCGTGCCGCTTGCCAGGAGGTTCATGCTGCGATGAGCCGTCTCGCTCTCACCCGTGTCGATCAACCCATGACCGCCGCGCGCGTCGGCATCGGCGGCCCCGTCGGCTCCGGCAAGACCGCGCTGGTCGAGCAATTGATCCCCGCGCTGCAGGCGCGCGGCATCGACATCGCCGTCATCACCAACGATCTCGTCACGGCTGAAGACGCCGAGCGCGTGCGCCGTTCCGGCCTGATCGATCCCGAGCGGGTGTCGGCGGTGGAGGCGGGCGCCTGTCCGCACACCGTGATCCGCGAGGACCCGACGCTGAACATCGAGGCCGCCGACGAATTGGAGCGGCGCTTCCCCGGCGTCGAGCTGATCCTCTTGGAGAGCGGCGGCGACAATCTCGCCTCGACCTTCTCGCGCGACCTCACCGATTTCTGGATGTTCGTGATCGACGTCGCCGGCGGCGACGATATCCCGCGCAAGCGCGGCCCCGGCGTGATCCGCGCCGATCTCTTGGTCATCAACAAGGTCGATCTCGCCCCCCATGTCGGCGTCGACATCACCCGCATGCAGCGCGAGGCCACGGAGGTGCGCGGTGGCCGTCCGGTGCTGCTGACCAACTGCCGGCGGGGCGAGGGCATCGACGCGATCGTCGATCTGCTCGAACGCGAGGTGCTGTTCCGCACGTGAGTGATCTTGGCCCAGAGAAGCCGCGGCTCGACCTGTCCTTCGTCCGCCGCGGCGGCCGCACCGTCATCGACCGGCGCTTGTTCGCCTGGCCCTTCGTGCTCACGCGCAGCTTCCATACCGATGCCGCGCGGCCGGACCAGCTCAGCGTGATCCTCCAGACCGGCAGCGGCGCCGTCCATGGCGAGGACCGGTTGACGCAGCGCTTCACGCTGGCGGAAGCGGCGGCGGTTTGCATCACCACGCAGGGCGCGACCTCTGTGCATCGCGCCGAACCAGGCACGCGCGCCGTGGAACACGTGCTGCTGCGCGTCGCGGCGGGCGCGTCGCTCGACTATCGGCCGGAGCCGCGCATCCTGTTTCCCGACGCCGCGCTGCGCCAAGTGCTCGAGCTCGACTGCGCCGGCGATGCGTTTGCACTCGTCACCGACGCGTTCACGATGCACGATCCGGACGGGCAGGGCCGGCTGTTCCGCGAACTCGACTCCACGCTGGTCGTCCGGCGGCCGGGTGCGGAGCCCGTGCTGATCGACCACATGCATCTGCGCGAGCCGGATATCGCCCGCTTCAACGGGCACCGCGCCTTCGGCTCGGCCACGCTGCTGCTGCCTTCGCACGATCCCGGGGCGATCGGCCAGCTGCTGTCGCATGCGATCGCGCCGGTTGACGGCCTCTACGCGGCCGCGAGCGTGCTGCCCGGGCGCGTCGGCATCGGCGTGCGGCTGGCCGGACGCGAGATGCGCGCGCTGCGCGCCGGCTTCGACGCCATCGCCGGGGTCTATCGCGAAATCGAGATCAACGCGCGAGCGACGTCGCGGAGCAGTCCGGTCGCCGGCGCCGCCTAAACGGGGCTCACGCCGTTTCAAGATCGAAATCGGCCCACACCGGCACGTGATCCGACGGCTTCTCCCAGGCGCGCACATAGCTGTCGATGCCGACCTCGACCAGCCGGTCGCTGGCCTGCGGCGACAGCAGCAGATGATCGATCCGGATCCCCATGTTCTTCTGCCAGGCGCCGGCCTGGTAGTCCCAGAACGTGTACTGTCCCGGCGCGTCGTTGACGGCGCGCAGCGCGTCGGTCAGGCCGAGGCCGAGCAGCGACTGGAAGCTCGCGCGAGTCTCGGGGCGGAACAGTGCGTCGTCGACCCAGGCCTCCGGGTTGGAGACGTCGGCGGCGGCCGGGATCACGTTGAAGTCGCCTGCGAGGATCAGCGGCTCCTCGGTCTTCAGCCGTTCACGCGCATAGTCACGAAGCCGCGACATCCATTTGAGCTTGTAGGGATATTTATCCGTGTTCGCGGGATTGCCATTGGGCAGATAGAGGCATGCGATGCGGACCACGCCGGTCTTCAAGCTGACGACGCCCTCCAGGAACCGCGCATGCACGTCCTCGGCATCGCCGTCGAGCCCGGACTTGGTCTCGTCGAACGGCAGCTTCGATAGCAGAGCGACGCCGTTGAACGTCTTCTGGCCGTGGGTGACGACGTTGTAGCCGAGCGCCTCGATCTCGAGCCTTGGGAAGGCATCGTCGGTGCACTTGATCTCCTGCAGGCAGACGATGTCAGGCGAGCACTCCTTGAGCCAGGTCACGAGGTGCTCGATCCGTTGCCGGACGGAATTGACGTTCCAGGTGGCGATGCGCATCGGCGGGTTCCCAGCAGGCTCAAACGATCGGTCCCGGTTAGACCAAGCGGCAGGGCCCCGGGTCAAGGCGATTGGCCGGCAGACTCACAGGCCGGCGCAGCCGGGCCATGCAGAGGTGCCCCATGGCGGCCGGCCGCGTGTCCGCGTATTCATGCTTTCAACAGGGAGACCATCATGGATCATCGACGTCTCGGCCATTCCGGCCTGCGGGTGCCCGCGCTCAGCTTCGGCACCGCGACCTTCGGCGGCGGCAACGACTTCTTCAAGGCCTGGGGCGCGACCGACGCCGATGGCGCGAGCCGGCTGATCGACGTCTGCCTCGATCATGGCGTGTCGATGTTCGACAGCGCCGACGTCTATTCGAGCGGCCTCGCCGAGACCATTCTCGGCCAGGCCATCAAGGGCAAGCGCAACCGGCTCCTGATCTCGACCAAGGGCACGTTCCCGAAGGGCGACGGTCCCAACGATTACGGCTCGTCGCGCCAGCATTTGATCGAAGCGGTCGACGGCTCGCTCAAGCGGCTCGGCGTCGATCACATCGACCTCTATCAGCTGCACGGCCAGGACTACAACACGCCGGTCGAGGAGACGCTCTCGACGCTCGACCAGCTCGTGCGCGACGGCAAGATCCGCTACATCGGCGGCTCGAACTTCTCGGGCTGGCACCTGATGAAGTCGCTGTCGGCCGCTGACCGTTACGGTTACCCGCGTTACGTCGCGCACCAGGCCTATTACTCGCTGCTCAACCGCGACTATGAGTGGGAGCTGATGCCGCTCGGCATCGACCAGGGGGTCGGCGCCGTGATCTGGAGCCCGCTCGGCTGGGGCAAGCTGACCGGCAAGATCCGCCGCGGACAGCCGGCCAAGCCCGGCACGCGCGCCCACGACATCGCCGGTACGGGTCCGCATTTCGAGGAGGAGCGGCTGTATCGCGTCGTCGACGCGCTCGACGGCGTCGCCAAGGAGACCGGCAAGACCATTCCGCAGGTGGCGTTGAACTGGCTGCTGCAGCGCCCGACCGTGTCGACGATCATCGTCGGCGCCCGCGACGAGAACCAGCTGGTCGAGAACATCGGCGCGGTCGGCTGGAACCTGACGGCCGAGCAGGTGGCCACGCTCGATGCCGCGAGCGACATTCCGGCGGCCTATCCGGTCTGGCACCAGCGCGGCTTCCCGATGCTGAACGAGCGGCGCTGATCTCGCTCCGGCGGAACGGCTGTGGATCTTCAGCCGCGGGCCGCGCGCCTGCGGCGCCGATGCATTTGACGGCGGAGGCGGCTGGGCAGTAACATCCGGCTTCGATCGTCACGTGGCCGCGCTCCGGTCATTCTGGAGCCGCCACAACGGGGGGCGTCGACCCCGGACCGATCGGCGGTTGAGCCTCACGACTGTGCCGGACCCGCAGTCTTCAATGTGACGATGTTTGGCTCACTAAGTCGTCCCGGCGAACCGCATCGGGTTTTTGTTCCGGCTAACCGCATCGGGTTTTTGTTCAAGAGAGAACTCTCGCCCCTCACCCTAAGGAGCCCGCCGGAGGCGGGCGTCTCGAAGGGCGAGGCCCGCGACTCGGGCCTCATGGTTCGAGACGGCGCTACGCGCCTCCTCACCATGAGGGTGAGCAGCCGCAGCAGCGACTGGCGAATTGGCGCCGCGCCGCGCGATCAAATACTCCACCCCTCCGCCGGATAAGCCAGCGCATCGCCCGGCAGGATCTCCGCGCCCACGCCATTGCGAAACCGGCTCGCATAGAACGCCAGCGGCAGGCCGTCGCGGTGGCGGCACCAGCGGACCTCGCCGATGAACAGCGTGTGGTCGGCAAGCTCGACCGAACTCACCACATCGCAGCCGAATTGCGCGATCGCCTGCGGCAGCATGAAGAAGCCGTCACGCGCATCCAGCATCGGCGCGCCTTGCGCCAGCGGCGTCCCCGCAAAGTGCCGGCCGATCGCGACGTCATCGGCCGCGAGCACGTTCACGGCGTAGCGCCGCGTCTCGCTCACCGCCTGCCACGTGCGGCCGCGCTTCAGCGAGACCAGCACCGTCGGCGGCTGCATCGACACCGTGGTGAAGCTGTTGGCGGTCATGCCGACGGCCGCGCCGTCGGCATCGCTGCTGGTGACGACCGTCACGCCGGTTGAGAACCGCGAGGCGGCTGCGCGAAAACTCGCGGGATCGGCATGATGGCTCATGAGCTGCTCCGCTTCCTCCGTCTCAGGCCGCCAGCGGCGTGCGCTCGTCGATCCAGGCATGGATGCGCCGGTCGCTGGCGAGCCGGTCCCACTGCCGTTCCGGATAGTTGAAATTGTCGGTGAACTCGTCGCATAGCGCGCGGTTCTGCGCCATCGTGAAGATCAGCCGGCCCATCGCCTCCGACGGCGGCTGCAGCATCAGGTTGGTCCAGCGCGCCGCCGCGATCACGCGGTTCTCTCGCGCGCGATCCACCGTCTCGACAAAGCGGTCGTCGAACGCCACGGCCTCGACGATCGCCTTGCCGAGCTCGAACGCGGCGTAGGAGGCCATGTTGGCGCCCTGGCCCATCATCGGATCGACCACCGAATGCACGTCGCCGAGTGCGATGGCGATCTTGCCGTCGTCGAAGCTGACCGAGGAGCGCCGCACCGTCGGCACCACCGCGCCCTGCAGCAGGTCCAGCGGCTGCAGGTCGAAGCGGTGCGTATCGATCTTGTTGTAGGTGTGCGGATGATGTTTCTCGAGCTTGTCGAGCATGGTCTGGCGGAAGCCGGCCGGGTCCGCGTCGTAGTTGAGCGAGACGAGCTCGGCCATGTCGCCGCCCGGGATGTTCTCCATCAGCAGCGCCGTCTTCATGCCGCCGAAGGTGAGCGTCGGGATCACGATCATCTCGCCATGTCCCGGCGACACCGACAGCGTCACGCCGCGCGGATCGTCGCCGTCAGGGCTGCCGTGATCGACGCCGTCATACAGCCCGACACAGAGCAGGCGCTGCGGCTGGTTGTAGGGCGACAGCTCCGGCCGGTGGCTGAACATCCGCCCCAGCGCGCCCTTGCCGGTCGACACCACCAGCAGATCGAAACGGGACACCAGCGCCGGGATGTCGTCGTCCTGGATGCTGGCGTATTCGATGGTCCCGCCGCGATCCTCGAAGTCCTTCATCAGCGCCGGCAGATAGATCCGGTAGTCGACCGCGCGGCTCGGCTGCTTGAACGCGCCGCGGAAGAGCAGGGGGCTGCCCGGGAAATTGAAGAAGTGATCATGGTGGTGATAGACGAATTCGGGATCGTCCCAATGGTTGACGCCGAGTTCGTTCTCGCGCGCCACCGTGATGCCGTGGTGCGCCACGGTATTCATCAGTCGCGTTGCAGCATATTGCTCGGGCTCGCGGTCGGTCAGGACAGTGGCCTGCATGCCGTGCTTCTGCAGATACAGCGCCAGATGCAGCCCGCCGATGCCGGCGCCGACGATGCCAATCGACTTCTCCATGGGTCTCCCTCCCTCGTGATTTTTTTGAGAGGCTAGACCAGTCCTCCCGATCACGTATACGGAATGGCAAGAATAAAACTCATTCCGGGGAGGAATGGATGGACCGGATCGACGCGCTGCAGACCTTCATCCGGGTCATGGAGGCCGGCAGCTTCACCCAGGCGGCGGCCGATCTTGGCCTGGGCCAGCCGGCGATCACGAAGCGGATCGCGCTCCTGGAGGAGCAGTTCGGCTGCCGGCTGTTCGTCCGCACCACGCGCAAGCTGCGTCCCACGCCCGATGCCGACCGGGTGCTCAAGCTCGCCAAGGACATCGTGACCTTGTTCGAGAGCGCCGGCGTGCCGTCGCCGCGCCGCGTCGGCGCGCCCTCGGGCACCCTGCGGATGACGGTGCCGACCTCGTTCGGCCGCTTCTTCTTCGCCGACATTTTTGCCGAGTACGGGCGCCGCTATCCCGAGGTGCGGCTCGACATCCGCTTCACCGAGCAGTTCGTCGACCTCGTCGAGACCGGCACCGAGCTCGCCATCCGCATCGGCGTGCTCTCATCGAGCTCGCTGGTCGCGCGCCGCGTCGGTACCGTGAAGCGGCTGCTGGTCGCATCGCCGGCGCTGCTGACCAGGCACCGTGCGCCGCGCCTGCCCAACGATCTGCGCCAGCTGCCCTGCGTGACCTATTCGCGGCTGTCGCCGAAGAACGAATGGAGCTTCGAATCCGAGACCGGCCGCCACGTCGTCGGCATCACGCCGTCGCTGACCTGTGACGACGCCGACATCATGACGCTGGCCGCGCTGGAGGGGCTGGGCGCCGCCGTGCTGCCGGACTGGTGCGCGGTGGCTCATATCGCATCCCGCAAGCTCGTCCACCTGCTGCCCGACTACGACGTCCCCTCGCTGCCGCTCCACGTCGTCTATCCCGACCCGCAATGGATGTCCCACCGCGCCCGCCTGTTCCGCGACCTCATCATCGAGCGCGCTGATGTGTTTGCGATCGGTGCGCCGCAGTGATGATCCGTAGCAACAAGGAGAAGACGCGCAGCACTATCGGTGTGCATGACTGCGCCCTCGCCCCTTGTGGGAGAGGGCATGTACGGCCTATCGGCGCACTCGGTTGGGTGAGGGGGACCTTTCGACAGACGTTGCTCGAGGAGAGAACCCCTCACCCAACCGAGTTCGAGGCGCTGTCCTACATGCCCTCTCCCACAAGGGGCGAGGGCGCTGTATTGGGCAGCGCGCGACCCTGGATTGCTTCCGCCGTCGCTCTGCGGGCTAAGGCGGACACGTCGCTTCGCTCGCAATGACGAGGATGGTACAGTCTGCCACAAGTGAATGTTCGCTGAGACAGGACTGCGAGGGAACGACCGATGCGGCTGGCTGTGATTTCCGATGTGCATGGCAATCTGCCGGCACTGGAGGCGGTGCTCGACGACATCAAGGCGCGCGGCGTCGATACGACTGTGAATCTCGGCGACTGCGTGACCAGCCCGTTGTGGCCGTTGGAAACCCTCGAGCTGCTGCAATCCCTGGCGCTGCCCACGGTGCGCGGCAATCATGACCGGTGGATCGAGGAGTTTCCGGAGGAGAAGCTTTCGCCGGCCGGCCGGTTTGCGCGCGCTGCGCTGAGCGCCGAGCAGCGCCGCGCGTTGCATGCGCTGCCGCCGCGGATTGCGCTGGAGCAGGGCATCCTCGCCGTTCACGGCACGCCGACCGACGACTGCGCGATGTTGCTGGAAGAGATGACGGACGACGGCCGCTATGTCCCGGCGCGCCGCGACGTGCTGGCTTCGCGTCTCGTCGATCTCGGCGGCGCGACGCTCGTGCTGTGCGGTCACAGCCATCGGCAGGCGGTGGTGCAGGTGCCGCGCGGTCCCATGGTGGTCAATCCCGGCAGCGTCGGCTGCCCGGTGTTCGCCGACATTCCGATCGCGGCTCAGCTCGAACATCGTTCGCCGCACGCCCGTTACGCTGTGCTGACCGAGCGGCGTGGACACTGGCAGGCCGAGCTGCTGGCGCTGACCTATGACTGGGACCACGCCGCCGCGCGCGCCGTCGAGACCGGCTTTCCGCACTGGGCGGGCGCCTACGCCTCCGGCGCCGTGATCTGACACGCGCACGCGAGCCAAGGAGAGCCAAGGAGATCGAAGGCGCTCGACCGCATGTCCCGATGGCCGTCGGGCAAATCGGTCTGCACCATCGCGCTTGTTTGTTCGCGCGGGGGCGCGCCGGCGGCATCGCAACCGCCTGCGCGCAAAAACGGATTTCGCGAGCCGCATCAAGCTGATTTGGCCTGTCCAGTCCTGAAACGAAAAATTTCGTTGTTTCGAAATTTCGGAAATCATGTTTCTATGAGCCGTCCCGTCCCGGCACGAGGGGCGTATCGCGATCGTCACGACACGCGGGGTGGGATGCGATGGGCGTCGTGAGCCGCAGCATGGCCTCGTGCCGTGCGGACGAACGGCTCCGGCGCACGCCGAAATCGTAAGGTCCTGACCTCCCGATGCTGAGGTCAAGCCGGTGGTGACGATGATCCGCTGGTGACGGGGGCAAGACAGCCGGTCCCCGGGGAGAGGACGTATAAGGCGTAACGCCATCGCGCAGGGAATGCCGGTTGACCGGCTGGACCTGTGGTGACTGCCGCCTGCTACTTTTTCTGCAGGCGGGCCATGGGTTGCGGCCAGCACCCGGCATTCCCTGCGCCCTCGACCTCAACGAGGGTGAAACTGATCATCATGACTCGGGCTGAGGATGCCGCGAGAACGCCTGATCGTACCCATCCGACCCTGCCGGCCAACGGCCCGACGCGCGATGTGTGCGGCCTGGGAAGAGCGATCCGTAATTCTACGGGCGGGGCAATTAACGCGGCTGAAGCAGCCGATCAGGCATGGCTGGGGATCATCAGGAAGGTTCGACGCCCACATGATCTGGTCTGGGGATCCCTCGCGCGCGAAGCAAGCGGACGGCCATAGCCCGCTCAGTGCCTTCTTCCTTTGGATCAGCGGTTTCGGGGCGATCGAGACGCTCGACGACGAAGCGCTGATGGAGCGTGATCGCCGGCGCATTCGGGCCCGGCAGGTCGATGCCGTGGCGCGCCTTGTGCCTGTGACGATCGGCATCAATTTCGCGAACGCGGCGATCGTCCTCGGCGTCTTCTGGAACATCGTCTCGAATGCTTTCCTCGTCGCCTGGGGCGCGGCCATCGCCCTCGCCGGCGGCCTGGCGCTGCGGGGCTGGTGGCGCGCGCGCAAGGCGCGGCCGCAGGAGGCTTCGGAGCGCGCCATCAACCGCATGACGCTGCAGGCGTTCTTCCTCTCGGTCGTGTGGGGTTCGTTGCCGCTCATCGTGATGCCGCAGGTCGAGCCGCATCTGCAGATCATCGTCGGCTCGCTGATGACGGGCATGATCTCCGGCGGCGCGTTTGCGATGTCGAGCGTGCCGCGGGCGGGTCTGGCCTACACCTGGAGCCTGATGCTGTGCTCGGTCGCGTCGCTGTTCCTGTGCGGCGGGGCGACCTATCTCGTGCTCGTCGTCTTCCTGCTGCTCTACACGTCGTTCATGGTGCGGCACCTGGTGTCGCACGGCAACGTGTTCCTGGAGAACCTGAAGGCGCAGATCCGGCATGAGCGGCAGAACGAGACGATCTCGCTGCTCCTGAAGGAATTCCAGGAGAACGCCTCGAGCTGGCTGTGGCAGACCGATGCCGAGGGCCGGCTGATCGACGCGCCGCAGCGCTTTGCCGACGTCGCGCAATTGCCGCTCGATCAGCTCAAGGGTGAACGGCTGATCGACACGCTGAAATATCTTTGTCCGACCGACACGGCGACCCTGAAGACGCTCGCCGACCGGATGGCACAGCGGCTGTCGATCCCGGAGAGCCTGATCCATGTCGTGGTCGCGGGCGGCGAGCGCCGCCGCTGGGCGATCACCGCCCGGCCGGCGCGCGACTATGACGGCAAGTTCGCCGGCTATCGCGGCTTCGGCCGCGACGTCACCGAGCGCTGGCGTGCCGAGCAGGCGGAGGCCGAGAGCCGCGCCAAGTCCGACTTCCTGGCGATGATGAGCCACGAGATCCGCACGCCGATGAACGGCGTGCTCGGCCTCGCCTCGACCTTGCTGGAGACCAAGCTCGACGAGGATCAGCGTCACGCCGTGATGACGATCCGCGAATCCGGCGACAATCTGCAACGCATCCTCAACGACATTCTCGATCTGTCGAAGCTCAACGCCGGCAAGCTCGAATTCGAGACGGTCGACTTCTCGCCGGCGGCGCTGGTCGAGGCGGTCACCTCGATCATCGGCGTCAACGCCAAATCGAAGAGCCTGCTGGTCAATGCCGACATCGATCCGCAATTGCCGCCGTCACTCAAGGGCGATGTCGCGCGCATCCGCCAGGTGCTGATCAACCTCGCGTCCAACGCGGTGAAGTTCACCGAGCAGGGCGGCGTCACCATCGCGGTGGCCTGCCGCACGCGCGACGATCACAAGGCCACGATCGAGTGGCGCGTCTCCGACACCGGCATCGGCATTCCCGCCGATCGCGTCGGCAGGCTGTTCAGCGAATTCGCGCAGGCCGACGCCTCGATCAACCGCCGGTTCGGCGGCACCGGGCTCGGGCTTGCGATCTCCCGGCGCATCATCGAGCAGATGGGCGGATCGATCGCGGTGTCCTCGGTGCAGGGCGAGGGCTCGACCTTCCGCTTCAGCCTGACCTTGCCGTGGAGCGACAAGCAGATCTCCGATCAGCGCGGCGACCGCGTCGGTGCCGGCGATCTGAAGACGCGCATCGAGGCGCTCGGCCGTCCGCTGCGCGTGCTGATCGCGGAGGACGATGCCACCAACCGCATGGTCGTGTCGAAGATGCTGCAGGAGTTCGCGGTCGACAAATGCATCGTGCCGGATGGCCTGCAGGCGGTGAACGCCGCCTCCGAGCAGGCGTTCGACCTGGTGCTGATGGACGTGCGCATGCCCGAGATGGACGGCATCACGGCGACGCGCACCATTCGCGCCAAGGGCGGCCGGCTGGCCGAGCTGCCGATCATCGCGCTGACGGCCAATGCCTTCCCGGATGACATCAAGCAATGCCGCGAGGCGGGCATGAGTGACTTCCTGGCGAAGCCGCTGCGAAAGCCCGCGATGGTGGCGGCCATGCTGAAGGCGTTGGGAACGGCTACCCCAAACGTGGACGCGCCCGCGCTCGCGCCGTCGGAAGATCCGGCCGTGACCGCGGAGGCCTAGAGGCGGGCCGGGGAGGGATCAGACCGAGAAGCTGGTGCCGCAGCCGCAGGAGGCGGTGGCGTTGGGATTGTTGATCCGGAACGAGGCGCCCATCAGGTCGTCGACGAAGTCGACCTCCGAGCCGGCCAGGAACGGCACCGACGCCGGATCGACCAGCACCACGGCGCGGTCGCGTTCGATGACGAGGTCGTCATCGGCCTTGGCGCGGTCGATGTCGAACTTGTACTGGAAGCCCGAGCAGCCGCCGCCCTCGACCGAGATGCGCAGCATCGCGCCAGCCGTCTCCTTGCCGAGAATCTCGCCGATGCGGCGGGCGGCACGTTCGCTGATGGTGACGGGGGTGGCATCAGTCATGGCATCAGTCATGGCGAAGGGTCTCCGGAAGGCGCGTCATGCCCACTTCATTTGGCATCGGGCACTCCCCATAGTTAAGTGGGCTCCGGCCTGGAATCAAACCTCAAAAGGAACAATCGCCCGTGTCGGTCGGAATGGCTGCTTCCCGCGCTCCCTATTCCTGCGACCCCGATTGCAGCCGGGGCCGGTTGTTCGCCGAGCCGCCCTCGCGCACCCGGAGCGCCTTTCGCAGGGATTGCGACCGGGTGATCCATTCCACCGCCTTTCGCAGGCTGAAGCACAAGACCCAGGTGTTCGTCTTCCACGAAGGCGACCATTACCGCACCCGGTTGACCCATTCCCTCGAGGTTGCCCAGATCGCCCGCGCGCTGGCGCGCCAGCTCGGCCTCGACGAGGACCTGACGGAGACGCTGGCCCTGGCGCATGATCTCGGCCATCCGCCGTTCGGCCATGCCGGCGAACGGGCGCTGAACCGCTGCATGGCCGACCATGGTGGCTTCGACCACAATGCCCAGACCTTGCGCATCGTGACGTCGTTCGAGCAGCGCTACCCGGATTTCGACGGCCTCAATCTGACCTGGGAGTCGCTTGAAGGCATCGTCAAGCACAACG
Organism: Bradyrhizobium sp. HKCCYLRH3099; assembly: GCF_051167855.1. Lineage (NCBI taxonomy): Bacteria > Pseudomonadati > Pseudomonadota > Alphaproteobacteria > Hyphomicrobiales > Nitrobacteraceae > Bradyrhizobium > Bradyrhizobium sp. HKCCYLRH3099. The sequence continues at coordinate 65,136 of NZ_JBNPTW010000004.1, forward strand.
GGCCGTTGCAGGGGCAGATCCCGGCGGGAATCGTCGAGTTCAATGCCCGGTTCGACCTGGAGCTGTGGAGCTACGCCTCGCTCGAGGCCCAGGTCGCGGCGCTGTCCGACGACATCGCCTATGACGCGCATGACATCGACGATGGTTTGCGCGCGGGCCTGTTCACGCTCGACGACCTCGATGAGGTCCCGCTGCTCGCGGCGATGATCGCCGAGATCGACCGGCACTATCCCGGTCTGGACGATATCCGGCGGGGGGCCGAGCTGGTCCGCGAGCTGATCTCCTATCTGATCGGCGCCGTGGCCGCCGAGGCGCAGCGGCGAATCGAGCGGGCGCAGCCGGTCTCGCCCCATGACGTCCGCCGCCATGCCGGCGCGCTGGTGGCCTTTCCGCCCGACGTGGCCGAGCACGAGGCGACGGTCAAGGCGTTCCTCTGGAAGCGGATGTATCGGCATGAGCGGGTGATGCGCGTGATGCGCGATGCCGAGCGTATCGTGGCCGACCTGTTCGGCCGCTACCAGGACGATGCCGGATCGCTGCCAGCCGGCTGGCTGGATGGCTGCGAGGGCGACGGCGATCGCGCGCGCCGGATCGGCCACTTTATCGCCGGAATGACGGACCGTTTTGCCTTAACCGAACACCACCGGCTTTTTGACTCGACTCCGGATTTGCGTTAGGCGGCGGCATGGTCGAACAAGCGTCTACACCCTATCTTTTTGCCGACATGCTGGCCCGCGTGCACGCCATCTGCGCCGCGCTCGCCACGGATGGCGGCTGGCCGGAAGGCATCGATTTTTCGCGCGTGGTCGTCGAGCCGCCGCGCGACCCGAGCCATGGCGACATGGCCACCAACGCCGCGATGGTGCTCGCCAAGGAGGCAAAGGCCAAGCCGCGTGATCTCGCTGAAAAGATCGCCGAACGGCTACGCGCCGATGAGTTCGTCGCCAAGGTCGACGTCGCCGGTCCGGGCTTCATCAACCTCACTTTGCAGCCGGGGGTGTGGGCGAGGGCGCTCGCGACCATCCTGCGCGAAGGCGCCACCTACGGCCGTGTCGCGCCGGTGCCAGGTGCGCCGAAGGTGAACGTCGAATATGTCTCCGCCAATCCAACTGGCCCGATGCATGTCGGCCACTGCCGCGGCGCCGTGTTCGGCGATGCGCTGTGCAGCCTGCTGCAGTTCGCCGGCCGTGACGTCACCCGCGAGTACTACATCAACGATGCCGGCGCGCAGGTCGACGTGCTCGCGCGCTCCGCGTTCCTCCGTTATCGCGAGGCGCTCGGCGAGGACATTGGCGCGATTCCGGACGGGCTCTATCCTGGCGACTACCTGAAGCCCGTCGGGCAGGCGCTCGTCGCGGAGCATGGCGACAAGCTGAAGGCAATGTCGGAAGCCGAATGGCTGCCGGTCGTGCGCGACAAGGCGATCGCGATGATGATGGACGAGATCAAGGATGATCTCGCCGCGCTCAACATCCGTCACGACGTGTTCTTCTCGGAGCGCTCGCTAATCACCCGCGGCAACAACAAGGTTGCCGAGACCATCGATTTTCTGCGCGAGCGCGGCGATGTCTATGAAGGCCGTCTGCCGCCGCCGAAGGGCGCTCCGGTCGAGGATTGGGAGGATCGCGAGCAGCTCCTGTTCCGCGCCACCGCGTTCGGTGATGACGTGGACCGGCCGCTGATCAAGTCGGACGGCAGCTACACCTATTTCGCCTCCGACATCGCCAATCATCGTCACAAGTTCGAGCGCGGCTTCGCCGATCTCATCGACGTGTTCGGCGCCGATCATGGCGGCTACATCAAGCGCATGCAGGCCGCGGTGAAGGCGGTGACCGCGGCGCAGGCCACGCTCGACGTCAAGGTCGTGCAGCTGGTCAAGCTGTTGCGCAATGGCGAGCCGGTGAAGATGTCGAAGCGCTCCGGCGACTTCGTCACCTTGCGGGAAGTTGTTGATGAAGTGGGGCGCGATGCGGTCCGTTTCATGATGCTTTATCGCAAGAACGACGCCGTGCTCGACTTCGACCTTGCCAAGGTGATCGAGCAGTCGCGCGACAACCCGGTGTTCTACGTCCAGTACGGCCACGCTCGGGGCTACTCGGTGTTCCGCAATGCCCGGGAGATGTTCCCGGACCTGCCGGAAGAGGAGGGAGCTCGAATCGGGTTCCTGAGCAGCGCGAACCTCGAAAAACTGTCGGATCCGACCGAACACGGCCTCTTGAAACAGCTCGCGCTGTACCCACGTACGGTCGAGAGCGCGGCGCTGGCGCATGAGCCGCACCGGGTCGCCTTCTACCTCTATGAACTTGCAAGCGAATTTCACGCCCACTGGACGCGGGGGCGGGATTTGCCCTATTTACGCTTCATTATCGATGATGATGCAGAATTGACCAAGGCACGTTTGGCCATGGTTCAGGGCGTCGTCTCGGTTCTGGCGTCGGGACTTGCGATCTTGGGCGTTAATGCTCCTGATGCAATGCGCTGATTGGGGGAAACACACGACTTCAGTTGGGGGCCTCAATCTGGCAGGGTCCGCCTTAGGACGCATGTGCGGCTCACCCGCAGGGACGCTTCAAAACGATGGCTGATCGTTACCAGGACAGACCCTTTCCCGCCGATGGTTTCGGTCGCGGTGGAAACCAGCAGGCCGATGCCGATCCGCTCGCCGAACTCGCGCGCCTGATCGGGCAGAACGATCCTTTCGCGGCCCCGGGCCGTGCGACCCCGCAAGCTCAACAGCGTCCGATGGCGCGCCCCGCCGCACCGGCTCCGGAGCAGCCCGCCGCCGGCATGCCACCGGCCGGCGCCCCTGCCTGGATGCAGCGTGCCCAGCCGCAGGCCGCGGCCAATCCGTTTGCCGACATGGGACGTGAGCCGCAGCAGCCTGCGCCGTCCTTCCCGGCCGGCTATCAGGATCCGCGCGCTCAGCCGAGTTTCCCGGAGCAGGACTTTGCTCCGGCGCAGCCCCGTCCTCAGCCGGGTTTCCCGAACGCCGAATTTGCCGATCAGCTCTCCAAGCTCGACTACAGCGTCGGCGAGTCGCGCCATGGCTTTGCCGAGAACGACCGCGACTTCGATCGCGGCAATGGTTTCGACGACAACGAGCCCGACTCGTCGCGCTACGACGATGCGCTGTTCGGCCAGATGGGCGGTCAGCAGGGATTCCAGGGCGACAACGACTTCCAGGACAGCCAGTACGGCTATCAGGACGGCTACGACGAGGGCGAGGAAGAGGAGCGGCCGCGGCGACGTGGCGGCATGAGCACGGTGCTTGCCGTGCTGGCGCTCGCCGTTGTCGGGACCGGCGGCGCCTACGGCTACAAGACCTACATTTCGTCCGGGCGGACCGGCGAACCGCCGATCATTCGCGCCGACAACAGCCCGACCAAGATCATGGCGCAGCAGGATACGACACCGAAGGTGCCGGACCGCCTGCTCGGCAATGATGGTGGCGAGAAGCTGGTGTCCCGCGAGGAGGCGCCGATGGATCTGAACACCCGTGGCGGCGGCAATCCGCGCGTGGTGTTTCCGCAGATGAGCCAGAACGGGGCTCCGCCGCCGGTGAGCGCCGGCGCCGCGCCGCTGTCGCAGATGGCCAATGCCAACGGCACCTTGCCGAACAGCGATCCGCGTCCGATCAAGACGCTGTCGGTGACTGGCGGCAATCAGCCTCCGGCCGATGCGGGCGGTGCGCCAATGCCTGCCGCGCCGGCGGCCAAGCAGGCGGCCAAGGCGAAGAAGTCTCCGGCCAACGCCAATGCGTCCGCGACGGAGAGCCCGATGCCGCTGACGCCGCAGCCGGCGGCGCCAGCTACGGCGCCCGCCCGGATCGCGGCGGCCGTGCCGGTGACCGAGCAGACCCAGACCGAGCGCACCGGCGGCTACCTGGTGTCGATCTCGTCGCAGGCCAGCGAGGCCGAGGCGACCACGTCGTACAAGGCCGTGCAGGACAAGTACCCGGCGGTGCTCGGCAAGTACGAGCCGATCATCAAGCGGATGGATCTGGGTGACAAGGGTGGTGTCAAGTACCGCGCGGCTGTCGGCCCCTTCGCAACGAAGGAAGAGGCCAACAAAATGTGCGGATCGTTGAAAACTGCCGGTGGACAGTGTTTCCCGTTTAGCAACAATTAAGGCTTGCTTGACCGCCCCCGAAGCGGGGTCTATGCGGCCCGCATGACCATGCGGGCTTTCATTACCGGCGTCGCCGGGCTGGACCTCACCGACGCCGAGCGCGCGTTCATCCGCGATGCGAAGCCCTGGGGCTTCATCCTGTTCAAACGCAATGTCCAGTCACCATCCCAAGTGACTGCGCTGGTTCAGGAATTACGGAATTGCGCCGACCGCGCCGACGCTCCCGTCCTGATCGACCAGGAGGGCGGGCGGGTGCAGCGGCTCGGTCCGCCGCACTGGCCGGCCTATCCCGCCGGCATCGTGTTCGACCGCCTCTACGACCTTGATTCGGCCCTCGGCCTCCGCGCCGCCTGGCTCAGCGCCCGCCTGATCGCCGACGATCTGCACAGCCTGGGGATCACTGTGGACTGCCTGCCGCTCGCCGACGTGCCCATCGCCGGCGCCGACGCCGTGATCGGGGATCGGGCCTACGGCACCTCGCCGGCCAAGGTGGCGGCAATTGCCCGGGCCGTGACGGAGGGGCTGGAGCAGGGCGGGGTGCTGCCCGTGCTCAAGCACATCCCAGGGCACGGCCGCGCCACCGCCGACAGCCACCACCTGCTGCCGACGGTCGACACGCCGGAGGCGGAGCTCGACGCGACCGATTTCGCCGCCTTCCGGCCGCTTGCCGACCTGCCGATGGCGATGACTGCACATGTTGTGTTTAGCGCGATCGACGCCGCCCATCCGGCCACGACTTCTGCGACAATGATCCAGCGGGTGATTCGCGAACGGATCGGGTTCCAGGGTTTGTTGATGAGTGATGACGTTTCCATGAACGCCTTGGCCGGATCGATCGCCGAGCGCACTCGCGCGATCGTCGCCGCCGGCTGCGACATGGTTCTGCATTGCAACGGCAAGCTCGACGAGATGCAGGCCGTCGCGGCCGAGACGCCGGAGCTTGCAGGCGAGGCTCTGACCCGTGCCGATCGCGCGCTGGCGGCGCGCAAAGCACCCACGGGCTTCGATCGGATCGCCGCGCGCGCCGAGCTCGATGCCCTGATCAACCGGCTGGGACCCGCGAGCGCATGACCGCTGAAATTCTGTCGTTTGAAACCGGCCGTCCCACGACGGAGCTGGCCGAGGCCGAACCGGCGTTGGTCGTCGACGTCGAGGGCTACGAGGGCCCGCTCGACCTGCTGCTGGCGCTGGCGCGGCAGCAGAAGGTCGACCTCGCCAAGATCTCGATCCTGGCGCTCGCCGACCAGTATCTCCAGTTCATCGAGGCCGCCCGAAAGATCCGGCTGGAGCTCGCTGCGGACTATCTCGTGATGGCAGCGTGGCTCGCGTTCCTGAAGTCGCGCCTGCTGCTGCCGGAGCCGCCTGCGCAGGAAGGTCCGAGCGCCGAGGAGATGGCGACCGCGCTGGCCAACCGGTTGCGCCGGCTGGAGGCGATCCGCGAGGCCGCCAACCGCCTGATGAACCGGCCGCAGTTCCAGCGCGACGTGTTCCCACGCGGCAATCCGGAGGCGATCGCCGAGGTGCGCAAGCCGAAGTTCACGGCGACGCTGTTCGACCTGCTGTCGGCCTACGCCATCCAGCGCCAGGCGCGGGTGGTGACATCGGTGCACATGGCCAAGCGCAATGTCTGGTCGCTCGCCGAGGCGCGCGCCACGCTGGAGCGGCTGGTCGGCATGACCGAGGTCTCGGACGATTGGGGATGTCTCGACGACTACCTGCTGACCTACGTCCCCGAGCCGACGCAAAAGGCCACCGTCTTCGCCTCGAGTTTTGCCGCCGTGCTGGAACTGGTCCGCGAAGGCAAGCTCGAACTGAACCAGAAGCAGGCGTTCGCGCCGCTGTATTTTCGTAAGCGTCCACCGAACCAGCCTGGCGCCATGGCTGCGCCGGACTTGACGGTTGAGTAACGAAGAAGGAGACCCTGCCATGGCTAGCTTGGCGGAACTGCGCATGGAAGAGCCCGACGAGATCGCGACGAGCGAACCCGAGGTGCGCCCCGAAGCGTTGCGCATCCTCGAGGCGCTGCTGTTTGCCTCGGCCGAGCCGTTGGAGCAGGCCACGCTTGCCAAGCGTATGCCTGAAGGTGTCGACATCAAGGCCGCGCTGGCGCAACTGCAGGCGGATTACGCCAATCGCGGCGTGAATCTCGTTCGCGTCGCCAGCAAATGGACCTTCCGCACCGCCGGCGACCTCGCCTGGCTGATGACGCGCGAGAGCACCGAGACGCGCAAGCTGTCGCGCGCCGCCATCGAGGTGCTCGCGATCGTGGCCTATCATCAGCCGGTGACGCGCGCCGAGATCGAAGAGATTCGCGGCGTGGTGACGTCCAAGGGCACGCTCGACGTTCTCCTCGAGACCGGCTGGATCAAGCCGCGCGGACGTCGCAAGACGCCGGGCCGGCCCCTGACCTTCGGCACCACCGACGCATTTCTCGCCCAGTTCACCCTCGAGACGTTGGGCGATCTGCCTGGCCTCGAAGAGCTGAAGGGCACCGGCCTTTTGGATTCGCGGCTGCCCACCGGCTTTACCGTGCCGACTCCGTCGGACGATCCGACGCTGCGCGAGGATGAGGAGCCGTTGGATCCGGGCGATCTCGATCTGGCGCTGGCGCCGGCAGTCGAGGCCGAGCCTGGCGAAGCGGAAGCCTCCGAGGCGGAGGCATCCGAGGCCGAGACGGCCACGGCCGAAACCGGCCTTGTCAAAACCGGTGCGGTCGAAACGCTCGTCGAGACCGCAGAGCTGGGAGCCGCGGAAGCTGAGGCTGACGTTGTCGATGACGAGACGTCGTCGCAGCTCGCCGTCGGCGATCTGACGATCTCGACGACCGAGGCGGACGCCGCAACCGACGAAGCGGCCCTCGAGGTCGAGGAGCTCGAGGAAGAGGAACTCGACGTCGAGGAGATCGAGGAGCAGGAGCTCGCGGCCGAGTCGGAAGAGGAGACCGTCGCGGAGCTGGCCGATGTTGCGGCTGAGGATGAGGCGGTGGCTGACGCCGATGATGCTGCCGAATCCGACGCGGCCGAGTCTGACGAGTCCGACCGCGATACCGACGAGGACGGCTCCGAGCACCGGGAAGGGTGACGGCCTGCGCGGCTGTTAACACTCGCGTTATTACGTAGCTCCGCCCGCGATTTGGCGGAGCCGAAGTGCTTGTTTTTGCGAGCGCCGACGCCTACCTTCCGCCCAGATCGGGCGGCCCGCGCCCCGTTTTTGGCTCCGCCGAGATGTGTTCGTATTGCCGTTTCGCAATCGAATGCTAGAAGCGAAGTGTCGCGGGCAAGTCCATGGATTTGGCGCGGTTTCGGCGGTAGCGTCGACGGGCAGTCGGGTGAAGGCTGCGCCGGTTTTTGGAGGGTTGCAGGATGGGTTCGCTTAGCATTTGGCACTGGATCGTGGTGATCGCGGTCGTCCTGCTCCTGTTCGGGCGCGGCAAGATCTCCGATCTCATGGGCGACGTCGCGCAGGGCATCAAGGCCTTCAAGAAGGGCATGCAGGACGACGACAAGGCGCCGGAGAAGACCGAGCCGGTCAAGTCGATCGACCATGGCGCGACGCCTTCGGCCACCCGCACGGATGTCGGCAGCAAGGCCGTTTGATCTGCTGTTGATGAGGCGCGGGCGGCGCGCGCTCCGCACGAACGGGGCCTGCTCCGGCAGGACCGGGCAGGGCGGGATCAGGGGCGTCGTCGCGTAGGCGGATTGTTTCATGTTCGATATCGGCTGGAGTGAATTGCTCGTCATTGGGGTCGTCGCGCTGATTGCGATCGGTCCCAAGGAGCTTCCCGGCGTTTTGCGCATGGTCGGGCAGTGGATGGGCAAGGCCCGCCGGATGGCGTCGGAGTTCCAGGGCCAGTTCCAGGAAGCCATGCGCGAGGCCGAGATGGCCGACCTCAAGAAGAGCTTCGACGAGGTCAAGGAAGCAGCGAGCGGGTTTTCCCCCAGCGGCATGATGTCGTCACTGCAGCGCGACGTCGACAAGGCGTTGGACATCGAGGGCGTGGACAAGCCCGCGGAGCCGGCTGCAACCCCGTCAGATCCGGTTGCCGCGGCCGAGACGCCGGTCACCCCGACCACACCCGAGCCTCCGCGCCCCGAGACCTTCGTCGAGGCCGAAGCGCATCAGGCGGCGAATGAGCCGCTGGCGATCGTGCGCGAGATCAAGGCCGAGCCGCTGCCCGAATTGTCGGCCGAGGCCGAACGTCTGAAGGACGCCAAAGCGTCATGACCGTCGAAGACATCGAGGCCAGCAAGGCCCCCTTGATGGACCACCTGATCGAGCTGCGCTCGCGGCTGATCAAGGCGCTGCTCGGCTTCGGCGTCGCCTTCATCTTCTGCTTCTTCTTCGCCAAGCAGATCTACAACATCCTGGTGCTGCCGTTCGTGTGGGTCGCGGGCGCGGAGAACAGCAAGTTCATCTACACGCAGCTGCTCGAATACTTCATCACGCAGCTCAAGCTCGCGATGTTCGGCGCCGGCTTCATCTCGTTTCCGATCGTGGCGACCCAGATCTACAAGTTCGTCGCGCCGGGCCTGTATAGGCACGAGCGCAATGCATTCCTGCCCTATCTGATCGCGACCCCCGTCTTCTTCGTCCTCGGCGCCATGCTGGTCTATTTTGCGGTGTGGCCGATGATCGTGCGCTTCTCGCTCGGGATGCAGCAGCTCGGCGGCCCCGAGACGGCGCAGATCGCGCTGATGCCCAAGGTCGGCGAGTATCTGTCCCTGATGATGTCGCTGATCTTCGCCTTCGGCATCGCGTTCCAGCTGCCGGTCATCCTGACCCTGCTCGGGCGTATCGGCATCGTGACGTCGAAGATGCTGAAGGAAAAGCGGCGCTACTTCATCGTCATCGCCTTCATCATCGCTGCGGTGCTGACGCCGCCGGACGTGCTGAGCCAGGCCTCGCTGGCGCTGCCGCTGATGGCGCTCTACGAGGGCGCGATCATCGCAGTCGGCATCGTCGAGAAGCAGGCGGCTGCGGCCAAGACTGGTTCCTCGTCCGGTTCGGGCTCGTCGTCGGACTCGGGCAATCTGCCGGCCAATCCGTCCGAATAGGCCCATGAGGCTGCCCGGGTTCGTCCGGGCGCCTGTTCCCATTGGCAGCCATTCGGGGTAGTGCAAGCGCGCCCGCGACAGCCGCGGCGACTCGCCCCCTGTCTCTTCGTTCCCAGGACCGAACGACCATGCACGACATCAAATCGATCCGCGACAATCCGCAAGGTTTCGATGCAGCGCTGACGCGCCGGGGACTGTCGCCGCTGTCGTCGCATCTGCTCGCCATCGACGAGCGGCGGCGCGCGGCGATCCTGGCGTCCGAGCAGGCGCAGGCGCGGCGCAACGCGGCGTCCAAGGAGATCGGCGAAGCCAAGAAGGCCAAGGACGATGCCCGCGCATCGGCGCTGATGGAGGAAGTCGCCAAGCTCAAGACCACGATGCCGGAGCTCGAGTCCGCCGCGAAGCAGGCCGACGAGGAGCTGGCGCGCGAGCTCGCCGCCATCCCCAATCTGCCGCTCGACGAGGTCCCGGACGGCAAGGACGAGCACGACAATGTCGAGCGTCATGTGTTCGGGGCCAAGCGCAACTACCCCTTCGCGCCGAAGCCGCATGACGAGATCGGCGCCGGCCTCGGCACCATGGATTTCGAATCGGCGGCCAAGCTGTCGGGGGCGCGGTTCGTGGTGCTGAAGAAGGGTCTGGCGCGGCTCGAGCGCGCGCTCGGGCAGTTCATGCTCGACCTGCACACGACCGAGCACGGCTATACCGAAGTCAATCCGCCGCTCCTGGTGCGCAACGACGTCATGTTCGGTACCGGGCAACTGCCGAAATTCGAAGACGATCAGTTTTGGGCGGTGAGGGGCGAGCTGCTGATCGCGCCCGATGAGCGTCTCAAGACCGATCGTCTCGGTCTCATTCCCACCGCCGAGGTCGCACTGACCAATCTGGTTCGCGAATCGATCGTCGACGAGAAGGAGCTGCCGATGCGGCTCACCGCGCTGACGCCGTGCTTCCGCGCTGAGGCCGGCGCTGCGGGGCGCGACACCCGCGGCATGATCCGCCAGCACCAGTTCACCAAGGTCGAGCTGGTGTCGATCACGACACCCGAAACCAGCAAGGACGAGCATGAGCGCATGCTGGCCTGCGCCGAGGAGGTGCTGCGCCGGCTCGATCTGCATTATCGCGTCATCACGCTGTGCACCGGCGACATGGGATTCTCGTCGCAGAAGACCTACGACATCGAGGTCTGGATGCCCGGGCAGGGCGACGGCGGCGCCTTCCGCGAGATCTCGAGCTGTTCGGTCTGCGGCGACTTCCAGGCGCGGCGCATGGATGCGCGCTCCCGAGGCAGCGATGGCAAGCCGCGCTTCGTGCACACACTGAACGGCTCCGGCACCGCCGTCGGCCGTGCGCTGATCGCGGTCATGGAGACCTATCAGCAGGCGGACGGCTCGATCGCCGTGCCCGACGTGCTGCAGCCCTATATGGGCGGCCTCAAGGTCGTGGCCGCCGAGCCATAAGGCCGCGGCAAATTGCATCCGGGGCGGTCGCCACCTTGCGTGGCGGCTGTCGGGTCGTATCCTCGGGGTCCGTTCAGCAATCGCTCGTCGGACACCGGCACCATATGGCCCTGCATCGGGACATCTTCTGGATTGGACGGCAATGGGCGGTCACCGCCGCCGGCATTCAGGCGATCGATCAGCGCCTGAAGGGCGCATTCGACATCGATCGAGGCACGGTCTGGAACGAGGGGCTGCCCGATGCGCTCCGCGCGCAATCCTGGTTCAACCCGGCCGACTTCGAGAAGGCGCTGAGCATCGCGCGGACCCGCTTCGCGCGACCGCCGCGGGGGGAGCCCGCATCGTCCGCGCCGGCCTGTCCGCCACCGCCTGCCGCATCCGGCGCGCCGAGCGAGCCGCTTCAGGTCAGCTCAAACGGACGCTTGGCCCGCTTCGTGCCGCAGTGGCGGATCCGGTCCTGACACCGGCCGGGACCGGATCTCCCGAGGTTTGCCTCGATGGGGCGTAGCGGATAAGACACCCCCGGCAATGGCTCGAACGGGATGGATAAGTGACGATGCGGATTCTCTGCACCAATGACGACGGAATCCACGCACCGGGTCTGAAGGTGATCGAGGAAATCGCGCGCGCGTTGTCCGACGACGTCTGGATCGTGGCGCCCGAACTGGACCAGAGCGGCGTCTCACATTCGCTCTCGCTCAACGACCCGCTGCGGCTGCGCGAGGTTGGCCCGCGCCACTTCGCCGTGCGCGGCACGCCGACCGACTGCGTCATCATGGGCGCCCGCCACATTCTCGGGAGCAAGCTGCCGGACGTCGTGCTGTCCGGCGTGAACAAGGGCCGCAACGTTGCCGAGGACGTGGTCTATTCCGGCACGATCGCGGGCGCGCTCGAAGGCACGATTCTCGGCATTCCTTCGTTTGCGCTGTCTCAGGAGTTCAGTATCGCCACCCGCGACAAGCCGTCATGGGACACCGCGCTGAAATTCGGACCGCAGATCGTGCGCAAGGTGCTCGATGCCGGCGTGCCGAAGAACACCGTCATCAACGTCAACTTCCCGTCTTGCGCGCCCGACGCGGTCAGGGGCATCGTGGTGACCCGACAAGGCAAGCGCAACCTCGGCTTCCTCAAGGTCGACGAGCGTCGCGACGGACGCGGCAATCCCTACTTCTGGATCGGATTCGACCGCGCGGCGTCGCTCGACGTGCCCGATGAGGGCACGGACCTCGCCGCACTGGCTGCGCATTACGTCTCGGTCACGCCGCTGCGCCTCGATCGCACCGACGAGGCGTTTTCGGGCAAGCTTGGCGAGATTCTCGGCTGAAGCCGGGCGCTAGCTCTGAGGCTCCGCGCTGCGCAACGCGTGCTCGATCGCCTTGCTGAGCGTTTCGAGCTGAAAGGGCTTCTGCAGCGCCGGGCGGTCGCGATACTCCTCGGGCAAGCCCGACGACCCATAGCCGGTTGCAAAGATGAAGGGGCGGTTGCGCGCCTTGATGAGATCGGCCACCGGCGAGATGACCTTGCCGTTGACGTTGACGTCGAGGATCGCGACATCGAAATAGGTGCTGTCCGCGAGCCGCATCGCCTCGCTGATTTCGCCGGCTTCGGCGGCGACGGTGTAGCCGAGCTCTTCGAGCATGTCGGCGACCATCATCCTGATCATGACTTCGTCTTCAACGAGAAACACAGATCCGCGCGGCGGCCGCGGTGCAGTCATGTTGTCGGTCCTTGCCCATACTCTGATATGACGCTCGCAAATAACGGCGCGCGGCGCAACGTCAACGTCGTCCGGCTGCGGTGCCGCCGCGGCGCGGGCAGAACTGCCCCGAAGCTGAACGAACCTGACGCCGGTTGGTTCCGCACGTGGAACGAAGTTGAGCCCTTCTGGCGGCGCGACCACCCCGTATCCCTCCGAGCCCTTCCGAAATCCGCTGCGCAAGCTGCGGATGATGCTCTAGATTGATCGCAGCCGAACAAACCCGAATGGCGTGATGCCCCCGATCCCTCCGCCCGAGAAGATGATGTTTCAGCTGACCCTGCGTCGCCGCGGGATCAGCGACCAGGCGGTGCTGCGCGCGATGGAGGAGGTGCCGCGCGAGGAGTTCGTGTTGCCGGCCGATCGGCCCGATGCCTACCGCGACAGCGCCATGGCCATTGCCTGCGGGCAGACCATCAGCCAGCCTTTCGTGGTGGCCTATATGACGGAGCAGCTGAAGCTGCAGAAGACCCACCGCGTGCTCGAAATCGGGACCGGATCGGGGTACCAGGCCGCTGTCCTCTCCAAGCTGTGCGCCAGCGTCCTGACGGTGGAGCGATTCCGGACCCTCGCCGACAAGGCGCGCGACCGCCTCGAGAAGCTCAATTGCTTTAATGTCGAGGTGATGCTGGGGGATGGCTACGCCTTGCCCGCGGGCGGCGGCCAGTTCGACCGCATCATCGTGACGGCGGCGATGGACGAAATTCCCCAGAGCCTGCTCGGTCGCCTGGAGGACGACGGTATCCTGATCGCGCCGGTCGGGCCGCCGCATGGCGTGCAGACACTGGTCAAGGTCGTCAGGGCGGGCGATCATTTCGAGCGAAAAGAGCTCGTCGACGTCCGATTTGTGCCTGCAATTCCGGGCATTGCGCGCGAACTCTAAAGCAGCGGATCAGCAAGTCCGACAACGCTTTATTCGCGGCTTAAGCGCTTATTTACCGCGGCTGTGTTTACTCGAATTCGTTGTTTGTTGCGTACGAGTGAGTAACCATGCCCGCCACCGTCGAGTTGCTTCGCTCGCGCCGCCTGCCGCAGGTTGCGGCGCTGGCGCTGATGTCATTCGGCGTCGCCGGCTGCAGCGCCGACATGTCGACGCGGCTGTCCCAGACGCAAAGTCCTTTCTCGAACCCCTTTGCTTCCGATTCCACCGGTTCGGTGCAGGCGCCTCCGGCGCGGCAGCATCAGCAGTACAGCCAGTCTTATACGCCGCCGGCCGCGCCGGCTCCGGCCTATTCGTCGTCGGCGCTGCCTCCGCCCTCGGTCGGCGCTCCGCAAACCTACCCGTCGGGTGGCGGCGCTGGAGGCATCTCAGGGGGCGGACGCGGCGTTGCGTCCTACGCTCCGCCGGCCGCCGTGCCGGCGCCGCAGGCCCAGACCTACACGCCAGCGCCTCACGCCTATGCGCCTCCGGCGCAGCCGCAGCTCGAGACCACCGGCGCCGTGCCGCCGCGCTCGGTCGCTGCCGCGCGTCCTGCCGGAGGCACCAAGATCATCGTCGGCACCAGCGACACGCTGGAAATTCTCGCCAAGCGCTATCGGGTGACGCCCGCCGAGATCCTCGCCGCCAACGGCTACAAGGGACCGCGCGCGCTGTCTCCCGGCCAGCAACTGATCATCCCGCATCCGGGAGCCGTCGCTGCCGCGCCTGCGGTGCAGCCGGCGGCGGCTCCGGTCGCCGCGGCCCCGATGGTCGCGCCGAAGCCGGTGGCCGTTGCGGCGGCGCCGTCCACGGTGCATTTCGTCAACCGCGGCGACACGCTCGCCAGCATCGCGCGGCAGAACCACGTCTCGCCGGCCGAGCTCGCCCGCGCCAACAATCTCGACCAGGCTTCGCCGTTGAAGCTCGGTGCCAGGCTGACCGTCCCTGGCAAAGCCGTGGCGGCCGCTGCGCCGGTGGCTCCGGTTGCAACCGTTCCCCAGGCGGTTGCGACCGTGCCGGCGCCAGCGCCGACCACGCGCGTGGCCACGGCCGCAGGGCCCGTGCAGACCGCGCGTCTCGCGCAGGCCAATCCCGCGCCCGAGAAGGAAGAGGAGCCGGCGCGTCCGGCCGAGACCACCAGCTCGCTGCCGACCTTCCGCTGGCCGGCGCGCGGCAAGGTGATCACGAGCTACGGCGCCAAGACCAACGGCAAGTCCAACGACGGCATCAACATCGCGGTGCCCGAGGGCACGCCGGTGAAGGCCGCCGAGGATGGCGTCGTCGCCTATGCGGGCAACGAATTGAAGGGTTATGGCAATCTGGTTCTGGTGCGGCATTCCAACGGCTACGTCACCGCATATGCCCATGCGAGTGAGCTGATGGTGAAGCGCGGAGATCCGATCAAGCGCGGCCAGGTCATTGCCAAGTCGGGTCAATCGGGAGAAGTCGGATCGCCGCAGCTCCACTTCGAGATCCGCAAGGGATCATCGCCGGTTGACCCGCTGCAATTCCTCAACGGGGCGTGAGCCGCCGACACTTTTGACCTTACAAGCAAGGGCCCGCCTTTCGGTGGGCCCTTTTTCGTTTTGGGCAGCGATGTTTGCCGCAATGACGGAAACTGGGGCTGGCGAAGCGCGCCTTACTTCGCGCTGAGCCGCACGCCGAGGCGGCCGGCGAGATCCTGCGTGAACTGCCAGGCGACACGGCCCGAGCGCGAGCCGCGCGTGGTGGACCATTCGAGCGCCTCGCGCTCCAGTTCGTCATCTGCCACCGCGATGTCGAAATGGCTGCAATAGCCCCGGACCATCGCGAGGTACTCGTCCTGGCTGCAGCGATGGAAGCCGAGCCACAGGCCGAAACGGTCGGACAGCGAGACCTTCTCCTCGACCGCCTCGCCAGGATTGATCGCAGTCGATCGTTCGTTCTCGATCATGTCGCGGGCGAGCAGGTGTCGACGATTCGAGGTGGCGTAGAGGATGACGTTCTCGGGGCGGCCCTCGATGCCGCCTTCGAGCACGGCCTTGAGCGACTTATAGGACGCGTCATTGCCGTCGAAGGAGAGGTCGTCGCAGAACACGATGAAGTGGAAGGGCGCCGCGCGCAGGATGTCCATCAGCGCCGGCAGGCTCTCGATGTCCTCGCGGTGAATCTCGATCAGCTTCAGCCGGTCGGCCGGCTTGCGCGCGACGTTGATGCTGGCGTGGGCGGCCTTCACCAGCGACGACTTGCCCATGCCGCGCGCGCCCCACAGCAGCGCGTTGTTGGCCGGCAGCCCGTTGGCGAAGCGCTCGGTATTCTCGATCAGGATGTCGCGCATCCGATCGATGCCCTTGAGCAGGTCGATCTCGACGCGGCTGACGCGCGGCACCGTCGCGAGCCGCCCGTTCGGATGCCACACGAACGCATCTGCCGCGTCGAAGTCCGGCGCGGGGACGGCACCCGCACCGGTTGCTGCCAGATGCGCCGCAATGGCTTCGAGCGCGCGGGCGATCCGGCCCGCCGTGTCATCGTCCCCAGACGGGCCAGCGGGACGTTTTGCCGCGACCTTGGACGGCTCTCGCGCTGCGGGCTTTACCGTAGTCTTGGAGCTTTTGGCGACGGGTCTGAACACGCTCTTGGCGGCGGCGCGGGCCGGGGCTTTGGCTGGCTTTTTCGACATGCTGCAAGTTCCTGATGGGGCAGCCATATCGGGGCTTGCCGGCGGCCGCAAGCGGGCGAAATGAGGGGGCGGTGCGCCTTGCTATTGGGACCGCGGCCGCTATATTCCGCGCCAAATTCGCAAGAGGCCGGCCCGCGCCGAGAGCAGCGTGGATCGCCGGCTATTCCCGTCTCACCGGGCATTGGCCCACGAGGATCGACCGCATGCTGATTACCCCTGCCTATGCCCAGGCCGCCGGCGCTGGCGATACCAACAGCATGCTGATGTCGCTGCTGCCGTTCGCGCTGATCTTCGTGATCATGTACTTCCTGATCCTCCGGCCGCAGCAGAAGAAGGTCAAGGAGCACGCCGACCTGGTCAAGAATGTCCGTCGCGGCGACACGATCGTGACCCAGGGCGGTCTGGTCGGCAAGGTTACCAAGGTCGTCGACGACGACCAAGTCGAGTTCGAAATCTCCGATGGCGTGCGCGTGCGCCAGATGCGCCAGATGATCGCGGGCGTCCGCGCCAAGGGCGAGCCGGCGAAGGCGGACGCCAAGGACGAGAAGGCGGCCAGCTGATCGCTGTCCGGCCGGGACCAATCCCGGCTTTCGTCTGATCTGATGTTGTGATTTTCCGGGCTGCGCGCGGCCCCTACGGACAACCTCCATGTTGTATTTCACGCGGTGGAAGGCGCTGGGCATCATTCTCACGGCGCTCGTGGTGTGCCTGTGCGCGGTGCCCAACTTCTTCTCCGAAGCGACGGTCAAGACCTGGCCCGCCTGGGCGCAGCGCCATATCGTTCTCGGCCTCGACCTGCAGGGCGGATCCTATCTGCTGCTCGAAGTCGACTCCAATTACGTCAAGAAGGAGCGGCTCGATTCGGTTCGCGATGACGTCCGCCGGACGCTGCGCGACGCCAAGATCGGCTATACCGGGCTGAGCAGCCGTGGCGACAGCGTCGAGGTTCGCATCACCAAGGACACCGATGCCGGGACCGCGCTGTCCAAGCTGCGCGATCTGTCCCAGCCGCTCGGCGGCCTGCTCGGCTCCAGTGGACAGCGCAGCCTCGAGGTCAGCGATGCCGGCGGCGGCCTGATCCGGCTGACGATTCCGCAGGCCGCGATCACCGAGCGTGTCCGCCAGACGATCGAGCAGTCGATCCAGATCGTCGAGCGCCGCGTCAACGAGCTCGGCACCGTCGAGCCGGTGATCCAGCGCCAGGGGACCGACCGCATTTTGGTGCAGGTCCCGGGTCTGCAGGATCCGACGCAGCTGAAGAACCTGCTCGGCCGGACGGCGAAGATGGAGTTCCGGATGGTCGACACCACGGTGTCGCCCGAGCAGGCGCTGCAGGGGCGGGTGCCGCCGGATTCTGAAGTGCTGCAAAGCGCCACGCCGCCCAATCAGCCTTATGTCGTGAAGAAGCAGGTGCTGGTCTCCGGCGGTGATCTCTCGGACGCGCAGACCGGCTTCGACCAGCGCACCAACGAGCCGATCGTCAGCTTCCGCTTCAACTCGTCCGGCTCGCGCAAATTCGCGCAGGCCACGACCGAGAATGTCGGCCAGCCGTTTGCGATCATCCTCGACAACAAGGTGATCTCGGCACCCGTCATCCGCGAGCCGATCACCGGCGGTTCGGGCCAGATTTCCGGCAATTTCACCGTGCAGTCCGCCAACGAGCTCGCGATCCTGCTTCGTGCCGGCGCGCTGCCGGCGCCTTTGACTGTCATCGAGGAGCGCACCGTCGGTCCCGGCCTCGGCGCCGACTCGATCGCCAAGGGCGAGCTCGCCTCCTATGTCGGCTCGATCCTGGTCATCGTGTTCATGCTGGTGACCTACCGCCTGTTCGGCGTGTTCGCCAACATCGCCGTGATCGTCAACGTCGCCATGATCTTCGGCGTGCTGTCGCTGCTGAATGCCACGCTCACGCTGCCGGGCATCGCCGGCATCGTGCTGACGGTCGGCATCGCCGTCGACTCCAACGTGCTGATCTATGAGCGCATCCGCGAGGAGCTGCGCGGCGGCCGCAACGCGATCTCGGCGATCGATGCCGGCTTCAAGCGCGCGCTCGCGACCATTCTCGACTCCAACATCACCACCTTCATCGCCGCCGCCGTGCTGTTCTACATCGGCACCGGCCCGGTCCGCGGCTTCGCCGTGACCCTGGGCGTCGGCATCCTCACCACGGTCTTCACCGCCTTCACGCTGACCCGCCTGATCGTCGCGGCGTGGGTGCGCTGGAAGCGGCCGCAAAGCGTGCCAATCTAGGAGCTACTGTGACACACTGGGTTCTCATCGGGCTTGGCATCCTGATCGCGGTGCTGACGGTGGTCAGCGCGCTCGGCCTGCTGCCGTCGCTGCGCATCGTCCCCGACGACACGCATTTCGACTTCACGCAGTTCCGCCGCATCAGCTTCCCGATCTCGGCGACGCTGTCGATCATCGCCATCGTGCTGTTCTTCACGCACGGCCTGAACTTCGGCATCGACTTCAAGGGCGGCACGCTGCTCGAAGTCCGCGCGAAATCCGGTACCGCCGACATCGCCAGCATGCGCAACGAGCTGTCGAAGCTCAATCTCGGCGAAGTCCAGCTGCAGCAGTTCGGCGGCCCTGCCGACGTCCTGATCCGCTTCGCCGCGCAGCCGGGCGGTGACAGCGCGCAGCAGGAGGCCGTCAACAAGGTGCGCGGCGCGCTGGGTGATACGGTGGACTATCGCCGCGTCGAGGTGCTCGGTGCGCGCGTGTCGGGCGAACTGCTGGCGATGGGCATGCTTGGCCTGATGCTCGCGATCGTCTCGATCCTGATCTATCTCTGGTTCCGCTTCGAGTGGCAGTTCGCGCTCGGCGCCATGATTGCCAACGTCCACGACATCGTGCTGACGATCGGCTTCATGTCGATCAGCCAGGTCGATTTCGACCTCACCAGCATCGCGGCGTTGCTCACCATTCTCGGCTATTCGCTGAACGACACCGTCGTCATCTACGACCGCATCCGCGAGATGCTGCGGCGCTACAAGAAGATGCCGATGCCGCAACTGCTGAACGAGTCGATCAACTCGACGCTGTCGCGCTCGATCATCACCCACGTCACGGTGACGCTGGCGCTGCTCGCGCTGTTGCTGTTCGGCGGCACGGCGATCCACAGCTTCACCGCGGTGATGATGTTCGGCGTCGTGCTGGTCGGCACCTATACCTCGATCTTCATCGCCGCGCCGATCCTGATCTATCTCGGCGTCGGAACCGTTCGGGGTGATCAGGTCGACGAGCCGAAGAAGAAGCCTTGATCGGGATCAGCCATTGGACCCGGATCGGGGCTGAGAGGTTGATTTCGCATGTCAGCTGATACCCCGCATTTCCCGCGGTCGGCACCGATCGACGGCTATGGCAAGGGCGGCTTTGCCTTCGCCGACATGTCGCATCGCGGCTCGCTGCTGTGCCTGCCGGATTCGATCTGGGCCTGGGATGTCACGCAGCCAGGGCAGATCGACCGCTATTCTCTGCAGCGCGTGTTCGATGCCGCGAACAGGATCGATACGCTGATCATCGGCACCGGCACAGAAGTCTGGATCGCGCCGGCGCCGCTGCGCGCGGCGCTCCGCAGTGTCAACGTCGTGCTCGACTCGATGCAGACGGGGCCCGCCATTCGCACCTACAACGTCATGATCGGCGAGCGGAGGCGCGTGGCGGCTGCGCTCATCGCGGTGCCATGAGCGAGCGGGACGAGGCCGGCGACGCCGCGTTCTGCGCGGGGCTCGTCCGCGAACATGATTTCGACCGCTACGCATCGACACTGTTCGTCGCGCCGGAGATCCGCCGCGCCTTGCTGTCGCTGTACGCCTTCTACGTCGAGGTCACGCGCATCCGTGATCTCGTCACCCAGCCCTTGCCGGGCGAGGTTCGCCTGCAATGGTGGCGCGATACGCTGACCGGGCACGAACATGGTGGCGTCGAAGGCAATCCCGTCGCCGCCGAACTGCTGTTGACCGTGCAGCGCTTCGGCCTGCCGGCCGAGCGGCTCACGCGCCTGATCGACGAGCATCAATTCGATCTCTACAACGATCCGATGCCGACCATGGCCGCGCTGGACGGGTATCTCAGCGACACAAATGGGGCGCTGTTTGCTCTGGCCGCGCGGCTCGTCGGCGGCGGCTTCGAGGGTATCGATCATCTGGCGCACCATGCCGGCGTCGCGCTCGGCCTGCTGCAGGTGATCTCGTCGCTGCCAAGGGATGCCGCGCACCGGCAGCTGTATATCCCGCTCGAGCTCCTCGAGCGCCACGGCGTGGGGCAGGAGGAGATGTTCGCCGCCAAACCGACGCCGGCGATCGACGCTGTTGTCGCCGAATTGCGCGAGCAGGCCGGCCAGCATCTCGATCATACGCTGCAGCTTGCGCGCGAGGCGCCGCCGGCCGTGCGGCCCGCGCTGCTGACACTTGCTTTGGTGCGCCGTGACCTCGCCGTGGCCAAGCGGCGCCCCGGCGATCCGTTCCAGCCGCAGCCCCGCTCACGCTTGGCCACGCTGTGGACGTTGTGGCGCGCGGCCAGGACTTCCAGCTTTCGCGGCCGCTGAGTCCACCCACCTCTACGCCGTCGGTATCGCATTCCAGAGCGGCGGGCTGTGCGCCAGCCTGGGAATGCCGAGCGCTTCCTGTCGGTGAATAGTGCAGCGAGTGTCCCAGACGACCAGATCACCGCCGCGGCAGGTGTGGGCCCAGGTGAATTCGGGCCGCTCGGCGAGCTGCCAGAGATCATCGAGCAGGGCATCGGATTCGTCATGCTCGAGCCCGACGACATAGGAATGACGGCGCTGCCCGAGCGCCAGCATCGGGCGGCCGGTATCGGCGTGGTTGCCGACCAGCGGATGAACCGGCCCCGCGATCGTGGTGCGGCGTCCGACATCCGATGTCTCGGTCGTCGTGTGCCGAACTTTCAAATGCGCAACGCGGCTGCGCAACGCCGGCGAGAGGGCGTCATACGCGGCATAGAGGCTGCAGAAGGCGAGCCTGTCGCCGAGCATGGGTCCGTGCGACGTGTACATCAGGTCGGCATGTCCGAAACGTCGGCTGAACGCGGCGATGTCGCGATCGCCGAGACGCTGGTTGCGCACGAGCAGAACCTGATGCTTGAGCAGGGCGCGCATGAAGGAGGCGAACGCCCAATCGTCGAAGGATCTGAGATCGACGTTGCACACTTCGGCGCCGAGCGCTTTTCCCGTCGGGATGACCTGGATGAGGCTGCTTTCGGCGTGTCGTGCCACGTTGCTTCTGAGACTCACGTGCGTCATCTCCCGCGTTTCACCAGTGCTTCAAATCAACCACGGCAATTTGTCGGGGGTGTTTCGGCTCGGAGGCAATTCGCAGGACGTTCGCGCCAACATCTGCTCATTGTCGGCACAGTCTGCCGCTCTGAGTCGGAAATTGGACGCTTCAAGGCGGCGTGCGCGGAAAATTGGAGCAAGCTGCAACTCATTCGCAGGCAATTTGCTGCGCGTTCAGGCGCAGCTTGCAGGTCAGCGAATCAGCGCGGGCGTTCAGTTCCCTTGATCTGGGTCCGATGCATGATTCGCCTGGCATGATCGTCGAACGGATCACGCCGATGCATCGTGCTGCGATTGTCCCAGATGACGAGATCGCCGACCTTCCAGACGTGTTCCCACGCGAACTCCGGGCGCGCGACATAGCTCCAGAGCTCATCGAGCAGCGCTTCAGAGTCCGCGAGCTCGAGTCCGACCAGATAGGCATTTCGCCGCCGGCCGAGATAGAGCATCTGCCGGCCGGACGCGGGATGCGTGCAGACCAGCGGATGGATCGCGCCGGGTGATGTCCGCGGATCATCGGTCGGCGTCACGCCTTGGCGCACGAAGCCACCGCTGTTGTAGGTGCCGTCGTGCTTGATCTTGAGATCGGCGATGCGCCGCTTCAGCTCCGATGGGAGCGCGTCGTAGACCGCATACATGCTGCAGAACGAGGTGTTGCCGCCCACGGGCGGAATCTCCAGCGCATAGAGCGCGCTCGCGATCGGCGGCGTGTCGAGATACGACATGTCCGTGTGCCAGACCGCTTCGCCCGCGCCGAGGCTGCCGATCGCCTCGCCATTCACCTTCACGTTCGAGACGATGTAGATCTCCGGCAGTCCCTCGACGAAGCGCCGGCCGTTCTCCTGGATCGGCGCGAAATCGAGATCGCCGAAGCGACGACTGAACGCGATCAGGTCCTGGTCGGTCAGGTGCTGTCCGCGGATGAGCAGTACCGAATGGCGGTGGAATGCCTCGAGGAGGGCGGCGAATGATGTGTCATCGAGGCTCTTCAGATCAATATTCCGGACTTCGGCGCCAAGGGCACCGCCGGTCGGGACGACGTCGGTCGCCGAGGTGATCTCGCGCACAGTACTCGTCCCGATATCCATGGTTCGATCCTCCCGTTGCGGGCGTCCGTCGGTGGGGTAGGACAGGGTACCAGATCCCCCGCAGGATTGCTCGTCGCCGATTGCGGGAGACGCGCATGTGGAGATGGTTCTGTTGGCACCTCGAGGGCAATGCACTTGCCGTCTTGTTGGCGATCCTGTTCGCGGCTGTGTTCGGCTGGCTCGCTGCCTTCGGCATTCCGGTCCGGACGAATGTTCCCAATGGCTTTGGGCCGGAGTGGGACTGCGTCTCTCATGGCAAGGGCGACCCGACCTGTATCAAGAACGTAGGGAAGCCATAGCCGTCGTCAATGCGACGGCAGTTTCAAATCCGCCTCGAAATTGAAACGGTCGCGCAGGTTCTTGCGTGAATCCAGGATGTCCTTAAGGAAGGCACGGTCGCTGTCACTCGTGATCATCGGCTCGATCAGGTCGATCTGGTTCATGGCGACGAGTTGCAGCAGCTCCGTGCGCGGCCGGCCGCCGGCGTCGCGCGGCAGGGCGTGAACCACCTGAATGTGCTCGGGCGGCTTGGGCCCCTTTGCCGAGGCCAGTTCGCTTTGCAACTGCGCTTCGAGCGCAGGCTGCTCCGCCTCGACGAAGGCATAGAGGCCCACGCCCGACCGGCGATCGGCGAAAGCGACGATCGCGGCATCGCGCACCGCCGGGTTCTTACGGATCATGTCCATCAGGACAGGCGCATCGTTGACGAGACGCCGGCCGCCGCCCTCGCGATCCGTGAAGTTGAAGATACCGCGGGTGATCGCGCGATAGACCTTCTTGCCGGTCATCAGCCAGACGCGCGCGAACAGCGATTTCCGCGCCAGGATCTTACGCTCCTTCGGAGTCAGCGCCTCCGGCGCATAGCTGCGTTTGTGCTTCAGGAGATGGCGCAGATCCTCATAGGCCGCGATCCGGAACAGCCGGCTGCGGCGTGAGAAGCACGCGGCGAGCTGGAAGTCGGTCACGTAGCAATGGCCGTCATGGCCGACCAGCCAGTTCTGCTCCTTGGCGAGATCGTTGTGCGTGATCCCGGCGCGATGCAGCCGGCGCATCATCTGCTTGGCGGAGCGGAAATAGGCGACGTTGCCGTGCGGCTTGGCGAGGTGCAGCGCGACGCCGTTGATGAAGCCGCGGACCAGGGCGCGATCTCCGGCCCACAACAGATCGGGACCGGCATTGAGCCCTTTCGCGCGTGTCAGGGCTTTGCGCTCCCGGGCGAACAGATGCCGCGCCAGCACGAACGACCACCACGGCACCTCGTCGAGCCGGCGCAGCACGGCATCGACTTCGCCCGTGTCGCTCTTGAAGCGGCCGCGCTCGACGGTCGAGAACACGTCGCGCTTGAGCAGCACGCCTTCGCTCCAGCGCGCCGCCAGCACAGCGGAGTCGGTCTTCGGCAGGCTCATCGGACTCTCACGCGGCGGCTGCGACGCGGAGATGCTCGGCGATCCAGCGGTCGAGATCCGCCAGCGCGCGTGCGCTCATCGCCTGCTTCTTGGCGACCGTCTTTTCATTGCCCTTCAACCGCGTGCCGTCGGGTTTCTTGGTCGGCGCCACGGCCAGCGGCGGGAACAGGCCGAAATTGATGTTCATCGGCTGGAACGAGCGCGTTGCGCCGTCGATGGTCTCGATATGGCCGCCGGTGATATGGCCGAGCAGCGCGCCGAGCGCAGTGGTCGGTGGTGGCGGCGACAGACTGGCGCCGCGTGTCTCGGCCGCGGCATAGAGGCCGGCGATCAATCCGATGCTCGCCGACTCCACATAGCCCTCGCAGCCCGTCATCTGGCCGGCAAAACGCAGTCGCGGCTGCGCGCGCAGGCGCAGCTGTTGGTCGAGCAGTTTCGGCGAATTCAGGAAGGTGTTGCGGTGCAGGCCGCCGAGCCGGGCAAACTCCGCATTCTCCAGACCTGGAATGGTGCGGAAGATCTGCTGCTGCGGGCCATATTTCAGCTTCGTCTGGAAGCCGACCATGTTGTAGAGCGTGCCGAGCTTGTTGTCCTGACGCAGCTGCACGATCGCGTAGGGCTTGACCGTCGGGTTGTGCGGATTGGTCAGGCCGACCGGCTTCATCGGACCGTGGCGCAAGGTCTCGTGGCCGCGTTCCGCCATCACCTCGATCGGCAGGCAGCCGTCGAAATAGGGCGTGTTGGTCTCCCACTCCTTGAAGTCGGTCTTCTCGCCGGCGAGCAGCGCGGCGACGAAGGCGTCATACTGCTCCCGGGTCATCGGGCAGTTGATGTAGTCGGCGCCGGTGCCGCCGGGACCGACCTTGTCGTAGCGCGACTGGAACCAGGCCTTCGACATGTCGATCGTGTCCTTGTGCACGATCGGCGCAATGGCGTCGAAAAAGGCAAGGGCGCTCTCGTCCGTCAGCCCGCGGATCGCCTCGGCCAGCGGCTGCGAGGTGAGCGGACCGGTGGCGACGATGACGTTCTCCCATTCCACCGGCGGCAGGCCGGTGACCTCGCCTCGGCGCAGCTCGATGCGGGGATGGGCTTCCAGCGCATGGGCGACGGCCGCGGCGAAGCCGTCGCGATCGACGGCCAGTGCACCACCGGCGGGGACCTGGTTGGCGTCAGCCGCGCGCATGATCAGCGAGCCGAGCCGGCGCATCTCGGCATGCAGCAGCCCCACGGCGTTGTTGGCGGCATCGTCGGAGCGGAAGGAGTTGGAGCAGACCAGTTCGGCCGGCGTGGACGTCCGGTGGGCTTCGGTCATGCGGTCCGGCCGCATTTCGTGCAGCACGACGTGCACGCCCGCTTCCGCGAGCTGCCAAGCGGCTTCGGATCCGGCGAGGCCCGCGCCGATCACGTGGACGGTCTGGTGAGGTGATTTGGTCCCTGTCATCGCGGGACAGGTAGCGCTTTTCCCGCGCGGTGCAAATGCGCGAGTGAGCCCCGGCGCGAGAAACCGGGCACGTGTGGCAGACGCCGCGGAGAGGCCCAAAAACGGCAACGCCCGCAGCGAGGCGGGCGATGTCCGGTCGATATCGGAAGAGGGCTGATCAGCCGTTGTAGTGACCAGCAGCAACGCGCGGAATGTCCGAACGGTCGAGGCCGATGTCGGCGAGTTCGCGATCGCTGAGCTGCGACAGCTCGGCAACGTTGCGCTGATACTCACGGAACGCCTGGACCATGCGGATGAGCGAGAGCAACATGGAAAATCTCCTTTAGTTCGCGATTCAGTTCTTCGGGTGAACCTCATCGTTGAAATGAACATAGAAGAGATTGTTGCGATGCGGAAGCGCTGATGTTGCGACGCAGCTAAAACGTCGGCGCATAGCTTGAGTAACTCTTGGGTAAGAATCGGGCAGGGATCGCCCAGCGCAGAGGCGGCCCGGAAATGCCCGGTATTCATACGGATTTTCAATCGGCCGTTCAAAGCGGGGCTATCGAATCTCGGCCCGTTCGATGAATTGTGCGATGCGATATGCTTCCACTTGGCGTCCCCTTGAAGTGGCAATGAATTATAATTCAATACTTCTACTGCTGCCCCTGGACGAGCATGTTCCTCACGCCGCGCTCGCAAGGATTTCATTTCGCGCGAACGGTCGCTGGGTGCGACAAACTGTCGCGGTATCGGGCAATGATGCTGATGCCGTCGCACCAGCGAGGAATAACAATGATCAGCAAACTGTTGGGGGCCGCGCTCATGACTGCGGCAGTTGTTGCGGTTGGACCGGTTCAGGCGGCGAGGCACCATGGTGCCGGCTGCAGCGGGGCCAATCTGGAAAAGACCGAGACGGCCATCGAGGCCATGGCCGATGGCGACGCCCGCTTCACGGCGCAGAAGGAGATCGCGGCGGCGCAGGATGCGTTGCTCAGCGGCAAGATGGGTGCCTGCAGCGTGCATCTGACAAAGGCGATGCAGGCGGGAATGATCAAGTAACGGCTGCATCCGCTTCATCGCCGTCAGGCCGGTCGCGTCCCCGCGCGATCGGCCGTTGCCGGTTTGGGGCTACGGGGCCCGCGCCAACTGGGTGGCGAAGGTCGCGATCGTCCGGGCATAGACCTCGCTCTTGTTCCACTGCTGGATGACGGCGAAGTTCGGGCTGCCCGGCTCCCAGTCCTTGCCCTTCTGCCAGCCATAGCCTTTCAGATAATTCGCGGTGGAGGCGAGTACGTCCGGCGCGCTGCGGATCAGGTCGCGCTTGCCGTTGCCGTCGAAATCGACCGCGTATTTGATCCAGGACGAGGGCATGAACTGCGTCTGCCCGATCTCGCCGGCCCAGGCGCCGCGCATCTCGGCCGGCTGCAGGTCGCCGCGATCGACGATGCGCAACGCATCCAGCAACTCGCCGCGGAACTGCTCGGCGCGGCGGCAATCATAGGCCAATGTCGCCAGCGCCCGGATCGTCTGGAACTTGCCGCTGTTGACGCCGAAGTCGGTCTCCAATCCCCAGATCGCCACCAGCACCTCGCCGGGAACGCCGTAGCTCTGCTCGATGCGCGACAGCACCGAGCCGTATTGCTTGAGCATGTTGGAGCCGCGGGTGATCCGCGGCGGTACCATGCGGCCGGAGAACTCTTCAAAGGTCTGGGTGAAAACCTTCTGGCCCTTGTCGCGGTTGAGCACGCTCTGGTCAGGCGTGACGCCGGTCAAAGCGGCGTTGATCGTGTTCTGCGAGATCCCCTTGCCCGCGGCCTCGGTCTTGAACTCGGCGAGCCAGGCATCGAAATTACCGCTGCCACAGGGAACCGCCGCCAGCGCGGGTGCGGAGGACGTGATCAGGACGGCGAGGCAGGCGGAGGCGGCTGCGGAGAGGACGCGGACAATCATCGAAACACCTGGACGGTAATGGCTGGGCGGCAATCGCTCGAATGAATTTGGGCGCGCTCCGTGTCAGGCGCAACCGCGGCAGCAACAAGGCCTCTCGATCACGTTGGCGTCTGCTTTTCGTGAGATTCGCCCCGCCGCGAACCACCATTCCACATCGCCGCTCCCGTCCGTCCTAAGCACGACCGCCGGCCCGCAAGGCCGGCGGCAGGCATCGTTGCATCGGCCAGTTCACATCCCGTCACGCGACCGCCACGGGAAGAGGTTGGCCGGAAAATCCGCCGCCGGCTTCGACGGACGCGCGGGCGGCGGCACGATCGTGACCGCGTCCGGGTGGACGGCAATGGCCTCGCGATAGAGATGCCAAGTGGCGTGACCGAGCACCGGGATCACCACGGTGAGCCCCAGGAAGAACGGGATCGTGCCGACGACCAGCAGCACTGCGACGATCAGACCCCAGATGGCGACGGGAACCGGGTTCTGCGCCACGACGCGCAGCGAGGTCGTCATGGCGTCCAGTGCGCCGGCGTGACGGTCGAGCATCAACGGGAAGGAGACGATGCTGAGGCACAGCGCGAGCAGCGCGAACGCGAAGCCCGCGCCACAGCCGACCGCGATCAGCCACCATCCCTGCGGTGTCGTGAGCACGCGGTGCAGGAAATCGCCGACACCCGCCGCGCCGCCATAGCCGAACACCGAGACGTAGATCGCCTGCGCTGTCGCGACCCAGGTCACGAACAAGGCCAGGAGCAGAGTGCCCAATCCGAGCATCGATCCGAACGACGGCGAGCGCAGCACGTCCAGCGCATCCCAGGCGCTCGGTTCTTCACCGCGATCGCGACGGCTCGAGAGTTCGTAGAGGCCGAGCGCGGCAAACGGGCCGAGCAGGGCGAAGCCGGCGGCTAGCGGAAACAGCAGCGGCAACACCGCATAGCCGAAGACCGCACGCGCCAGCACAAGGCCGAGCACGGGATAGATCGCGCACAGCATCACGGCGTGACTCGGGACGGCCTTGAAGTCGTCCCAGCCGAGCCGCAGCGCGCGCATCAAGCTCGACACATCGATCGTGCGAATCGTGATCTCGGCGGCGACATCGCCGGCCGGCCGAACGTGAGAGTCGACATTGCTGTGGGTGGTGGCCATCGTCGTTTGCTCCCTCATTTGCACAGGGCGCTTCCCAACCACGCAGGCGGGCTGCGCTTCTCGTTGGAGGATTCGCGGATGGCCAGACGCGACGAACCCAGGGTGACGGCCATTCGCGAACGGAAGCGAAGAGCATAATGGCGATTGTGGCCGCGCATACTCACGGCTCGGTGACAGCTGTGTCTGTCTCAGTGCATTGATGCGATGCGGGAAGGCCACGAAGCTGCGCATTCCCCGGACAAAGTCATTCCGCCGTCATTCCGCCTTCGGTAAGCTTCACAATCGTCGCCTTGTCCGGGTTGGGAGGCGATCGGGGCACGAAGAGGCTTCGTCGGACCGCTCCGCAACGGAACACCGCCGGCCGAGTTCTTCATTCGATCACTATCTTTTGGGAGCCATTGATGAGCGTTTTCGGAAAAATCATGAGCGCGATTTTCGGCCATCATGCCGAGGCTGCTCCGGCCGGCGGCAGTGCGCCGGCCGCAGGCGGCAGCGCGCCGGCGGCCGGTGGCGCGGCTGCAGCCCCGGCAGCGGCACCCGCCGCTGCGCCGCAAAACATCGACGTGGCTTCGATCGTCGACAAGGCCGCGGCCGCCAAGCATGAGAAACTGGAGTGGCGGACCTCGATCGTCGACCTGATGAAGGCGCTGGACATCGATTCGAGCCTTGCCGCGCGCAAGGAACTCGCCAAGGAACTCGGCTACAGCGGCGACACCAACGACTCCGCCAGCATGAATGTCTGGCTGCACAAGCAGGTGATGAGCAAGCTCGCGGCCAATGGCGGCAAGCTGCCGCCGGAGATCAAGCACTGAGCAGCTCGGCTCAGCTGCAAAAAAGCGAAAGGCCCGCCATCGTGCGGGCCTTTGTCGTCTTTGATCGAATGATGCGGGATTGCGTGCGAACGCCTCAGGCGTGCACGACGGCCGCGCGTGCCCAGGCCTGGGCATACATCTGGTCGCGGTTGACGCCGATGTCGCGCAGCGTGCGGTCGTCGAGCCGCTCGAGGCAGGCGAGCTGGGCGCGATAGTGCATGTAGCGCTTAACAACGTCGAAAATGGCAGTGATGAACATGAGCCTCTCCCCATTGGTCTGGTTGTCTGTTCGGCGGGGGATTGCTCATCCATCCGGGTAGCCATGAAGTTAAAGGCGCGGTGCAAACGCCACGTCCGGTAGTTCTACGGGGCTCTCAGGCCATGATGTCCTGGTTCTCCGGGTGGTCGCGGAGGTAATCGGCGACGAAACTGCAGCCGGCGGCGACCTTGTGGCCGTCGGCGCGGATCAGCTCCAGGGCGCCCTTGACCAACTCGGAGGCGATGCCCCGGCCGCGCAAGGCCACCGGGGTCTCCGTGTGGGTGATGACGACCGCCTGCGGCGTGGCCCTGTAATTGGCAAAGGCCATGCTGCCCTCAACGTCGAGCTCGAAGCGGCTGCGGGCCTTGTTGTCGCGGACGGCGGTCATGGGGGCATTCTACTTTCGTTTCGGTTTATCGGTCAGCTTGATGAAATCGGCCAGCATCGCGCGGATCGACCATGGCTTGCCGTCGATGGCGCCGCGGATGTCGTCGATCTTCCACTGCCCGGCGTCGCGCACGAAGTCGTAACGGATGACGTTGTCGGCCTGTTCCTTGCGGTCGTCGCGATGACCGGCGATCGTCACCGCGATCGTCGCCTTGTCCGCCTCCTTTTTCTCGGGCGTCACCTTGAACGAGGCGACGTCCGGATCCTGCGAATTGGTGATCGGATCGAAATCGACCGCGCCGACCTCGCCCTTCGGCGTGCGGGCATCCATCTTGGCCCATTCGGCGGCCAGCGCCTTCGACAGATATTTCGTCCGCGCCTTCCTGTCCTCAATGACGAAGTTGCCGCCGTCCTCGCCCTTGCCCTTGGCGACGCGGGTGTAGATCGCGGTCATGATTGCAGCGGGATCATTGGCCGCTTGCGTCTGCGCGGAGAGCGGGGACGCGGCGAGCATGCTGGCGAAGCCGAGAAGCAGGAAACGACGATCGATCATGGATGTCCTCAAATCAGATTCGGCGCGCGGTGAAATCGGAAATGCGCGGCCGGCACGGATTTGTCGCACGGCATCCGCATTCGTTCGAATGGCGCGGCCGCATGGGTGCGATGGGGCGCGCGGCCTTGCGAGGGCGCGCGGGACCGGGATAAACAAGCTTCAAGGGACCGGGCGGCTGGGATCGCTCGACAAATCGACCGAGGGGACGCGTCCATATGAGCCTGTTCACGGGTCTTTTCATCCGGGCCGTCAGCACGAGGGTTCGTCGATGACGCATCTGCGGATGTCCCGCCGGGTCATGAACCTCGCGCATATCGTCACCCAGAACGGCCGCCGGCTCGGCGACCGCGCCGGCTTCGTCTGGGGCGAGCGGTCCTGGGCCTGGCGCGAGATCGACGCGATGGTCTCGGCGCTGGCGTCGGCGCTGGCGGAGCAGGGGATCGCCAAGGGCGATCGTATCCTCGTGCACTCGAAAAACTGCGAGGAGATGTTCGTCTCGATGTTCGCCGCGTTCCGGCTCGGCGCGGTCTGGGTGCCCACCAATTTCCGTCTGATGCCGGACGAAGTCGCGTATCTCGCCACGGCGTCGGGTGCAAAGGCGTTCCTCTGCCACGGCGATTTTCCGGAGCACGCCGCGGCGGTGACGACTACGTCGTTCACCTGGTGCATCGGCCAGAGCGGCCATTTCGGCACGCGCGCCGTCGCCGAGGCCATGGCCGCGCATGCGGGTGCCGAGATGGCCAACGCCGCGGTCGAGCACGACGATCCCTGCTGGTTCTTCTTCACCTCCGGCACCACCGGCCGCTCCAAGGCGGCCGTGCTGACCCACGGCCAGATGGCGTTCGTCATCACCAATCATCTCGCCGATCTGACGCCCGGCACCACCGAGCACGACGCTTCGCTGGTCGTTGCGCCGTTGTCGCATGGCGCCGGCGTGCATCAGCTGATGCAGAGCGCGCGCGGCGCCAAGACGGTGCTGCTGCCGAGCGAGAAGTTCGACATCACGGAGGCCTTCCGCCTGATCGAGACGCATCGCGTCAGCAATTTGTTCACCGTGCCGACCATCCTGAAGATGATGGTCGAGCATCCCGCCGTCGATCAGTTCGACCATTCCTCGCTGCGCCACGTGATCTATGCCGGCGCGCCGATGTATCGGGAGGACCAGAAGCGCGCGCTGGCGCGGCTCGGCAAGGTCATCGTGCAATATTTCGGCCTCGGCGAGGTCACCGGCAACATCACCGTGCTGCCGGCCACGGCGCATGAGGAAGAGGATGGACCGGACGCGCGGATCGGCACCTGTGGCTATGAGCGTACGGGCATGCAGGTCTCGATCCAGGACGATCAGGGCCGCGAGCGGAAGCCGGGCGAGACCGGCGAGATCTGCGTTATCGGCCCGGCGGTGTTCGCGGGCTATTACGACAATCCTGAAGCGAACGCGAAGGCGTTTCGCGACGGCTGGTTCCGCACCGGCGATCTCGGCCACATGGACGCGAATGGCTTCGTCTACATCACCGGCCGCGCGTCCGACATGTACATCTCCGGCGGCTCCAACATCTATCCGCGAGAGGTCGAGGAAAAGATCCTGACGCATCCGGATATCGGCGAGGTCGCGGTGCTCGGCGTGCCCGATCCTGTATGGGGCGAGGTCGGTGTCGCCGTCTGCGTCGCGCGCGAGGGCGCGACAGCGCCGAGCGAGAGCGATATCGCCGGCTATCTCGCGACCAAGCTGCCGCGGTACAAGATGCCGAAGCGGTTCTTCTTCTGGGATGCGCTGCCGAAGTCCGGCTACGGCAAGATCCCCAAGCGCCTGGTGCGCGACGAGCTCGAGGCGCGCGGGCTGCTCGATCTCACCAAGCAAGGCTGAGCAGCGATGCGATCGATCACCCAGCCGGGCGCGCCGGTCGCCGAGCGAATTCAGTTCGTCGAGGCGCGCGGCCGCGCCTTCACCTTCACCATGGAGCCGGGACGGCCCCTGCTGGAAGCGGCGCATCGCGGCTTCGCGGCCCATGGCTTTGCCGGCGGCGTGCTCGAGTTCAAGCGCGGCGCGCTCGGGCCGTTCGCCTATGTGATGCCGGCCTTGTCGAAGACGCCGGACTACGCCGCGTTCTATAGCGAGACCTATCGCCCGGCCGGTGTCACGCATCTGACGACCGGGACGATGACGCTCGGCATCCGCGACGGCGCGCCGTTCTTCCACTGCCACGCGCTGTGGACGGAAGAGGGCGGGCGCCATGGGGGCGGGCACATTCTGCCGGAGGAGACGATCGTCGCCGAGCCGTTCGAGGTCGAGGCGTTCGGGCTCGATGGCGCGATCTTCGCGGCCGAGCCTGATCCCGAGACGGGCTTCAAGCTGTTCGGACCGGTGGCGGCTGCGCCGCGCGAGACGAAAGCAGAGCGACGCGCCTTCGCGCTGCGGCTGCGGCCCAACCAGGATTTTGCGGGCTGTCTGGAACAGTTCTGTCGCTCGCAGGAGATCCGTGAAGCAAGGATACGGGGCGGCGTCGGTTCGACCATCGGCGCACGCTTCGCAGATGGGCCTATCGTCGAGCCGTTCGCCACCGAGCTGACCGTTAAGTCCGGCGCCATCGCGCCTGGCGCTGACGGTCTCGAAGCCACGCTCGACATCGCTTTGGTCGACTACACCGGCGCGCTGGCGCAAGGCCGTTTGATCCGCGGCGACAATCCGGTGCTGATGACCATGGAGCTGGTGCTGGAGGTCGTGGCTTAGCTCGATGGCCGTGCTAGCGGACCGCGCCTCGATGTGCGAAATTGCCGATGGTGTCACTGAGGTTGCGAAGACGGCATGGCGAGAAAGCAGCGTGAGATCCGGCTGCGCGCACCCTATCTGAAGCGGCTGTGGCTCGATCCGGCGAAGATTGGCGATCGGGTCGCTTATCCGTTTTGCCTGCCGTTCCTGCAGGACGATTTCGAGCTGAGCTTCACCAGCGCCATCACCATCATCGTCGGTGAGAACGGCACCGGCAAGTCGACCTTGCTGGAGGGCATCGCCGCGCTCGCCGGCTACGACGAGGCCGGCGGGGGCAAGGGCTACAGGCCGGTCGATCACGCCCGCGCGGTCGAGCGCATGGGTGGCGCGCTGGGCAAGGCCTTTCGCGCGGCCTGGCTGCCCAAGATCACGCAGGGCTGGTTCTTTCGCGCCGAGAGCTTCTTCTCGGTCGCCCGTTATCTTGACGAGGCCGCGCTGGACGATCCGCTGGGTGGGCCGCCGCCCGATTTCCTGTCTCACTCGCATGGCGAAGGCTTCCTCCGCTTCTTCGAGGAGCGCTGCCAGCGCCAGGGCCTCTACATCTTCGACGAGCCGGAATCGGCGCTGTCGCCGGCGCGGCAGATCGAGTTCCTGAAGCTGATGCGGCGGATGGACGAGGCCGGCCATTGCCAGGTGCTGATGGCGACGCATTCGCCGGTGTTGATGGCCTATCCGGGCGCCACGCTGCTGCGTTTGAGCAAATATGGCCTGGAGGCCGTGAGGGTGCAGGACACCGATCATTTCAAGGCGATGCGCGAGTTCTGCAATGACCCGGACGGGTTCGTGCAGGGGGTGCTCGCGGAGTGAAGGGCACTGCTCGTCCTTGAGAGCTTCGCTTCGGATTGCTTTGCGCCGCCGGCATCGACAACCAAAGCTGTCATCGCCCGGCTTGACCGGGCGATCCAGTACGCCGCGGCCCATCGATCAACAATAGACGTCTCTGGAATACTGGATCGCCCGGTCAAGCCGGGCGATGACAGCTGAGTGCGGGGTGTCTGTGTCGCGCAACAGCAACTTGCCATGTATCACCGTTCTCGCGATGCATCCGCATCCGAGCTTTGCTGTTCATTCCGCCCTCCTCAAGTGAGAGGGCGCAGGGAAGGCCGGGTGCAGGCCGCACCCATGGCCCGCCTGCAGAAAACAAAGCAGGCGGCAGTCACCACAGGATTGGCCGAGACACACCGGCCTTCCCTGCGCGACGGTTTTGACCGGCTTATACGTGCTCTCCTCGGTGCGCCGGGCTTTCTGGCCACCGTCACCGGCGCGATGCGTGAGCATCAGCGCCAGCTTTACCTCAGCGTCGGGAGGCCAGGACCACACGATTTCGCCGTCCGCCCCGTAGCCCGTCGTCTTGCGCAAAAGCACCGGGCCCGTGACGTCCATCGCATCCCGCCCTCCACGCCCGTGACGACCGCGAAGCGCCCCTCTCGTGAGAGCAGGACGGCGACATGAAAACCGAAATTCTGCAAAGGCGAAAGCGGAATATTTTTCACCAGGCGACTGGACAGGGGTGATGCGGTTGATCGCGCGTTGAAATTTAAATTTTGCGCGCAGCGCTGTTTTGGTGTCAAACCCACCGTTGAACGGCATCGCGGTTGGCCGTCGGGCAAATCAGGTCGGGTGCAGATGACGGAGCAGACCAACTCTCATCACGCGCTGGAGCAGGCGCTCCTCGCGCTCGATGATCGCGCCATGGTGCTGGAGGAACTCGACGGTTTCATCGCCGGCCTTCTGATCCTGCCCGAACACGTGCCGCCCGGTGAATGGTTCGCAGCCGCGTTCGGGTTCGGCAAGGGACAGCGCACGGTGTTCGCGAGCATCGATCATGCCAATGCGGTGCTGGACCTCGTGAGAGCCTATCACGGCGATATCGCGCAAACGCTGGCGCGCACGCCGGAGCTGTACCAGCCGCGTTTGCCGGTCGATCCCGAGACTGGCGACATCGTCTGGGAGTTGTGGATCGACGGCTTTGCCGCGGCCACGGACCTGCGTCGCGAAAGGTTCGATGCCTATGAGCGGGTGGGCGGCGAAGTCGCCATCGCCGCGATGGGCCTGATGATGATGATCGGTGCAACCCTGGACGAGAACCCCGACCCCGCTGAATATCGCAATCTCAGCCGCAACGCGCCGAGAAACATCCGCGACGCGGTGATCACGCTTTATCAATACCGGCATAGCGGAGCGGCATTGCCAGGTACGCCTGCCTTTGTCGATATCCCCAATCCGTTTGCTTCACGCGGCAAGCCTGGCCGCAACGATCCCTGTCCGTGCGGTTCCGGCCGGAAATACAAGCGCTGCTGCGGCGCGAATTGATCGGGCGCCGGCCGCCACGACACGGTCTTTTTTGTTGCAACAATCCGGAGCGGTGCAAAGATGAGGCTGCCGCGCGCCGATGACGTGGCCAATGAGAACGACCGAGGAAATGCAATGAGGATGGTGTTCGGCAAGCCGCTGGCCGCAATGGCGGCGCTCGCGATCGCAACGACGGCCCTGACGATGTCGGCCCTGACCAGTGCGGACGCGCATGGGCCCACCCGGCGCAAGGTGCAGGAGCATGTCGAGATCAACGCCGCGCCGGCCAAGGTGTGGGCCGTCATCGGCAACTTCCAGGACATGAGCTGGCTCGGCCCGGTCGACAAGACCGAGGGCGACAAGGGCAATGAGATCGGCGCGACGCGCAAGCTGACCCTGAAGGGCGGCGCGACCGTCGACGAGGAGCTCTATAAATACGACGCCGAGAAGATGAGCTATTCGTACCGCATCACATCGGTCGATGTGAAGGTCCTGCCGGTGACGAACTACTCGTCGACCATCGCGGTGACCCCGAGCGCCGACGGCAAGGGCAGCGTCGTCGAATGGACCGGCGCGTTCTATCGCGGCTTCCCCAACAACGACCCGCCGCCGGAGCTGAACGACGAAGCCGCCGTGAATGCGGTGAGCGGGCTGTACAAGGGCGGTCTGGAAGGGCTGAAGAAAAAGGTGGAGAGCGGGAGCTGACAGCTTGCCAGCTAGAGAGCAGATATGTCGCTCAGGAAGCGCTGCGCTCCCTCTCCCCGTCCTTACGGGGAGAGGGCTGGGGTGAGGGGCAGCTGCACGGGAAGTATTCGCGATCGGCCTCGTAGTCCCTCGTTCAGATCGCGTCGAAGATGCGAGGCTGGTGAAGAGGACTCTTCAAACACCAGACTTGCGGAGAGTCCCCCTCACCCCGACCCTCTCCCCGCAAGCGGGGCGAGGGGGCTCACCGTCCGAGACGCGATATCTCGTGTCTGTCGGGGAGTGCGCAGTCTCGCGTTAGCTGCCATCGGAGCTTTTCTATCCAGCGCCCTGCCGCTCCACTCCGAGGAGGCCTTCGTCACCAACCAGCTCAGCGACGATCTCACGATCGTCGACCTTGCGACCTCGACGCCGGTCGCGACGATTCCGATCGGCGGCAAGCCGGCCGGTGTCGCGGTCGCGGCCGACGGCCGCTTTG
This sequence comes from Bradyrhizobium sp. HKCCYLRH3099, assembly GCF_051167855.1. NCBI lineage: Bacteria > Pseudomonadati > Pseudomonadota > Alphaproteobacteria > Hyphomicrobiales > Nitrobacteraceae > Bradyrhizobium > Bradyrhizobium sp. HKCCYLRH3099. The sequence continues at coordinate 101,668 of NZ_JBNPTW010000004.1, forward strand.
CCTATGTGGCGAGCCCGGATGACAAGACGGTCAGCGTCATCGATGCGACGGCACGAAAAGTCGTCGGCCGCGTCGAGGTCGGCGGCGGCCCGCTCGGGATCGCGGTGGCGCCCGACGGAGCGACGGTCTATGTCGCCGACTGGTACAATGCGGCGATCCGGGTGATCGATACCGGAACGCGTACGATGACGAACAGCATCGCCGTGGGCGCCTCGCCATCGGGGCTCGCGGTGACGCCCGACGGCAAGCTACTGCTGTCGGCCGACCGCGACGACGATCAGCTCTCGGTGATCGACACCGCCACGCGCCAGCGGCTCAAGACCATCAAGGTCGGCACGCGGCCGTTCGGCGTCACCATCGATGCCGATGGCCGCCGCGCCTACACCGCCAATGTCGGCTCCAACGACGTCTCCGTGATCGATCTCGCCGCGGGGCGCGAGGTCGCCCGCGTCAAGACCGGCCTGCGGCCTTATGCGGTGGCGCTGGCGCAGGGCAGGGGCTTCGTCACCGACCAGTATGACGGCACGGTGAGCGTGTTCGACGTCGCCAGCCTGCAGCCGCTCAAGCGGATCACTGTCGGCGACTATCCCGAAGGCATCGAAGCCACCGCCGACGGCCGCCGCATCATCGTCGCCAATTGGGAAAGCAACATCCTCAGCGTCATCGATGTCGCAACGCTGAAGGTGACCGGCGAGATCAAGGTCGGCAACGGCCCGCGCGCCTTCGGCGCATTCCTGCGGCGGTAGGCTTGTGGTCTTCCAACCGATGTCCGTCATTGCGAGCCAAGCCGATAGTCTGGCGCTCAGCCGTTCGGCGTCGCAGGCGACACCACCAGCCGCTCCGCGATCTCCTCCATCCGCGTGAACACGTAGTCCGGGCTGCGATCGCGCAGCGCCTTCTCCGCGGCATAGCCCCAGGTCACCGCGCCACAGGCGATGCCGGCGGCGTGGGCGGCCTCGATGTCGCGCGTCTCGTCGCCGATCGCGATCGCCGCCTGCGGTGCGACGCGCGCGCGCTTCAGGACGCGGCGGAATTTGCGCGCCTTGCCGAACACCGAGGCCGAGCAGTCGAAATCGGCGAACAGCCGCGCACGTGCGCCGAGCTTCTGGCGTGCATTGGCCTCGCTATCGGAGGAGACCAGCGCGAGGCGCGTGCCGTTGGCGGCCAGCCGGTCGAGCATGATGTCCACGCCCGCAAACAGCGGGATGCTGGCAGCGTGCTCGGTCTTCAACTGGCGCACGTGCCGCGCGATGAACGGCAGCTTCCAGCCGGGCACTTCGAGGAAGTCGAGGATCTCGCGGGTCGAGGCGTGGCGGAGGCCGTCGATGTCCTCGTCCCTGACCTCGCGAAAGCCGTAGCGCCTCGCGACGGTGTTCACGTGCAGCCGAAACCACGGAAAGCTGTCGGCAAGCGTGCCGTCGAGATCGAAGATGACGAGAGCGTAGGGCATCGCGGGTGAGACACTGCCGTGCTGAGGACGATCGCGGTCGAAGGTACCCGATGAGGGCCGTTGCGCGCCAGCATGCGCGTCTACGCCGCAGGTGCCTGTGGCATGAGCTGCCGGGAGCATCGTCGATAACCTGGAGTTGAACGTGTTGTGATGAGTCTGCGCTGGTTGTTGGCGTATGATGAGCGTGCGCCGACGGGCTCACGCCCCTTGTCGCAAACTGTTTTCAGTCTCGTCGCTCCCTTATTTCAAATCAGAGAGATTTCAGATGCCCTTCAACAAGAACGCAGCCGCTTACCTGTCCTACTACGCCTATATCGACGACGCGCTGGCGACGGTGCAGGCCAACGATTTCGCGCAATATCTGCAGGCCATTCCGTCCGGACCGGCCAATGGCCCGTGGTCGCTGTGCTGGGGCCCGGCGGTGAATGACGGCGTGCTCGCCTATGTCGCGAAGGGGAATGACGGCAGCTATGGGCTCGCCTTCCGCGGCACCGATGTCGATGGCTCCGTCTCCGGCACCTTCGAGAACATCGGCGCCGATCTCGAGGCGTTCTTCACGGTGCCGTTCCTGTATCCGCAACAGCCGCTCGCGGCCGGTGCCGCGCAGGCGCAGATCTCGTCGGGGCTGAACGGCGCGCTGGCTCTGGCGATCGGCTTGACCGATCCGGTCACCGACATCTCGCTGCTGGACTATCTGCGCGGCCTTGCGAAGTCCGGCCCGCTCGACCTGACGGTGACGGGCCACAGTCTCGGCGGCGCGCTCGCCGTCGCGGCCACCGCGTGGCTGCAGGATCAACTGCCCAAGGCCGGGCCGGTCTCGTTCAAGCTGTGGCCGCACACATTCGCTGCGCCGACGATGTGGAACGCGGCGTTCGCCACGCGCTTCGCCCAGCAATTCACCTATTATGCGGCGGTCAACAGCAACGACGCCGTGCCGATGGGCTGGGCCAATCTTCAGACGCTGCAGAACACCTATCCGGCGCCGTACCCAAGCCTGGAGCACACCGATTTCAGCATCTATCTCGCCGTCCTGGCGGTGGAGGCCGTCGTGGCCAAGCTCGGCTACACCCAGATCGCGCCGAGCAATCCGGACGTCTGGGCCGAGCCGCTGCAGTCCGCGGCAGCGTGGACCGATGAAGCAGGGCTGATGCACTCGATGCAGAACGTCTACTTCAAGCACGTTGTCGGCAAGGCCGGGCCGAATCTCCCCGGTACGACCACGACGGGCATCGCGCGTCCGCGCGCGGTCGCCGTGGCGGCGTGATCGCACCGGCGCGACGCTGCATTCTCCGGCATGCGACGTGACTCTTGCAGACCCGAATCTTCGGATCTGCAAGAGGCGATCGTCGCGTGTCCGATCACGATTGCCTCACGGCTTTTGTGAGCGTGCGCTGCGGGAACGTCTGCCGCACCGCGGCCGTTTACCTCGCACGCAAGCAAGGAGATTCACATGCAACGCACGATCAAGATGGCCGCGCTGGCCGCTGCCACCCTCGTTATCGGCACCGCCGCCGCATCGGCACAGGGCTATGCCCGATACAATGATTCTATGGCCTTCGTGCCACCGGCGCAGAGCTACGATTCCGAGCCGGTCTATGGCGCCGCGGCTGCGCCGGTCTACGCGCCGGGTCCGGCGGCCTGGGGCCGCGGCTACAACGGCACCAACCATCCGACCCCCGGCTCGACCCAGGGCGACGTCGGTCCGTCCGGCAACAACAACGGCACGCTGACCGGCGTCTATCGCCAGTGGTAATCGCCATCGCGTGAGTTAGTGCGCGTGAGTGAGTACGCGTGAGGTGAAAGCCCGTCGCTCGGACACGAGCGGCGGGCTTGTCGCGTCCGCCTCTGTGCAGGCAGAGCTTGTCTCAGCCCGGATCACCCGATCGCGTCAACGTGAACGATGCGCTGTGTCGCAGCAATTGTCGCGGCCTCGCGCGGAACCCACGAGGTACTTACGTTGTTTGCTCCGCGATAATTAGGAACGAAGGAGCAAGTTCATGACGCGCATGTTTGGTTTGGCGGCGTTGACCGCTGTCACGGTCATTGCCGGCACCGCGGCGGCCTCGGCCGGCGAGTACGGCCCCGGCGGCTATGGCTATGGCGGCCAGGTCACCAGCAACTACGCCTATCGCGACTCCTACGCCTGGGCACCGGCCCCGGTCTACGAAGAAGGCTACGTCGCCGTCGCGCCCGGCCCGTATTACGGCCCGGGCTGGGGCGCCGGCTACAACGGCACCAACCACCCGACCCCGAGCTCGACCCAGGGCGACGTCGGCCCGGGCGGCAACAACAACGGCACGCGGAGCGGGTATTACCGCTGGTGAGTTGAGTTCTGAGTGAGATATAGGACGACCAAGCCCGCTGCTCTTAATTGAGCGGCGGGCTTCTTCTTGGTGGACGGCACCGCCGACTCAGCCGTCATCGCGAGGAGCGCAGCGACGAAGCGATCCAGAGTCCCGCCTTCGGCTCTGGATCGCGTCGCTTCGCTCGCGAGGACGATCAAACAATAACTACTCCGCCGCCTCGCTCGCCGCGCCGCGGCTGCGCTTCTTCGGCTTGGCTGACTTCTCCAGCACCGGTTTCAGGAATTGTCCCGTGTAGCTGCGCGGCGCTTTCACGATGTCTTCCGGCGGGCCCCAGGCGACGATCTCGCCGCCGCCGTCACCGCCTTCGGGGCCGAGGTCGATTACCCAGTCGGCGGTCTTGATGACCTCGAGATTGTGCTCGATGACGACCACCGTGTTGCCCTGCGCGACCAGCTCGTGCAGCACCTCCAGCAGCTTCTTGACGTCGTGGAAATGCAGGCCGGTCGTCGGCTCGTCGAGGATATAGAGCGTGCGGCCGGTGGCGCGCTTCGACAGCTCCTTGGCGAGCTTGACGCGCTGGGCCTCGCCGCCGGAGAGGGTGGTCGCCTGCTGTCCGACATGGATGTAGTCGAGGCCGACGCGGCGCAGGGTCTCGAAGGTGTCGCGCACGCGCGGCACCGCCTTGAAGAACTCGGCGGCTTCTTCCACGGTCATGTCGAGCACATCGGCGATCGACTTGCCCTTGAAGAGAACGTCGAGCGTCTCGCGGTTGTAGCGCTTGCCCTTGCAGACGTCGCAGGTGACGTAGACGTCGGGCAGGAAGTGCATCTCGATCTTGATGACGCCGTCGCCCTGACAGGCCTCGCAACGGCCGCCCTTGACGTTGAAGGAGAACCGGCCCGGCTCGTAGCCGCGCGCCTTCGCCTCGGGCAGGCCGGCGAACCATTCGCGGATCGGCGTGAACGCGCCGGTATAGGTCGCGGGGTTGGAGCGCGGGGTGCGGCCGATCGGCGACTGGTCGATGTCGATGATCTTGTCGATGTGCTCGAGTCCCTCGATGCGGTCGTGCGGCGCGGCTGCCTCGTTGGCGCCGTTGAGCTTGCGGGCGATCGCCTTGTAGAGCGTGTCGATGAGAAGCGTCGACTTGCCGCCGCCGGAGACGCCGGTGATGGCGGTGAACAGGCCGAGCGGAATTTCGGCCGAGACGTTCTTGAGATTGTTGCCGCGGGCGTTGACGACCTTGATCGTGCGGCGATGGTTCGGCGGCCGCCGCTCGGGCACCTCGACCTCGAGCTCGCCGGTGAGATATTTGCCGGTCAGCGACTTCGGATTGCGCATGATCTCGGCGGGCGTGCCCTCGGCGACGATGTGGCCGCCATGGGTGCCGGCGCCCGGGCCGATGTCGAGCACGTAGTCGGCCAGGCGAATGGCGTCCTCGTCATGCTCGACGACGATCACGGTGTTGCCGAGGTCGCGCAGCCGCTTGAGCGTGTCGAGCAGGCGGGAATTGTCGCGCTGGTGCAGGCCGATCGACGGCTCGTCGAGCACGTAGAGCACGCCGGTCAGGCCCGAGCCGATCTGCGAGGCCAGCCGGATGCGCTGGCTCTCGCCGCCGGAGAGGGTGCCGGAGGAGCGCGCCAGGGTCAGATAGTTCAGGCCGACGTCGAGCAGGAAGGTCAGGCGGTCGCGGATCTCCTTGAGGATGCGCGTGGCGATCTCGGTCTGCTGCGCGTTGAGCTGGGCCGGCACTTCGGCAAACCACTCGCCGGCGGCTTTCACAGAGAGATCAGAGATCTCGCCAATATGCTTGCCGCCGACCTTGACGCACAGCGCCTCGGGCTTGAGCCGAAAGCCCTTGCAGCCGGCGCAGGGCACGTCGTTGAAATATTTTCCGAGCTCCTCGCGCGCCCATTCGCTCTCGGTCTCGCGGAAGCGGCGCTCGATATTGGTGATGACGCCCTCGAACGGCTTCTTGGTGTCGTAGGAGCGGACGCCGTCCTCATAGGTGAACTTGATCTCGTCGTCGCCGGAGCCGTGCAGCAGCGCGTTCTGCGTCTTCTTCGGCAGGTCCTTCCACTTGGTGTCGAGCGTGAACTTGTAGAACTTGCCGAGCGCGGTCAGCGTCTGCAGGTAGTAGGGCGACGACGACTTGGCCCAGGGCGCGATCGCGCCCTTGCGCAGGGTGACGTCCTTGTCGGGAATCACCAGATCGGCATCGACGTGCTGCTCGACGCCAAGGCCGCCGCATTCCGGGCAGGCGCCATAGGGATTGTTGAACGAGAACAGCCGCGGCTCGATCTCGGGGATGGTGAAGCCGGACACGGGGCAGGCGAACTTCTCCGAGAACAGGATGCGCTCGGGCCCGCTCTTGTCGTGGATTTTTGCGGTCTTCTTCTTTTCCTTCTCCTCGGCCGGCGCGGCGGAGGCGGGCGCATCGGCGAACTCGATGACGGCTAGGCCCTCGGCGAGCTTCAGCGCGGTCTCGAAACTCTCCGCGAGGCGCTGGCCGATGTCCGGGCGCACTACGATGCGGTCGACGACGACGTCAATGTCGTGCGGGAACTTCTTGTCGAGCGTGGGCGCCTCGGCGAGCTCGTGGAAGGTGCCGTCGATCTTGACGCGCTGAAAGCCCTTCTTGAGGTATTCGGCGAGCTCCTTCTTGTACTCGCCCTTGCGTCCCCGCACGACCGGCGCCAGCAGATAGAGGCGGGTGCCCTCGGGCAGCGCCAGCACGCGGTCGACCATCTGCGACACGGTCTGGCTCTCGATCGGCAGGCCGGTGGCCGGGGAGTAGGGCACGCCGACGCGCGCCCACAGCAGGCGCATGTAGTCGTAGATCTCGGTGACGGTGCCCACCGTCGAGCGCGGGTTCTTCGAGGTCGTCTTCTGCTCGATCGAGATCGCCGGCGACAGGCCGTCGATCTGGTCGACATCCGGCTTCTGCATCATCTCCAGGAACTGGCGCGCATAGGCCGACAGCGATTCGACGTAGCGGCGCTGGCCCTCGGCATAGATGGTGTCGAAGGCGAGCGAGGATTTGCCGGAGCCGGACAGCCCGGTGAACACCACCAGCCTGTCGCGCGGGATCTCGACGTCGATGTTTTTCAGATTGTGCTCGCGGGCGCCGCGGATGGTGATCGCCCGCAGGCTCGACGAGTTGGCTTGCGCGCGCTGCTTGGCCTTGAGCACTTCATCCATGACGATCGTCCCACGGCGCAGGGCTGCGCCATCGTTGCAGGCGCGTTACGCCGGAAGCCGGCCATCGGACGCCAGAGGGGAAAAGGTATCGTCGGAACGTAGGAAGAACGAGGGCGGATTTCCAGTGCCGCAGGCGAATCATCAACAATGCGCTTGGCGAATGGCAGCGACTGGCAGGAGCAGACGGTTCCGCTGGGACTTCCAGGCCAAAGAAAAAGCCTCCGCCCTTGCGAGCGGAGGCTGTGTGCGTTGGCCCGAAGGCGTCGTTCTTAGAAGTGGTAGTTCACACCGACCTGCACGGTGTGCAGGTTGATGGAGCCCGACGGGATCGTGCCGCCGACGCCATAGTTCTCGCTGCCGAAGCTCTTGTAGAGGTATTCGGCCTTGACCGACCAGTTCGGAGCGAACATGTACTCGCCGCCGGCGCCGACGGTCCAGCCGCTGTGGAACTGACGGCCGAAGTCGGTGATGCCGACGATGTTGATGGTGGCCTTGTTTTCCATCCAAGCGTAACCGCCGGTCGCGTACAGCATGGCCGGACCCCAGGCATAGCCGATGCGGCCGCGCACGGTGCCCATGTCTTCGATTTTGCTGGTGAACGTCGCGCCCGGGACGCCGAACGAGCCGTTGATGTCGGCCCAGGCTGCATCAGCCTCGACGCCGAACACCACCGGGCCCTGCTGCCAGTTATAGCCGAGAGTGCCGCCGGCGAAGCCGCCCTTCTGGGACACCAGGCCGCCGAAGCTGCTGTTGTCCTGGCTGGCATAGCCGCCCATCGCACCGATGTAGAAACCGGTCCAGGTCTGCACCGGCGCGAGAACCGGGGCCTTGGTGTAGGTCGGGCGCGCAGCGAGATCAGCAGCGGCAGCGGGAGCGGCCAGGGCGGCCAGGGCCACGGTCGCGAGCAGGATCTTCTTCATTCTTGTCTCCAGTTTAGTCCTTGAAGTCCGCGTCGCACCGAAAACCTTACGCACGAAACAGACTCACCCGTTCAAGTTGACGAGGGTCCTATAGCCCGGTTCCGAGCGGATTGCCGTCACCCTGAAGCCACACTCGGGACGAAACCGCGTTTTTACGGGTGGGTTCCCGAAAGCCTTTGCCACACAATGGCTTGGTTCCCTGTGTGACCGGGCTGCAGAGGTGGCGTGCGGGCAACAAAAAAGGCCGGCTGAGCGCCGGCCTTTCCCAAAAACACAACTGAGTAACGGCCGATCAATACTTCGCGACGACTGGCCCGCCGAAGCGATAGTTCAAGCGCGCCGTGAACAGGTCGACGTCCTGCTTGATGTTGTCGTTCTGGGTGAAGACCGCGCCGCGGAACGGAACGTTCGTGGTGCCCATGAAGAGGTGGTCGTATTCGAAGCCGACCGACCAGTTCGGAGCGAAGGCGTATTCGACGCCGGCGCCGACGGAGGCGCCCCATTTGTGCACGGTCGTGGTGGCCAGCACCGTGTTGACCACGCCGGAAAAGATCTCGTACTTGGTGTCGGTCACGGCCGCGCCGCCCTTGGCGTAGAGCAGGGCGTCGCCGAAGGAGTAGCCGATCTGGCCGGTGAACAGGCCGAAGGCTGTGAGCTTGGTGCGGTTGCGGTCGGGAACGAACAGCGGCGTGGCATTGTTGCCGGTCAGATCGGCCCAATTGCCTTGCGCCTCCAGACCGAACACGACCTGGCCCATCTGCCAGCGATAGCCGAACTGACCGCCCACGGTGCCGCCGGTCGCGTTGTGGCAGCCCTCGGCACGGCCATCCGCCAGCGTCCAGCAATTGCGGCTCGTGCCATAGCCACCGTTGATGCCCAGGTAGAAACCGCTCCAATCGTTGATGGCGACGATCATCGGCGGCGCCTTGGTGTACGGACGGGCCGCCATGTCGGCCGCCGAAGCGGAGGTGGCGGTTGCGATGCCGACGAGGGCCGTCGTGATCACAAGCAACTTCTTCATCAAATTCTCCCCCAAGGAGTTGGATTGACTAGCGATGGGGAAGTCATACACGCGGGCCTTCGATGAGGCTGTAACGCTTCAGCCACAAGGCCAAAAAAGCGTTATAAATCATATATTTATCACGAAATGGCCGCTCCGACGCCGGGCTCCTGACACGAAAAAGGCCGGCGCTGGGGCCGGCCTTCTCGAAGCGGTATCGAGCGGCGAGTTTGCCTCAGTAGCGGGTGCTCGCCGGACCGCCGAATCGATAGTTCACACGCACCGTGGCCATGTCGATGTCCTGCTTGATCGTATCGGTCCGCGCCGCCACCGTCGCCGTGGCGGGGAAGTTGATGTCGCGCGACCCCATGAACAGATGATCGTACTCGACCGCGACCGACCAGTTCGGCGCGAAGCCGAACTCGACGCCGGTGCCGACGGTGCCGCCCCAGCGGGTCTCGCTGGCGGAGTCGAGCTGCGTGCCCACGGGGACGATCAGGGCCGTGTTCGCCGTGCCGGTGTATTTGTTATGGGCCACGGCGGCGCCGCCCTTCACGTACCAGAGCACGTTGCCCCAGGCGTAGCCGACCTGGCCGGTGAACAGGCCGATGGCGTCGGTCTTGGTGGTGTTGGTCACGCCGGCGGCGAGTGCAGCGGTGCTGGCGTTGGATTTCTTGAGGTCGGTCCAGTCGCCCTGAGCTTCCACGCCGAACACCCAGTTCGCCGCCTGCCAGCGGTAGCCGACCTGGCCGCCGATCAGGCCGCTGGTCGCGCTGTGGCAGCCTTCCGACTGCGTCGGGACCACCGGCACGCCAGCGACGTTGTTCAGGGTCCAGCAGTTGCGGCTCCAATCGGCGCCGCCATTGATGCCGAGATAGAAGCCGGCCCAGCTCGGCAGCGGCGTCACATAGGCCGGCGGCGGGGCCTTGTTGTAGGTGCGGGCCGCGAAGTCGGCAGCCGAGGCGTGTGCCACGCCAAGCGCGACAGCGCTGGCGGTCAAGATCAAGGTCGTCTTTTGCATGTGTCTCTCCCCAGTCCAAATCATCCCTTGCGCCGGATCCCTCCGATCCGGATCCACGCGGACGTGGCCTGGGGCTGGTTGTAGGGAAGACTGTTTTCTAAAAGTTGTGACCGCGGGCGTTGGCGCCACGGATCTGACGCAGATGCTTAAAAGTTGATTAAAAATGTCTTCATGCCCTCGCGCCGACGGCAACCGCCGTGCCCGCCAGAGACGGGTCTCCCGGCTTGTCAATAGGCTGTGTACTCAGGCGCTCAGTGCTTGGAGACGACCGGGCCGCCCCAGCGATAGTTGACGCGCACCGTGGCCATGTCGACGTCCTGGCCGACCTGGTCGGTCCGGCTCGGCGCGCCGCCGGGGACTCCCGAGAAGCCGAGGGTGCGGTTGCCCATGAACAGGTGCTCGTATTCGGCAGCCACCGACCAGTTCTTGGCGAAGCCGACCTCGACGCCGGTGCCGACGGCCGCGCCCCAGCGCGTGGCGCTGGACTGGTCGATCAGCGCACCGGTGGCGGTGCCCAGGCCGTTGTACTTCTCACCCGCGACCGCGGCGCCGCCCTTCACGTACCAGAGCACGTTGTTCCAGGTGTAGCCGATCTGGCCGGTGAACACGCCGATGCCGTTGATCTTGGTCTGGTTGGTCACGGCCGGGGCGAGCTGGCTGACATTGCTGCCCTTGAGGTTGGCCCAATTGCCCTGGGCCTCGACCCCGAACACCCAGCCGCCTGCCTGCCAGCGATAGCCGATCTGGCCACCGGCCAATGCTCCGGTCGCGTCGTGGCAACCCTCCGCGTTGGTGGCGGCCACGCCGCCGAAGGTGACGTTGTTGGTCCAGCAGGTGCGGGCGAAGCCGCCGCCGGCATTGAGGCCGACGTAGAAGCCGCTCCAATCATAGATCGCAGCGATCATCGCAGGCGCCTTGGTGAAGGTGCGCGCGGGCAAGTCGGCAGCGATGGCCGGCGCAAGCCCCAGCGCCAGCGAAGTTGTCGCCCCCAGCAACAGACTTCTCATCGCATTCCCCAAACCTAGTCCGACGCCCGCACGCACGCTCTCACCAACGCCCACCCGCGACGCCTTGATAGCCCCTCTGACCGGAAAAAGCCGTCACCCAAACGACACAGCCGGCTAGCAAGTGTCGGGACCAGCACACAAAAAAAGGCCGGCGCGAGGCCGGCCTTTCGACAAATTCAAGTTCAGGTTGCGATCAGTAGCGCGACAGGGCCGGGCCGCCGAAGTGATAGGAGATGCCAGCCTTGACGGTGTGGATGGTGTCGTTCCACTCCGAGCGGTTGGCGGCGACCGGCGGGTTGTTGTACTGCAGCGTGCTGCGGCCGAAGTCGATGTAATTGTACTCGACCTTGGCCGACCAGTTCGCCGCGAACATGTACTCGGCGCCAGCGCCGACGGTCCAACCCCAACGCCAATCGTTGACGGAGCCGCCGAACGCCGGTCCGAGCAGGCCACGGTCGTAGCGATGCTGGAAGTCTCCGACCGAGGCACCGCCGCTGACGAAGAGCAAAGCGGGGCCTGCAGCCCAGCCGAGACGGCCCTTGATGTCGCCGAAGCCGCGCAGGTGCGTGAAGTAGGAATCGCCGAAGCCGGCGTTGATCTCGGCCGAACGGCCGTTGATGTCGGCCCAGTGGTAGTCGCCTTCGAGGCCGAACACGATGTTGTCGACCTGCCAATTGTAGCCGACCACGCCGCCGACGAAGCCGCCGTTGAAGTCGTAACGCTGCGTCGGGGTGAAGCCGACGACGTTCGGTCCACCGAAGTAGGTCTCGTCGCTGCGGCCCCAGCCGCCGCCGCCCTGCACACCGAGATAGAAGCCGGTCCAGGTCGGGAGCGGCGCGGGCGCGGCCATCGGCGCCTTCGTGTAGGGGCGGGCGGCGAGATCAGCGGCGCTCGCGGGGGTCAGCGACCCCAACACCATCAAGCTGACTGCTCCAAGAAAAATTCGTTTCATCCCAAGGTTCATCCCAAGTCTCCCGCTTTGGCGTCTCCACAGGGTCCCCGGAGGCGCACATTCTGTGAGTGGGTGCGACCGCGGATGCGGCCTCAATCCATCCGAAAATATACGCGATTCAACCCCCAATACCGTCTCCCAAAAGCCACAGGAGGGGAGGAAGTGAGGCGATCTAAGTTTATGTAAGTTAAAGAATTTTTGACCATTCACGGGAACTTTTCAGGGTTCCATTTCTCGGCCGTCCGGTTCCATCGGGTTCCATGGAACTCCACGCATGGTTGCATACACAGTCGCGCGAACAAAACTGGAACAATCGGCGCTGGCCTGCTATATGTGGATAAGCGACGAGAAGGCAGGTGGCCGGCGCGGCAACCGTATAGGGTCCGCCGCGAGAGGAAGGGGTGAGCCACCGTGGGCCGAGAGGCCGGTGGGCCACAGCCGGCCCGGTGATCTGAAAACCGCGGGAGAGTGTGATGGCGGGTAGTGTGAACAAGGTGATTCTGGTCGGAAATCTGGGCAAGGACCCCGAGATCCGGCGGACGCAGGATGGGCGGCCGATCGCCAATCTGAGCATCGCGACGTCGGAGACGTGGCGCGACAAGAACACCGGCGAGCGCAAGGAAAAGACCGAGTGGCACCGGGTGGTGATCTTCAACGAAGGTCTCTGCAAGGTCGCCGAGCAGTATCTCAAGAAGGGCTCCACGGTGTACATCGAGGGCGCGCTGCAGACCCGCAAATGGACCGACCAGAGCGGCGTCGAGAAGTACTCGACCGAGGTGGTGCTGCAGGGCTTCAACTCGACCTTGACGATGCTCGGTGGCCGTGGCGGCGGAGGCGGGGGCAACTTCGCCGACGACACGGGCGGCGGTGATTTCGGCATGAGCAGCCCATCCTCCGCGCCTGCGCCGCGCCGCCCGATGGCAGCCGCCAGCCGCAACAGCGACATGGACGACGACATTCCGTTCTGAGGTGAAAACGCGCGCGGGAAACCCGGCTCCGGCCGGGCCGCGCGCGACGCCCGCGGCCACCGTCGACCGCAACGTAAGATCTCGTTAAGTCGCTGGAAATGCGGCTATAAAAACCTTCGCGCGGGAACGTGGAGGGGTGGCCTGCCGCGACGCGATGCGCTATATGATTCCAAGCGATTTTCGCGTGTCAAAACCGACCGGTATCCCCTTTGTCCGATAAAGAAGATGAGAAGCCCGGCGAGCCGGGCGGACCTTCCGACATTCGTCCCGTCTCCATCCTCGATGAGATGAAGCGCTCCTACCTCGATTACGCGATGAGCGTGATCGTAGCGCGGGCGCTGCCCGATGCGCGCGACGGCCTGAAGCCCGTGCACCGGCGCATCCTCTACGGCATGTACGAGAACGGCTTCGAGTGGAACAAGCCGTACCGCAAGTCGGCGCGCACCGTCGGCGACGTCATCGGTAAATACCATCCGCACGGCGACCAGTCGGTCTATGACGCGCTGGTGCGCATGGCGCAGGACTTCTCGATGCGCGTGCCGCTGATCGACGGTCAGGGCAATTTCGGCTCGGTCGACGGCGACATGCCGGCGGCGATGCGCTACACGGAATCGCGCCTGACCAAGATCGCGCAGTCGCTGCTCGACGATCTCGACAAGGACACCGTCGACTTCCAGCCGAACTACGACAATTCGGAACGCGAGCCGTCGGTGCTGCCGGCGAAGTTTCCGAACCTGCTCGTCAACGGCGCCGGCGGCATCGCCGTGGGCATGGCGACCAACATCCCGCCGCACAATCTCGGCGAGGTCATCGACGCCTGCATCGCGCTGACCGACAATCCGGCGCTGTCGATCGACGAGCTCAACCAGATCATCCCCGGACCGGACTTCCCGACCGGCGGCATCATCCTCGGCCGGGCCGGCATCCGCTCAGCCTATCACACCGGCCGCGGCTCGATCGTGATGCGCGGCAAGGTGACGATCGACACCATCCGCAAGGATCGCGAGGCGATCCTGATCACGGAGATCCCGTACCAGGTCAACAAGGCCTCGATGGTCGAGCGCATCGCCGAGCTGGTGCGCGAGAAGAAGATCGAGGGCATCTCGGACCTGCGCGACGAATCCGACCGCGACGGCTTCCGCGTCGTCGTCGAGCTCAAGCGCGACGCCGTGCCGGACGTGGTGCTGAACCAGCTCTACAAGTTCACGCCGCTGCAGACCAATTTCGGCGCCAACATGGTGGCGCTCGATGGTGGTCGTCCGCAGACGATGAACCTCAAGGATCTGCTGACCGTGTTCGTGGCGTTCCGCGAACAGGTGGTGACGCGGCGGACCAAGTTCCTGCTCAACAAGGCGCGCGACCGCGCCCACATCCTGGTCGGCCTCGCCATTGCGGTCGCCAATATCGACGAGATCATCCGCGTTATCAGAACCTCGCCCGATCCCAACACCGCGCGCGAAACCCTGATGTCGCGCGACTGGCCGGCGCAGGACGTGGCGGCAATGATCACCCTGATCGACGATCCGCGCCACCGCATCAATCCGGACGGCACCGCGCGGCTGTCGCTCGAGCAGGCCAAGGCCATTCTCGATCTGCGCCTGCAGCGCCTCACCGCGCTCGGCCGCGAGGAGATCTCCGACGAGCTCGACAAGCTCGCGCTGGAGATCGCCGACTATCTGGACATCCTGCGCTCGCGCGCCCGCGTCCAGGACATCGTCAAGACCGAGCTGTCGGCGATCAAGGCCGAGTTTGCCACCCCGCGCCGCACCGTCATCGCCGAGCAGGAAGGCGAGATGGAGGACGAGGACCTGATCCAGCGCGAGGACATGGTCGTGACCGTGTCGCACGCCGGCTACACCAAGCGCGTGCCGCTGTCGGCCTATCGTGCGCAGCGCCGCGGCGGCAAGGGCCGCACGGGCATGCAGACCCGCGAGGAGGATTTCGTCAGCCGGCTGTTCGTGGCCTCCACGCATACGCCGGTGCTGTTCTTCTCGTCGCGCGGCCAGGTCTACAAGGAGAAGGTCTGGCGGCTGCCGATCGCAGCCCCCAACGGCCGCGGCAAGGCGCTGATCAACATCCTGCCGCTCGAGCAGGGCGAGCGCATCACCACGATCATGCCGCTGCCGGAGGATGAATCCTCCTGGGCCAATCTCGACGTGATGTTCGCCACGACCGGCGGCAATGTCCGGCGCAACAAGCTGTCGGATTTCGTCGACGTGCGCCGCTCCGGCATTATCGCGATGAAGCTCGACGAGGGCGAGGAGATCGTCAACGTCCAGATCTGCACCGAGCGCGACGACGTGCTGCTGACGGCGGCCGGCGGCCAGTGCATCCGCTTCCCCGTCACCGACGTGCGCGTCTTCACGGGCCGCACCTCGATGGGCGTGCGCGGCATCGCGCTCGCCGAGGGCGACAAGGTGATCTCGCTGTGCATCCTGCGCCATGTCGAGACCACCTCGGACGAGCGCACGGCCTATTTGAAGATGCGCCGGGCGATGTCGGGCGAGGCGACCGCCGAGGAGCCGGCCGAGACCGAAAGCGAGGAGGCGGCCGCGGGTGCGATCCAGCTGTCGCAGGAGCGCTATGTCGAGATGTCGGCACAGGAGCAGGTGGTGCTCACCGTGTCGGTCAATGGCTATGGCAAGCGCACTTCGTCCTACGAGTACCGGACGACCGGTCGCGGCGGCAAAGGCATCGTCGCGAT
The DNA here is from genome assembly GCF_051167855.1 of Bradyrhizobium sp. HKCCYLRH3099. Lineage (NCBI taxonomy): Bacteria > Pseudomonadati > Pseudomonadota > Alphaproteobacteria > Hyphomicrobiales > Nitrobacteraceae > Bradyrhizobium > Bradyrhizobium sp. HKCCYLRH3099. The sequence goes on from NZ_JBNPTW010000004.1 coordinate 117,194, forward strand.
GTCCGTCAACAACCGCAACGGCAAGCTGGTCGCATCGTTCCCGGTCGAGGACAGCGACCAGATCATGCTGGTCACCGACAAGGGCCAGCTGATCCGCTGCCCGGTCGACGGCATCCGCATCGCCGGACGCTCCACCCAGGGCGTCATCGTGTTCAACACGGCTGACGATGAGCACGTCGTCTCGGTCGAGCACATCGGCGAGGAGACGGAGAACGGCAACGGGGCGGCTGAGCCGGCGAATGGCGAATGAGGTGCGAGTGGCGAATAGGGCGTAGCGAGTAGGGGACGAATCATTTCCCCGCCTATTCGCTATTCGCTATTCGCTATTCGCTATTCGCTATTCGCTATTCGCTTCACTGCGCCCGCTCGACGCCGACGACGCGGGCCTCGCGGATCGCGGTCTTGGTGCCGGCGGTGCGCAGGCAGGCGGCCTCGAAATTCGGCCAGGCCTGCTGCGAGCAGTCGCGGCCGATGGGGCGGATGTCCAGACGGTCAGCCTTGGCCAGCGGACGCGGCACGCTCGCTTCGACCTGCGGGGCAAAGCCCGGCAGGAGGGTGAGGGCGGCAGCCACGGAGCCGGCCGCTGCAATCGCAGAAAGCGCTTTGATCATGACGGTCCCCTGTCCTGGTCTCGATGTCGGGCCGTTCGCGGCCCGTCGTTCGTTAAGGATTTGATAACCATTCCGGGTTTCGGGATGCTTTCGCGCGCCGGCCGAAATGATTTCATGGCGCCGCGGCTGTGTTTCGCGGCCCAAGTTCCGACGAAACAATCGCGGTAAGCGGCTGCAGTTCCGGCCGGCCCGTGCGAGACGCTGCCGCGGCCATCACAGCTGCGCCAGCCGGCGGCCCGCGCAGCTTGCCCGGCTGTTCCGGCCGGTATAGGACGGACGCATGCAACGCATTGCGCTCTATCCAGGCTCGTTCGATCCCGTCACCAACGGCCATCTCGACGTGGTCCGGCAGGCCGTCCATCTCTGTGACAAGCTGATCGTCGCGGTCGGCGTGCACCACGGCAAGAAGCCGCTGTTCTCCACAGAAGAGCGGCTGGCCATGGCGCACGAGGTGTTCGGGCCGGTCGCCGCCGCCGCGGGCTGCGAATTCGAGGCCTCGACCTACGACAATCTCACGGTGACGGCGGCGCAGAAGACCGGCGCGATCCTGATGATCCGGGGCCTGCGCGACGTCAAAGATTTCGATTATGAGATGCAATTGGCGGGCATGAACCAGACCATGGCACCGTCGATCCAGACGGTGTTCGTGCCGGCCTCGGTATCGGTTCGCCCGATCAACGCCAGCCTCGTCCGTCAGATCGCCGCGATGGGCGGCGAGATCTCGCACTTCGTGCCGCCGTCGGTGGTGGCTCCCCTGAAAGCCAAGTTCGTCTGACGATCCGTCGGCCGGCGCCCGCCTATCTCGGGTTGTCGACTTTCGCGTTCCCCTCTCATCCTTTCGGAGTTTCCATGATCCGAGCTATCGCTTTCGTCTTCGCTCTCGTGTTCGCGCTGCCGGCGCTGGCGCAATCGCTGCCCGCCGGTCTCGATAAGCAGAACGCGCTGGTCATCGACACCACCAAGGGCCGCATCGTCATCAAGCTGCGCACCGACCTGGCGCCGCAGCACGCCGAGCGGCTGAAGACCTTGGCGCGCGAGGGCTACTACAACAACGTGCCGTTCCACCGGGTGATGGAAGGCTTCATGGCGCAGACCGGCGACGGCCAGAAATTCGACGGCACCGGCGGCTCGAAATATCCGAACCTGAAGCAGGAGTTTTCGCAGACGCCGTTCAAGCGCGGTACCGTCGGCATGGCCCGCCGCGGCGACAGCGTCGATTCCGCCAACTCGCAGTTCTTCATCTGCTTCGGCGATGCGTCCTTCCTGAACGGCCAGTACACGGTGATCGGCGAGGTCGTGCAGGGCATGGACGTGGTCGACAAGCTCAAGAAGGCGCCTCCGGGCTCGGCGGGCGGCGCCGTGACCGATCCGGACAAGATGGTCAAGGTCCAGGTCGCCTCGGATATCAAGTAACCGCCCTCGAGACGCGGGCGGAGCAGGGCACCCGGCGCTCACGGCCGGGTTCCCGCCGCTTAAGGAACCCTTTGCCACGCGCCGTCCACCGGGTCGACAGCCGGGGCGGCTTCAGCTTTAAGCGCGTTGGGTCTATTCTGGACCCGCATCGCCCGGGCCTCGTTGTGCTCGGATTGCCGTCAGGAGGGGTGGCGGCCGCACAAGAGAAGGCGCCGCGACATTTCAGACCCCCGGACCGGACTGTCCGTTGTCCTGCCCCCCTCATTAATTCAACCAGAACCTGAGAGACCAGAATGGCTGCGACCGAAAATACCTTGATCCTCGAAACCACCCAGGGCCCCGTCACCATCGAGATGCGTCCCGACCTCGCGCCCGGCCATGTCGCGCGCATCAAGGAGCTCGTCCGCGAGGGCTTCTATGACGGCATCGTGTTCCACCGCGTGATCGACGGCTTCATGGCGCAGACCGGCTGTCCGCAGGGCACCGGCACGGGCGGCTCCGGCAAGAAGCTGAAGGCCGAGTTCAACGCCGAGCCGCATGTCCGCGGCACCGCCTCGATGGCCCGCGCCGCCAGCCCGGATTCCGGCGACAGCCAGTTCTTCATCTGCTTCGACGACGCCCGCTTCCTCGACAAGCAGTACACCGTCTGGGGCAAGGTCACCGAGGGCATGGAGAACGTCGACAAGATCAAGCGCGGCGAGCCGGTGCAGAATCCGGACAAGATCGTGAAGGCCTACATGGCCGCCGACGCGGCATAGGCTTCGAGACGCTCGCCATGAACACGCCTCTCGGCGTGTTCATGGTCCCATCTGCAGCGTCGCTCGCGGCGCTCGACCCTCATGGTGAGGAGCGTGCGCAGCACGCGTCTCGAACCATGGGGCCAACAGTCGGGCCTTATCCTTCGAGACGCGTGCTCCGCACGCTCCTCAGGATGAGGGCCGATGGTCGTCCCAGAACGACGATGCGCACCGACCTCTTCGATTTCCATCTCCCCCCCGAGAACATCGCGCTGCGCCCGGCGAGCCCGCGCGAATCCGCGCGCATGCTGGTGGTGCAGGGCGACGGCGTGCTGCGTGACCGCACCGTCGGCGGTCTGCCCGATTGGCTCGAGCCGGGCGACCAGCTCGTCGTCAACGACACCAAGGTGATCGCAGCCCAGCTCTCCGGCCGCCGCATCAGCCGCGAGACCGAGGCCAAGATCGAGGCCACCCTGATCAAGCGGCTCGACGGCTCGCACTGGCAAGCGCTGGTGCGGCCCGCCAAGAAGCTCGCGCCCGGCGATACGATCCGCTTCGGCAATGAGGGCAAGGTCTGCCTGCTCGGCCATCTCGACGCCACCGTCGAGGCCAAGGGCGAGGAGGGCGAGGTGACGCTGGCCTTCGTGTTTCACGGCCCGGCGCTCGACCAGGCCATCGCCGATCTCGGCCGGCCGCCGCTGCCGCCCTACATCGCCGGCAAACGGCCCGCGGACGAGCAGGACGCGGCCGACTACCAGACCATGTTCGCGGCCAAGGAGGGCGCCGTGGCTGCGCCCACCGCCGGCCTGCATTTCACGCCGGCTCTGGAACAGCGCTTGCGCGACCGCGGCGTCGGGCTGCAGCGCGTGACCCTGCATGTCGGCGCCGGCACGTTTCTGCCGGTGAAGGTCGAGGACACCGAGGGCCACCGCATGCATGCGGAGTGGGGCAGCCTCACCGCCGAAACGGCTCACGCGTTGAACGAGGCCCGCGCCAATGGCGGCCGCATCGTCGCCGTCGGCACCACATCGATGCGTCTGCTGGAGAGCGCGGCGCTGCCGGACGGCACTCTCGCGCCGTTCGAGGCGGAGACCTCGATCTTCATCACGCCCGGCTACCGATTCCGCGCCGTCGATATCCTGATGACCAACTTCCACCTGCCGCGCTCGACCCTGTTCATGCTGGTCTCGGCCTTCGCCGGCCTGGAGACGATGCAGGCGGCGTACAAACATGCGATCGAGAGCGGCTACCGCTTCTATTCGTATGGCGATGCGTGCTTGTTGTTCCGGCAGCCGGACGAACGCATCGTCGAGCCGTAAAATCTATCAGCGTCATTCCGGGGCATCGCGCAGCGATGAGCCCGGAATCCATAACCACGAGCAGGCGTTGTCGCGAAGACAAGCGCCACATCGATCTCCCGTCCCATGACCGCCTGTGGCTATGGATTCCGGGCTCGCGCTACGCGCGCCCCGGAATGACGCGAGGAGAGAGGCGCATTGATGCTCGTGAGAGTCGGCCTGTCACGGCAACCTCCGCTGTGATTCCCCGCGAAGGCGGGGAATCCAGTACGCCGTGGCGGATCAGCTGATCACAGGTGCCAGTGAGTACTGGATCACCCGCTTTCGCGGGTGATGACAGCGTGGGTGGAGATGCGGCCGGGCTAACTCACGCCATCGCCCGCTCCGGCAAGAGCTCCGCGATCTGCACCGCGTTCAGCGCGGCGCCCTTCAGCAACTGATCAGCGGCGACGAACATCGCGATGGAGTGGCCGGAGGGATCCGACAGGTCCTTTCTGATGCGGCCGACCAGCACGTCGTCCTGGCCGGAGGCGTCGACCGGCATCGGGAAGTAGTTCTTGGCGCGGTCGTCGACGATGCGCACGCCCGGTGCGGTGGCGAGGATGCGGCGGACTTCATCTTCCGTGATCGGCTTTTCGCACTCGAAGGTGATGGCTTCGCAATGGGCGCGCAGCACCGGCACGCGGACACAGGTCACGCCGATCGCGATGCCCTCGTCCTCGAAGATCTTGCGGGTCTCGTTGATGACCTTGGTCTCTTCGTCATTGTAGCCGGTGTCGGGGTCGATGGCGGTGTTGTGGCTGAACAGGTTGAAGGCGAACGGGTGAGGCATCACCTTGGGCGCGTAGACCTGGCCGTTGAGGTTGGCGCGGGTCGACTGCACCAGCTCGTCCATCGCCGCCGCACCGGCGCCGCTGGCGGCCTGGTAGGTCGAGATGATCACGCGCTTGATGCGGTTCTGCTGGTGGATCGGCCACAGCGGCACCAGAGCCGTGATGGCGGCGCAATTCGGATTGGCGATGATGCCCTTGTGGTCGCGGATGCGGCGGGCGTTGATCTCGGGGATCACCAGCGGCACGTTCGGGTCCATGCGGAACGCCGAGGAATTGTCGACCACGACGGCGCCGGAGCGGACCGCGATCGGCGCGAACTTCTTGGAGATGCCGCTGCCGGCCGAGAACAGCGCGATGTCGACGCCCTCGAACGAGCGCTCGTTGAGCTCCTCGATCACGATCGTCTGGCCGCGAAAGCTGAGGGTCTGGCCGGCCGAGCGGGCGCTCGCCAGCGCCTTCAGCTTGCCGACACGGACATTGCGGCGGTCCAGGGTGGCAATGAACTCGGCGCCGACGGCGCCGGTGACGCCGACGATGGCAATGGTGGGATCGTGAGGCACGTGGGGAGTCTCCGGTTGAAACTTGGGCATAAAAAAAGCCCCGGACCTTCATCAGGCGGGGCTTCGGTTCGAAGATGGTCGCGATCGAGGTCGATTACGCGCGCACGCCTCCCGAGGCCCGCAAGGGCTTGGTGGTTTTCGTCGTGCGTTTGGTCGAGGTCGACATGATCAGGGACCATAGGGGCGGTAGGAACCGCCGTCAACGCCGTTATCGGCCGAACGCCGCCGATGGCGGTTGAATCGGGGGCCGTCCTGACGCAATAAGCCGGCCATGAGCTCCCCCGGCGATCCACTCCCCAACCATTTCGAACTGCTCGGCACGGACGGCGCGGCCCGCACCGGCCGGTTGACGACGCCGCATGGCGTGGTCCGCACCCCCGCCTTCATGCCGGTGGGAACGGCCGGCGCGATGAAGGGCATTCACTGGCGCGACGTACGCGAGGCCGGTGCCGATATCGTGCTCGGCAACACCTATCATCTGATGCTGCGTCCCACGGCGGAGCGGATCGCGGCGCTGGGCGGCCTGCAGCGCTTCACCGGCTGGGGCGGACCGATGCTGACGGATTCCGGCGGCTTCCAGGTGATGTCACTGTCGGCCCTGCGCAAGGTCACCGAGCAGGCCGTGACGTTCCGCTCGCATATCGACGGCGCCAAGATCGAGCTGTCGCCGGAGCGCGCCATCGAGGTGCAGCGCCTGCTCAACTCCGACATTGCGATGCAGCTCGACGAATGCGTGCGGCTGCCAGCGGAGCCCGCCGACATCGAGCGGGCAATGCGGCTGTCGCTGCGCTGGGCCGAGCGCTGCCGCCGCGCCTTCGAGAGTGCGCCTCCCGGCTACATGCTGTTTGGCATCGTCCAGGGCGGCGATCTCCCGGCGTTGCGCCAGGCGAGCGCGCAGGCGCTGGTCGACATCGGCTTCCATGGCTATGCGATCGGCGGACTTGCGGTGGGCGAGCCACAGGCGGTGATGCTGGAGATGATCGAGGCCACCGTGCCGGCGCTGCCGGCCGACCGGCCGCGCTATCTGATGGGCGTCGGAACGCCCGACGATCTGTTGGAGTCGGTGAAGCGCGGCGTCGACATGTTCGACTGCGTGCTGCCGACCCGCAACGGCCGCCACGGCGTCGCCTATACGCGCTTCGGGCCGGTCAATTTGCGCAACGCCCGTCACGCCGATGACCCGCGTCCGCTGGACGAGGAAAGCCCATGGCCGCCGGCGCGCGGCTACGCGCGCGCCTACCTGCATCACCTGATCAAGGCCGGCGAGGCGTTGGGGGCGACGCTGCTGTCGGAGATCAACATCGCTTATTTCCAGCAACTGATGGCCGGAATGCGCGAAGCCATTGCCCAAGGGCGGTTCACGGAGTTCTACGACCGCACCAAGGCGGATTGGGCGCGGGGTGACATCGCGCCGCGCGTCAATTGATGGCGTGGTCGTTCGGGAGCCATGACGGCGCGGGACAACTGGTAGGGGTGGGCCTTGCGGAAACACCTGACGGCGCTCCGGCGCGATGGCTGCGGCATCGCGCCCTGGAACGGTCCATCGCCGCCTCAGTTGCAGACGAAGCGGCTCTTGACGGAATGCTTGGTGACGAAGCCGTAGCCGCAGGTGTCGCAGGTCCAGAGATAGCTGATCGCGTTGTCGGCCAGATACGCGGACGCCTCCGCGGCAATCATGGAATCGGCGCAGACCGGGCATGTCGGCAAATCGCAGCCGCGCGGATTTGGGCGGGGCGATGCGGTCGACACGAGATCAGCGAGTGCTGACATAGTGACCTCCTGGGCGATCTCTTTGTTATGAGCTGCGTTTGAATGACGTCAGCTTCGCATGTGGCAACTTCGAACGAGTCAGGTCCGACAGGTCGAACGTCCGCGGATATCAGGTCCGTCACACAAAGAGTTTGTCTGGTGGTCTGTTGTTTTTGTCTATGACTGCAGCGCCGTTCGGTGCGAACGTTCTGCTTGTATCATTCCAAAGATGACATCTTGCTGATGCCGTCTATTGATGCGGTCTTGTGATGCCGTCGCGCCGATTCCGCTCAAGCCTCTGCCACCGCCGAATCAGTACCGTAAATCTTCGTCCTACTGAAGTCTAACCTACACCGCGTTCATTGACCTTGTCGCAACACAAATGCGTTGGTTTTGCGCAATTTTGCGACGACTTGTTGTGCAATGCCGCGATGGCGAGGTCGCGTAAACGTGCTTGCGCAGCGCAGCAGGCTCGCTGAAGATGGTCAGTGTCATTGTCGATATCGCGCGCCCGATGCGCGCAAGGAGTGATTTCATGGACTCGCAAGCTGCGACACAGCGTCCCGGACGCGGGCGTGTTTTCGATTCAATTGTCGAGGCTTTTGGCAATACGCCGATTGTGCGGTTGCGAAAGCTGCCTGAGCAGCATGGCGTGAAGGCGACCATCCTCGCCAAGTTGGAATATTTCAACCCGGCGGCGAGCGTGAAGGACCGCATCGGCGTCGGCATGATCCTGGCGATGGAGCAGGCCGGCGTGCTCAAGCCGGACTCCGTGCTCGTCGAGCCCACCTCGGGCAACACCGGCATCGCGCTGGCCTTCGTCGCGGCGGCCCGCGGCTACAAGCTGAAGCTGGTGATGCCGGAGTCGATGTCGGTGGAGCGGCGCAAGATGCTCGCCTTCCTCGGTGCGGAGATCGTGCTGACGCCGGCCGCGCAGGGCATGAAGGGCGCCATTGCGACCGCGGAGGAGCTGTTGCGGACAACGCCGAACGCGGTGATGCCGCACCAGTTCAAGAACCTCGCCAACCCCGACATCCATCGCCGCACCACGGCGGAGGAGATCTGGAACGACACGGCCGGCAATATCGACATCTTTGTCGCCGGCGTCGGCACCGGCGGCACCATCACCGGCGTGGGCCAGGTGCTCAAGTCGCGCAAGCCGGGCCTCAAGGTGGTTGCGGTCGAACCGGAGGAGAGTCCGGTCTTGTCGGGCGGCCAGCATTCGCCGCACAAGATCCAGGGCATCGGCGCCGGCTTCGTGCCCGATATTCTCGACCGCGCCGTGATCGACGAGATCGTCAAGATCAACAGCGCGACGGCGATCGAGACCTCGCGCGCGCTGGCGCGCAACGAGGGCATCCCCGGGGGCATCTCCTCCGGCGCGGCGATTGCGGCCGCGCTCGAACTCGGCAAGCGGCCGGAGAATGCGGGCAAGACGATCCTGGCGATCGTGCCGTCATTCTCCGAGCGCTATCTGTCCACGGCGCTGTTCGAGGGGATCTGATCATGGCCGATCAGCCGCGGCGTCCCCGCACCCTGGCCGACGCCCGCACCGAAGCGGAAGCGGCATTCAAGAAGGTCACCACCAAGCCGGTCGAGGCGCCGCCGAAGAAGGCGGCTATCCCGGGGGTGCGGGAGCAGGTGACGTTGCGGATCGATCAGGACGTGCTCGAGCATTTCCAATCCGAAGGTCCTGGCTGGCAGGACCGCATCAACGCGGCTTTGCGCAAGGCGGCGGGTCTGTAGCTGAACAACGATGTGCCGGGCCTGACGGCGGAGCGAGTCTCGGTCCGCGGGCTCGGCATTTGCCGAACTCATCGCTTGAATTTTTCGTTGCTGTCGACCGTGCTGTAAGCGCGGAGTCGTGCGTCGTCATCCCTGATTACCATTGACGTCGAGATGCCGCTGACGGTGTTTGCGAACCGTCCTTTCCCGTTGCGCAGTGGTAAATTGGCGCAGTGCACGTGATGATGGAACTTCTTCTTCTCATCGTCCCCATCCTGATCTATCGTCGCTGCAAATCGTCTTTCAAAGTTCTCTCGCGTTTCCCACCCGGCGAAGCGGCGATGTCGTGAAGAGCAGGCCTCTGCCGCGCGTCGTCTGACATGCTGGAATTGTCCCGACTGAGCCATTTCGACGCCTCTCCGGGAGCGTCTCATGAGTCCCGAGGCTGAGCTTCCAGTTCGTGTGCTGCTCGTTGAAAGTGGTCCGGCGAGCGGACAGATGATGCGGGATGCGATCACTGGCCACTTGATGATGGATGGCTGTGAATTGTTGTCCGTTGCAACAATTGCCGAAGCGCAGGTCATGATGGCGCAGCAGCCGATCGATGTGGTCGTGCTGGATCTGGGCGAGTCCGACGCGCACGGCGTCCTCGATGTCCAGGATCTCAGAGCGGCCGGTCAGGACATCCCGATCATTGTCGTCAATGGAGCGTCCGATATCGAGGCCATGAGAGCCTATGTGCAGGCTGGCGCGCGCGACTACCTCCCGACGGCGGACGCCGGACCTTCGTCGTTGCGGCGCGCAGTGATCCATGCCACCGGGCGGCGCCGCCAGGATCGCATCGACGACAACCGGCGCTCGCTTGCCAACGATCGAGGCATGTCATCGGCCGGCCGCGCCACCAGCGTCACGGCGCAGTTCGCCGGACACGGTTCGATCCGGGAGCGCAACCCGCGAGCCTTCGACAGCCTGGTCGAGCAATATCTGGCGCTGTTCAAGGAGTATCTGGACCCGCGTGCCGACCACCATGTCCGTCCGCTGCCCACGATGGAGAGGCTTGCGACAGGGATCGGCGATGAAGGCGGTGGTCCGCGCGATCTGCTCGACCTCCACGTCGTCGCACTCGAGAAGGCGATCGGCGGGACGACGGTCGAGCGAACGAGCACGCTGGTGTTCGAAGGCCGGTTGCTCGCCATCGAGATGATGGGGCTGCTCGTCGACTACTACCGGCTCGGACACCGACGTCGCATTGCACCGGGAGATAGGGGATGACCCTGCAGCTCGGATTGTTCGTGACCGGCCAGACCTCGAATTCGCTGCGGGCGATGGAGAACCTGCGCAGAATCGTTCAGCAGGAGCTGAACATCCCTTGCGAGATCGACATCATCGATGTGCTGGAACATCCGCAGATCGCCGAAGACGAGAAGATCGTTGCGACACCCACGCTGGTGAAGCGCCATCCGGGTCCGGTGCGAAAAATCATCGGCGATCTCAGCGACACCAGGAAGGTCCTGCTGGGACTCGGGATCCTCCAGAATTCGTCGACGGTGCAGCTTGGAAAGGAGGAGGGGACAAGGAATGAGCGGGGGTAAGGCTGTCGAACTCGAGAAGTTGCGGACGGGAATTGCCGGATTCGACCAGATTTCGAACGGTGGACTACCGCTCAATCGAAGCACATTGATCGCCGGCACGGCCGGCAGCGGAAAAACCGTGCTTGCGCTGCAGTTTCTCGTCATGGGCGTGAGGACCTGCGGCGAGCATGGCGTCTGTGTCACCTTCGAGGAGGCTCCGGAAGACCTGATGCGCAACGTCGCGTCGTTCGGCTGGGATTTCGAGAAGATGAACCGCGACGGCCAGATCGCGATCGTCGATGCCACCCCGGAGCAGGGCGAAGAGGTGCTCGAGGCTGGCAACTACGACCTCTCGGCGCTGATGGCGCGGATCGAGAATGCGATCCGCAGGGTCAACGCCAAGCGGGTGGTGTTCGATTCCGTCGGGGCGCTGTTTCCTCAGTTCTCGGACTCCAACGTCGTGCGTCGAGAACTGCACCGGATCGCCAGCGCGCTGCGACTTCTTGGCGTCACCACCATCATCACCATGGAGCGTCTCAACGAGGACGGCGGGCTGGGGCGTTTTGGCGTCGAGGAGTTCGTCGCCGACAACGTTCTGCTGCTGCGCAACCGGCTCGAGCAGGAGAAGCGCCGGCGGACGATCGAGATCCTCAAATTCCGCGGCGCTACCCATCAGAAGGGCGAATATCCGTTCACGGTCGACCACGCCGAGGGAGTCGCGATCATTCCGCTGTCGTCGATCGAGTTGAAACAGCGTTCGAGCGACCTCCGGGTGTCCTCCGGCGTGCCCGAGCTGGATCAGATGTGCGGCGGCGGCTTCTATCGCGATTCCATCATCCTGGTGAGCGGTGCCACCGGCACCGGCAAGACATTGATGGTCACGCACTATCTCAAGGCCGCCATCGAACGCGGAGAGCGTGCGTTGCTGATCGCGGCCGAGGAGAGCCGCGAGCAGTTGACGCGCAATGCCTCCAACTGGAACGTCGACTTCGATTCAGCCGAGAAGGAAGGCCTTCTCCGCATCATCGCAAGATATCCCGAGACCATGGGGCTGGAGGATCACCAGCTCTACATCCAGCGGGAGATCAACGAGTTTCAGCCGAGCCGGCTGGCGGTCGACAGCCTGTCGGCGTTCGAACGTGCAGGCTCGCCGAAGTCCTACAGGGAATTCGTCATCGCTCTGACGAGCCATATCAAGAAGGTCGGCATCACCGGTCTCTTCACCAACACGACATCGATGCTGATGGGCGGCGAGTCGATCACGGAGACCCATATTTCGACCATCACCGACATGATCTTGCTGCTGCGCTACGTCGAGCTCTACGGCATGATGCGGAGGGGACTGGCGATCTTGAAGATGCGCGGCACGCAGCATGACAAGGACATCCGCGAATATGTCATCGACGGCCACGGCATGCATCTGGTCGCAACCTTCCGCGATGTGCATGGCATTCTGACCGGGGCTCCCACCTACATGTTCACGCGGGAGCGCGACCATCTTGCTGAGATGTTTGCCAGCCCGCAACGTGAGTCCTAGGCAGGGACGTTCCTCATGCACGCATCACACTACCGAGTGCTGGTGATTGGTGGCGAGTCCGCGCCAGTCTTGCCCGCGTCGGTAGGAGGTGATGGCGAGAACGGATCCGTGATCGACATGAGCCGGGTGGCGACGATCGCGGAGGCGCGTCGCAGGCTCGAGACCACCTCCTACGACACCATCCTGATGAACCTGGCCTTCGCGCAGGCGATCGATGCTCTCCCGGACGATCTGCAAGCCCTGGCCTCCGCGAGCCCAGTCCTGCTCTACAATCAGCCCGCGGATGCGCGCGCCGGCGGCCCGGCGGAGCTCGGGTTGCCACTCATCGGGTCGGCGAAGCAGGCCTTGCCGCGCGACTACCGCCACTTCGGCCAGTTGTTGGAGGCCGTGCCGGACGCGCTGATCGTCACCAATCAGGACAACGAAGTCGCGTTCGTCAACCGGGCGGCCCGCGAGCTGTTCGGCAAGGCGCGTGACGACTTCATCGGTGAGAGAGTGAGCTTTGCGGTCCGAGAAGGTGAGATCTCGGAGATCGAGGTCTATCGCGGCAAGGTCGTCCGGCGCTGCGAGCTGCGCGCGTCGCGTTGCACATGGGAGGGGGCGCCGGCCCAGCTCCATCTCATTCAGGACGTGACCGAGCAGAAGCGGCTCAACGAAGAGCTTCGACAGTCTCAAAAGATGGAGGCGGTTGGCGTGCTGGCGGGCGGGATCGCGCACGACTTCAACAACCTTCTGGTCGTGATGATGGTCTATGCGGAGATGCTGCGCGAGGAATGTCAGGGCGACGACCCCCGCCTGCCGGACGTGATGGAGCTGATCAAGGCGGTCGATCGCGGGCGAGATCTGACGCGGCAACTGCTCGCGTTCTCGCGCAAGCAGCCGGCAACGCTCGCGCTCGTCGATCTCGGCGCCACCCTGTCGGATCTGCAGAAGATGTTCAGCCGGCTTCTGCCGAGCAACATCGACATCAGCACCGAGGTCGAGCAGCAGTGCTGGCCGGTGATCGCGGACCGCGTGCAGATCGAGCAGCTCATTATGAATCTTGCCCTCAATGCCCGCGATGCGATGCCCTCGGGCGGCCAGCTGACGATCGCGGTGGCCAACACGACCATCCAGCGCAGCGACGAGGGTGTCGAGCCTGGTGACTATGTCATGATGACGGTGAGGGACACCGGCATCGGCATTCCTGCCGATGATCTCGAGCGCATCTTCGATCCGTTCTTCACGACCAAGGTGCGCGGCGGCGGCACCGGCCTTGGGCTTGCGACCTGCTACGGCATCGTCAAGCAGGCGGGCGGCAGTATCGCCGTCAGGAGTGTGGTCGGCGAGGGGACCAGCTTCGTCGTGCTGTTGCCGCGCGCGAACGGAACGATCCAGACCGAGGCCGCGCCGGCTCCCTTGGTTCGGGAGACCCGGGGCGGCGAGCGGATCCTGCTGGTCGAGGACAATTCTCTCGCCCAACGCGCGACGGCCTCGATGCTGCAGCGCGCCGGATACTCGGTACAGTCCATGGCCAATGGCGAAGAGGCACTGCGTTTTCTTCGCGATCACGCCGATGCCGTTGACCTGGTCCTGAGCGACGTGGTCATGCCGCAGCTCAGCGGGCCGGAACTCGCCCGGCAGCTCTCGCTGTCTCATCCTGATCTGCCGGTCGTTTTCATGACAGGTTACTCGAACGATCCGATCATCGCCGATGCCGGCGAGAATCGGATCGGCGGCCGGCCGACGATCATGAAGCCGTTCAAGCGCGAGGAACTGCTCGCGTTCATCGGCGACGCCATCGAACGCAAGCGCCGCGTCGAGGACCGCCGCCTCGACCGACCGATCAACGGGCCCCCGACCGCAGGAGCTCCATCGTAGCGGGCGCTCTCAGCAAAGAGGATGTCATCCGGCGCCATGATGTCGCGGCTGGATGACGCGCCGATCGGCGTGGATCAGATCGGCTGTCGCGGCCGACCGGTGTCTTCTCACAGGCAGCAAAAAGCCCGTGCCTCGCGGCACGGGCTGACATGCAAGGTCGGGCGATCAGCGGCGCAGTGCGCTGCCGAGAACTCCGCCCATCATGCCGCCGATGAAGGCCGCGCCTGCGGCGTTGCCGGCGTTGTCCTGGGGCGGAGGATTGCGATAGACCGGCGCTCCCTGCGGCGGCGGGCTGCCGGCGGCGACATTGCCGGCCGGCTTTTGGCGGCGGGGCTTGGCTTCATCGCCCACGGCCGCGGTGGCCGGCGCCGGCTGCGGTTCGGCCAGCAGGGCCTTGTGCTGCAGCTTGGTGAGGAAGCCGGTCGACGGATAGCCGCGAGCGGCCTGCCAGCGCTTCATGACGCTGCGGGTCTCGTCGTCGAACACGCCCGTCATCTTGGTGTCGAAGCCCAGGCCCGTCAGGCGGCGCTGCACGTCGCGGCGCTTGGTCTTGTCGAGGCCGATCTGATCCTCGCTGACCTGGGTGCCTTCCTCGGTAAAGGTGGCGGGATCGACGCCCTTGCCGACATTGCGGGTCGCGGTGTTCACGGCGCCGCTTTCGATCGAGGCAATGCGGGCCATCGCCAGCGACTTGAACTGACCGTTCGGATAGGTCGCGAGATAGGCGTTGAGCTCCTCCGGCTTGTTGGAGTCCTTCACCGAGCGCCAGAACTCGAGCTCAGCCTCGCCAGAGCTCTGGCCGGCCGCCGCGGCCACCGGCGTGGTGCCGGCGGTAGCCGCCGTCGCGGCAGGCGCGGCCGCTGGATTGAGATAGACCGCGCCGATCAGGTTGGTGTGACCCCAGGGCAGCTGGCCCTTGCTGGTCTCCTCATTGACCTGGGCGCGGACCGCCGTCATCGCCTGCTGGATCTCGATGCCGGGCTGGGCGATGTGCGAGATCAGCGCGCGGGTGAACGGGCTGTTGCCGCCGGCGTCGCCGTCGAGCGCGGTCTGTCCGGGACCGGTCGCAAACGCGATCAACGTGCCTTCGCCGGATTTCATTTCGGCAAGGCCCGTCTGCACGGAGACGCTGCGCGTCGGCGAGTTCGACTTGATCTTGGCGGCAAACGGGTTGTCGCGGCAGGCGTCCAGGAACACCAGCTTGACCTTCGCATCGCCCATGGTCTGGTCGAGCGTGACATCGATGTTGATCGCCGAGCCGAGTTTGACGTCCATTTCGGACTTGAGGTCGGCGTCGACCGGCAACAGGTAGTTGGTACCGGCGATCGCGATGCCATGGCCGGCGTAATAGAACACCGCGATGTCGGCACCTTGCGCCTTGCGACCGAAATCCAGCAGCTTCTCGGTCATCTTGTCGCGCGTGAGGTTGGTGCCTTCGACGACGTCGAAGCCGACATTTCGCAGGGTTGCCGCCATGGCCTTGGCATCGACCGGCGGGTTCGGCAATTGGGCCACGCTCTTATAGGCGCCGTTGCCGACGACGAAGGCGACGCGGCGGTCGGCCTTGGCGGCTTGGGCGGTCAGCACCACGCAGAGCAGGGACAGGGCGATGGTGAAGTAGCGCATCAGGAGATCCCCCAACGATCAGGCGAAGCGTTCACTGCAGCATTTGTCGCTCAATGGCGCGAAAAGTCTTGTTCCCAAAGAAAAAATCACCGTTCTGCCACAAACGAGTTCGCGAGTGTTGCGCCTCACCCACGCCGATCGCGTGTAGGCCCTCGTGGTTCGTGACCTCGGTCACGCCCGAACGGTATCTATCGGCGCTCAGCGCCCCGCCGAACTGCCGACCGCGACGGGTCTAGTCTGCGGTGGCCGCAGGTTGACGAGGTTTGCCGCCAGAATCAGGGCGGCCCCGACCAGGGTCAATGCGTCCAGCCGTTCCGAGTACACCAGCCAGCCCACGGTCGCCGTCAACGGCACGCGCAGGAAATCCATCGGGATCACGATCGTCGCGTCGGCATAGAGCAGCGCGCGCGCCATGCAGAAGTGCGAGAACGTGCCGCACAGGGCGACCAGGACGATCCAGCCCCACGCCGTGGCGGACGGCCAGGTCCACAGCAGCAGCGTCGGAACCAGGCCAGCGACGGATTGCACGGCGAGCATCCAGAAGATGATCGAGACGGTCGGCTCGGTGCGTGTGAGGTATTTGACCAGCGCGATCGAGATGCCAAAGCCGACGGCGGCAGCCAGCGCGATGAGCTGGCCCGGATTGATCGCGCCCGTGTCGGGACGAACGATGACGACGACGCCGACCAGGCCCAGCACGATTGCCAGCAGCTTGAATAGCGTCAGGCGTTCGCCGAGAAAGGCGGCTGCGAGCAGCGCCGTCCAGATCGGCATCGTGAACTCGATGGCGACGACCTGGCCGATCGGGATCAATGTAAGCGCGAAGAACCAGCCGAGCTGCGCGCCGTAGTGCACGAGGTTGCGGCCGGCATGGAGCTTCAGCCGGGTCGTGCGCAAGGTCGCAAAACCGCCGCTCAGCGCGATCACGGGCCAGAGCATCACGAGGCCGATGAGGCAGCGCAGCTCCATCAGCTCGAAGACGTTCATCTCGCGCATGGCTTCGCGGCCGGCCACCGCCATCACCAGCATGAGGCTGAGCCATCCCGTCATCCACAGCGCGGCCATCAGTTTCGAAGCGGGACGGTGCATTAGCTCGCTGTCAGGAAGGGCTGGTAATGCCGGGCTGTATCACCTCGGCTGTCCGACATTGCAAACGAATTGAATGCCGCGCTGCATCAAGGCGCGCAGCGGAACTTGGCCGTCCGCAGCTTAGAAAATCGTGGAGTGTGGGCGCGTTTCGTCCTAAAGCCGCCGCCTCGAAACAACCAGGGCAGAGCTTCCGACATGACCGAACGCGCCGCTTCAGCCGACTTCGTCACCGCTTTCGCCACCGGCTGGCCGGAGCGCGAACCGCATCTCATGGTGCTGTCGCTGACCACTCACAAGGGCGTGCAGGACTTTGCGATGACCCGGGAACAGGCGCTTCTGGTCGCCAAGACGATCAAGCGGACCGCCGCGCAGTTGGCGCCGGCGCCCAACGCCGGTGCCAAGCGCGCCTGAGCGGGCCGCTATCGCGACAGCGAGATATTGGCGGCGCGGAACTGGCTGTCGGCCCGGATCGAAACCGACTGCTTGTTGCCGCGGGTGCTGAGCGCGATGTTGGCGTTGAAGCCCGCGGTGGTCGCGAGCAACTGGAAATTGCCGCCGCCGCCGCGGCCCTGCAGCACACCGCTGACGCCGCGGCTGGTCTCGGTCCAGCTGCCGGAGATGGCAGACCCTTCCGCGAGAACGTCGGCCTGCAGCCCGAACTTGTAGGCGTCGCTCGCGCAGGTCAGGACCAGGGTCATGCGCGCGCCGGATACGCCGTAGGTGGCCCGGCAGCGAATTCGCTCGGTCGATCCATCCTCGAGCGCCACGGTGCCGCTGCCGCCCCAGGTCCCGGCCAGGCCGGTGAACGGGCCGGGATCGGCCCGACCAGGCGAGGCGGCGAAAACGCCGGTTAAAACGAAGGCGGCGGCCATCAGCCGCCGCGCCATTCCCGAAGAAATGAAGTTGTCTTCAGAGCCGGGACGCCTGCCAGCGGCCGCTGCAGGGGATGCCTGCCGACGCGCCGTTCCACTTGCCCGAACCAGAATTGCCGTTGAGCTGCCCATTTGCATATGCGCCATTGATCGAGACCTTCACGAGGCCCTCGCGCCCGATCGATCCTGACACGTTGGCCCCCGCCGCGGAGATCTTACCGTCTGCCACGATCAGGGTCGAGCTAGCCGTCGGCTCGCAGCTGCCGCTATTCGTCACGATCGTGACTTGCCACTGGCCGTCATAGGGTGACTGAGCGAATGCGGGGGCGGCCGAGCTGCCCACCAGGATCGACGCGGCCAAGGCCATTCCAATGCGATCGAGACCCATGTCTCTTTGTCCCTCAATGTCTGTGATGCAAAGCTTATTTGGACGAATTGTGACGAAAATTTGCCGCGTCGCCGCAATGGATTTTTATTGAGGAGTTTCAGCTTGTTAAGGATTAATGCGGAACCCGGCCTTGAGTCATTCGGGCGGCCGTGTGGACGTTTTGTGCCTTCGCGTGCCGCATGAACATACCGCTGTCACAGCCTTGTGCCGACAGCGCTCAGGCGCGATTTCGCCCGCGCATACGTTGTGAGACCGTTCGAAAAGCGGGCCTCGGCGGCGTCGAGGATGTGATGCGAGGCCGCGATCGGCCGCTCAGTGCGGCGTCAGGCTGGGCGCCTTGGTGGCGAACTGCTCGTCCTGCGGCTTGGCCGGAATCGTCCCGGTCGCCTTGGCTGATTCGACGACGTCGCCGAGCAGCTTGAGGCCGAGCGGCGCCAGCGCGCGCTCCCACAGCTCACGCGCGGTTTCGCCCTTCTTGACGAAGCACCAATCCTGGGCGGCGATGGCGCCGGCGTCCATGCGGTCGGCCAGATGGTAGATCGTGCCGCCGGCGATCGCGTCGCCTTCCTTGATCGTCCACTCCACCGCCGCGATGCCGCGGTGGCGCGGCAGCAGCGACGGATGGTAGCCGATGCCGCCCAGCCGGGCGGCCGCAACCGCCTCCTGGGTGACGCGGGCATGGCTGTGCGCCGTGACGATCAGGTCCGTGCCGGGAGCGATCTCGCTGGCCGGGACGACCTTCGGATTGGCCTGGACCACCACCTCGATCCCGGCCGCGCGCGCTGCGGCTGCAAGCCGGTCCTCGCCGTCATGCACCACCACGCGGGCGATCTCGATGTCTCTCTCGCGCAGCATGTTCAGTGTGGCGACACCGAAATGGCGGGAGCCGACGAGGGTGATGCGCATGGCCAGGGATCTTCCACGGTTTGGGGCAGGGTCGTGCCGGTTGGGGGCACCAGACCGGCGACAATCGGGTCAAACCAAGCCTTGGCGTCCAGGTCAAGCACCTGCTGACGCTTCATCACAGCCCTGCTTTCCCGGCCCGATGGCAACGCCTCGATGCCGCGCGATCGCCGGTTCCCGCTGCGGTAGGCATGGAGAGGGCGACGAGACAAGGCCCGGTCCGAACCAGGGCGTTGTCGAAGATTGACCGAGCGCGCTGCAATCCCCGGGTTCCGTATGGCATCGTTTGGCCGGATGGTCAGGAGGCGAACGCGCATCACAAGGAGTGCGGTCAGGCGCCATGTCGGCGGGAGGCGCGGACAGCTCACGCCGAACTAACGAGACGAACTATCTGCTGATGAGAAGGGGGCGAGGTGGTTCGCTCGAAGCGCGATGTGCGTTTGGGCGAACTGCGAACGAGAATCGCCCAAAGACACCCGCTCTGCCATATAATCAACCTATGATTGTGTAATTAGTTTGTCGTCTGCGTAGTAAAACCGAGGCGACGGCATATGACGAAGATAATTTCTTAAAGAGCCTGACGCACAATGATCGAGCCGCTCCGCCGCGCGGCCGGATAGCCGGGTGCCGCGCCTGTCACCGATCCCTGGGCAACAGCACCCGGTTATTTGCCGGCGGTCATGCGCTCTCCGGCGCCGGCGTAGAGGCATCGAGTCCGAGCGCCTCGCGCAGCGGTCCGAGATGTTTCTCGTAGCGCCGCCAGCTGCCGATGGAGCGGCGATAGATCGGCTCACGGACCTGCATCAGGCTCGCGGTGCGCACGGTCCGCTCGGTCCGGTGGAAATCCAGGCAGGACTCCTCCCAGTCGAGCCCGCAATGCGCGAGCACGCGGCGGGAGACGCCTTCGAGGTCATCGACGAGATCCTCGTACTGGACGTCCATCAGGATTCCCGGCGGCAGCACCTTGTGCCAGTGCTCCATCACGCCCTCATAGCCCCGGAAGTAGTGACCGAGCTCGGTGAGGTCATAGGCGAAGGGCTGGGCGCCGGTGAACAGCAGCTGATAGCATGAGATGCAATTGTCCAGCGGGTCGCGCCTTGTGTTGATGATCCTGGCGCGCGGGAACGCGGCATGGATCAGGCCGACGAACAGGAAGTTCAGCGGCATCTTGTCGACGATATGCTGGGCCTCGGGCGCCAGCGGACGCACGCGGGCGGTGTACTGCTGTCCCAGCCGCGTCATCTCCTCCGGCGGCAGGAGTGCGATCAGATCGGGGTACTCCGGAGCCACCTTCTGCCGGCCGGCGCATTCGCCGACCAGTTCCTTGAAGGTCTCGAGCTCGCCCGCGCCGAAAACCTTGGAATGGCTCGCCAGCACCTGTTCCATCAGCGTGGTTCCGGAGCGCGGCATGCCGACGATGAAGATCGGCGCCCAGGAGTCGTCACCCTGACCGGCAACGGACCGGAAAAACTCGGGGGTGAAGCGCGCGGCGACGTTCTTCATCATGCCGAGCCGCTGATGGGAGTCGTAGTCGAAGCTCTTGCGCTTGAGCGTGTTCGCCTGCTGCAGATGCGAAAAGGCGGCGTCGTAGTCCTTCAGATCGGACAGCGCCTTGCCCATCGCGAAGTGCGCCGCAATCTGCTTCTCCTGGTCGAGCTGGTCGATGCGCTCGATCAGTCCCCGCAAGCCGGTCAGCCTGGGATCATCGGGCTTGAACTTGTTCATGTTCGCCAGGTTGAGATGGATCGAGGCGTCGTCGGGCGCCAGCTCGAGCGCCTTGGCGAACGCCGCGGTCGCCTCCTCGAAGCGCCCGAGCGCCTGATAGGCGACGCCGAGATTGTTGTAGGAGCCGAACCGCTCCGGCTTGATCTTGATGGCCAGGAGGTTCTGCTCGATCGACTCCTCCAGCCGGTTGAGCTCGAGGAAGGCGTTGCCGAGATTGCCATAGGCGTCGGCGTAGTCGGGCCGGCTCGCGATCGCGCGCTGGTAGTGCTCGACCGCGCGCTCGCGATGGCCCTGGCGCAGCAGCACGTTGGCGATGTTGTTGTGGGTCTCGGCGTGCTCGGGGCTGACGTCGAGAACCTTGAGATAATGCCGCGCGGCCTCGATGTCCTTACCTGCCGTGTAGAGCAGGTTGCCGAGCGCGAAATGCGCATCGAGGTGCTGCGGCTTGTTGTCGATTGCGCGGCGGAGCAGGGCCATCGCTTCATCGACGAGACCCTGGCTCTGCCGGACCATCGCAAAGGCATAGAGAATGCCGGGATGACTCGGCGACAGCGCGAGGGCCGTCTCGTAGTGCTGCACCGCAACGTCATAGCGGCCGGCGGAGGCCTCGACGGCGCCGATGCTGCCATGGGCCTCGGCGGACTTGTCGTTGACCGCGACCGCGCGCTCGAAAAGCTCCTTGGCCTCATCCAGGCGATTGGCAGTGGTGCAGATCATGCCGAGGCCTATCAACGCGCCGAAATGGTTCGGCTGGCCTGCGCGGATCAACCGGAAGATTGCTTCGGCATCCTTGTGGTCGCCACGGCCCTGGAGCTTCTTGGCGACGACAGCGGCGTCATCTGCGAGCGATTGCTGCGTTCCGGTTGTCTCGAACGACAGAGGCGGGGCCTCCGCAGGCGACGTCACCACGGGCGGGGCCGCCTTTGCCGGCTGAGACTGCGTCGTCCCGGCAATGGCCTCCGCGATTGCTGGCCGCAGAGCCTCGGTTCCGAGCGCGTCGAGCAAAGGCCGCAGTCCATCGCCATACATCCGCCAGCGGCCCACCGATCCGGTGAACAGCGGTTTGCGGACCTGGACGAGGCTCGCGGTGTTGACCGGACGCTTGGTCTGATGGAACGACAGGCAGGCCTCGTTCCATTCGAGCCCGCTATGGGCCACGATCTTGCGCGCGTGCGGCTCGAAGTCGCGCACGACATCCTCGTACGTGACTTCGAGCATGACGCCGTCCGGCAAGACATCGCGCCAGTGCTTCATCAGCGCCTCGTAGGCCCGGTAGTAGCGTCCGAGCTCGGCGAGGTCATAGGCGAAGGGCTGCGGTTCGGCGAAAAGCTGAGTGTAGCAGGACAGGCAGGTGTCGATCGGATTGCGCCGGACGTGAATGATGCGTGCGTTCGGCAACGCGAGATGGATCAGCCCGGCAAACAGGAAGTTCGACGGCATTTTGTCGACGATGCGCTGCGTCTCGGCCGGAAGGTTTTGAAACCGGTCGAGATAGGCGCGCGCAAGCGTCGAGATGTCAGCATCTGCGAGCTTGGCGAGCATCTCCGGGAAGTCGCCACGGGTGCGGTCGCTAAAGAGCGCCGCGGCGGCCGCGAAGAAATTGATCTCGCCGGCGCCATGGACCGCCGGATGGCTGGCGAGGATCTGCTCGATCAGGCTGGTGCCCGAGCGCGGCATGCCGATCACGAAGACCGGTGCCTGCGATGCATCGCCGTGGCCGGCGCGCGCCCTTATCGCGTCCTTGGAGAACACCGCCCGAATGCGCTCGATCTGGCGGAGCGCCTGGTTCTCATCGTAGTTGATGCGGCGGCGCTCGAGGCCGTTGCCGGCATTGAGGTGCAGAAGGGATCGTTCGCCGTCCCTGACGTCGGCGTAGGCGCGGCCAAGGGTGAAGTGTAGCGCGATGCGGGCGTCTTCGGTGAGCGTCTCCGCGCTCGATGCCAGGTCCTGCAGCGCCGGCCAGCGTGGATCGTCGACGGCGAACGGCTTGACCACGCTGTAGTTGAGGTGCGTGCCGATGCTGCGCGGGTTGACGGCGAGGGCGGTTTCGTAGGTGCGCGCTGCGTCCTCGATCCGGCCGACGATCGTCAGGACGCCCGCGAGATGGTTCATCGTCGTGGTGTCGCGGGGATCGTGCGCGAGAGCGGCCTGATATCCGGCGATGGCCTCGTCGTACCGCTGCGCGTTGCGCAGCGAGTCGGCGCGATTGCGGTGGGCCACGGCATAGTCCGGTCGCAGCCGCAACGCTTCGTCATAGTGGGACAAGGCACCCTCGTGCCGGCCAGACGACTCCAGGGCATTGGCGAGATTGTTATGCGCTTCGGGAAAGTCCGGTCGCAGAGCGATCGCGCGCTCGTAGTGGAAAATCGCCGCCGGCCAGCTCTTAGTATCGAGGTGAATATTGCCGAGATTGTAATGCGCCTCGGCAAGTTGCGGGCTCAATGCGAGCGCCCTCTGCAAGTGGCGAATGGCGGCATCGCGTTCGCCAAGCGCCTGATGACAGCCGCCGAGATTGAGCAGGACCGTCGGCATGTTGGAGTCGATCGCGAGAGCGCGAGTGTAATGAGTGATCGCGTCCGCATGCCGGCCGAGCTGCCGGCAGGCATCACCGAGACTGCTGGCGGCCGCCGCGAATTGCGGCCTTGCCGCAAGCGCCGCGGCGTGATGCGCCGCCGCCTTCTCGAACTGGCCGAGCCGCTGCAGCGCAAGGCCGAGCGCCTGGTGCAGATCCGGGTTCGCATCGTCGATGGACAGCGCCCCTTCGAGATGCTGGACGGCCGCCGCGGGATCCCCCAGGCCGTAGAGCGCGCCGCCGAGCAGCAGGCGGGGTTCGACCGACGAGTCGTCCAGCGCGGCGGCGCGCGCGAAATGCGATGTCGCCTTGGCGAGGTCGCCCAATGCCGCGAACGCCTTTCCTACGGTCAACTGCAGGTCTGCCGACTCGCCCGCCACGTCCGCGGCCCGGTCCAGCAGCGTTCGGGCCTCCCGGGCGTCACCGAGTTGGAGACGGACAGTGGCAAGACCGCACAGGGTGCGGAAATGCGTCGGCTGAAGCGCGAGCACCTTGCGGTAGGCCTCCTCGGCAACCTGCAGGGCGCGATCGTCGATCGGGGACGGATGTAGCCTGCTGGCGTCGGTCGATGCCGGCACGAGTCGAGGACGGAAGGCGAGGGCTGGCTCGTTCATGATCACAACTTACGAAGTGTTCGACAGAAGGAGTTGTCGTGGTGGAATGAAGCGAAACGGAGGCTCGGCGGAGCCGATCGCGGCCGCGTCACTTGCAGTTCGCGAAAGCATCTTGCGGACAATCGCAGGATCTCGCGGGACGCACCGAAGCCGGCGCGGACCGAGGGGGTCTGCGCCGGCTTGGATAGGTCGCCGTGGTTGGGACGTCAGGCCCACATGTGATGCATCGCATGATGATGCGACATATCGGGCGCCGCCGTTGCAGCCGCCGCCGTACTAGCCGTTGCGGCCGCTGCCGTGTGGTGGCTGCTATGGCAATGGTGGTGGTGCATGTTGTTGGTGTTGCCGCCAGTGGTCGGCGGTGGCGTCGTGGGGGCCGGAGTCGTCGGAGCAGGCGTCGTCGGAGCAGGGGTGGTCGGCGTCGGTGTCGTGGGCGCCGGGGTGGTCGGAGCAGCGGCCGCACCGCCGGTGCCGTTGGCGATGTTCGGGTTGGCGCCCGCCGGCATACCGGTGCCCTGGGCAATGCCGTTCACCGCAGTGGCCGTCACGAAGCTCGTTGCCGAGGTGACATAGTCCGATCCGCCGATCGCGATGTTGTTGCCGGCGATGTCGCCGGCGTTGCCGATGTAGTTCGCAGCGGCAGCCTTCAGCATCGCCTGATCGGTCGCCAGGGCGGCACCCGTGTCGCCGTTCATGATGCCCATCAGGGCCTTCGTGGCCATGATGGTGTCGGACTGCAGAGCTCCGGCGACGAGCTCGTCGTCGAACCGGCCCTTGAACACCGCCCCCTGCGCCATGTCGAACGCGGCGCCGAAGTTCTGGTAGTTCGTGATCTGGTCGATCAGGGCCTGCGATGCCGTCCCTGTTCCATTGGCGACCGCGACGAGCTTCGCACCCAGCGTGTTACCCTCGGCGAGGAAGTTGGCCCAGAAATTGGTCTGCGCCTGATTGTCCTGGAAGCGCGTGACGGTTCCGGTCAGGCCGCCCGGCATTTCCGAGAAGCCGCCGATGTGCCCCGGTGCGCCGGTGCCGCCCGCCGCTTTGTTGAGCGCCTCGTCGTTCTGGAACACGTCGATCATGTCGACGATATTGTCAGCGGAGCCGCGCAGAGCCGTCGGATTGGCCATCGTCTCGGCGACGTTGTAGTTGTTCAGCTGCAGGTTTGCCTGGCTGAGCAGCGTCATGAGATGAAGCGTCGTCGTCTGCGCCGCAACGGAGGTCTGGCCGGCTTCGATCGCGGCGAGCTTCGCCGGATCGTTCAGGATCGCCTGAAGGCCCTGCGTGATCGCCGTGAAGTCGGCCTGCACCTGGTTGATGTTGTTGGCGCTCATGCCGCCCAGCGAGAGGTCGGCGACCGCATTGAACACCGTGCCGATGGCGGTCAGGTCGCCGGCTGCGGCCGCGGCAAGACTGGTCGCGCTGTCGTTGCCGGCAGGAAGGCTCTGAAACGCCACGTCCATGGCACCGGTGTTGGCCAGGAACTGAACGTTGTTAAGCGCCGATGCCAGATGCGCATCACCCTGGATCTGCGCCAGGATCTGCATCTGCACGTTGTGAATGGTCTGGTCGGCCTCGGCCAGCGTCGCCGGGTTGGTCGTCAGCGGCGCCGCGTTGATCAGCGTCGTGATCTCGTTCGAGACCTGGGTGAGCACCGCGGTGTCGGTGGCGTTCAGGGTGAACGACTTGCCGCCGATCGTGACGTCGCCGGGATTGGCCAACATCGCGTTGATGTCGTTCTGCACGGCATGCAGGTCGGTGGTGTAGCTGCCGAGGAACGGGTTGGAGTTGCCACTGTTCTGCGGCGTCGACCACAGGCCGGTCGAAATACGAACCGCGTCGTTGAACACGACGCCGGCCTGGACGAGGTCGGTCGACAGGTTGAGCGCCGAGGCGCGCACCAGAAGATTGGACGTGCCATTCGCCAGCGCCGTCGGGTTGAATGTATTGGCTGCCATCAGAACTATCTCCCCAAGTTTCAACCCGGCGTCAGCTGCTTGGCGTCGTCACAGCACGCGGGCGTTGATCGGGCGGCGACGTCTCGTTCACTCCTTCGCAGAGCGGGCGAAATGTCGCAGCCTCAAAGCACCTGGGAATTATTTGCTCCAATGGGGCCAAAAGAAGCGTCGCGGAGTCCTCAAATATGATGTTGTTCGGGCATGCGTCCGCTGTCGCACCGAGGTCACGGCAGCGCGTAGAAGCGTTCTAACCCGTTGATTTTAGTCGTGGCATCTCCGCAACATTGGCTGCGCGCGACGTTACGACACACGGTCCGGACAAGAAGTTGCCCCGATGTGACGAGGGTTCCGCGGACGCTCCTTGGAATTATTCCAACACGAGCCGACTCGGGCTCGTGCGGAATGATGTGTGCATCCGAAGCCGCGGATGTGGGCGAGGCGTGCCATCCGTGACGGCCCTCAGTGCCACATGTGATAGAGCGCGTGATGCTGCGACATATCGGGCGCTGCGGCCGCGGCCTGGCTCGTATGGGCTCCTGCGCTGTGATCATGATGATGCTGATGCTCACAGGAATGCGCGGCAGCGCTGCCGTTGTTTGCTGCGGTGGTGCCGCCCGACGACGCGCCAGCCGTGCCACCTGCAGCCGAGCCGCCATGTCCGGTCGCAGCACCTCCTCCCGCGCTTCCAGCCGTGCTGGTGCCTGCTGCCGCGGTGCCGCCGGTGCCATTTGCGAGGTTCGGTGTGGCCGTGACGGGGATCGTGCCTTGCGCGGTGCCCTTGATCGACGTCGCCGTTGAGACCGTCGTTGCGGTGCCGACATAGGTGCCGCCATTGACGGGGATGTTGTTGCCGGACACATCCATCGCGTCGGCCGCGAAGCCTTGGCCGGCTGCCGCGATCATCGCCTTGTCGGCGGCAAGCGCCGCGCCAGTGTCGCCGTTGAGGATGCCTTGCAGACCCTTCACCGCCGCCGCCGTGTCGGCCTCGAGCGTGCCGCTGAGCAGCTCATTGTCGAAGCGGCCCTGGAAGACGGCGCCCTGCGCGGCATCGAAATTGGCGCCGAACTGCTGGTAGTTCTGGATCTGCGTGATCAGCGCGGCACTGGCCTGGGCCCCGCCGGTCGAGATCTTCTGCAGTGTGGCGTTGATGGTGTTGGCCTCCGCCAGGAAGGCCGCCCAGAAGTTCGTCTGCGCCTGGTTGTCCTGGAACCTGGTCACGGTCCCGGTCAATCCACCGGGATCCTCGGCGAAACCGCCGGCATGACCCGCATTGCCGTTGCCGCCTGCAGCCATGTTGAGGTTGGTGTCGCCCTGAACGATGTCGATGATGTCGAGCAGATTGTCGGCGGTGCCGCGGAGAGCGGCCTGATTCCCGGTGGTCGCCGCCTGATCATATTTGTTGAGCTGCAGGTTGATCTGTCCGAGCGCCGTCTGCAGATGGATCGTCGTCAGCGCCGCTGCGTTCGCGGTTTCGCCGGCCTCGATCTGCGCGAGCTGAGTCTGGTTGTTGAGGATGGCCGTCAGGCCGCTTGCGACCGCCGTGAGGTCGGTGTGAACCTCCTGGACATTCCCGGTGTTGATGCCGCCGGACGCGAGCTCGACAGCCTTGTTGAACACGAGCCCGACATCCTTCAGGCTGTTGCCGGCCGTCGCGGCTGCAAGGCTTGCCGGATCGTCTGCGCCCGCCGGCGACGTCTGGAACGCGACGTCCTGGCCGCCGGTATTGGCGAGGAAGGGCACGTTGTTGAGTGCGTTGGCCAGATGCGCATCGTTGTGGATCTCACCAAGGATCTCCTGTTGCAGGGCATGGATCGTCTGGCTTGCGGCGGAATGCGTGGTCGCGTTGGCGAATTGACCCGCGGCCTGGAGCAGGGTGCCGAGCTGGCCCTCGACATTGGTGAGAACCGCCGTGTCGGTGGCGTTGAGCGCAAACGTCTTGCCGCCGAGGGTGACCTGGCCGGGATTGGCGAGCATCGCCGCGATGTCGGTCTGCACCGCCGTGATGTCG
Source organism: Bradyrhizobium sp. HKCCYLRH3099 (assembly GCF_051167855.1). Lineage (NCBI taxonomy): Bacteria > Pseudomonadati > Pseudomonadota > Alphaproteobacteria > Hyphomicrobiales > Nitrobacteraceae > Bradyrhizobium > Bradyrhizobium sp. HKCCYLRH3099. The sequence goes on from NZ_JBNPTW010000004.1 coordinate 144,840, forward strand.
GCCTGATAGCTCGTCAGGAAAGCGGGTGAGTTGCCGCTGTTGGCGAGGCTGAACAGACCGAGCGAGGCGCGCACCGCATCGTTGAAGACAACGCCAGCCTGCACCAGATCGGTCGAATGCTGGATCGCCGTGGCGCGGGTCAAGAGGTTCGAGGTGCCGTTGGCGAGCGCGGTGGGGCTGAAGTTCACCGGTGTGGTGTGCATTCCGCCGGTGCCCGTCCCTCCGCCGCCCGTGCTCGGTGGCGTCGTTGTGGTTCCGCCCGTGCCATTGGCGATGTTGGGCGTCGCCGTCACCGGGATCGTGCCCTGGGCAAGGCCGTGCACGGAGGTGGCCGTCGACACCGTCGTTGCCGAGCCGACATAGGTCGCGCCGCCGATGGCGATGTTGTTGCCTGAGACATCCATGGCGTCGGCCGCAAAGCCTTGGCCAGCCGCTGCGAGCATCGCCTTGTCGGCCGCGAGGGCCGCGCCCGTGTCGCCGTTCAAGATGCCCTGCAGGCCTTTCACCGCGGCCGCCGAGTCGGCCTCGAGCGTGCCGCTCAGCAACTCATTGTCGAAGCGGCCGCGGAACACGGCCCCCTGCGCCGCATCGAAATTGGCGCCGAACTGCTGATAGTTCTGTATCTGCGAGACCAGTGCCGCGCTGGCTTGCGCGCCGCCGGTCGAGATCTTCTGCAGCGTCGCATTGATGGTGTTGGCCTCCGCCAGGAAGGCTGCCCAGAAGTTCGTTTGCGCCTGGTTGTCCTGGAACTTGGTGACCGTCCCGGTCAGCCCGCCCGGATCCTCGGCGAAGCCGCCGGCATGGCCCGGCGTGCCGTTGCCGCCCGCGGCCATGTTCAGATTGGTGTCACCCTGGATGATGTCGATGGAGTCCAGCAGATTGTCCGCGGTGCCGCGCAACGCCGCCTGATTGCCGGTGGTCTCGGCCTTGGCATATTGGGTGAGCTCGAGATTGACCTGTCCGAGCACCGTCTGCAGATGGATCGTGGTCAGCGCCGCCGCATTCGCGGTCTCGCCATTCTCGATCTGCGCAAGCTGGGTCTTGTTGTTCAGGATGTTGGTCAGCCCCTGCGAGATCGCGGTGAGGTCCGTGGTGATCTCCTGCAGGTTGCCGGTGTGGATGCCGCCGGAGGCGAGATCGACCACCTTGTTGAAGACGAGGCCGACGTCCTTGAGCGTGTTGCCGGCCGTCGCAGCCGCCAGCGTGGCCGCATCATCAGCTCCGGCCGGCGCGTTCTGGAAGGCGACGTCCTGGCCGCCGGTGTTGGCAAGGAAATTGACTCCGTTCAGCGCGCCCGAGAGATGCGCATCGCCATTGATCTCCTGCAGGATCTCCTGCTGCACGGCGTGCAGCGTCTGGTCCGCGGCCGTGATCGTCGCCGCGTTGGTGGTCTGCCCGGCGGCCGTGATCAGCGTCGAGAGCTGCGCCTGCACGTTGGTGAGCACGGCCGTGTCGGTCGCGTTCAGCGTGAACGTCTGGCCGCCCAGCGTCACCTGCCCGGGATTGGCGAGCATCGCGGCAATGTCGTTCTGCACGGCGTGCAGATCGGTGGTGTAGCTGCCGAGGAAGGGATTGGAGTTGCCGCTGCCCGCCTGGGTGAACAGTCCGAGCGAGGCGCGGACGGCATCGTTGAACACCACGCCGGCCTGGACGAGGTCCGTCGACATGTTGAGCGCGGATGCGCGCACCAGCAGGTTCGACGTTCCGTTGGCCAGCGCCGTCGGATTGAAGGTGTTGTTCGCCATCGATCATCTCTCCCCAAGTTCATCCGGCGCCCCGCCGAGGGGCCGTTACCGAAACTGGCCGGGCGATGCGGATGCATCGGCCCCGCCGCAGCACGCCGCGCGGTCGACTTGCGCTTGCGCGAATGCGCCAAGCTGTCGCGCGCTGCTTTGTCGCAGCTGCGCTATTTGGTCGCAGCAATCGGGCCAAAACTGGCGTGGGGGAGTCCGCAATTATGTTGTTGTTCGGGCATCGCGAAGCTGTGAACGCTTCGCCATCCGAGCTGCCAAGTGATTGAATTTCAGTGGCAAGCAACAAATGCAGGTGCGGCCATCTGACGCGAATTGCATCTTCTCGTCAACATGCCGCCGCGATCCCGCCAGCGCCGGGGCTTTCCTGCGAATGGGTTGCAGGGGATGCGGCGTGCGTTCGAAAACGCGTCAGGAGATTTGGCTGACGTTCGGTTCGACCCGCTCTCCGAGAGACTAGACCCACGCTCCGAAAGAAACGTGTCCGGGTACGGAAGGCCGAAGTCGCCCGGAAGAACGCGCCGGCCGACTGCTCAGGACTGCGGAGCGGCCTGGCGCTGCGCAATCAGCGCGGCACGGATCTTCTGGAGCAGGCTGGTGTACAACTGGTTCCAGCCAGGATCCTGCGTGTTGGCGTCGAGCCCGCGCTTGGTGAGGCCGAGGCTGATGCGGTAGACGGCGAGCGCGCCATCGATATTGCCGAGAGGAACGAAGGCATCTCCGAGGCTCTGGTAGGACGTGGCCAGCGCCTGCGGCAGCGACGGATCGTTGGCTGCGATGTTGGACAGATGGGTCATCAGCGCGGTGTTGGCGCGTCGCTGCTCGAAGGCCTCGGCATGGCGGCCCTGGGCGGCGAGCACGTCGGCCAACAGAGCATGGCCCCAGGCAAGATCGCGGTGAAAGATGAGATTGCCGCGATGCGCGGCCGTGAGCTTCCGGATGATCGCCAGGCTCGCGGAGTAGGCGGCATGTGCGGCCTCGAGATTTCGCTGAACGAACAAGACAGCGCCGATCCTGTTCAAGGCAACCGACAGGTTGCGTTGAAAGCCGGCATTGTCAGGATCGGCTGTTGTCAGATGCCTGACGATCGCGATGCTGTCCTTGTAGTTCTCCAGCGCCGTCGGGAGATCACCGGCGGTGGCTGCCTGGTCTCCTGCCGCGATCCGAGCAGTCGCCTGGTCCAACAACCGGCCGGCGGCGACCGTCACGCCGACGGCGAGGCCGCCGCTTGGCACGTCGCCGGTTCGGCGCGCCAGCAGGGACGACAAGGCGATCGGCTGGTCATGCTCCGGCCGCCCGTCTGGAAACTCAGGGGGCTGACGCGGCTCGGCGGCCGCCGGATGGGAAGACGCTTCCGTTTGGGGCGGCAGTCCTTCTCCGAAGCCGGGAATCCGCCGCAGCACGCCTTCGACATGGTCAGCGGTGATCAGGCGGGTGCATTCGAACTGTCGGGGCGTGCCCTTCCAGCGCGGGCACCAGAAGAAGTCCTGATGGTCGAAGCGATGACGGCCGTCATTCCAGCAGCCATTGCAAACATGATGGTTGATGACGCGGTAGGGCGTTGCGAATTCGTTGATCGGATGGGTGAAGCCGCTGATCAGCGCCACCGGCGTGCCGACCGCCCAGGCGAGCCACGACAGGCCGGAGGAGAGGCCGACGAAGAACGCGGCATGCTTGAGCCAGCGCGCGCGCTCGGGCAGCGGCCGGTCACCGGTCTGATCCTCGGCCTCGGCGGGAATCTGTGTCCGGAACGCACCGTGGTGGCGGCTGGCGTGCTGGTCGATGCAAACCACGCGATAGCCGGTCTGCTTGAGGAAGGAGACGATTCGGTCCCAGCCGCCGGGATTGTTCCAGTGCTTGCAGCCGGTCGTGGCCTGCACGGCGATACAGACATAGGGCGCTTCGATCGGCCGGCTGTCGTCGTCGAGCGCCACGCGCGGCGGCCGTTCGGCCGGATCGACGCCGAGGATATAGGCGGCCGTGCGATGCAGGCCGACCTGCCGGAAATCGCAGGGCTGGTAGACCGACTGGGCGTCGTCGAAGAACAGGGCGACGGAGTAGGTGGCGTAGTATCGCTCGGCCTGGATTGCATCGGGCGCAATGAAGGTGATGTCCGGATAGGCGGCAGCGAACAGCGGGATCAACGCTTCGCCCAGCGCGCAGCTGAGGCGGCAGGAGTGCTGCTCCTTGAACTTCACCGCGTAGCTCATCCAGCCGATCACGTCGCCGATGGTGCCGACCGGAAACTGGATCAGCACGTCACGGTCGGTGGCGTCGTAATCGTGGCACAGCAGGCGTTCGGATCCGGACCAGACCTCCAGCCTGAACGGAATGAAATAGCGCTTGGCACTGTTGACGTGCCCGGACCGCAGGTCGATGTCGAACAGCAGGTTGGCCGTCTCGAGATCGCTCATCCGCACGCGCCAGGGCTGTCCGTTGTCCGGCAGCATGACGCGGCAGCCATCATTGAAGTCGAAGCGAAGCCCCCGTGGCCCCTCCTGGGTCGGCAGCGCCGAAGGCGGCGATAGCCGGGGCTTTTCCAGGCGATCGACAGCCTCGCGCGTGACGCTTGGCTCGGCGTCCGGCGCTCGCGCAGCCAGGGGCACCATCGCGGGATCGGAGGTGCGGGGAAAGCTTGCGACGTTCATGCTGATATCGCGGCTGCGGTCTGCGCTTTGCGTTGAAGATCTCGCAGACCGCGATGTGTCGAACCTCCTACTCCACGAAGGCGCGGCGCCATTGATCGAGTACCGGCTTCATCAGATAGCTGAGCATCGTACGGCTACCGGTCTGGACGAAGACCTCGGCCTGCATGCCCGGCATCAGATTGAGGTTGCCGAGCCGCTTCCGCTCCTCGTCTGACAACGTGATCCGGACCGTGTAGTAGGTCGAGCCAGACCGCTGGTCGTTGGTGATGTCGGGTGACACGAACGACACCTGGCCATTGAGCTGCGGCGTGGTGCGCTGGTTGAACGCATTGAAGCGGACCATCGCATCCTGGCCGTTGTGGACATGGTCGATGTCCTTGGGCTGGACATGCGCCTCGACCTGCAACTCGTCGGAGTCGGGCACCAGCTCCATCACCGTCTCGCCCGGCTTGATGACGCCACCGATGGTGTGAACGGCGAGCTGGTGGATGGTGCCGGAATTGGGCGCACGCATCTCGATGCGGTCGAGCTGATCGCGTGCGGCGACGCCCTTCTCGACGAGATCGCCTTCCTTGGCTTGGGCTTCGCCGAGATCCTTGACGACCTCGCTGCGGAAGTCCTGATCGATCTTGACGGTCTGCAACTCGGCTTCGCTGATCTTGGACCTGGTCTCGGCGACGCTGGACACGAGCTGGCCGCGTTCGCCGTCGATGCGCGCGGCCTCGCGCTGCAGCGTCGTCAGTCGCGTCAACGGCACGAGGCGCTTGTCGTAGAGATCCTGCACGCCGGCGAGTTCGCCCTTGATCAGGTCGATCTGCTTGTTCTTCGACTCCAGCTGGGACTCCATGCCGCTGATCTCGTTGTTAAGCTGGACGATGCGTCCCTGCAGCAGGTCCTTCTGGCTCTTGCGCGTGATCGCACGGGCCTTGAACAGCGCGTTTTCCGAGGCAATCACCGCGCGGACATGGGGATCGTCGGGACGTGACGTCAGCGTGGCCGGATACTCCGGCTGCTCCAGACCATCGCGCTCGGCGGACAGCCGGGCGATCTTGGCGCGCTGCTCGTTCAGCTGCTTGGTGATCGACTGCAGCTGGGCCTGGCTTTGGGTCGCGTCGAGCCGCACGAGAAGATCACCGGCGGCGACGCGCTTGCCGTTGTCGACCTTGATCTCCGCGACGATGCCGCCGGTCGGATGCTGGATCGCCTTCACGTTGGACTGCACCACGAGATTGCCGGGCACGACGATCGCGCCCGCGAGCGGCACCAGCGTCAGCCAGCCGCCGACGAGCACGCCGAACACGAGCAGCACGCGCAGGCCGAGGCGCAGTTCGTTCTCGAACATGCGGCCGACGCGTGGAACGAGCGACTCGTCCGAATCGTCGTCGAGATCGGCCGCCGTTCCCTGGGCGGCGATGAACGTCATTCCGGTGGTGAGCGCGGTGCCGGCCGTGTTCACCAGCCGCCCGGTCCGGGTCTGCGGCACGACAGGCGCATTCATCATGCGGGCGGGGAGGTTCTGTTGTCCCATCGTCCGTGCTGTCGCGCCGCCGAAGTCGGGATCCCGGCGTGCGTCTCTGAGATCCAGAACCGGTGCATTATGGGCTGGCAGCCGTCCGGCAGGCTGCCGTGAAGGTGGCGACAACTCCGGCTCGTAGGAGCGCGTCGGTGCGGGCGACTGCCACTCCATCTCGCGAATGCCCTCGCCGCGCCGCGCTCGGGGAGGGGGCGCGCCGAGGCCGAACAGCGAGAGCGACGCGTCGAGCGCGCGCCCCATCGTGCTGCCCTTTTTCTTGCGCGGCTTGGCGCGCGTCTGCTGCGGCGGCGTACGCCGACGCTTCTTTGCGCCGTCACGCGCATTGCGGCGATCACGCGGATCCGCCTCCGAGCCGTCATCGAACGCGCCCTGCAGCCGCTGCAGCTCGAGAATCAGCGCATCACCCTGCGGGCCGACGGCGCGGGTCTTCGGCCGCACATAGTTCTGGTCATCGAAGGGCCTGAAGTCGTTGATGTGTTTCATTGATCAAGCGCTTTCTGCTGGGGCCGCGCGACGAAGCATTCGGGCGTTCGGATTTTGTGCCGCTGCTGGAGCGGCAACCCTGGGCGCCGCGGCGGCGTGCGCAACGGCGGGGCCGGCCGGAGGCTTGACGCCGGCGACACGGGCGAAGATCTCCTGGCAGGGGCCGAATGCGATCGCCTTGCCCTCATAGAGGACGAGCGCCATGTTGAGCGCGTTCAGCGCGCTCGGGCGATGCGAGATCACGATGACGATGCTCTGGTTCTGCTGCCGCATGATCTGAATGGCGCGGCTCAGCGCGTTTTCGCCGTCGGTGTCCAGATTCGCGTTGGGTTCGTCGAGCACGATGAGGAAGGGGTCGCCGTATACGGCACGCGCCAGACCGACCCGCTGACGCTGACCGGCCGACAACGACATGCCGCCCTGACCGATTCGCGTCGCGTAGCCCTCCGGCAGCCGCAGGATGATGTCGTGCACGCCGGCGATCTGCGCAGCCTTCAGAATGGCATCGGAATTGGCATTCTCGTCGAAGCGGCAGATGTTGTCGGCAATGCTGCCGTCGAACAGCGCGACGTCCTGCGGCAGATAGCCGATGTGGCGGCCGAGATCCTCGTTGCTCCATTGATCGAGCGCCGCACCATCGAGGCGAACGGTGCCCTGCAGCGCGGGCCAGATTCCGACCAGCGCCTTCGACAACGACGTCTTGCCCGAGGCGCTCGCGCCGAGCAACGCGAGGCCCGTGCCTGCCTTGATCGAGAACGACACGTTCTGAACGATCGGCCGATCCGTGCCGGGGGCCGCGACCGTGAGCTCCTGCACGGTCAGTTCGCGGTACGGACGTGGCAAGGCGACCGGCGGCGCTTCGGGCTTTGCGGTCGCCCGGCAGATGTCGCGCAGGCGCGTGATGCCCTGGCGCGCGGCGACCAGTTGCTTCCAGCTGCCGAGCGCGATCTCGATCGGCGCGAGGGCGCGGCCCATGAGGATCGACGAAGCCATCATGACGCCGCCGGAGGCCTGCTCGGAGACGACCAGGGCCGCGCCGATTCCGAGCATGCCTGACTGAAGGATGAAGCGCAGGACCTTCGCAGCGGCGCCGAGATTGGCATAGACGTCGCTCGCGCGGATGTTGTCCTTCAGATACTTCTCGTTGACGGCATTCCAGCGCGCCGAAAAGCGGTCGAGCATGCCGAGCGCGCGAATCACCTCGGCATTGCGCTGCGTGGCATCGGCGAGAACCTGGCGCGCGGCGCTGGTGTCGCTCGCCGATCTGCTGGCCTGACGCGCCAGGCGATCGGTCACCAGGGTCATGCCGATGATCGCCACCGTGCCGATGATCGCGGTGATGCCGATCAATGGATGGAACAGGAACATGCCGATCAGGAAGATCGGGATCCAGGGCATGTCGAGGAAAGCCGTCGGTCCCATGCTGGACATGAAGGCGCGCAACTGATCGAGATCGCGCAGCGGCTGCTGCATCATCATCGGCTTGGTTCCGCGCAGGGGCAGCGTGGCCAAGGCGTGATGAATGGCGTCTTGCAGGCTCGCATCGAACACGGTTGCAACCCGGCACAGCATGCGGGTGCGCAGCGCGTCGAAATAGCCCTGGATCAGGTAGACGACGAGAATCATCACGGAGAGGCCGATGAGCGTCGCCAGGTTTTTGCTCGGGACGACGCGGTCGTTGACCTGCATCATGTAGACGGAACCCGAGAGCATCAGGACGTTGATGACACCGCTGAACACGCCGATGCCCGCCATGCGCTTCACGGCCTGGCGCAATCCGCGCGTCACCGGGTCATCGCTTCCCGAGAGAAGGTCAGTGATGGCAGCCGCGGCTTTCATTCTCGGGCGGTCTTGAGCCAGACTCATCCAGGCGCGTCTCCCAAAGGCAGTGCTTCACCAAGCGCTCTTGACAGCCGATGCCGACGATTTTCCGGCAACAATGCGACGCATGGGCAAATCTGTCGCAGCAGCGCGGGTGGTTACGCCATCATCTGCCAGATGCAACTAACTCGCGGGAAGAGATTGCGGCATTGCTCGGCGCGATCAGCTCCGCGGCAAATCCGATCGCGATCATCGATAGTTGCAGCGGCAAGACGAACACGCATGCAGCGCGCGCGTCACACATTCGTCTGTCTATCACCTTCGTTCCGCACTCATTGGTCGTCGTCCGGGCCGAATGACGCCACGAAGCCGAATAAATCTTCCTGCGGTGCAACGCACAGGCATTGTCATCTCGATCGATGCAGGACTCGATAGCGGTGCGGAGGACGATCATGATGGATGCGGCAACACTGGAAAGGCGTGTTCCGCGCGCCATCAAGTCGGTTGCAATTAGTTCGATGTGCATCGGGGGTCAGCGGCGTGTTCTGTCAACGAACGTTCGGCCGCCCTGGATCCGGCAGACGGTCTGAAGACCACGTTCGAACAAGAGCAGGGAGGAACAAGAGGGCCAGTTCGCGTGCGATCCGAGCAACTCGTCACCGGCTCGGCCCGCAACAACTGATCAGAGCGTGGCGTGATCCAACCGATCACTCCCAAACGTAGCGGGGCAACGACCACCAAGCCGAGGGGCGCAGTCGGCATAAATCAGATGAAGTTGCTCACAGTAAGAGTATCCGGGGGACGACAAGTTGCTGGACTACATCACCACCACGACGCGTGATGCGGGAATGAAATCGGGTCGAGGAACGGTCTGCAGGGGGGCGTCTGCGACGATCCTGCGCCGAACGGCCCCGCTGAAGCGAAATCTGGTCGCCGGATCGGCGGTGTATCGCGCCGATAGCGTGCGCGCAGCTCTGGAGGCGCACGCATGAAGATTCGAAAGACCGACTATGGAACGATCATCCTGCACTGGACCCTGGTCGCCGCCACGGTGATCGCGTTCCTGACCGGCCTGCGCATGGCGACCGAAGCGCCCGGCCACGCCTGGATCGCCAACAATCTCGACTGGCTGTTGCCGCGGCACCGGACCTGGACCTGGCACATGCCGGCCGGCGTGGTGCTCGCAAGCGTTGCTGTCGCCTATATGATCTACATCGCCAAATCCGGCCTCGGCCGCCGTGTCACCATCGACAAGATGCGATTCAAGGGCCTGCTGGGTAAGCGTCCGGCGCGGCTCGGATCGATCAGCGTGATGCTGCACTGGATTCTCTTCATCTCCATGGCAACGCTCATCGTCACCGGCGGCATGCTGTTCTTCGGCGTCGCCTCCGGCTACGTCACCATGATGATCCACTGGTACGCGACATGGGTGATCCCGGCCTTCGTCGTGCTGCACGTCCTGGTTCATTTCAGCATCGGCGGAAAGATGCAGCTCTATCGCGTCTTCCGGCCGGCGCCGTTGCCGCCGCCGCCACCGAAGCTCGATCCCGTCGAACTGCTCACCTTGCTGGTCGAGCAGTCTGAGAAGCTGGAGGAGGCCGAGGCGCCACCGAAGAAGCCTGCACCTGCTGCGCGACCGCCTGGGCGTGAACCGATGCCGGCACCGCGCCGCATGGAAGAGCCGATGCGGGCACGACCCGAGCCGCGCATGCCGCCGCCAGGCCGCATGCGTCCGCCGGCAAAGGGCAATACGCGGCGCCGAAATCCGAGCTTTCAGGCCAACCCGTTCATGGTCGCGACGGCTGCCGCCATCGTGATCGGCTCTGCGATGTTCGCCGCGGACTATTATGCCGAGGACTCCGTGACGGTCTATCGGATCGCGAGTTCGGACGCGCCGACGCTGGACGGCGATTCATCCGATCGCGTCTGGCGCAACATCCAGCCGCACATGGTCACCACCAATCAGGGTGACAATTTCGACGGAACCGGCGAATCGCGCGTCTGGATCAAGGCGGCGCATGACGGCACCTGGGTCTACTTCCTCGTGATCTGGGAAGACCCGACGCGCTCGTTGAAGCAGCTGCCGCTGATCAAGAAGGCCGACGGCTGGCACCTGCTGCACAACGGCTTCGAGAAGGGCGACGAGAACGACTACAACGAAGACAAGTTCTCATTGCTGTTCACGACCCTGCCGATCACTCTGGCCGCTGACCGAACATTCCACATGAGCTCACAGCCGATGCCGGACAAGCCGGCGACGTTGTCGGGGCGCGGCATTCACTACACGCCTGCGCCGAATCTCTACGCCGATGCGTGGCTGTGGAAGGCGACCAGCGGCGGTCCGACGGGATGGATGGACGACAATCATTTCGGCCCGCCGGCCGAGCCGACGCCGGATCAGATCAAGGGTCTCGCGCCTTACAAGGGGGGATTCGCCGCCGATCCCGGCACGGCGAACTACACGGATAATTTCGTGCTCGACAGGGAGGCGGCCCGGCTCGGAAATCGCGGCGTCAGGCCGAAGCGTCTGCCGAAGGACGTGGCCGCGATGACCGCGGCAATGGGCGAGATCAATCTCGATCCCAACATCGGCGAGAGCGAGGGATCGCGCTGGTTCATGACGGAGGCGGAATCGGTGCCTTATTCCGCGGAAGCCGACGCGCAGACGCCGATCGGGACGGTCGTGCCGGGTGTGCTCGTCAGTGGCGAGTTCACAGGAGATCGTGCCGACATCCGTTGTGCGGCGCGTTGGGCGGCGGGCCATTGGACTCTGGAGATTGCCCGCAAATTGGACACGAAAAGCAAGTACGACGTCCCGATCAAGAACGGTGTCTTCATGCGAGTCGCTGCGTTCGACCACACCCAGATCCGACATACGAGGCAGATCCGGCCGATGCGACTTGAGGTGCAGTGATGGGTAAGATTTGCAAGATCCAGTACAACAGGGAAACGTTCTACGCGAATGTGGGCGATATCCTGCTCGACGGCGCCATCAATAGCGGCGTGGATCTGCCTCATGACTGCCGCAGCGGAATCTGTGGCTCGTGCAAGGTGACGGTCGTCGACGGCAAGCTGTTCGGCGGAATGGAAGGCGACATGGCGCATGCGTGCCAGGCGCGCGTGGTGTCCGATCTCAAGATCATCACCGAGCCGGTGCCGGACACCGTGACGATGAACTGCGAGGTCGGCGATCTCGTGCGGCTGGCGCCCGACGTCGTCGGCGTCACCATCGAGATGCCGAAGCCGCTGCGCTTCTTCCCGGGTCAATATGCCAAGGTGCAGTATCGCGGCTTCCCGACACGCTGCTACAGCCCGACCTATCCGATGGTCGGCGCGCCCGACAGCCACCTGCTGTATCTGCACATCCGCATCCTGAAGGACGGCTTGGTGTCGTCGGCGCTCGGCCGCGACATCCAGGTCGGCCATCGCGTCAAGCTGACGGCGCCGCTGGGCACCGCGTTCTTCCGGCAGAAGCATCGCGGCCGCATCATCCTGGTTGCGAGCGGCACCGGCTTTGCGCCGATGTGGGCGATCGCGGTTGCCGCGATCACGGAGAATCCGAAGCGCGAGATCGTCTTCATCGTTGTGTCGCGGACTTTGCAGTCGTTCTACATGCACCAGGCGCTGTGCCGGCTGGCGCGCTTTCCGAACGTGAAGATCATCCCGATCGTCTCGGAGCCGCAGAACGTGTCGCCGGCGATTCGCAGCGGCCGTCCCACTGAGCACATGCCGGAGCTGACGCCGAACGACGTCGTCTACACCTGCGGTGCGCCGGCGATGACGGAGGCGGTGGCGAAAATGTCGCGCGCAGCGGGCGCGAAGTGCCATTGCGATCCGTTCGTGTCGTCGGCGCAGCCGTCGGAGTCGAGCGGCGGGCTGATGGATAAACTGGTGGGCTGGCTCGATAGCCAGCGCGGCCGGCCGGCGATGTTCCAGCCGGCCGAGTGACGTCGCGGCCGCGATGGGCGCGGCCGCGAGTTTTCAAACGTTTTAGCCGGCCACGAAGGCGAGCAGCGTTCCCGTCGCGGATGCCGGCGGCACGACGATGCTCGCGCCGCTGCGCACGCCCGCCGTGCCGAGCGCTGTCTCAGTCTTCGCCAGATCATGCGAGGCCAGCACGAGGCCGGCGCCGCCGCGCTCAGGCAGGCCGGCGAGCGACACGCTGGGATAGCGCGCCGCCAGTTGGTCCCGGGTCAGGAACACGAAATCCGCGCGGTCGCCCCCAGAGGCGACGGTCACGGCGCCGTCCGTCTCGCTGCGGCCGTCACGGTCGATCAGGCGCGACAGGTGCTCGGCGTCCTTGACCGGGTCGGGCGTGACGATCAGCGCCTGCTTGAGCTGCTTGGCGCCGTTGGCATGCGTCATCAGTTCCGGAATCCAGACTGTCTCGCGCGTCTTGTGCTGGCAGGCGAAGATGCGCAGGCCGCCGGGCGCCTCGGCGACCGGCCACTGAAAGACGCGGAATTTCGCGGCCGAGATCGTGCCGTCGGGCAGCGGCACCGGGCGCTCGAAGTCGATCGGGCCGATCGGCTCGAAACCCTTGGCGCGGATCTCTTCGGCGCCCGCCGCCGAATCGACGGCCGTGAAAGCGATACGCTCGATGCCTTCGCCGCGCTGGGCGATGAAGTTGCGGGTCGGCACGTTGTGATCGGTCTCGGCGAGGATGCCGAGCAGCTCGATGTAATCGGGATCAAGCATGATGGTATAGTTGCCCGAGCCCATCTTGGCGCTGTGGGTGCCGCGGGGCGACAGCGTGAAGCCGAGCCGCTTCCAGGTCTCGGCGGCCGCGTCGAGCTCCTTCACCACGACGACAGCATGATCGATACCGATGACGTTCTTCAGGGCCACGCGTTTGTCTCCTTGCAGCGAACTTGGCATATTGGCGGCCGAACTATGCCCAATCGACCCATGCGCCGCAACCGGCGCAGGCGGGCGGAAGATGCAAGGCAAGATCGATCTCCACGCAGGGTATCGATCAGCAGAAATGAGCTGTCGCGATGAGCACGACCACCGATCACGTTCAATGGCCTCCGTCGCTGTGGGCGGCCCAGACTCCGCCCGGGCCGGATCTGCCGATGCTGCAGGGCAGCCAACAGGCTGACGTCGTCATCATCGGCGGTGGCTTTACCGGCCTGTCGACGGCGCTGCATCTGCGCGAGGGGGGCGTCGATGTTGCGATCGTCGAGGCGATGGAGCCAGGCTGGGGCGCCTCGGGCCGCAACAACGGCCAGGTGATCCCGACGCTGTCGCGGCCCGATCCCGAGGATCTGATCGCGCGTCACGGGGCGGCCGGCGAGCGCTTCGTCGCCATGCTGCGCGACAGCGCGTCGACGCTGTTCGAGACCGTCAGGCGCTACAACATCGACGCCGAGCACGAGCAGGCCGGCTGGGTGCAGCCGGTGCATACGCCCGGGCGCATCAAGATCGCCGAGCGACGCTTCAAGCAGTGGTCGAAGTTCGGCGCCCAAGTCGAGCTGCTGTCGCGCGATCAGGCGCGCGAGATGCTCGGCTCGGACGCCTGGCATGGCGGTTTCTGGAACAAGACCGGCGGGCACATCAATCCATTGGCCTTGGTGCGTGGCCTCGCGCGGACGGTACTCAGCCTTGGTGGTCGCATCTACGCGCGCTCGCCCGTGATTGATTTCAAACGCCAGGGTGACCGCTGGGTAGTCCGCACGGCGCAAGGCGAGCTGTCAGCGCGCGCGCTGGTGCTCGCGAGCAATGCCTATAGCGGCGAGTTCTCCAAGGCGCTGGCGCCTGACATCGCGCATGAGGTGATGCCGGTGCTGTCGTGGCAGATGGCGACGCAGCCGCTGTCGGACAATGTGCGCAAGACGATCATTCCCGATCGGCAGGCGATGTCGGACACGCATGGCGAGCTGTATTTCGCCCGCTACGACGCGCGCAATCGCCTGGTCACCGGTGGCGCCGTGATCGGTCCGGGCAACAAGGCGGAGCGGCTGAAGGCGCGCGTCGCCGAGCGCCTGCAGCGGCTGTGGCCGCAGATCGGCGAGGTCAGGTTCGACTATGTCTGGAACGGTTATGTCGGCATGACCACCGACTACATGCCGCGCATTCATCGGCTCGGTCCCGACGCCTATGGCTGGACCGGCTGCAACGGCCGCGCCGTCGCCTTGACGATTCCGCTCGGAGCTGAGCTCGCCAAGGCCGTGCACGGCGTGCCGGCAAGCGAACTGGCGCTGCCGTTCACCGAGCCGGTGACGATCCCCGCGCATGCGCTGTTGCGGCCGTTCGCGCCGCTGATGCTGTTCCTGTACCGCTATCGCGACGCGCGGGAGATCGCCTAGCTCGCGGCTGTCCGGGCGAAGTCGCCGCCCGGAATAGCCTCGAGAAGCGCCTGAGTATACGGGTGCTGGGGGTGACCGAACACGTCGCGCGTCAAGCCGTGCTCGACGACGACGCCGTCCTTCATGACAGCGACGAGATCGCAGATCTGCGCGGCGACGCGCAGGTCATGGGTGATGAAGACGATCGACAGACCGAGCCGTTCGCGCAAGTCCGTGAGCAGCTTCAGCACCTGCGCCTGTACGGACACGTCGAGCGCGGAGACCGGCTCGTCGGCCACCAGCACCGCCGGCTTCAGCGCCAGCGCGCGCGCCAGGCCGATGCGCTGGCGCTGACCGCCGGAGAATTCGTGCGGGAAGCGATCGGCCGCTGACGGATCGAGGCCAACCAGACTGAACAGCTCGCGCGCCTCGCGCAGGGCCTGGTCGCGCGACGTGCCGTGGATGATCGGTCCCTGCGCGACCAGATCGACTGCCTTGCGCCGCGGGTTCAGCGAAGCGAACGGGTCCTGGAACACCATCTGCATCTGCTGGGTCCGCTGCCTGATGTCGCTACGAGACAGCTTGGCCCAATCCTCGCCTTGCAGCAGGATCGATCCCGCATCGGGATCGATCAGGCGAATGATGCAGCGGGCGAGGGTGGATTTGCCCGAGCCGGACTCGCCGACGATGCCGAGCGTGGCTCCCTTGGGCAGCATGAGCGAGACATCCTTGACCGCGTGAGTCACACGCACGCCGCGGCCGAGGAAGCCGCCCGTACGATAGGTCTTGGCGACGCCGGAGAGTGCGAGAATGGTCTCGTCCGAGAGCTGGCGCGCCGGTGGCGCGGCCACCGGCGGCACGGCGGCGATCAGCTGCTGCGTGTAGGCGTGTTGGGGGTTGCGCAGCACGTATCGCGCGGGACCCTGTTCGACCACGACGCCATGCTGCATCACCACCACGCGGTCGGCGATCTCGGCGACGACGCCGAAATCGTGGGTGATGAACAGCACCGCGGTCTTGCGCCGCTGCTGCAACTCGCGGATCAGCTTCAGGATCTGCGCCTGCGTCGTCACGTCGAGCGCGGTGGTCGGCTCGTCGGCAATCAGGAGCTTCGGGTCGAGCGCGAGCGCCATCGCGATCATGGCGCGCTGGCGCTGGCCACCCGACAGCTCGTGCGGATAGGCCTTGGCGGCGCGCGGCGGATCGGGGATGTGAACGTCTGTCAGGAGCGCCAGCACGCGCGACTTGATCTCGGCCTTGGACAGATCGGTGTGAATCTCAAGGACCTCGCCGATCTGATCACCGATGGTGCGCAGCGGATTGAGCGCCGTCATCGGCTCCTGGAAAACCATGGCGATCTCGGCGCCGCGGATCCGGCGCATGTCGGCGGCTGGGGTCGTGCAGAGATCGCGTCCGGCGAACAGGATGCGGCCGCCGTCGATGCTGACGTTGTTCGGCAGCAGCCGCATGACGGCATTGGCCATCATCGACTTGCCGGAGCCGGACTCGCCGACGATGCAGACGATCTCGTTCTCGGCGACCGAGAGCGACAGCTCGGAGATCGCATGCGTGCGATCGGCACCTTTGGGCAGACGAACGCTGAGGCGATCGACGGTGAGGATGGTTTCGCTCATCGCTGCTTCAGCCGCGGGTTCAAGGCATCGTTGAGGCCCTGGCCGACGAGCGACACCGCGAGCACTGTGATCAGGATGGCGACGCCGGGAATGGCCGAGACGTACCACTGTACGCGCAGCACGTCCCGCCCGAGCCCGATCAGATTGCCCCACGACGCGACATTGGCATCGGAGAGACGGAGAAACGCGAGCGCGCTTTCGAGCAGGATCGCGACCGCCATCACGACGCCGGCATAGACGATCACGGGCGGCAGCGCGTTCGGCAGGATCTCGCGCAGGATCAGCTGCGTGTCCCGCATGCCGAGCGTACGGCCGGCCTGGACAAATTCGCGGCCGCGCAACGACAGGAACTCGGCCCGCGTCAGTCGCGCCGGGGCCGGCCAGGAGACGATGCCAACCGCGACTGTCACCGTCGTCAGGGTCGAGCCGAACACGGCGACCAGCACCAGCAGCAGCACGAAGTTCGGCAGCGTCTGGAACGCCTCGGTGATGCGCATCAGGATGTTGTCGACCCATCCGCCATAGTAGCCCGCGAGCGCTCCGACCATGACGCCGATCACCACGGCGATCAGGGTGGCGACGCCGCCGATCAGGAGCGAGATGCGAGCGCCATGGAAGATCTGCGCGGCGATGTCGCGGCCGGAATTGTCGGTGCCGAGCAGGAAGCGTGGATTGGCGAACGGCCACACCAGAGGGCGGCCGGCGAGCGCGAGCGGATCGCGCGGATAGAAATAGCCGGCGCTGATGGCCATGCCGATGACGATCAGCAGCAGGATCAGGCCGAGCACAGCCGGAGGGCTGCGGAAGTAGCGTTTGACGGCATCCATGCTCAGCTCTCCGCCGCGATGCGCGGATCGAGCCGGGCATAGAGCAGGTCGGTGATGAAATTGACGAGGATCACGAGCAGCGCCGAGACGAAGACGATCCCGAGCAGCGTGTTCAGATCGCGCTGCACGACGGACTCATAGGCAAGTCGGCCGAGGCCGGGCAGCGAGAACACCGTTTCGACCACGACCGAGCCGCCGAGCATCGTGCCCGCCTGCAATCCGATCAGCGTGACCATCGGCAGCAAGGCGTTACGCAGCACGTGGCGAGTGATGATACGCGTCTCGTCGAGTCCCTTGGCGCGCGCGGTGCGGACGAAGTCGAGATTGAGGACCTCGAGCATCGAGGCCCGCATGATGCGCAGATAGATCGCGAGGAAGATCAGGCCGAGCGTCAAAGACGGCAGCACCAGATGACTGGCGATGTCGAGCACGCGCCAGATCCCGGTGCCGACCGCGCCGATGTCCTCGAAGCCGCCGGCCGGCAGCCATTGCAGGTAGATCGAGAACACGACGATCGCCATAAGGCCGAACCAGAACGACGGCGTGGCGTAGAAGATCAGTCCCACCGTCGAGATCAGCGTGTCCGGCCAGCGGTTGACGTTGCGCGCGGCGATCACGCCGAAGACGAGGCCGAAGAAGAATGCGAACGACAGGGCCGACACCATCAGCAACAGCGTCGGCGGCAGCCGCTCCAGGATCACGGCCGCGACCGGCTTGCCGTAGATCGCGGAGAAGCCGAGATCGAGCCGCACCAGCCGCCACAGATAATTGGCGAGCTGCATCGGCACCGACAGATCCAGGCCGTAGAACCGGCGCAGCTCGCGCGCAGTCGCCGCGTCGCCGCCGCCCATCTGGGCCATCATGGCGTCGACCGTATCGCCCGGCGCGAGCTGCAGCAGCAGGAAGACGCCGATCAGGATGAGGAACAGGGTCGGGATCGAGGCGACGAGTCGCCGCCCCGCTAGGCTCAGGATGCGCATGGCCTCATTCTGACCGAGTTCGGCTCACGCGGAAAGCCAGAGATCGTGCCAGCTCGACGATCCCCAGCGCGGCGTGTTGGAGTGGTTGCGCGCCTTCGCCGTGATCACCGTGACGAAGATCTGCTCGATCGGCATCCATACCGGCAGTTCGGTATTGGCTTCGCGCACGAAGTCGGCATAGAGCGCCTTGCGCTTGGCCGGATCGACCTCGGTCGCGGCGTCGTCGATGATCTTGTCGATCTTGGCGTCGTCCCAGCCCCATTGATTGGTCCACGGCGCACCCTTGGGCTGGCCGGAGCGGTACCACACCGTTGTCGAAACCGCCGGGTCGTTGCGGTACTGGTGCCAGCCGGTGGCGAGGTCGAAGGCGTGCTCGTCATAGACCTGCTTGAGGAAGCCGCCGCCGTCATTGCGCACGATCTCGACCTGAATGCCGACTTCGCCCAGGGATTGCTGGATGAAGGTCGCCCACAGCGAGATGTCCTCGCCCCACGGCGCGGGCAACAGCCGCAGCGAGAACCGGTTGCCGCCGGCGGCGGGCTTGAAACCGGCCTCGTCGAGCAGCGCCTTCGCCTTGGCCTTGTCGTAGGGATATTGCGGGGTATCCGCGCCCGGATAGAAGTCGGTCGAGGTCGACGGAATCGGGCCCGTGCCGAGCTTGGCGAAATCGCCGAGGAAGTTCTCGATGAAGAACGGCACGTTGATCGCGTGCGCGATGGCGCGGCGGACCTTGATGTCAGCAAGCTCCTTGCGGCGAACGTTGAACTCCAGCGTGTTGGTACGGGCGTTGCCCTCATTGCCCTTGGTCGAGACGATGAAGCGCTTGTCCTTGCCGAGGCGGGCCATGTCGGAAATCGTCAGCCCAGAGAACGGGCTGTAGTGCAGCTCGCCCGCTTCCATCTGCGCGGCCGCCGCGGCGCGATCGGTGATCACCTTCCAGACGATGCGGTCGAGATAGGGTGCGTTCGGGCGCCAGTAATCGGCGTTGCGGTCGGCGATGATGTACTGGCCGCGCTCGTACTTCACGAACTTGAACGGACCGGTGCCGACGGGCGCGAGGTTCGTCGGGTTCTGCCGGATGTCGCCGTTCTCATAGATGTGCTTGGCCGAGACATAGCCGAGATCGGGCAGGGCGCGCAGCAGCAGGTTGAGCGGCATCGGCCGCTCGTAGCGGAAGATCGCGGTCTGCGGATCCGGCGTGTCCACCGCGGTGAGGAACAGCTGCAGGGTCGATCCGTAGTTGAGGATCTTCTTCCACATGTTCATCGCGGTGAAGGCGACATCCTCCGACGTGAACGGCTTGCCGTCGTGCCAGGTCACGCCCTTGCGCAGCTTGAAGGTGACCGTCTTGCCGTCGGGTGTCGCTTCCCAGCTCTCCGCGAGGACGCCGACCGGCTGCCCGTTGGCATCGAGATCGACGAGGTTCTCCTGGATCTTGCCGCCGATGATGTAGACGCCGGTCGAGGCCTGCAGGCTCGGATTGAGCTGGCGCTGCTCGGCGCCGTAGTGGACGTTGAACACGCCGCCCTTGCGCGGGGTTTCCTGGGCGAAAGCCCGCAGAGGATTAACCACGTTCGCGGCGATGGCGGCGGAGGTCAACAGGGCAGTCCGGCGGCTGATCTCGAAACGGCTCGAAGTCATCAAGGTCTCCCGAAAGGCCAATGGAACGCTGGCCGATGGTGCAATCGCGCCGGAGATTACGCGGATCGCGCGCGCGAGTCATTTGCGAATTGCGCAGCCGATCTGCGGCATCCTGGTCCGGCGCGCGCGACGGGCGGCCTCTTGGCACAAATTGCTCGTATACAAACGATCGTGAGAACGTCGCCGCTGCCAGCCCCGGGATTGGGATGGGGATTGGCGGTCGCCATCCGAGGCGCCGGAGCAACTTCAGGATCGCAGGCAGCCAGCGGCGCCATCTCAGATAGATGTTCCGCGATCACCGGCCAGCGGCAGCCGCAATTCGAACGCGACCCCCGTCTCGGGAGACAGCAGCAGGATCTCTCCGCCGTGGCTTGCGAGGATGGCCCGTACGATGGCCAGCCCCATGCCGGTGCCGCCGCTGTCCCGCCGGGTCGTAAAGAACGCATCGAAGATGCGGTCGCGATTGTCGGGCGAGATGGGATCGCCGTCGTTGCCGGCAATGACGACCAGTTGACCGTCACGATCCACGGCATCGAACCGGACCCGCCGCGCCCCCTGGCGGACCGCGTTGTCGACCAGATGCGTGAGCACGATCAGGACCGTTTCGCTCGAGAGTGAGGTCTTGCGGTCGACCGGACCGGACGCCTCGATCGTGGTCGCCGGGAAGCGCTGCCGCAGCATGGCGACCGCCTCCGCCACGCCGCCGGGGTCGATCGTCGACATGGTCTCCGCCCGCGCCAGCTCGCGCAGGCGCTGGGCCAGCGCCGTCAGGCGATCCGCGTCGGCAAGAATGTTGGTGAGGAATTTCTCCTGCTCCGCGCGTGTCAGCGCGCCGGAGCGGCTGGCAAGGGAATCGAGCAACAGCTCTGCGGCGCCCTTGATCGAGGTCAGCGGTGATTTGAGTTCGTGGGTCAGGTGCGCCGAAAAGCTTCGGATGTAGTTGGAGCGCTGCGCCAGCTGCTCGGCCATGGCGAAGAAGTGCTCTGCCAGCTCGGCGAAGTCGCGCGTGCCGTAATGGGCGAGGGGGCGAAAGCCCGCGGGGTCGTTGCGGCCGATCCGGCCGGCGCGATCGACGAGCTCGCGCATCGGCCGCGTGATCGTCCGCGACACGATGAGGCCGACCAGCAGCGTCGTCAGGACGATGGTCGACCCGGCGGCGATGAACTTGCCGCGCTCCTGATAGAGATGCTCGAAAATGTTCCGTGGCGTGCGCGAGGTGTAGATGACCCCCGCAACGTGATCGTTGACGATCACGGGCATCGCCGAGAATACGTGCACACCGACGCCGCGGCTGATCGAATAGATCGGCGGTGGCGCCTTGTCGGGAATGCGGATGCGGAGCGCGGCACTGTAGCGGCCCTGCAGGGCGCTCGCGACCTCGTCGATGTGGGCCAGCGACTTGCCCATCTCGTCGCGGCCGGCGATCACGACGCCTTGCGGGTCAAGCACGCGAAAGCCCGCCAGCGTGACCTTCTGCGTCTCCTTGATGATCGGCAGCAGCCGCGCACCGATGGCCACATAGGCCGGATCGGCCGGATGGATCGCCTCGCGCGCATCGGGACGGCGCACGAACAGATCGTTGGCCAGCAGATCGAGCAGAGGGCGGATCGGCGTGACCTCGTCTGCCGCATCGGGGCGCGCCTCAAGCGGGATTTCGAAGCCCAGAGGAATGCCTGAGGCCAGGCGCGCGGCGACCTCCTCGGCGAAGACGGCCGCCAGCACCCGGCTCTGCGCGATCAGCTCGGCCTGGGTCTGCCGGATCAGCTGATTGTCGTAGATGCGGAAGAAGAACAGCCCGACGAAGGGCAGGGTGCCGACGAGCGCCAGCACGCCGAACACGATCTGTCCCAGTGACGGCCGCCATTTCCGCTTCGGCTTCGGCGCGATCATGGCGCGCCGCAGCGGCCCAGCCGGAAGCCGACGCCGTGGACGGTCTCGATGGCGTCCTCGCAATGCGCGGCCGCGAGCTTGGCCCTGATGTTGCGGATGTGGCTGTCGATGGTGCGGTCGGAGACCTGGATGTTGAGCTGATAGGCCGCGCTCATGATCTGCTCGCGGCTGAAGACGACGGCCGGACGCGTCATCAGCGTCCGCAGGATGCTGAATTCGAGCGCCGTCAATGTCAGGGGGGTGTCGCCGAAGCGCGCCGCATGCTGCTGCGGGTCGAGACGAAGCCGGCCGTGTGCCAGCTCCTCCGCCTCGGTCGCGCGATCGGCACCGCCCGAGGTGACGCGACGCAGGATCACATTGACACGAGCGACGAGTTCGCGCGGGCTGAACGGCTTGGTGACGTAGTCGTCTCCTCCGATCTCGAGGCCGAGAATGCGATCAATCTCCTCGTCCCGGGCGGAAAGAAACAGGATCGGGACCTGCGAGGTCCGGCGGATGCGCCGGCAGACTTCCAGGCCGTCGAACTCCGGCATGCCGACGTCGAGCACGATCAGGTCCGGTCTATCATCTGCGAACTTCGCGAGGGCGGCCCGGCCGTCGGCGGCTTCCGTCACGGCCATGCCGGCCTTGCTCAGGGCGACGCGCACGACCTCGCGGATGTGCGGATCATCGTCGACGATGAGAATTCGGGGAGACAAGCGGCGCTCCATGGCAAGTGTCAGCTTGGCGTCTGCGTTGCGGTATGTGTATCGAGATCACGCTGCAAGCGCCAGCCGCGAAAGCTCCAGGTTCGCCATGACGCCCTGTCCCTGGCCTGGTCCGCCAGCAGGTTGTCATGGATGCGTGCCAGCTCCGACGCCTGAGGCGACAGCAACATGGCCCGCCGGATCGCCGGCAGGGCTTGCGGCCCCAGTCGCGCTAGATAGGAATGATCGAGGGCGACGCCGCCCCGCCCGGCCTCGCGGCTGTGGGCCACGTTGTAGTCGGCGATGAATTTGTCGAAATTGACCAGGGAGCACCCGTAAAGGGTGGCTGCCAGCACGACAAGATTCACGTGGATCAACCAGCGCGTCGGACGGTCCTGAGCGATACGGATTACGATCAGGATCAACCCCACGGCGACCAGCGCCATCCAGATCAACGCCGCGATCCGCCAGCCGGTGAGCAGATAAGTTTCGATGTAGAGATGCACCCGCTGGATCGAGGACATGACGAGCATCACGTTCTGTCCAACCCAGAGATATACCAGCGGTCGGACGAGCCTCGACTGATCGGCTGCTTGTGGACGGATGGCGACGACGACAAAGGCGGCCGCCAGAAGCGCGGTCGCAATCAGCGGATAGGCGCCGCGATGAGCATACGCCGCGTAGCTCATGCCGTCCGGAAGCGCCAGATGTCCCCAGAGGTAGAGCCCATCAAGCACGGTCTGCAGCGCAAACAGCACGTTGAACATGAGCAGCGAGCGGAGGATGACCCGCGGACCAAGCACGGAGTCCAGCGGCGATCGCACGTCCTGCGCAACGGCATCCGGTGCGGCCGGACCCGGTTTGTGCTGGCGCCAGCGCAAATGCATGAACGGCCAGATCAGAGACAGTGCGATGAGCCAGAAGACGACCCTGGCCACGCTGACATCAGACACGACGTGGTCGGGGCGGAAGCGATTGAGCCATTGCTCGATCACCGGATTGGCCGCCGCGAACAGGAAGATGAAGATGGCGTACAGCGCCAGCGGAATGCTCCACGCCAGCAGGAAACGGGTCAGGACGTTGGTTTGGAGGATGGCGATGGTGTCCGCAATCAGCCTGAACGGTCCGGCGAGGAGCAGCTGCCGTGCGGCCGTCAGCGGCACCCGCAGTCCGGCCGCGCTCGGATCGGTCAACACCGCGACGGCCGATATCGTTGTGAGCACGAGGATCGCGAACGACAGCATATCCAGGGCTTCGAGGCCCGGAGCGAGACCGGCGACGAAGATGCCGGCCGCCACGATCCAGCGGCGGCTGTCGATCTTGTCGCAATTGACGAGGACGCAGCCTGCGAACAAGGCGATTGCAAACAGCACGACGCAGAGGCCGATGGGCTGGTTGTAGAACATGATGTCGGCGAGCCACAGCAGGCCGAGAGCGCAGACGAATTTGAGCCACTTGGCCTGGCCGGCGGTGGGCGTGCCGGTCAGCTCAGCGGAGCTGCTCATTGCGAAGATCCTCGTTTCAGTCGTTACGGCTGGGCTGCCGCGATCCTGGGATTTCAACATGAGGCTCGCGCGTGCAGTCGGTCGCGAGACTGTCTGCAGCATCTCAGGATTTGTTTGCAGAATTCGTGCAGACGCGCTTCTCCGGCTGGCGCACCCCAATTGTCGTTGTTACGCAATCACCGTCTTCATTCGTGTGGATCGGCTTGTCGAACATGTTCGGACGTATCAGGACCGTGATCCTCTGGATCCTTGCGGCGCTCCTTGTTTTCATCACGCTGAACAGCAACGAACCCTATTTGGTCCGGCTGCGCGGCCCCGGTCACGTCGCCTTGCTGGTGATCGGGTTGGCTGTTCCGCTCCTTCTGGTGCTGAGCGGAAGCTGGCGACGCGGCATCGCCGCGCGAGCCCTGCTGCTGGTCTGGTGCGTTCCGCTCATCGCGTTGACGGCGACCCAGTTCATGTTCGCCTGGCGGAAATACGAGACGTTCCGGACCGAGCCCGAGGTGGCGCTGCTGCTCGGACGGCACTTCATCGCCGGCTACAGGTCCGCGGACGATGCCGCTGCGCTGGCGCAGCGCGGCTTGATTGCGGGCGTCTATGTCACCCATCACAATATCCGCGGACGGACGGAAGCTCACCTGCGCACCGAGCTCGCCCGCTTGCAGGCCGAACGTCGCGGTGCAGGTCTCCCGCCGCTCCTCGTCGCCGCAGATCAGGAGGGGGGCAGCGTCGCGCATTTGTCGCCGGTGCTGCCGAACATCCCCGGCCTCTCCACACTCGCCGATCTGCCCGCCAACCGGCGCGCGCGGGCCGCGTTCGAATTGGGACGCTCCCAGGGTGAGGGGCTTGCGGCCGCGGGGGTCAACTTCAACTTGGCGCCGGTCGTCGACCTTCGCCCGCATTGGACCCGCAATCCGCTGGATTTTCACACCCTGATCGGTCGGCGTGCGATTTCGCGGGATCCGGATGTGGTCGGTGACATCGCGCTCGGCTATGTCCAGGGTCTGGAGGCCAGCGGCGTTCGCGCGGCGGTCAAGCATTTTCCGGGCCTCGGTCGGGTCGAGGCCGATACGCACCATTTCTCGGCTCAGCTGGATGCGCCCGTCGATGCCCTGGAACGATCGGACTGGCGACCGTTCCGTCACGTGCTGGAACGCTCGCAGGCGGCGATGATGGTCGGGCATGTGACGGTCGACGCCGTCGATCCCGAGCGGCCCGCGTCGCACTCCCGGAAGGTTCTCGACGGCCTGATCAGGGGGCAGTGGCACTATCAGGGCGTCATCATCACCGATGATCTCGTGATGGGGGCAATCTATGGCCGCGACCTCTGCAAGGCGGTCGTGGAGGCTCTCAATGGCGGCGCCGATCTGCTGCTCGTGGCCTATGACGGCACTCAGTTTCACCGGGCCTTCGCGTGCGCCAGGCAAGCGCTGTCAGATGGACGGATCGATCTCGATGCCCTGCGTCGCAGCGACGAGCGGCTGGCGCGCTGGAGGCCTGACGAGACGTCCCGGCCTTCGAATGTTTCGACAGTATCGGAAACGGCTGGCGGTGCGCATCGAAAGATCGTGGACTGACGGAGTCGCGTGTCCAGGTTCAACGCGGGCCGTTGCCGGTCCAATTGCGCCAGGCGACGTTGGAGAGGCTCCTGAGATCCGTGCCCAGCGGGCGTCGAGTCTGCTTGTCGTGCTGGGCGATGAGCTGCTCGGACTCGCGGATCTTGACCTGAAGTTCCGCAACCTGCCGCTTGGTTCGCTCGATCGCCTTCTCATCGGCGCTTTCGCCGACCGTGAACCGCGCCGTCTCGATCTGCTTCAAGGTCGCCCGGTTCTTCTTGAGCTGGGCGCGATGCCAGGCAACCTTGCTGTCACTGTCCGCAACCATGGGGGACTCCTCGCGAGTGGGTCGAGTCTAGACAACAATGAGCTGATTCGCGATCGCGTCTGGCTGCACCGTCGTTTGTCGATCTGGGCCGTTGTGGTGTCAGAATGCCGATGACCGCCGCGCTGTCACGAGATGAGGCGAGGCGACCGGGTCGCGGAGCTGCCCAAGGCGCCTCCGGGAGGGGGCTGACGACGACGGATGCGCGCATGATTCCCCGCGCGCAAGCCATCAGGGGCGGTGGGCGCCGAAAGCGCGGAGGAAGCGAGCGGCCGGATACCCGATGCGGTCCGCGCATGCGCATCGGGTCTTCCCCAGTTCCGTTTCTCCAATCGCGTCCGTAGCTTACACGGATCGCTCGAACGCGGGCACGGTCAGCGGTCTGGTCGGTCGGACTGCCGTCAACGTATCGTTTGCGGACACAGTTTCTGTGTGCAGAATAAGAGTAAGTCTTCCGGCATTTAGCGGTCGTTCATGGGCTTCCGAGGGCGTTATATGCTCCCTTGAAGCGTCAATTGTGCAGGCGATCCCGGGGCAAGTTGGGTGGGTGATCATTGAAGCAGCAACTGAAAGCCCTCGTGGGGCGCACATTCAATGCATTGGGTTATTCTGTCGTTCGGTCGGAGACGCTTGCCGGATTGCAGCGTCGGTCACAGGACGCCTCGCGCGCCAATACTCAAGCGAACTCGTCCCCAGCTAACGGATCCAACAGCTCGATAATTGACGCCGAGCAGGAGCGCGCGACACGCGGCCGCCGCCAAGCCGCTTTGTGGCGTGTCATCGAGCAGGAGACCCAAGCGGACTACTATTTTGCGATGGACGTCGTCGGCAGCTGTACGCTGCGATGTCCGTCCTGTCCGGTGGGAAACTCACCGAGCCAATTGCCGAAAGGCATCATGTCCATGCAGATGTATCGCGACATCCTGGACAAGATCAAACGCGAGCATCCCGGTGAGCGGGTCTACATCGATCTCTTCAATTGGGGCGAGTCGGCGCTTCACAAGAGTTTGCCGGACATGATCCGGCTCGCCAGAGAGAATGGAATCGGCATCGGCCTTTCGACGAACCTGAACTCCTTTCCCAACATGCGCGAGATCATTCGCGCGAAGCCGGGCTACATCCGCATCTCATTGTCCGGCTACACCAACGCAGTCTATCAGCAGACGCATGCTGGCGGCGACATCAACCTCGTGAAGTCGAACATGTATCTGCTTCGGCATCATATGGACGAAACCGGGATCAGCGTTCCGATCCAGGTCGGATTTCACGTCTACCGCACCAACTTTCCGGATGATTTTGCAGCGGTCAGACGCCTGTGCGACGAGCTTGATTTCTACTTCATGCCGAGCATCGCGACGTTCATGCCCCTCGAGAAGGCCATTCACGCGGGCGATGGCACATTGAACGACGCCGACAAGGCGCTTCTTGCCAAGCTTGTCGTGCCGATGGAGGAGCGGAGCCGGATGCTGGGCGAGATTCGTCCCAAGAATTTCGATTGCGAGTTCCGTGTCCGCCGCACGGCGCTCAACTATGACGGTTCGGTCGCCCTGTGCTGTGCCACGTTCAATAACGAGCAGCTGATTGCGAGGAACTATCTCGAGGTCAGCCGGGACGAGCTGTTCGACCGGAAGCAGAAGCACAGCTTCTGCACTGTTTGCATGGATAAGAACCTCGATATGGTGTTTACCGGCACCGGAAATGATCTGGTCGAGAAGCGCGCCGCAAGCGTGCTCGGAAAGGAATTTGCCGATTTCCTCGACGATCGCTCGACACCCTGGGACTGAGCGCGCATGCATGGCGTGACCCTGGCTGGGGGCAGCGAAAGCGAGCAGGCAGGGCCAGTTCATAGCTCCCACGTTCGGACTGAAAAGAAGAACGAGGAAATCGAAACGCTTCGGGCGGTCGCCATCACGATCGTGGCGTTTCAGCACTCGTTCAACTACCTGACGGTCTGGCAGCCGGCCTGGGCCGCGACGATAGGCAGCTACTTCAATCTCGGTCAGGCCGGCGTCGACCTTTTCTTTGCCATTTCCGGCTACGTGATCGCTCGGAGCTTCTTGCCGGGACTCCTCGCCGCCTCGTCGTTCGAAGCGGCGTGGAGGGAGGTTGTCGCCTTCTGGATCAAGCGCATCTATCGGCTTTGGCCCACCGTCCTGCTCTGGGTCATCGCCGACATCGTGCTCGCCGCGGCTTTCAATCGATCGGGTGCCTTCGGGCCGATCAAGGAAACGATCGTCGGGGGCGTTTCGGCTCTCGCCCAGATCATGAACTTCCATCACGGCTACTGTGCGCAAGGGTTCTGTTTCAGCAATCCTGTCTATCCGCTCGGTCCGCTCTGGAGTTTGTCGCTCGAAGAACAGTTCTATGCCTGCTTTCCGTTGCTGGTCCTGACCTTGTGGTCGTACAAGAAGCTGGACAGGCTCCTTCCTCTTCTGGCGCTCATTGCCTTCATCCAGCTCTTCCTGACCCGCCCGGACGGATCGCTTCTGCTCTATATCAGAACCGACGCGTTGTGCGGCGGAGTCATGGTGTATCTGTTGTCTTCCTGGGAGGGGCTGCGCATGTTTCGCGAACCCCTGGCGGCAGCGAAGTGGACGACGAAGGCCGTCACGATCGGGGTGCTCTTTGCTATTCTGACGATGATCACCGGACGAGCCGTCAGCTTCAATGCCGGAATCTCGGCGATCGCTTCGGTTGCAATCGTCACGATTGCTCACTTTGAGGCCGGCTGGTTCGGTCCTTCACAAAACGAACGTGTCCGGAAGGTCGTGCTCTGGATCGCTGCGCGCTCGTACTCGATCTACGTCATCCACTGCATCGCGATTGCGTTCGTTGTCGAGTTGTGGTGGCGGTTGACGGGAGGCGCGACCCCAACCGGTTCGGCCACGGCGAAGTTCTACCTGTCGTGGATCGTAATCCTGGCGCTTGCGGCCGAGGCAAATTGGCGCCTCGTGGAGGTTCCGTTGAGGGTCCGCGGTCGGGCTCTGGCGAGCAAATGGACCCGCAGCGAATGAGTGATGGGCGTCCACGCTTGCAATCAGCGCAAGCCTGTCACTGCAGGTTTCATGGCACTCTTTCATGGCACGTCGACCGAATGGGGTGCCAGGATAAGATCCCGCCGCACGCGACGAGCTTGACTCGGTGGGATGAAGGCTAGAGCAGCGCAGTCATTCACTGCTCGGCTGGCCGTTTCTTTTGCAGCGCCGACAGCGTCGCCTGTTGGCCTGTGTCGTGCTGCTCCTCGAAATCCGCTTTTGCGGGCTCGGGAAGCACGATGTCCGGAGGCACCGTTGCGAGTTCTTCCGGGCTGGCCTCGCAGGATTTGATCTCGAAATTGTTGTCGAGAAGCTTCTCGCCGTGAGTGCCGAAGGTGATGAGATCGGCTTGCTCCGCGGCTTCCCAGACCTCACGTTCCGTCCGAAACGGACGGGTCAGCTGTTCGTCATTCTCAAACAATGCGTAGGGCACGAGCGCCTCCAGGTTGCGGTCGGCCTTGGCATTGGGCTCACGGCCGGCCGGCGCCCGCCCGATCGGGCGGCCACACCTCACAAACCGCCGCATGCGGGAGCTGGTTCCACGCCGCTCTGCCCGCAATCTGATCGAACAGTTGTGACGATCCGTCCGTCGCCGCCGACGGAACATGGGCGCAAGCGCGCGGTTGGCCGGGTGTCGAATGACCAGGAGAAAGCAATGGACATCAAGGGAAAGAAAATCGCGATCCTCGCGACCAACGGGTTCGAGCAGTCCGAGCTCGAAGTGCCGCGCGATCGGTTGAAGCAGGCCGGGGCGACCGTCGAAATCGTTTCGATCGAGGCCGGCGAGATCAAGGGCTGGGACCAGAAGGATTGGGGCCGTGCCGTCAAGGTCGACAAGACCCTGGATCAGGCGTCGGCGTCCGACTACGACGCGATCGTGCTGCCGGGCGGCCAGATCAATCCGGATCTGCTGCGCCTGGAGCCGAAGGCTTTGAAGTTCATCAAGGACATCTTCGACGCCAAGAAAATCGTCGCCGCGGTGTGTCACGCGCCCTGGCTGCTGATCGAGACCGGCATCGCCAAGGGGCGCAAGATGACGTCCTACAAATCGATCAAGACCGACGTCGCCAATGCCGGCGCCCAGTGGCAGGACGCCGAAGTCGTGGTCGATCAGGGCGTGATCACGTCGCGCAATCCTGGTGATCTGGAGGCGTTCAGCGCCAAGATCATCGAAGAGGTCAACGAAGGCCGCCATCTCAAGCGCAGCGCGGCCTGATCGGTCAGACCGATGGAGGCCGAGCTCAAAGCCCGGCTTCCTCGCGCGGACGGACCCAGCGCCCGAAGGTCGGACGCTGGGCCGCAGTCCACACGGAGTGCCTCCAGCGAGATGGGGGAACGCCGCCGGAAGCCTGGAACAGACTCTCGGCGAGCGGCGTCGTTCCTAATTGATCAGGCGCGGCGTCTCTCCAGACGGAAGCCACCGTTACATCTTGGCAACCTTCGTGGAGGCTCCGGAACTTCGCTGCTCATCCCGTGTTGGCCGGGCGTGAATGGGCCGCGGAGATGTGCCGTGAGTGAAAAAGCAAAAATCCAGGACTACGACTCTCCC
The DNA here is from genome assembly GCF_051167855.1 of Bradyrhizobium sp. HKCCYLRH3099. Taxonomy (NCBI): domain Bacteria; kingdom Pseudomonadati; phylum Pseudomonadota; class Alphaproteobacteria; order Hyphomicrobiales; family Nitrobacteraceae; genus Bradyrhizobium; species Bradyrhizobium sp. HKCCYLRH3099. The sequence continues at coordinate 174,992 of NZ_JBNPTW010000004.1, forward strand.
GCCGGCGGTTGGGGCTCGGTGCATGCCGTCGCCAGCATCCTGACGCAGGAAGAGGTGACGCTGCTCGGCAGCGAGATCTTGCTCAAGCAGAACAAGCCCGACGGCTTCATGTGCGTCAGCTGCTCCTGGGCCAAGCCGGCGAAGCCGCATCCTTTCGAGTTCTGCGAGAACGGCGCCAAGGCCACCGCCTGGGAAATCACCGGCAAGACGGTCGGCCCGGAGTTCTTCGCCCAGCACACGCTAGCGGAGCTGCGGACCTGGTCCGACCATCAGCTGGAAGAGCAGGGGCGTCTGTCGCATCCGATGTGTTATGATGCCGGGTCCGATCGCTACGTCCCCGTCAGCTGGGACGAGGCGTTCCGGGCCATCGGTGCTGAGCTGAACAAGCTCGATCCGCGCTCCGTGGTCATGTACACATCCGGCCGCGCGTCGCTCGAGACCAGCTACATGTATCAGCTGTTCGGGCGTATGTACGGCACGAACAATTTCCCCGACAGTTCGAACATGTGCCATGAGTCCACCTCGGTGGCGCTGCCCGAGGTGATCGGCGTTCCCGTGGGAACGGTCCTCTTGGAGGACTACGACAAGGCCGACTGCATCTTCTTCTTCGGCCAGAACACGACGACCAACTCGCCGCGCATGCTGCATCCGTTGCAGCGGGCCGCGAAGAGAGGTGTCCCGATCATCACCTTCAACCCGCTGCGCGAGCGCGGGCTGGAGCGCTTCACCGATCCGCAAAATCCGATCGAGATGGTGCTGACCGGCGGCACGCGGATCAGCACCCAGTATCATCAGCTGCGCGTCGGCGGCGATGCAGCTGCGCTGCTCGGCATGTGCAAGGCGGTGATCGAGGCGGATGATGCCGCGATCGCCTCGAAGAGCCCGCGCGTTCTCGATGTCGCCTTCATCGAGCAGCATACGTCCGGCTTCGATGCCTTCGCGACCGCCTGCCGGCAGGCGTCCTGGAGCGACATCGAGCGTGCCTCCGGCCTCCATCGTGCGGCGATCCTGGAGGCGGCCAAGGTCTATGCGGCCTCCCATGCCGTGATCGCCAATTACGGCATGGGAATCACGCAGCATCGCCACGGCGTCGAGACGGCCAAGATGATTGTGAACCTGCTGCTGCTGCGCGGAAACATCGGCAAGCCCGGTGCCGGCATCTCGCCGGTTCGTGGCCACTCCAATGTGCAGGGACAGCGCACCGTCGGCATCTCGGAAAAGACCAAGCTGGTGCCGCTCGACAAGCTGGCGCAGCTCTATGATTTCGAGCCGCCGCGCTGGGATGGTCTCACGACCGTTGACGCCTGCGAGGGCGTCATCAAGGGTGAGGTGAAGGGCTTTGTCGGCCTCGGCGGCAATTTCCTGCGTGCCGTGCCTGAGCGAACGCTGATGGAGCCGGCCTGGTCGAAACTGCGTCTGTCAGTGCAGGTCGCCACTAAACTGAATCGGACGCACGTCGTGCCTGGCGAGGTCACCTATTTGCTGCCATGCCTCGGTCGGATCGAGATCGACCGGCAGGCGAGCGGCGAGCAGGCGGTGTCGATGGAGGATTCCACGACCTGCATCCACGGCTCCCGCGGCCAGCGCCAGCCGGTTGCGGACGGCTTGCTGTCCGAGCCGGCGATCGTCGCAGGCTTGGCCAAGGCGACGCTGAAGACCAATCCGCGCGTCGACTGGGATGCCTGGGTTGGCAACTACGCGATGGTCAGGGATGCCATCGAGCGTACCTATCCCGATCAGTTCAAGGATTTCAACGAGCGCCTGTTTCAGCCCGGCGGCTTTCCGCGGCCGCTCGGCGCGCGCGAGCGCAAATGGAAGACGTCGACGGGCAAGGCCAACTTCACCGTGCCCAAGGCGGCGCTCACTCCGCCGCAGCAGGGCAACGGCGTCTTTCAGCTGATGACCTTGCGCGCCGATGGCCAGTTCAACACCACGATCTACAACGAGGACGACCGCTTCCGCGGCGTGACCGGCGGCCGCATGGTGATCTTCATGAACGCGACCGACATGGCCGATCTCGGCATCAAGCAGGGCGAGTTCGTGCGGCTGTCGACGGAGGCCGATGACGGCGTGCCGCGCTCGCTCGGAGGCCTGCAGGCGGTCGCGTTCGACATCCCGCGTCATAGCGTCGGTGCGTATTATCCGGAGTGCAACGGTCTGATCCCGTTGTGGCACTACGCCGAAGGCAGCAAGGTGCCGGCGGCGAAATCGGTGCCGGTTCGGATCGCGCGCGACACCCAAAGTTGATGGTGATGCGACGGCTCAGCCCGCCGCACGCTGCTTCGCGCCGTCTGGGCTGATGGCCGCATAGGAGCTCGTGATCTCCGGCGGGGTGGCGCCGGGCCGGAGCGGGACCACGAGCCGGCACACCAGTCCCTCGGGACGCCAATCGAAATTGGCCCGTCCGCCCAGTTGGCTCTCGACGCTCGCCATCAGGCTGCGCGTCCCGAACCCGCGGACCGTCGGTACGCGCACCAGCGGGCCGCCGGTTTCGATCCACGTCAGATCGAGGCGGTCATCCTCGATCGTCCACTCGACCGAGAGATGACCGGAGCGGACCGAGAGCGCCCCGTATTTGGCCGAGTTCGTCACGAGCTCATGCAGCGCCAGCGCCAGGGTCTGCGCCATCGCCGGTTCGAGCTGCAGGTTGGCACCGCCGAAGGCTACCTGGCCGCCTGTCGCGTAGGGCGCGAGCTCCTCGGCCACCAGCCTGCTCATCTTGGCCCCCTGCCAGCTCGACAACGACAGGATCGTATGAACGCGGGCGAGCGCGCTGATCCGCCCCTCGACGGCGCTGACATAGGTCTTCACGTTGTCCGCCTTGGTCAGCCGGACGATGGATTGAGCAAGGGTCAGGGCGTTCTTGGCGCGGTGATCGACCTCGCGCGTCAAGAGGTTCTGGCGTTCTTCAGCGCGCTTGCGCTCGGTGATGTCGATTGTCACGCCGCTGACACGGACGACGCGCCCCGCTTTGTCGGTGGTCGCCGCTGCCGTTCCCACGCACCATCGCTCCTCGCCATCCGGCCTGTTGATCCGGAATTCCGCTTCGTAGGAGCTCGTGCCGCGGCTGAACTCCGCCATCACTTGGCGCGCCCGTTCGGCATCCTCCCGGTTCACGAGCGACATGATGTTCACCGTGTTCAGCTCGAAGCTCTGCGGCGAGACACCGAAGATGCGGTATTGGCCTTCGTCCCACATCCAGTCGCCGTTCGCTCCATCCCAATCCCAGGAGCCCATTCGGCCGGCGGCAATGGCCATGCTGCGCCGCTGCTCGCTCTCGACGAGCTTCGCGGTCGATCTCTCGAGCTCGGCAGTGCGTGCGCGCACGCGGTTTTCGAGCTCTCTGTTGAGATGCTCCAGCTCGCGCGTCTTCCGATAGAGCTCGGTGAAGACCTTGATCTTCGCGCGCAAGACCTCGGGCACGACCGGAACAGGCACGTAGTCGACGGCGCCCATCTCGTAGCCGCGCAGACGATCGAAGTCGCTGACCTGGATGGCCGAGATGAAGATGATGGCGATCTTCTGGAACCGTGGATGCTCGCGGATCATCTGCGCCAGCTCGAAGCCGTCGAGCTCCGGCATGCACACGTCGACGAGGATCACCGCGATCTCGTTCTTCAACAGGATCTCGAGTGCCTCGCGGCCCGAGGTGGCGACGACGAGGTGCTCGCCGAGTTCCTTCAGGATGACTTCATAAGCCAGCAGCTTCGCCGGCTGATCGTCGACCAGGAGGATGTTGACCTTCTCATGTTCCATCGTGAATCAGCCGTTCAGCGGTGCAGCCACATGCGGATCGCAAGAAGCAGCTGCTCGGTGTTGACGGGTTTTGCCAGATAGTCGGAGGCGCCAGCCTCGAGGCACTTTTCGCGGTCTCCCTTCATGGCTTTCGCGGTCAACGCGATGATGGGGAGCCGGACGAAGGCAGGGTTCTGCCTGATCACGCCGATCGTCTGGTAACCATCCATCTGCGGCATCATGATGTCCATGAGGACGATCGCGATCTCCGGATTGCTCTGCACGAGTTCGATCGCTTCGCTGCCGGTCGTCGCCGTGAGCACCTTCATGCCGCGTCGTTCCAGCACGCTGGAGAGCGCGAAGATGTTGCGGGCATCGTCATCGACGAGCAGCACGGTCTTGTTGATGAGATCCTCATCGGAACTGTTCAACTTCTCCAGCATGCGCTGCTTCTCGAGCGGCAGTTCCGTGATCACCCGATGCAGGAACAATGAGGTCTCATCGAGCAGCCGTTCCGGCGACTCCACGCCCTTGACGACGATGCTCCGTGCCATGGTGTGAAGTTCCGCATCCTCCTCGGCCGACAACTCACGGCCTGTGAAGACGACCACGGGAACGCTCGACAATTGCTCGTCGGAGCGCAACTGATCGAGCACGTCGAAGCCGCTCATGTCCGGCAGGCGCAGGTCGAGGACGACACAGTCGCAGGGCGCGCTGCGCAGTGTTTCGAGCGCCGAGGCGCCGGTCGCGGCGGCCACGATTTCGATGTCGTCATGGCCGAGCAATTCCCGGATGCTCAGCTGCTCCGCGGCATTGTCCTCCACGATCAGGAGCCGCTTGCGTCGCGGCTTCGCATATTCCTTGATCTGGGACAGGGCGGCGCTGACGCCCTCCGTGGTCGTCGGCTTGCTGACGAAGGAGAACGCCCCGCGGGCGAGCGCGTGCTGGCGATCCTCATCGAGCGTGATGATCTGGACGGGAATGTGCCGCGTCAGCGGATTGTGCTTGAGCTGGCTCAGGACGGTCCAGCCCAGCATGTCCGGCAGGAAGACGTCGAGCGAGATCGCGGCAGGCTGATATTGCTTGGCGAGATCGAGCGCTTCGGCGCCGCGGCTGGCGACCAGCACCTTGAAGCCCTTGTCACGCGCGAGATCGATCAGCACCCGCGCGTAGTGCGGATCGTCCTCGACCACCAGCAGGATCGTGTCGCCGGGTTCGAGATGGAGACGATCATCAGGTGGCGCCTCGATGACCCGCTCCGGAACGGCCGCCTGCTGCAAGGACGGCGTCGAAACGTAGGGAATGGGCGAGGGCGCGCTGGTGCGCGGCGCGGTCGCCGGTCCGGAATATTTGAGCGGCAGATACAGCGTGAAGGTGCTGCCCTTTCCAGGCGCGCTCTTGAGATGGATCTCGCCACCCAGCAGGTTGGCGAGTTCGCGGCTGATCGCGAGTCCAAGACCTGTCCCGCCGTATTTTCGGCTCGTACCGGCGTCTGCCTGCTGGAACGCCTCGAAGATGAGCTTCTGCTTGTCCTGCGGAATCCCGATACCGGTATCTGAGACTTCGAAGGCGATCACCGCCGGCGCGTTGTTGAGCACGGGGTGTTCGCTGCTCCATCCGCCCAGGGCTGCGGAAACCTTCAGGCGCACGCCGCCTTCGGCGGTGAACTTGAATGCGTTCGAGAGCAGGTTCTTCAACACCTGCTGCAGGCGCTTCGAGTCGGTGACGATGCTGCGCGCGAGGTTCGGATCGACATCGATGTTGAACGCCAGCAGGCGGTTGTCCGCCTCGTGCCGGAACGGTCTGCCGACGGTCTCCAGCAGATTGGCGGTGAGGATCTCCTCGGCATCGACCGTCACGGTGCCGGACTCGATCTTGGAGAGATCGAGGATGTCGCTGATCAGGTTGAGCAGGTCGGTGCCGGCGCCGTGAATGGTGCGGGCGAATTCGACCTGCTTCACGGTCAGATTGCCGTCCGGATTCTCGGTGAGCTGCTGGCCGAGGATCAGGATGCTGTTCAGCGGCGTCCGCAGCTCGTGCGACATGTTGGCGAGGAACTCGGACTTGTACTTCGAGGTCAGCGCGAGCTCGGTCGCCTTCTCTTCAAGAGCACGCCGCGCCTGCTCGATCTCCTGGTTCTTGCGTTCGACCTCGACGTTGCGCTCGGCGAGCTGCTGAGCCTTCTGCTCGAGCTGCTCGTTGGTCTGCTGCAGCTCGCGCTGCTGGGCCTGAAGCTCGGCGGCGAGCTGCTGGGACTGCTTCAAGAGGCCTTCGGTCTGCATCGTGGCCTCGATCGAGTTGAGGACGATGCCGATCGAGTCGGTGAGCTGTTCGAGGAATGTCATTTGCGAGGTCGTGAACGGGCTGAGCGACGCCAGTTCGATCACCGCCTTGACCTGGTTTTCGAACAACACCGGCAGGACGACGAGGTTCTTTGGAATGGCCCGGAGCAGGGCGGAACCGACCGGAATCACGTCGGATGGAATTTCGGAGACCAGACGCTGGCGCTTGTCGATGCCGCATTGCCCGATCAATCCTTCGCCGAACTGGACGTGCTGGCGATGCGGAAAGACGCCGTCGTCGGCATAGGAGGCGAGCAGTCGCAGTTGCGGCCCGGGCTCGGTCTCGACCTGGTAGATCACGCCGCGATGCGCATTCACCAACGGCGTCAGCTCCGTCAGCAGCAGCCGTCCGACCGTGGTCAGGTCGCGCTGGCCTTGCAGCATGTTGGTGAACTTGGCGAGGTTGGTCTTCAGCCAGTCCTGCTCGGTATTGAGGTCGGTGGTGAGCCTCAGATTGGTGATCATCGTATTGATGTTGTCTTTGAGCTCGGCGACCTCGCCGCGCGCATCGACCTGAATGGAGCGGGTGAGGTCGCCCTTGGTCACCGCGGTCGCGACCTCGGCAATGGCGCGGACCTGCGACGTCAGGTTGGCCGCTAGCAGGTTGACGTTGCCGGTCAGGTCCTTCCAGGTGCCGGCGGCCCCGGGCACGTTGGCCTGGCCGCCGAGGCGGCCCTCGACGCCGACCTCGCGGGCCACGCTGGTGACCTGATCGGCGAAGGTTGCGAGCGTCTCCGTCATGTTGTTGATGGTTTCGGCAAGCGCGGCGACCTCGCCCTTCGACTTCACGGTCAGATTCTGTTTGAGGTCGCCATTCGCGACGGCGGTGACGACCTTGACGATGCCGCGCACCTGTTCGGTCAGATTGGCTGCCATGAAATTCACGGTGTCGGTGAGGTCCTTCCAGGTGCCGGCGACGCCCGGCACCTGCGCCTGGCCACCGAGCTTGCCTTCGGTGCCGACCTCGCGCGCCACGCGCGTCACTTCGCCGGCGAAGGCGTTGAGCTGATCGACCATGGTGTTGATGGTGTTCTTCAGCTCGAGAATCTCGCCCTTTACGTCGACGGTGATCTTGCGCGAGAGGTCGCCGCGCGCCACGGCGGTCGTGACCTCGGCGATGTTGCGGACTTGCGTCGTGAGGTTCGCCGCGAGCAGGTTGACGTTGTCGGTGAGGTCCTTCCAGGTGCCGCCGACGCCGGGCACGACGGCCTGGCCGCCGAGCCGTCCCTCGGTGCCGACCTCGCGCGCGACGCGCGTGACTTCGGCCGCGAACGAGCGAAGCTGCTCGACCATCGTGTTCAACGTGTCCTTGAGCAGCAGGATCTCGCCGCGCACGTCGACCGTGATCTTCTTCGACAGGTCACCGCCGGCAATCGCGGTCGCGACTTCGGCGATGTTGCGAACCTGCGCCGTCAGGTTCGAGGCCATGAAGTTGACGCTGTCGGTGAGATCCTTCCAGGTGCCGGCGACTTCGGGCACTTCTGCCTGGCCGCCGAGCTTGCCTTCGGTGCCGACCTCGCGCGCGACGCGCGTCACCTCGGAGGCGAAGGCGTTCAACTGATCGACCATCGTGTTGATGGTGTTCTTCAGCTCGAGGATTTCGCCCTTCACGTCGACGGTGATCTTGCGCGAGAGATCGCCGCGCGCCACGGCGGTGGTCACTTCGGCGATGTTGCGGACCTGAGCGGTCAGATTGCCGGCCATCGAGTTGACGCTGTCGGTCAGGTCCTTCCAGGTGCCGGCGACGCCCGGCACGTTCGCCTGACCGCCGAGCCGCCCCTCGGTGCCGACCTCACGCGCGACGCGCGTCACCTCGCCCGCGAAGCGGTTGAGCTGATCGACCATCGTGTTCAACGTTTCCTTCAGACTCAGGATCTCGCCGCGCACGTCGACCGTGATCTTGCGCGACAGGTCGCCGCCGGCGATCGCGGTCGCGACCTCGGCGATGTTGCGGACCTGAGCGGTCAGATTGCCGGCCATCGAGTTGACGCTGTCGGTCAGGTCCTTCCAGGTGCCGGCGACGCCGGGCACCTCGGCCTGGCCGCCGAGCTTGCCGTCGGTGCCGACCTCACGCGCGACGCGCGTCACCTCGCCGGCGAAGGCGTTGAGCTGATCGACCATCGTGTTCAGCGTTTCCTTCAACTGAAGGATTTCGCCTGACACGTTCACCGTAATCTTCTTCGACAGGTCGCCCTTGGCTACGGCGGTCGCCACCTCGGCGATGTTGCGGACCTGGCCGGTCAGGTTCGACGCCATCGAGTTGACGCTGTCGGTCAGATCCTTCCAGGTGCCGGCGACGCCGCGCACCATCGCCTGGCCGCCGAGCTTGCCTTCGGTGCCGACCTCGCGCGCGACGCGGGTCACTTCGCCGGCGAAGGCGTTGAGCTGATCGACCATCGTATTGATGGTATCCTTGAGCTCGAGAATCTCGCCGCGCACGTCGACGGTGATCTTCTTCGACAGATCGCCGTTGGCCACCGCCGTCGTCACCTCGGCGATGTTGCGGACCTGCGCCGTCAGGTTCGACGCCATCGAGTTGACGCTCTCGGTCAGATCCTTCCAGGTGCCGGCGACGCCGAGCACGTTGGCCTGGCCGCCGAGGCGGCCTTCGGTGCCGACCTCGCGGGCCACGCGCGTCACCTCTCCGGCAAAGGCGTTGAGCTGGTCGACCATGGTGTTTAGCGTCTCCTTCAGCTGAAGGATCTCGCCGGAGACGTTGACCGTGATCTTCTTCGACAGGTCGCCGCTGGCAATGGCGGTGGCGACGTCGGCGATGTTGCGCACCTGCGCCGTCAGGTTCGACGCCATGAAGTTGACGTTGTCGGTCAGGTCCTTCCAGGTGCCGGCGACGCCGGGCACCTGAGCCTGGCCGCCGAGCTTGCCCTCGGTGCCGACCTCGCGCGCCACGCGCGTCACTTCCGAGGCGAAGGCGTTGAGCTGATCGACCATCGTGTTGATGGTGTCCTTCAGCTCCAGGATCTCGCCGCGGACGTCGACGGTGATCTTGCGCGAGAGATCGCCGCGCGCTACCGCCGTCGTGACGTTGGCGATGTTGCGGACCTGCGCGGTGAGATTGCCGCACATCGCGTTGACGGAGTCAGTGAGGTCCTTCCAGGTGCCGGCGACGCCCGGAACGATGGCCTGGCCGCCGAGCTTGCCGTCAGTGCCGACCTCGCGCGCGACGCGCGTCACTTCGGAGGCGAAGGAACGCAGCTGATCGACCATCGTGTTGATGGCTTCCTTCAGCTGCAGGATCTCACCCCGAACGTCGACGGTGATCTTCTTGGAGAGGTCTCCGTTCGCCACCGCGATCGTGACCTCGGCGATGTTGCGGACCTGGCCGGTGAGGTTGTTGGCCATCGAGTTGACGCTCTCGGTCAGGTCCTTCCAGACGCCCGTCACTTCGGGAACCTGGGCCTGACCGCCCAGCTTGCCCTCGGTGCCGACCTCGCGCGCGACGCGGGTGACTTCCGAGGTGAAGACGCTGAGCTGCTTGATCATCGTGTTCACGATGGTCGCCGATTGCAGGAACTCGCCGCCCAGCGGGCGGCCGTCGACATCGAGCTTCACGGTCTGCAGCAGATCGCCTTGCGCCACGGCTGCGACGGCGCGAGTTACCTCGCGCGTCGGCCACAGCAGGTCATCGATCAGCGTGTTGATGGAGCTCTCCATGTCGGCCCATGAGCCGCTGGCGATCCCGAACCGCACGCGCTGGCGCGTCTTTCCTTCGCGTCCAACGACCTGACCGACACGTTCGAGCTGCTGCGCCATGCGCTCGTTGGCGGCGATGATCTCGTTGAACGTATCGGCGATCTTGCCGTCGATGCCGAGATAGTCGCCGCTCATGCGGACCGAAAAATCGCCGGAGCGCATGGCCTGTAATGCGCGGAGTAGGTCCTGGCTGGCATCAGCCGGCCCGGCGCCGTTGCCGTGATGGCCCAAACCTTGACGCATTGGCATCGGACCAGCACCAGCTTCAACATCGCTCATCAGTTCCCCCGCAGCATGCCGTTGGACAGCGTGCTCGTCTGAGTCTCGCCCACCCCGGCATAGAAGCCGTGGCCATTCCTCAAATCAAGTTCGACGCCGGTTTCGCGGGCAAATGGAACCTGCCTTCACCGGGACAAGCGGCTCAACTTCATTGCGAGCGAAACGTTCCAATGTCTTTTGCGCAAATGGTTGGAGAGTGGATGTGCACTGGAGTGATGGGCGTAGCTGGTGATGTCGGTGCTGCGGTCGTTAGTTCCGGTGGAACTGGCGGGACATTAAACTCACGTAAGGCGGTTGCAGCGGAGAGCGGTGGTGACCAACTCATTTATATGAAGGAATCAGATCTTTTCCGAGAGAACGCCGATAATTGTCTCCAGCTTGCGGAGCACGCGCAGGGAGAGCCCGCCTATCGCCGGTTCCGGCGCATGGCCCAGGGCTGGAGTGCGCTTGCGCTCCAGCAGGATTGGCTCGACGGCGAAATCGCCCCGATCGAGCGGGGCGCGGTTGGGCGGCGCGATCGATGAATCCCTGAACCCCTTTGCAATGGACCCGAATGGAGGAGCGTCCGATGACCCCCCGTACCGTTCTCATTGCGCTGCTGACCGCCTTTAGCGTCGCCTCGGCGGTCGCCGCATTCACGACGATCCGCCAGGTGCATACGGAAGCCTACTCGCTTCCGCAGCCGGTCACCCGGATCTGAGCGCAGCCTCACGGCTGACCGGCCCCCCCGGACGAGCCGTAGACCTGTCCGTTGGCGTAGCTCGCATCGGCCGCCGCCAGTTGCACGTAGATCGAGCCCAGTTCCGCTGGCTGGCCTGGACGGCCGAGCGGCGTCTGGCCGCCGAACTTCTCGAGCTTCTCCATGCTCGCGCCGCCCGACACCTGCAGTGGCGTCCAGATCGGTCCCGGAGCGACCGCGTTGACGCGGATGCCCTTGGGCCCGAGCTGCTTGGCGAGCGACTTCACGTAATTCATAGTCGCGGCCTTGGTTTGCGCGTAGTCGTAGAGGTCCGGGGAGGGATCGTAGGCCTGTTCCGAAGACGTGCCGATGATGACTGAGCCCGGCTTGAGGTGGGGCAGGGCGGCCTTGATGATCCAGAACGGGGCGTAGATGTTGGTCTTCATGGTGGCGTCGAAATCCTCCGACGAGACGTCCATGATCGATTGGCGGGCCTGCTGGCGGGCGGCGTTGTTGACGATGATGTCGAGGCCGCCGAGGCCCTCGACGGCGCGCTGCACGAGCTGCTCGCAGAATCGTTCGTCGCGGAGGTCGCCGGCAATGGCCACCGCCTTGCGGCCCTCGGCCTTGATCAGAGCGATGACCTCCTGGGCGTCAGGTTCTTCCGTCGGATAATAGTTGATCGCGACATCGGCGCCTTCGCGCGCATAGGCGATCGCCGCTGCGCGCCCCATGCCGGAGTCCCCGCCGGTGATCAGCGCCTTGCGGCCGGCGAGGCGGCCGGAGCCCTTGTAGCTGGTCTCGCCGTGGTCGGGCTTGGGAGTCATCTTGCTGGCAAGGCCGGGCCAGGGCTGGGACTGCTTCTCGAACGGTGGTTTCGGATATTTGTCGGTGGGGTCGACGAGCTGTTCGGTCTCGGTGGAAGTCGCGGCCATCGTTTCACGTCCTTTCGCGGTTGCCGAAGTCAGCGATGCAGCCGCAAGCGTTGCGGTGCCTCCGACCATCTGGCGGCGGGACATCGATGTGGTGCGATCGTCTGCCATGCGGGGTCTCCTGTTGGGCCGTCGTCAACGGCGGACCATCGCCAACGTTTCGTTCGGGCGTGCCCACAGCGGCGTGATCTGCGGCGCCTTGGCTCAGGCGGGAACCAACCGGCGCGGGCGGCGTCGTTCCGGGGAACAGCAATCGAAGGAGACGCGCAATGGCGCAGCATGATCAGGGAATCGTTCGGACCGGACGCGGCGAGGAGCAGCCGGCGGACAAGGAGCGCGCGCAGACCGCGCATCAGACAACATCGCCGGATGCGCCCTCGCACGAGGCGACGCGGCATCCGGATGGCGAGCTGCCGCAGGAACGGCCGGCCGCGGGCCGGCGTTGATTCCCGTTAACTCTACTAATCTCGTACAGGAGGCTCACATGGATCCGATGCTCGATGCCAGCGAATATGGCAATCTGATCGGCAGCGACAAGGTCGAGGGCACCGCCGTCTATGGCGCCGATGACACCAAGATCGGCACGATCGAGCGCGTCATGATCGACAAGCTCAGCGGCCGCGTGTCCTACGTCGTGCTCGGCTTCGGCGGCTTTCTCGGACTGGGCAACGATCACTATCCGCTGCCGTGGCAATCACTGAAATACGATACGCGGCTGGGCGGCTACGTCACCGGCGTCACCGAGGACCAGCTGCGCGGCGCGCCCAAATACGCGGACGAGCGCGAATGGAATTGGGGCGATGTCGCCACCGGCCGCAAGGTCGACGACTATTACGGCGGCCGTCTCGCCTGATGCGTCAGCGGTCCGACATGCGGACCGCTCGCATCCTCACAACAACTCAGGCCGCCGGCGACTGTGCGCCGGCGTCGGCGGTCTGGCTGGCCATCATGCTGCGCCGGCTCGACAGCCAGATCGGAATCTCGCGATAGCTGGTGCCTTTTTCGTCCATCTCGGCGATGGTCCAGCGGCTCGGATGCCGCTCCTTGCCAACGAACACCCAGTCTTCGGCCGCCGGCGGCGGCTCGTTGGGCCGCGTCCTCAGCCACGCCGACCGCGCGCCCTTCGGCAAGCGATCCTGCTTCATCTGATAGAGATCATACACTGGCGAACGCATGACGCTACTCGTCCTCAAGCAACCCTGACTCACGACACCAGCAGCGTGCCGAACTGTCACGGCGGAATTGTGGGAGGAGCGCGGCCGGGCTGTGCAAAACGCGATCAGACCCCTGCTGTGCGGCCTCTGGCACATTTTCGACGAGACGCGTCTCGCTGCGCGGAAGGCGACGCGCGGGGCGGTATCAATGAACCCCGCGAGCCCGGAGGACGCACGCTTGCGTCCGGCAATGAAGAGCCCGCCGGGCGAGGCCGGAGGGCCGATCAAATCAGAAGAAGGCGTAGCTGAGATCGAGACCGTAGGTGGCGTGAAGAATGAAGCCGAATGCGGTGGCGCCGCAGAGCATCAGGATGGTGCGCAGCTTCTCGGTGTCGATACGTGTCTCTTCGAGATGGGTCGGCAGGGTTTTTGTGAGTGTTGTCATTGGTGGACCTCTGTACGCGAAACGAAGACGGAGTGTGAGCTACGAAAGTATGGCGAGTGATTAGATCCCGTTCCGGGGATGGTCATTTTGTGGGGTCCCAGAAGAGTTCTAATTATGAAAGTGGAACCCAGCATCGTGCAAAATTTGGGGCGAAGTTGAGGAAAGTAAATGGTCAGTAAAATAAATCTCAGGTTGATATGAGTTGTGCCCAGTATTGTTGCACGCCCGGGCTGCCGAATGAAGTTGCCAGGTTGCGAACCGCTCGGCCGCACGTTTTTAAGCTTAATTCCCGGGAGAAACGCATGTTCGCGCCAAGCGCTGTGAGCTCGCGGACCCCTGGCAGGCATGGTTCGACGGCAAGGCAACAGTCGGTTGCAGGAGTAGCTCAAGTATAGAGCGGCCGGGTCTTGCCCCCGGCCACATTGTGGCAGGACGTTAACCTTTGTGGCGAACCCGTCAACACGGCGCCCGCTGAGGCTAGCATGATCGGTATCATCTGAACGATGGCCGCGAAGGGCGGTCCGGAATTTCTCGTCGGAGATGTGCTCATCAAACAACAGCCGCATAATCATCGAGGTCGTATCCCGCTGGCGTCGCGCCGCGCGCCCAGGTGAGGCGCGGGCAGGGCAGGTGGCTGCCGGACGACCGGCGGCGTTCTCGCGGCACGGATGCCCGAGTCTTGGCGGTCGTTTGGCCCGTCCCGGTGAGGAGAGGGCGCAGGGAAGGCCGGGCGTCCACTGACACCCGCGGCCCCCGTGCGGAAAAGAGTGCACGGGGCAGGAACCACAGGTGCAGCCGGACAAATCCCAGCCTTCCCTGCGCGATGGTTTGAACGGCTGCTTCGCGTTCTCCCTGGTGCGCCGGGCTTTCTGGCCACCATGGCGACAACACGCGTTAAGCGCATTGCGCGGACATCAGCATCGGGATGTCAGGACCGCGCGACTTGACCGTGCGCCGCAGGATTGTTCGTCCGCATGACCAGCATGCTGCAACCCACGACGCCCACCGCATCCCGCACTCCACGCTCGTGACGATCGCGATGCGCCCCTCTCGCGAGGCGGGACAGGGGTATTGAACACGAATTCGAGAAAAACGAAACAGGAATCTTTTCGCCGCACGATCTGGACAGCCCAAATCACGTTGAGGACGTTTACGAAATCAGTTTTCGCGCGCAGGCGGATGGCGGTGGTCCGCGGCGCGGTGGGACGAGGCCCGCTGGTGTCGTCGCGCCTTGAGTCGCCCGTCGGGCGCACGATCCCGTCCGGCGTGGACCGGGCCCGCGACGGCGCCGCGGCAGGCGTGCGGACGCCGCGTCAAGCTGTGAACTTCCCGCTGTTGCCGGCGTTTCCGACGCACGGCCTTTGCGGGGCCGCGAAGCCGGTCTAGCGTGGCCGCTTTCCACGCCGTTCGGGACGAGACACATGACTTCAATGATCAAGGCTTTCGCGCTGGCCGCGAGCCTCGGCTGCTGCACCGCCGCCGCGCAGGCCGAGCCGGTGCGCTGGACCACCTACCGGATTCCGGAGACCGGTACGTCGGTCGACATTCCCGCTTCGGTCTTCAGCGAGATCGCCGGGCGTCCCGACGGCTATGGCCAGCGCTTCCAGACCGCCGACGGTCGCGCCAATCTCACCGTGCAGTCCGCCGCCAATGACCAGGGCGACTCGCCGGCGCGCTTCCTGGCCAGGAAGAACCCGCCGCCGAACATCCAGTACAAGCGCGTGACCTCGCGCTTCTTCGCGGTGTCGAGCTACAAGGGCGACTATGTCTGGTACAACCGCTGCAATTTCACCGGCGGCTACGTGCACTGCGTCCTGATCAACTATCCCCGCGCCTGGGAGCGCGACTGGGACGGCCTCGTCACCCGCATCAGCCTGTCGCTGAACAGGGGCTGAGGAGGGCAGGGCGGCTCGGCAGCCCCTCCAGGTGAGGGTGAGACCGGAATCGCGGTCGAGCTCTCGCCGTCTCCACCGCCGTCATGCTCCGCGAAAGCGGGGCATCCAGTACGCCGTGGCAGACGAAATTGAACCGAGATGTCACGGCGTACTGGATCGTCCGCTTTCGCGGACGATGACAGCGGGGGCGAACTGGAAACGCTCCCCGGCGGCTGCGCGAGCCGCAGGACGTGGATGGCCGGGCCTCCGCCGCGCCGAAGCGGCTTCGGCCGCCCAGGGTGGAAACGCCAGGCCGTCGCCGGGGAACAGACCAGCCCCAAGATACGATCGCCGATGCGTCGGCCTCGCGAGGGCGGGGCGGTTTGATCCACCTCAATGAGCAGTAGACACCCCGCTGCATAGAGTCCGAGCGGATTCCGCCGTCGCATGCAAACGGGCTCATTTTTCCATGGCTGCCGCGTCCTTCACCGTCAGGGCCGAGAGCGAAAGCGCGATCGCCACGATCCGCTGCCGCAGCGCGCAGGACGCGCTGCTGACCGCCAACGTCTACCTGCGCCTCGGCGCGGCCTGCGTCAGCATCCAGACGCCCGGCGGCCAGAAGGTCAGCCCCGACCGGCTCGATGCGCTGATCAATGACGGCGGGAGCCGGGGCTTGGTCTAACGCACGATGCGATTCAGCCGAAGCGCATCCACGATCCGATGATGACAGCGGCAGACGCCGAGATTTCGGTCTCACCTTTCCGGGGAGGGGGCGATCGCATCTGGATGCGCTGCCGGATCGGCGAGCGATCCCGCCGATGTGTTGCTCCGTCATGCCCGGGCTTGTCCCGGGCATCCACGTCTCTCCCAGTATGTCGGGCGACGTGGATGGCCGGGACAAGCCCGGCCATGACGACGTAGAAAGAAACGCGCGCAAAAAACTGCGACCGTAGACCTTCTTTCTAGCGGAGGAGTCCGTTGCCTGTCAGGACGACGGCGCCTCGGTGCCGTTCTTTCGCGGTGTCCGGCGCAACGATCGATCCTCGATGTAAGGCCCGTAGAGAACGTCCTGGCGGCGCTGGTAAATGGTCGCGAGCGTGACGGCGGCGATGAAACAGATTGCGGTCAAAACACCTAATTCAAACATGTCGGAGCTCCATCGCCCCACGAGGTGGCGGATGGAGAGCAGGCCGTCAAACGGAAGCCGCCGTTAAGCTGAACGGGAAAGCTTAATGCTGCGGGCGACGGACGTTGCCATCATCGCCTCGCCCTCACGCCAACCGGCCACGGCCGATCGATCACTCCACAAGGGTCGGACGATCGGCATCGAGCTCCGGGAACATCGCCCGGCAGCTCAGGCAATAGGATTCGAAAATGAAGGTCAGCAGCGTGGACATCGGTCAGCCCCATCGGTCAATCTGATGCCATGCAGAGTGCCCGAGGTCTGTTTCAGGACGTTGTCGTCGGGCCGCGGAAATGGTTTCACCGGCCGCCATCCCGGACGACGAGCGCCCGAGCAAGGGCCTCAGGCCCCGGTTCGCGGCACGCCGCCATCCTGCGCCGTCACGGCTGCCGGAGGGGCGGACCGCGCGCTTTCCGCAATCCACCCAATTTTCCACAATTGTCAGCCCGGCCTCCGCACGGGCTGCCAGCAGCCTCCGCGTTGCCGACGACGGCTGCCTGAGATCGCGGGCGTTCAGGACGGCGGGGGACGCGGCGATCGCATGCGACCGGACCGCCCCCGTCTCGTTGCATCGGATTGAGTTCAGAACGTCTGCCGCGAATGGCGCTGGCGAGGTCTCTAGCGGGCCATGCAGGCCGACACGTAGGGACCCATGCCTCCCTTGACATTCACCGAGAGACCCATTCGCCTGCCTTCCGCTTTGCATCTTTCGAGTTTGGCGGCTCTCTTGGGGCTCGAATTGACGGCCTGTAGACAATCGAGGCGCTGAGGTCCGACCGGGTAGGTTGCGCAAATCTTGGCCTGCGCAGGCGCTGCAACAATCGATATGAAAAAAACTGCAAGGAGCAATCGACAAGACATCAACGGTGGGACCTCGACCGGACTACATTGAATTGTTGTTCCGCCCTATCGCGGGGGCAAGCCTCGATGATGAGCAAAGTTGCGAATGAATTCGGCGCAAGATCGCGTTCGTTCAGGCCTCACGATAACCAGGACGACCGCTGAGAATGCTGACGTCAAGAGGTTCGCGCCTCCCGGCTCCGGAACACGAAGTTGTTGCAATAGTCCTTCCGTTTCCAGAACCACTCGCCCTCGGCGCGCTGGTGAATGTCGGGATCGAAGGTCGAGAGCGGACGCAGCCGACCCTTGTTCACGAAGGCGCCGCGATAGCCGAGGCTCGCAAGCATCGAAAACGTCTGCTGGACACGGTCCAGCGTGGCAAGCCGCCGGTCGCATTCCACGACGATCACCGGCCGGCAGCGCTGCAAGGTGCGGATGGCGCCGCGCAGCACGTCCAGCTCGGCGCCCTCGACATCGATCTTGATGGCCGCGACGCGCCCGGTGGGCGGGAGATAGTCGTCCAGCGCGACCGTCTGCACCGCGAGCGCCGTCGATGTCTCGGCCGGCCGCAGCAGCGAGGCGCCGGGCTGATGGCCGTCCGGCACGAACAGCGTCTTGCGGCTGGTGCAGGAATAGGCCGCCCGCGGCTCGATCACCACGTTGTCGAGCGCAAACCGGCGGCACAGCCGCGACAGGCCCGCGGCGAGATCCGGCTGCGGCTCGAACGCGATGACCCGTCCGGGCGCCGACCATCGCGCCAGCCAGTACAGAAAGCTGCCCTTGTTGGCGCCGACGTCGCAGACGATGTCGCCGGGGCGGATGTGGCGGCGGAGCTGAGACAGTTCGGTCCGGTGGTCGCGCAAGCGCGAGCGGAGGAGCCGTACCACAAACCGAGCTGCTTCGTTCTTCGCCAAGCCTGCCTCCATGTCCACAAGCGAGGCGAGGGAGGTGCGGCCCAGCTCGGTCGTTCATGGACGCACTCAGGGCTAGTTGAGCTGCACGGCGGCAGCATGGCGCCAAGGAGGCGTCGCGCGGACGCCCTGATGAGCGCGACTAGAAATGTCGTACATAGCGACCGAAGCGGCGTGGTTTTGTGCACTGTCAACGTAATCCGCGTTCAAGCAAAACACGATGCGATGACTTTCACCCACTGTCACTGAAATAATCGTGTCTCACTTGAGGGGGGGGGCAGTCCAGCACTGTCACCGTAATTCTGTCACCGCAATTCGAAGCTGCTTGATCGTGCCGGTAATCAGCTGCGGCAATCTTGATCGCTTCTAAAGGACCAGCATCGGTTGGACAATCAAGTCAAAGCTTAGTCTAGATCTTAGTGAGCAGTGCTGTCGCAAGTCCGGTCAAGAAGCCTCCAAACATTTTTACGATATTATCGGCCGACTTTATGCGTCCCTGATTAGCCTTGGTGTCTTCCAACCTAAAGAGGGCGATTAAGGACATCAGAAAGGCCGCGCCGATCAGAGCCAAAACGAAGGCACCGATCGAAAGCTTGATCATCGTGACGACCGGCAATGGATCATCGTTAGCGTAGGCACTCGGGATCAGCCAATCTAATAAGCCCAACTTCTGAAAGTTAGGCGACGCACTGTTGAACTTGAAATATATCGAGATTGCCGCAATGATCAGGCCTAAGAGGCCTGTAATACCTGTTACCCAAGTCCCAATCCGTTGCCACGGCGAGTACAGTTCCTGCCCTTTAACTGAGTAGACTCTTGCACCCCAAAAGCCGGCCGCGGCACCTACCAGAGCAAAAAGAGCCGACAGGCTGATTCCTAAAACATTCAATACAGCCGCCGGCGCAATCTCGGGGTTGCATTGCACGCTCCAAACGTTGTAGCCGCACTGGCCGCCATCTCGGCTGGAAATCTGCTTAACGGTTCTCGCCCCAAGCCGGGCCGGGCAAACACTCTCAATCGCGATGTTGGGATCACTACAACCAACAAAATAGTCGCCTGCAGGCAGTTTGATGTCGCAGCCCGCAATGTCGCTTCCTCGGCAAACACTGAATGTTTTCTGGGCGTGGCTCTTAGGAATGAAGAACAGGCCAATCAAAACGGCTGCAATCAGGCTGAAAAAAACTCTCATATTCCAGCTCCCCCACAATCTTTGCGAGGATAGTTGCGCCCCGAGCCGCTTGCAATGGATGAGTTGAAACCCTCTCCGCTGGATAGCCATATACAATCCGCCATCTGGCTTAAGCGAATCCTGGGAATTACGATGACAGTGCACAAAACCAAGTCCGGAGCTAGAGCCGGAGTTTAGTGCACTGTCAACGTATCCCCGTTATGGCTTGCTACCCACCAAGATTTGGATGTCTGGACTGGGTGGGATCAACCCGCGGTTGATTTTCGGCGAAAATGGCCGTGGATCAATGGTTGCAGATATACCGAATTCATTTAGCGCTCTGACGAGGCTCTCAACTGCGGCGATCGTCTGTTTTTCGGACTCCTCCGCCGTACTCACAACGACGCCGTTCGCCGGTACGTTTGGATCAACGCTTAATCCCGTAAGTGTCCAGCCCGCATCGGTCAGCACGCGCTTCATTTGAGTGGCGAATGGTTCTATATCAGAAGTCTGCCCCGCAGCCGTCGAAGCTAAGACAAACGCGTTTCTCTTTCCGAATGGGGCCAGTATTGAACGAAGTTCCGCCTGTTGATGGATCGAGAGCCATCTAGGTTGCGCCCAAGTCTCGGCGAATCTCCCGAGAACGGCACCGACGACGCCCACCAGAAGAAGAAACCAAAGAAGGAGCTTCTTTAGGAACTTGTGACGCTCTGCCGCTCCGGACACATTCACTAAATTGCCCGCTAGGCCAACAAGCACCAAGCCGAAGCAGATGGACTTGATTTGAGCAGGATCGCCGAAAATGCTTTTAAAAATATCTGCCATGGCAAGTGCTGACCTTAGCTAGCAGGCGGAGCTATGCGAATGGACTCGCGGCTTTGAGTATCAATCACGAGTTACAGTTACGGTGCACTAAACTCAACGCAGAGGGCGAACATCGCATTTCGATTTAGTGCACCGGAATGCCAAGTTTCGTAACAACGGTGACTGTGCATACAACGCGGCGGACCGCCAGCTTTGGTGTACTGTCACCGAAATCGGGAGGGGGAGCCATCGCAGGGCACCCTCGCAATAGAACAGGTCCTCCGGGAAAACCTGATCCACATCCCCACGTCACACCTGTCTTCAGAGGGACTTGGCTCCGGGACTGCTATCCCCGTCCGTTAAACGGGCTGGAGGTACATGGAGTTACAGGCATCGCTGAGGTCCAACGAGTGCTCCATGCATTGACAGTTTGAGTAGTAGCCGTCGAGCTTGAGCTGCACGGCCCATCGGCCAACGGGCGCTTCGCAGCGGTTCGGTTCTGCCAGCTGGCCGACAGCGACCAGGCCGCCGGTCAGGCAAAGGATCAGCCCTACGGCGGCCTTGAGGCTCGGCAAGGCGACGGTGTGCGGCAAAGCTACTCTATCGGAGGTGATGTCGGTCATATCCGGCTCCTGGGCTTTACCGAATCGCGTTTAGCATAACACGAGGCGGTCTCAGCCGCTCCCCGGGGGTCGATGTCGCAGAAGTGGCACACTATGACGAGCGGGAGGTGGGGGGACTACAGTGCACGAACTCAACGGCGTTCGAACTACCAGTTTAAATTTAGTGCACTGTCACCGTAATGCCGAATCGATCGCCAAGCTGCTGCGGCTCATGGCGCGATTGGCCTCATGGCGGACAATGCTAGGTGACCGATGATCGCGCTGGAGACATACTGATCCACTTGTCGCGTTGATCTTCCGGTATGTCCTTAGCCTTGCGAATGAAGGCTCCCCAATCGCGACCAAGTGGAACGTCTAGCTCGCCGACCATTATGTGATCTTCCGGTTCGAACTCGCCGAGATCAACGTCTTTGTTGGGAAAGACGGCTATTGCGCGGTTTCTTATGTAAACCACGACCGACGCGCTGTTGTCGACAGCGAACGCCGACCACTGTTTGATCCTCGAATAGTATGGATCTTCTCGCCACTTACCCGGAAACGTCGGGTCTAGGTGTATTGCCAGCCTGCTGCCGTCGCCCTCCAAATACACAACCATCTTGCATTTCAGGGGATGCCATTGATCGTCGAATTCCTCGGTGGTGAGCCAAGCGCAAAGGAAGGTCTGACATTCTGAAGGCCGGGCTCTGTATATCGTGCAGCCGCCCTTGCCAGGTTTACAGCGAGGGCACCAAACCCCGACTGGCTTCGACAACTCGTCTATGCGAAGCAACTTACAGCACAACGAGCAAGGTCCGCACGATCGTCCATTAAGTATGGTCGAGGCTCGGCCCGACGCAAATCCGCTCATTTGGCAAACTCCAATAGGACCGCATTCAGAGTGCTTTTGAGGCGATTACCTTGGTGATTCGGTTAGTCGAGTACATGACCACCGACACGATCGCACTGGTGAAGTAGATTATCGCGGCCAGCACCATGTCGACGACGGTGCGGCTGCTAAATAACAGCGTTGCGCAAAGAACCAAAGCGACGATGCTGAGGACCACAGTAAACCAGTCGCGAGATCTGACAGCGTAGACGAGAGGCGCAATTGCGCCCAAGACGCTGCAGATAGCAATTGCCAGGAATGCTATCAGTGAGCCGCCGGCCAAGATTGAAGGGGCCATTTGCTGCCCGATCGCTTCAAAATAGGTTTTCGGAATCTCGCCGCTGAGGAACAGGTACGCGAAGAAAACCGCCGCTCCCGCGAGCACCGCCGCAACTGCAAACTTCGCCGCGAACCTGAGATATTCCATGGTTCCGATGCTATTGCAGGTTGTTGCCCGGCCGATAGAGCAGGATTGTTCGTATCTGTGGAATTCTGGCCCGTATGTTGAGCCTCATGTCGCGGCGAGTAGCCGGGAGTTTTTGGGAGTGGTTGAAATTACAGGGGAGTATTGGCGGCATGCGCGATATGTTGGTGATTAGTAAAAGGGAGCTAAGGCGTTGAAGGCATTGGCGATCCCAGCATTCCCCCCACTATACCCGTAACCAATTGAAGAGACTCGCGATTTTCTGAGCGATTTGCGGCCATTATCCCCACGCGGGTTATGAGGCCCCCAGCGCAATCGGCCGACAGAGTCAATGGGTGCAACCACGTCTCTATGTGGATAAGCGGTGGATAACTGCGACAGCCCCCTTGAGCCACTCTAGGATCACTCCGGTCTCAATCGAGCGCGTCAGGAGTCATCCAATGCTCAAGAAAAAAGGGAAGCAGCGTAGATCCAAGGCAATTCACCCGATGCCGCAGCCTGGGCAGATCGCGCTAAGTCCGCGCGAGGTGTGCGGGTTCACCGGGCTGAGCCTGCGGCTCGTGACCAAGGCGATCCGCGATGGATCGTTGCCGGCGCGGCAGATTGGTCTCCGGCGACGCATCGTTCAGCGGGCGGATGCCGAGGCCTTCGTCCGCAGTCTGCCGGCGGCTAGGCCGGAGGCGCGGTGATGACCAGGACGAGAGACATCAACCTCGCCGACCTCCGCCAGGATCGCCGCCGCGACGGCCCGGTTGATCTCGACCACGTCGAGAGCATGCGGCTCGCGCTCCGGCGCGGCGACACCTTGCCGCCGGTCGATGTTGCCGACCTCGGCGACATGATCAAGCTGCTCGACGGTTACGACCGCGTCAGAGCGCATAGGCTGGAACGTCGCAAGACCATCCTCGCCAACGTGATTGTGGAGGCCACGCCATGACCCGCCGCGATCACCACCGCCTCGCCGATCGCGACCGCATGCGCCAATTCGGCACCGAGGGCGTGCGCGGCGGGATGACCGGGCCGACCTCGGTCTATCTCGACAAACCGCACCAGCGGCCTCCGCAGCGCGACCGCGCCACCATGCGCCAGGAGTGCGATGAGGCGTTCAAGGTCTGGAGCGCGACCAGGAGGTCGACATGAAGGAGGAGAGCATGAGACTGAGCGATGAAGAGGTTTGCATTGCCCGCGACGCATTCATCGAAATTATCGAGAACGACGAGTTGCCGAGCACCAGCGACCTTGTCGAGAACCTGCTTCGCTTGGCCGACATGATCGCACTAAGAAGCGGCCTGCAGGCTGATCGCGTCGCCGACTTGCTCGCCAAGCTGTTCTCGGCCCGCATCGACGATGCGATGGCGGGCGCATTGCCGCCGCTATCATAGGGGCCGAACATGGCCGACCAGGAATGCGCGGCGAGGGCCGCGTTGCCGTCGAGTGATGGAGGGATGTAGTGTGAAGCGGCTCCGGCGGTTGCGCCGGCCGGAGCCGCGATGGGTGCCACGCGCCGTGGAGGCCCAGAGTGCAAGCAAACAACCCGCCCCGCAAAGGAAGGTCGTCGCAGTGAGTAGTACAGCCACCCAGAACACCGCGCAAGCCAGGATCGTTGGCGAAGGCGTGACGCGCTACGATTGGTTGATCGCATTCTCGCGCATGAGCCTGCGCACCCTTGCGCTGAAGAACAGAGACGTCGCCATGGCCGCCGCAATGCGCCTCGTCGAGTATCTTGCTAAGGGCGCAGGCCAATGCAGGGCCAAGCGCACCACGATTGCAGGCGAGCTGGGCATCTCCGAGCGCCATCTCAATCGCGGGCTCCAAATTCTCGAAACGCATGGTTGGATCAGGCGCCAGCGCGGCGGCCCCGATGACCCCGTGATCATCACGCTGGTGATCCCGGCCGAGGGCGCCGATATCCACCGGTTCGGCTCAAAGAAGGCGGACGGCTTACAGGACAACATGTTGTCCCGTAAGGACGCCGCCCTTACAGGACAGAAATCGACGTCTTACAGGACACAAATCGAGGCCTTACAGGACACACAGGATGTCCCGTCTAATGAACAGGTGGAACAGGAAGAACAGAGCGCGCCGCTCAACGGCGCGCGCACTGATCGTGTGGAGACAGAAGGGCCATGTCACAGCAACGGAAAAAGCGCGCCTGACGGCGCTCCCGCTCTGGATGAGATCATCGCGACATTGCCGGCTCCACCTAGCGCGTCGGAACTGTCACTGGCCGCCGACGTCACAGATGAGGATTTCGCGATCCTGGAACAGAACTACCCGGAACACCTGATCGGCGATCTGGAGAGAGCGCGCGCGGCGCTCAGCCGCGCACTCTACCGTGGCTGCGATGTCATCGACATGGCCCACAACATCGAGCACCTTGAAAACCTACCCAGCTTGGCAACATACTGCGACAACTACGCACTACCGAACGCGCCAACCTGCAATGGCGCGGTCTGTTACGCCACGCTGTCGTCGAGCCGCTGACCATGGCCGTCCTTAGAAACGTCAGACATGAGAGATTTGCCCAGCTCGTCTTCGCCAGACCAAAGAACCGCCTGCCGCTGAAGCGATGCTATCAGCTCGCCGGCTATTCCGCCCATGACGGCAACAGCAGCGAGGTTTGTGCATCGCAGCTCCTAAGTTCACCTAAGGTGCAGGCGCGTTTGCTCGAACTTTCCCGTCCTTTGGCGCGAAAAACCGAGGTTACGATGGAACGCTTGATCGCCGAGATCCTCGCCGACCGCGAGCTGGCCCGCCAGCTGAAGCAGCCCTCGGCCGCGATCAAGGCGACCGCGCTCCTAGCCGCGTTGACCGGGCACCTGGCCAAGCGGGAGGAGCACGGCAAGCCGGGTGAGTTCAGCGGCTTGCTGCCGGCTGAGCAGATCCTGGCCGAGATCCGCCTTGAGCTGGGAGATGAAGCTGCCGCCGCGATCGAGCGCGCGATGGCACGCTGAACTATGGCGCCGACATGCTTCCCCCAACCGAACAAAAAGCAGAATGATCTCAAGGCCTGCAGCAGCTCGACCTAGCGCGCGGGTTGTCGTGGGGATAGTCGAGGCCTCGGCGCTGCCTCCTGCCGCAGGAGCAAGCCTTGACCTGGGCGCTGCGGCCGGCGCCCTGGTCGCGGTTGTTTCAGCCCGCCGCCGCCGGTTCCTGGCCGCCGCCGACCCCGAGGTCGCCTCCCTCGACTAGGACGAGGGCCCCAGCCCCGGTAGGGGGCCCTATTGGTGCGGGTCCCTCGGCAAATTCGAGTCCCTCTCTCCCTGCATTTCAAGCCGTTTCCCCAGGAAGCGCTTTCGCAGCCGGGGGCCCCTCGTTGCCCAGATCCGTCAGACGGGACCCGCCCCATCCGGCGCGTTCAATTGGGTTTGGGACTCCGCCAGGAGGTCTCCGGTGTCCCAGTCCACCCGAACGGCTGACGCGCATGGGCGCGCCTGAAAGGGCGATTGGAGGGGCATCAACTCCGGAGGTGAGCGGCTTGTTCGGGCGGTCTGGTCTGCCGAAGTCCGACATAGTCGCGGATGATTTTTGCCTCGGCTTCGGTGGGAAGTCGATCGAGGGTGAGGATGCCTTCGTTGTCGCCGTCTTGGCTGACCCTGCAGAATGCGAGCTGCTTCTTTGCGGCGTTCCACGCGCGGACGCTGTGGCACTGCAGATAGATCGAGAAGGTCCCGCCGCAGGCGCGGATCTCGCCGCGCGATCCCTCGATCACGCAATCGCCGCAGTCATCGACCCGAACGCTGTTCTTGGCGCCGTTCAATGCGCCGAGCAGTGTCTGCAGCTCGGCCTTGTCGCGCTGCCTGAGCGAATGGAGGGTGCTCTGGTCCATCCCCGCGAGGTAGGGGCTGTGCGGGGCGTTTGACCAAGTTCTCTGACAGGGGAATTTTGGGGGCGGTCTCGGACACCGGCACGGGCTGAGGTCGTTTAGGCCTCTTGGAGGCTCTCCCGCCCGGCCGCTCGATGTGTTACATTCTAGAAGGGACAACGATGGAGCGCGGCGCGATGAGCATACTTGCTGAGGAGGAGGTCGTTCGGATTGCGCGCGCCGCAGGCGAGGCGAACAATCTTTCTATTACTGCTGTTTCGACAGCGCCGGCCGTCGACTCCACGGGAACATCCGCGATCGACATCAAGATTGTGCTTACGCCCGGTTCCTCGGCCTCGATCATGGGACTGCCTTCGGCTAACACCACCTCGCAGATTATCCGGCAGATCGCCGATGAAGGCGACGAGCGGTTCCCCATCATCCGGTTCGAGGAACAGGGTGCCGCCTGATCCCAATGAGTTGCTCCTGCAGGCGGACGCCTTGGCCGCTCCGGCCAGTGCGACGCAGGTCGATTTGCGACGCGCCATATCGGCGGCCTACTATGCGGTCTTCCATTTCTGCCTTACATTTGCGGCGGACATGGTCTGCGGATCGGCGGTCCGGTCAAGCGATCGATACAGGCACGTCTATCGCAGCATTGATCACAGCACCCTGCGGAACTTGTGTGACAAGCTGAGGAAGACCTCCCCGAAGGATATAGCGATCGCGCCGAGCATGGGGTTTGGGAACATCTCCGATTTTGCTCGGATCGCTGTGACCCTGCAGGAGCTGCGCCATCGGGCAGAATACGACCCGCAACCGGTCCTTACGGCTCTCGAGGCAAGAACTGCCGTCTCCGAAGCCCGGCAAGCGATCACTTGGTTCACGTCCAGCAATGATGAGCAGCAGAAGACGTTCCTCGTTCTGCTGCTGTCCTTCAAGCAGCGATCGTTGTGAATTACCCGGATAACTACCGTCACGACTCGAGCCAATTCAGTCTGGCATCTCGTACCTAAGCCGTTGCCTCACCTTCCCGGACTTTTGGGCGTTGCCCGCCGCTTCTTGTCGCGCATCGTCGATCGCCTCAATTGACTGGATACGGTCTGCAATCCGGTGGAAGTCCGTGCTCCGCCGCACCAGCAAGAATAAAACCAACGATAAGTGATTAGGAACAGGGATTGAATGGCATGACCATTGACGAAGCACTTAATGACGATCTGGTCCAAGTTGAACTCAGAGATGACCGAAAGGGCATCTACGTCCTGCGTTTTGGCTCACTGCAGACGAAGGTCAAAATCACGCTTCGACGTGGGCGTGGAAAGGAGACTGCATACACGCAATCGCATGCTATCGAGACACCGATCCAGGCTGGGCCGTATTGGACCAGCCTCCCGAGCGGAAACTCACCCGGAGACGCGCTGCATAAAGCGATTTCCGGTTTCACGATGTACTACACAAAAGCTGTCGAGGGGGGCCACTCGCCTTCCGAGGACTGGCTTGCACTCGCCTAGCCGGAGGTTCAATTGCATTATGTGGCTTAGATTGTTGCGTCGGGGGCGCGGCCTATGAACCAGCCGGTAGTTGTCGATCAAGTTGCCTGGGATATCGGAAGGCTCGCGCAGCGTCTCATGGAAGAGTACTATACGCATATGGCTGCGCTCCATGTTGCCGCTGATCCTAGAGCGGCTGCGCTTGCACCTCCTCTTGAGCCCGGTCATGCGGTGTCTGTGTTGCAAGTTCCACGCGACGATGGCACGTACCACACATTTTGGTTCGATCACTTTCTCGGCCAGGTACGGGAGCCGCAGTTAGTAGAGGACTTTAAGCGAGCGTGGCTCGCCAGCGCACTGTTGACAGTTGGCGATGCGCTTGGTGCCGCTCATTACTTCAAACGCGCACCTGAGGCAGAGCCAGAAGCAGAACTGGTTCGGCACTTGCGCAACGGCATCGCTCACGGCAATAAATTTTCAATGCGTGGTGATGTCATTGATCCCACGACCGGCCGCCTGAAATTGCCTGCGCACAATCGGCGTTATGCCGGCGTTCTCGGAATGCGAGAATATGAGATTGACGTTCACTTAAACGGGAGCGTGGTACTTTTTGACTACGGTGGCCCAGCTGCCATCCTTGATATTCTAATGGTCCTCGGCTGGCACCTGACGCGAACTGGGTCCGGCTTTGCTGCAGGTACAGCATAGTGACGGTCTGCGGCAATGTAGAGGAACCGCATGGGTACCGAGGTTAGATATTCGCGATCCACTTCCTTCCATGAGGCGGGTCACGCTGCGGTGGCGTGGTCCCTTGGAGTGCCCGTCGTCGCACTGTGGGTCAACGCCGACGACGCCGGAGGCGGAGCCGAAATCGGCAAAACCGCCCACCTACGGCTGACCGAACAGATTGCAATCTGGTCTGGCGGCGCCGTTGCGCAGAAGGTGTTCGATTGCTCCGGACACGAGCTGGCTGCGTTTCAAGACAACGTAGCCATCATGGAGCTACTCGAGGAACACGGCATCTCGGAGGAGAACGAAGGCCCGGCGCTGCGCGCCCAAGGCTGGGACATTGCGTCGGCGAGGCCAGAGGCCAATCGAACCAAAGTGACGCGCGTGGCCGACCGGCTCATCGAACATGGCCGGATGGAAGCCCCTGACTTCCTGAGCCTGATGAATGGATAGGCGGCGGTATAGAGCGCGCGGCTGGCACCGCGCCTTCGACGATCCAATCCCGCTACCCGATCGTAGCGGGCTCCGGACCCTGGACGATGCCGGTAACTACATCGCCAACCTTCCTAAGCGCGAACATGACGCGCGGGCATGGCTCGCGGCGATCCAGGCGGTGGATGCTGCTCGTCGAACATGGGGACGACACCATGCTGCCGCGCGTCGGGATCATGCGGGCGCTTTGTCCGGAACGTGTTACACTAACCCAGCGAAAGAAGGCCGCAAGTAAGTATCGGATCATTGGACAGGTTATGGTGATTGCCTTTTCATATTCATCAGCTTGCACCGACATCATCCGGCGGGCCTGGTTTTCTCCTTGAGCCTTTTGCGTATCCAGCGCGCGATTTCCTCGGCCCTTCTGTCCGTCACATTGCGTACTATTGTGTCGGCAATGGACTCGGCTGTGTCGCGCTTCAGATCAAACAGCGACCCCTCCGCGTGCTTCATCCGCTCTTCCAGGCGCTGATTGTCATCGAGAGCGTTCGCCAAGCTCTCCTTCAGTTGCGCCACAAGCGATGGGTTCTTCGGCTTATCATCATCCGGGACATTGTGCGCCGCCTCGAACCGCCGCCACACCGTCGTCGGGTGCGACCACTCGCGCAACTGGTTGGACGTCAGTGTCTGCCTCCACGCGACCACCGCCTGCCGGTTTTCCATGATCTTGCCAAGCCGGTAACGAGCCGCCTGATCGATCGTTGTCAGCTTTCCGGCCTCATAGCGCTTCATCCAGCGCGAGAACGCCTCGTTGTATCCGCGCCCCTTGGGAACGTTGGTCCTGGCTTCGCGCGTAGCCCACTGACGCCCGCGCTCGAACGCCTCCCCGATGATGAGCCAATTTTCAAAAGTCTTGTCGATGACGTCGAGCGCTTCAACGGCACGCCGGACGATGTACCGGTCCTGGTCGTCTTCATCACTCTGGTCGGACATCGGGTGCCTTCCAGATTTAACTTGTCCTGGGACAAGTTAAAGTTGAGAGGAGGTGACAAGGAGGCTGCCCAAATCTCGGCCAAAGTTCCAGACTTGATCTTCTGGCAACCCATTGATATCATTGGAAAGAATTGAGCGTTTGGTCAAAAGATCCCGCGCTACTTCTTGCCCAGCCCCTTGCTCTCCTTGATCAGCGGAGCGCCGGCATCGAGCGTCTGCTCGATCGCATTCGGCAGGCAATCGCGGGACCGCTTGCGCGCTCGCAGCCGGACCAGTTGGTCCGCATCTCCTTCGCCTCCATCCGCTCAAGGCGCCTCGACGTCGCCCTATCGACCTTATCCTCGCAGTCGATGATGGTGCGCACTGTCTGCAAGCCGAGGCTGGTCTCCTCGGCGATGGCGCGCAGGGAGGGGCCGCCCATGCGCTCTGCCGGTGCCGTCGCTGTCCTACACCGGGCCGGGAGGCGCCTTCTGGGGCTCCTACAGGCTCGGCAAAATCCAGCCGCGCGCCTAAAAGCATCGGTCAATTTTTGGGGGTGTTGGCGTGCTCCGCTGTATCGCGGATCACACTTTATCAGTATCTATATCGCCCCATTCCTTCAAATGAGTCGCCGAGGCCGCTTCGTTTTGGGAAGGACCCCTTCGGAATATGTCTTCGTCGCTAGACTCGTTGGAGTCATCCCTATCAACCATCGACACGCTTGTCGCCGTGGCCATCGCTACGGTGGTTCTCGGGTTGGTTCTTGAGTATGGGCCAGAGTTTTTCCACGCAGCAAAAGCGCGTTCGTGTGGCCTCCCGAGCGTTGGCGCGATTTTAGTTGTGCTCGGCGTGTCCGGGGAACTTGGCCTGCATGTGGCGTCGTCCCAAGTCGTGACCAAAATAAGAGGTATTCAGCGGGAAATCGATACTGCTCAGCGGACGACGATCGCGGAGATCACCAAGCAATCGGCGGAGGCTAGCGAAAGAGCTGCAAATGCGGAACAGCGTGCAGCCGAAGCGCGAGCGGAAGTAGCGAGGGCAAATGAGAACGCTGCTAATGCACAAAAGCAAACTGCCCAATTGGAACTTGCGCTCGAAAAGGAACGGCAAGCACGCTTGCCGCGATCCATTGGGCGAGATCAGCGTGAGAAACTAATCGCGGCTTTGAAGTCGGCTCCGAAAGGAAAGGTGTTTGTAATAGGGAGTTTTTTCGATGCGGAGAGCACCCAATTCGCGAACGAAATCTCTCAGATACTCAAGGATGCCGGTTTCGAGATTTCGGACATGCTGCCCCGACCTAATCGACCCATCGGCTACAATCAGCCGGGCGCATGGCTTTGGGTCAATGATGTCAAGCAGGCGCCACCTCACGCGCGGCCCATTCAGGACAATTTCAAGGAGGCCGGAGTATATCTGGACGGACAATCTCATCCTGATCTGGTCCAGCCTGATGAGGTTCTAATTGCCGTTAGCTCGCACCCATGAGCCGGACGTGCGCAGATTGTTAAGCGTCTGACGTGTCAGTTCGCAATCACGACGCCGTGCTCGGGCCGGACGGCGGCCTGCGGCACCGGTCGAGGCCTCGGGAGGGGGAGGATCTGCTGGTCGGCCGTCGTCACGGTTTCGCCGAGCGAAACCGCCGCCACCTGGGCCGAGGCGATGATCGTCGAGGTGGTTTCGCTCTCGACCGCTATCACCGGCTGCTGAGGCAGCGCGCCGGCAATATCGACCATGATGGCCTGCGCTTCGCCCGAGTCCTTGCACGAGATCTCGGCCTTTGCGCCGGACGCGATCATCCGTGCAGTTCTACGGTGCCGGCGCTGTCCTGGCGGCTTTCGCCGGCAGCAGCGCGTACAGGTCAGGGACGGTCAGTGCCTCGATCGCGATCGTCGCGAGCTGCAGCCAGCCGTTCTTGCCCAAGCTGCGCATCGCCAACCGCGAGATAGTCCTCGAATAACCGCTTGGTGCCGGCGTTGATGCGCTCGATCGCGGCGCGGCCTGCGTTGACGATGGTGGCCTGCTCACTCATGCGGCGTTCCCGATCTCAGTTCGCGATCAACGTGCCGGGTTCCGGATGCGCGGCACGCTGCGGCAGCGGCACAGGCCGTGGCTTCGGCCGTTCGATCTGGACGGCCACAGGCGGCGCGCCCAGGGTGATGCCTGCGACCTCGCCCAGGACGACCAGTACCGATGTATAGTTGTCCTCGACCACGACGAACGGCATCCGCGCCGCCATCGCGTTGATGATTTCGACCATGGTGTGCTCGGCATCAGTCGTTTCGATGTATGGGGTCGCTTGCACCACGCCGGACTGGCAAATAATGGTGATGATCGAGGGCATGGCGAGCACCAGGCCTGTGGCTCAACGGCGGCGGGTGTCGCATGGCTGGCTACGCCGACATCAAGGCTTGGAGATCCGCGACCATCAATGCTTAGATAGCGGCAATGGCCAGGCGTATAGATCGCTGCCGGGCGCTGCCCGGCCGCCCGCCGTTGCTCACCGCGATGGAACTCGACCTCCTGTCGGCGGTGCTCCGATCTCCGTTCAAGCGGTACAAAGTTCTCCCGTCGGAATACAACTGTTCTACACGTGTTCTTTGATGTCCGCGCTCAGACGGAACACAGGGTGAATTGGCTGCAGATCCAGCGGCTTAGCCGTGCTCTTGCGATGCTTTTCCGGCGAGAAACAGCAAATCGTCAAAGTTGCGCCCCTGTTGATGGGGACAACCTGAGCGACGCCCGCCGCAGGGCCGAATACTGTGCTTGGAAGCCGATCATGAATGATGATCTGGAAGCCAACATCGCGAGAAGGATCGACCGCAAGCGCGATCTGGGCAAGCGCGGCGCGGAGTAATGTTTTCATCATCTGCCAGCTCACCGAGTGGCTCCCTACGCGAGAAGAAGCGGGGTGGCGTCTTCGAGGATTTGAGCCCGATCGGCTGGCACGAGACGTGCCGCATTAGCCAGTGAGCAGCGCCGTTCTCCTCACTCACTCTGGCGTACCTCACCTTGACCCTAGCATCAGCGTGCGCAATACATCTTGTGGCTGTGGGGGAAACACAATGCAAGAAGTTCTGACGGCGTGCGCGCGTGGGATGACGCTCGGCGGCTATGCCAGTAGTTCTACTGTTTCCAAGATCCTGAAGCTACTTGCCTCGATTTTCATCCTTGTCGAACTTGTTACCGGCACCGCTCAAGCCGAGCCATGTCGAGAAAGCGCGATCCTGGAGCCATCGCCTTTCATGGGCAACAATGATGAGATTTTTCGTCTTGAGGATGGCTCCATCTGGAAGGTTCAGTTCGATTACGAATACCTTTACGAGTATCAACCCCGCGTAGTCATTTGTCCCGACCAAGGTAAGCTGATCATCAAAGGGAAGGCGCTGACGGTCGCGCGGATCTCGCCGGACCTTCCGCGCAGCCCTCCTGGGACCTCTCCTCCAAGTCGCCGCTCCGGGCGCGGGACGGCGCAAATTCCTGGTCAGATTGTTGTAGTTGCGGCTCGCTCGGGCTGTCACGACTATTTCGTGGCCGACGGACCGCAGGGCTATTATCTTCTTGAGTGGTATGGTGGATTTTCACCTAGTGAAGGCGACGTGATCCTTGGCGAACTAGGAAGCTACGGCTTCAAGGATGTTTACTATCCGGTTCAGGGATCGAAGGGGCGCCTGTACGTTGACGATTTCCTTCTCTCGCGCTCCAAGGTGGTGGAGAAATACGCGGAGAAGTGCAGTTGATGATCAACGAATGCCGAAAGACATATACCTTCTTCTCATCAACGAGGCGCGCTGGAGAGAGGAGGCGCTGAGAGCTGCGTGACCAAATGGGCTGATCGAACACGACGACGGCGCCGCGAGATACCGCCTACTCATGGGCGCCTCCAACCGGGGAGCAAACCCAGCCAGAACTAACGAGTACCGTACCTGATGTCTCCGTTAGCCCATACGCAATTCGCATATCGTGCCGCGCATTTGGCCCACATCGACAAACCAAATGTCGGCTTCCGCGACATCACGGCAAGGCGGCGCGATCGACCTATGGACTAGCCGTGGCCATCAGCGGGCATGAACCCGCCAGCGACGCCAAGTGAACGCGTCACAAAACGGGAGTTGGGAAGGGATAATGAGATGACCGAGAGAACGCCGAACCTTCAGCAAATAAAGTGGGCCATCGAAAGTCGTACGCGCAATCAAATGAGTATCGTTCAGCTGCTCGAACTGTTCGATAAATACGAAACGAGTTGGAAATCAAAGAAATACTCGCGAGCCGCGCAAGACCTTGCATCTGCAGCCTTCTCGCTGTGGCGTGCTGCATTCCTGGCTGACAAGAGCAGTAAACGCAGCGATGTTTTCACGAAGGGGCACGCTTTCTTGACGCGCGTCGTCGAAGAGAATGCGATCGGCTTTCCGCAGGACAAGCAATGGCGAGACTGGACGTTTAATTACTACAGCCGCAATGCGCAATATTCTTTAGAGCATCTCGCGGAAACTTGGGACGATGTAGCTCCGGAGTTCGTGCACCAAACAAGATCCCCGTCTCAGCGATGGGATTACTGCCAGGATCTGCTGGATAAAGCTATAAAAGGGTTTGGCTCCAAACTAGCAAAAGGCGTGGCTCAAAAACAAGACCACGAGGCTCGCCGGGCGCGGGCTACTGATAAAAAGCGCAAGCGTCGGATTGTCCGAGACCTAACCTTAGCCGAGCGGCGGCGCTCGGAACAACCAATCGGCTGAGTAAGGGCATAGGTAGAGCCCAACTGAGACCTGCTGCCGGTGCTGTTTAGGTCCGCTGTCGATGGCACAGTGGACCTTGCTCAGCGTGCCCTTTAGCTGACGCGATACTTCTTCCCGGCCGTGTGCTTTGGCTCCGGCGGCGGCTGGCGGGCATGCAGCGCCTTCATCATCGCGAGGCGAGCGAGCATCAGCGGGGCCTTGCCCTCGCAGGCTTTCATCAGCGTCTCGGCCGCGAGAGCCCATTCGGGCCGGTGCTGCACCCTTTCCGGCAGCGCGGCGACATAGATGGCGGCCGGCATCGTCCAGGGCCGGACATCGACTCCGCGCCGACCGCATGCCCCGCAGATGCAGATGAAGCGCGGTTCGATGTCGGAGAGCCGGAGGTTGTCCGGCCTTTGGTCGGCCGAGAGGCTGCGGCCACTGGCGCAGCGATAGTCGGAGCAGTAGACGATGACGCCACCAAAGCCTGCGGCGCGCATCTCGGCAAAGGTGTCTTGTGTGGTGCCGATGGTGGCCCTGTCTTCATGCCTTTCCCTGCCAACGTGCTAGCTATTCCGAGCGCGTCTCGCCGCGCATCTCGTGAAACAGCGCCTTGACGTCGTTGAGCCCAGCCTGATCGGCCAGTGGCTCTCAAGGTCGCGCAGCTGGAAGGACAGCGATCATGTCGCGCTTCGCCGGATCGCGCTCGGCGAAGTAGGCGCGCATGTTGTGGGCGATCGCGCGGGCGACATCGGGAGGCAACTCCACCGGCTTGCGCATCAATCGTCCTCGCGCTTCGTCTCGGTGGCCGGGATCGGGTCGGTTTCGAGATCACGGGCCTCGTCGACTGCGAAGCCGGGCGGCAGTGCCGGCGCTGCGTCGAGATCGCCGCTGTTGCAGACCGGGCACGGATCGCCCGGCGCCCCGCAGTCGCACGCATTCGAACCGCTGCCCCACGGTCGGTCATGATGCGCCTCGCAAATCCAAAGAGCGCCGCCGCAACGCAGGCAGATGCTTCGCGGCAGCCCATCGGACGTGCCATCCGTGATCTGTAGGACGGGGGTTCTTCCCGATCTACCTCGATACCGTCTCATCACCACGCAACAGTACTGCACGAGCAACTCAGAGTCCGAGTCATTTTGAGCGAAATGGTTCCGACCATGGCTCTGCGTGGCCGCTCGACTTTGGCAACTGAAATGCATCGACGAACGAACGTCGCACGCATTGATTGATTAACTGTCAGGCTGGCGAGGAGCCGGGCCGCCTAATGTCAGCGTCGGCTCGTGCTGCGGACTTGATATGCCGAAGTTGGAGCTGGTCGAAGTAGTGCGATCGGATCGGCCATGTTGCGGATTGCGGCTGGGAGAGCGATCCGGGCAAGAATGCAAACGTCGTTGCACTATGCTCGTGCAGGGCGAGGGCGGCGCGCCGGATCATCTCGCCAGAGAAGCTGGGCGAGGGCAGCAGCGTCCCGATCATGATCCGGCATGCCGGCATCGCCGAAACTCAGCGCTGGTTACTCCCACTGCGCTCCAGAAGATCGTCCGCTATTGGCGGCCAAATGAGGTTCGGAGCATGCGGTCAAATTGGACGTCTGATGCTTCGCCTTCCGAATGATTTAGAGGTCGGTACAAACGGGCTCGTGCGGCTCCGATAAGAGCTGGCGGAGCTTGCCATGGTTGTGCTTGAGCCACGCTATGTAAGTCGCTGTAAACGGGCTGGAGATGTGATGTGCTGCCTCGGTCACCCAGTGGTTGTATTCATCGAGGGGCAAGCACATCCCGGCCATCAGAGCAGCCGGCTTATCCCATTCGCTTAGCGACCCGAGTTGAGTTTTGAGAGCGCGAAAAAAAGGACGATCATTTGCTAGGCCTCGAAAGAAGAAGTGTGACCGCCGTTCGATGACGCTCCGGTTGAAGTCGTAGGACTGCCAGTCCAGCAAGCTAACGGGCAAACTCCCGTCAACAAATAAGTACAAGAGCCATGACCTGACGTAGGCGAGATCAGAATATGGGGGCATTGTGAGTAGTTCAATCACCCTGGCTTTTATAGTCGCGTCGGTAAAAGCTTCCTGCTTCGATGCTGCGCTGAGTACAAGGCAAAACTCCCGTGGCACGTAGTAGAGTAGGTCCGCATGTTTATCGAGTAGCCGAGTAGCATCGATGTCAGGCAGGAACCGAAGGGCGCGGAGAATAGCCTTAAAGACCGATAGGTCGATGCCTTTTTTGTCGTCGATCTCATCCAAACGCCCTAACAGAAATTCGGCTGAGATAAACGGATTGCTGATGGTGTCTTCATCCTGAGGGTCGTCGTCGTCGCCATAACTTAGCGTCATAAACGCCTTCATGTTCTCCATTTCAGCGGTCGTGAACACGTCTTGTAGTCGTGCTTTCGAGCTGCGCCTGATTTCCTTTAGGCTCGTCATCTTCGTCTTTGTCACGTTGAGGGAGAGCCCCTCTGTGACCATCAGATGTTCGGCCAATCGACACAGGATCGAATGCGCCTCCATTCCGGCAGGTACTGCAATGCGGAAATCATCGACATACCTGGTGAACTGCACTCCCATGTTCTTCAGTAGCATGTCGGTGTCGTTCAGCAGGCATTCTGCCAGCAGGCGCGAGGCGGTGGTCCCAACAGGCAACCCATAAGACTGTCGTGCGCGTGTCGTCTTGATGATCTTCTTCACGAGTTCGGAAGGACCTTTTGGACATCCTGCATCCTGAAGGACATTTTCGATCCGGTGAAAGTATATGCGCTGATAGAAGTCGGAAATGTCTGTAATGATAGCCGGGCGATCCTCTGCAAACGGGTTCTCGGGGCCGCCGAACTCCGAGAGATAAGCAAGCCATTGGTGATAGCTGCGCGCAGGCTCAAAGATCCTGAGCGACTCGCCGTCTGCAAAGCGGTATGCAAAGGCCTCGTTGTCATCCTTTGGCAGTCGCGCCGTTTCGAGATTTGGCGCGCAATCCAGAAGCGCAGCGAGGTATATGACGTTATCTGAGGCAGTTAGTTGGTGGGCGATCCGGAAGCCGAGCCATGACTTGGGCGTCAGCGTCTCAATTACGCCGACCGGGGCGTATTGACCGATGTTCAGCTTTTGGCAGTCCTTGGCGATAGTACCAGGCCGCTCAAGGAAGCACCGCATCTCGGGTAGACGGGGAAACAAATCTGTATCGCCAAACAATCCCAAGTGATTGATGGCGCGTCGAACATTATCTTCGGAAATCATACAGCAGCCTCCGCCCGTGAGATTGTAAAGCCGAAGGTGAGCAACGTAAAGGCGCGTGGTCCGGACCGGAGGCTCATTGGTTCAGACTATTTAATCCAGGAACCTCAAGACCCGAGAGTCGCTCGATCCTCCTTGTCTGGCCCGCGCATCACGATCCTGAGCGCATCGTCCGGCAACGGCCGCTGCAGCGCCTTTGCCTCATCCCATGGCGCGCGCAGCCACACCTCGCGCTCCTCGGCCGTGGTCAAAATGACCGGCATGGCCTTGGGATGGATCCGCGCGACGACCGCGTTGGGCGCTGTGGTCAGGAAGCCATAGACCAGATGCGGACCCGGTATCGGCTTGGACTTGGTCCCGCGATCACCCTTGAACTCGGTCCATATGCCCGCAAAGCAGGTCAGGGGCCGGTCGTCGGACAGCGCGAACCAGACCACGTCCTTTTTCTTCGTCTCCGGGTTCGGCTCCGGCGCGTATTCGGCGAAGCTGTTGAACGGTACGAGACAGCGGTTTTGCGGCTTCAGCCAGCCGCGCCAGTGCGGTGACGCCGTGTTGCGGATGTTGGTGACCGGCAGCCCGCCGGCTCGCGGCGGAGGCGGCATGCCCCAGCGCATCAGCACCATCTCACGATCTTCGCCATTGCCGCGCACGACGGGTGCCGGATAGTCCGGAAAAACGCCGGGCATCGGCGGCAGGTTACCTTCGTATCGGCGCATGATCCGGAACAGCGCGGCGATCGCGGCTTGGTTCGTCGTGATGCTGTACAGATTGCACATCGGGTATCGTTAGATGCTTACGCGGCGAACCAGCCGGTGATGCTTGAAAGGGCGCTTAGTGCGACTGAGGCCGCCGTCCAGAGTGCCGCACGGGCATTCAGTTCACCCGCCTTTTGGAACGCCTCCAATGTCGCGGCATCCCAGCTCATTTGCTTGAGCGCCGGGATGACCGGTTCGACTCGCCAATTTGGGGTAGGCTGTATTTGGCTTGCCTCATACCACCTCCAGGCGGCGATCAAACCGGTGACGAGCGCCAGAGCCGAAAGAGCAATGCTGCCCAATGTCAAATCGACCTCCTCTAATGAGTGCTGATCCATCGAAGATCAGACATCCTGACGAATGGTGTTTGTCAGTACCGCTTCCTCGAAACGATCGCTCGGACCGCCTTTGCGACGTTGTTGTGCCGACGAGGATTGTGCTGCCAGTTGGTCAACAAGAACCCCGCCGCGACCAACCACTCGATCTTCCGTTTCTCACGTGCGAGTGCTTGGCTGCGGTTCATCGGGATTTTGGTGCAGACGAGCGTTATGGATGCGTTACGGCGCAGCAACGCCGCCATAACCCGCACGCTCAGGCTTCGCTTCGCCAGCTTGCCAGCATTGTGCGGGACCATAAGAGAGCGGACATACCGGAGCCGATCGGTTGCACGTCTGTCACGGCCGATCCCGACATAGAAGGGGTAGCCGTCAACCTTGAACTCATAGACAAAGAAATCACACTTGCGTGGATGGGCCGATATTGGCATGGCGAATACCCTCACCACATGATCTACGCTATCACGTCTCCCTTGGCCACCAAGTCGCCGGCGTGTTGCTCGCCGAAATCCTGGTCGCGCGCATCGCGACAAGCGCGGCCTATCCGGGACGGAGGAGCGGAAATGGCAACGAAATTCATCAGCGCCATGGCTGAGCCTCAGAAAATGCGAGTTGCGGGACGACAAGTGAGCTCCCAATGACTGTTGTTGCCGGCGTTCTCGTAAAGCCAGTCAATCTCAGCGTGCCCAGTCACTCGGTCGATTGACCCATAGATAGTGAATGGTTTGCCGACCACCGCCAGTGTCTGCTGGCCGCCGAAATCGACTTGCGTGGCGCTGATGTTCGTAACTGGAGTGACGTAGTTCATGAATGTGACGCTGCGATTGGCCGGGTCCACTATGATACCAAGGTTCGTGATGGGGTCCGGCTTGAAATCCGCTGCGGCCGTCGCTGTTAGCTTACTCGTGCCGTTGCAAGACAGCGTGATCGTTGGGCCCCGTTGCTGCGCGCTCGCAGGTAAGGCCAGCACCAACAAGAGCAGGACTACCAACCTTATGGACTGCCTTCGTCGAAAAAGTCGGATTTGATCATCCCTCTCATTGAACGGCTCCCCCATCACCGCATCTCCGATCCAGTTCGGCTTTCTATCGCTCGCCCGGCCACCATACCGACGCCAGATGCGCCGCCGATATCTTCGTCTCCCGCAGCGCGACCAGCGCGCTCCGCTTGTACGGATAGCCCCGCAGCTTCGAGCAGTCCTTGCAGCGCATGTAGCGCTCTAGCTCATGGATGAGCGTGATCTTCGGTCGACGGATGATGTCGAGCGCGACCGTTTGGTTGGTGTCGCAGCCGAGGCATCGGACCTCAAGATAGCAGAAGCCAGCGTTCAATGCGTCGCCGAGGGTAGGGGAGGGCTGCGCCGGCCCCTGGAAGCCGAGCATTCGCTTATTCCAGGCATCGCAGGCGAGCCAATCGGCCTTCTTCCGCGCACGGGCAGCCCGGTCCGCTGCAATGCGGATGTCGGTGCCGTACAGCCGTTCCCTCGACTTCGTGCTCATTCCCCATAATTCCGCGAAACGCGAGCTGCGGAAAGCCGCTAGGTGTTGCGGTGGAAAACGGCGGGGCCACAATTGCGGCAACCTCGCCTTGATCTCTCGCCCAAGTTGAGGTTCAGTGCCCCTGGGGAGGCGGGGTAATGCGATACTTGCTGTTGATTGTTTTAGCCGGGCCATTGCTTTCCGGCTGTTTCCGGTCATCTGAGGAGATACGTGCCGAGATCGCGGCCAAGGACGATCAGGAATGCAGGAGCTACGGTGCTCAGCCGGGCTCGTCCGCCTATGTTCAATGCCGCGCGATGCGCGCCTCGGCGCACGAGACGGCCGATGCCGTCCAGGCTGCGGCGCCTCTGCCAGCCGCGCCACCGCCGATCCCGGAAGCTTCGTATCCTTCGCGCGGGCCGGTGCACTGCACGAGCACGGGGCGTTTCACGAACTGCATGTGAGAACCTGTCAGCTCGGGGATGCGATGCGCCAGCGATAGGTTTCGCCGTTTGCGCGGACACGTCGGCTGCATAGAGACGTACTGGGCCGAGCGCAGGACGCTGCGGTCGTGACCTCACCCGTCAACGTCGATCCCCGCCTTCTTAAGTCCCTTCCGGACTCCCATGAGGAAAGGCGTCATGCCAGCACGAGTCGCCGGTTGAGCCGGCAGCGCGGGCAATGCCGAGGAACTTCCCTTGACGGCGCGATAGCCAGCTTCGAAGCCTGCTGCATAATCGTTCTGATCAATGTGAACCCAGCCCATAAGATCACCCTCCTTTGTCAGCCTGAGGAGATTGAGGCGCAGGCGATCTTCGAACCGCGCGCCTCTTTCAACAACAACGCGCTAGTATCGCGGCGTGCGGTGGCCCACTGCGCCGGTGTAGGGATTGTAGTTGCCGCTAGTGCCGTAGTTGTCCCGCTGTGTGCTGTTCGGATTGGTCGCGACATATGGAGCGACGTAGGTGCCGTTGCTCCGCGTGTATCCAGACGATGTATGAGTACTCGGGTTTGAGCCGGTCCCGTACCCGTAAGATTGTGCACGAGCTGCATCGGTGAATAGAGCGGCGGCAGCGACCATAAAAGCGAACTTTAACATAGATTGCCTCCCATTAGTTTTATTAATGATGGAATACAACCATCATAGCCGCCGGACAGCAACCTCAGCGCGGTACCGATGAACGCTTTACTGATTTGCCCGCGCCGCCTGACGTCGATAGGCCTCGATCATCTCGGCCGTCACATCGGCGGGATAGCATAGGGGCGAGGCGCCGCCCGGTCGTGAATGCGCGCTCCTCGCACCGCAGGCCCTGCCGTTCCTCATGAGATCGTCGGGGCAGGCGCACGGGTGGCCCGTGGCGTAGTACTGCTCTCGGCTCGCCTTGATCAGGATCGCCGCGATGGCGGCGGCCGTCAGCGCCGTCTCGATCTTGCGGTTCGTGTCCGATGCAGTCGGCTTATCTTGCGGCGTCAGCTTGGCCTGCGTTGGGGCAGGCTGGCGATCACTTTGCGGCTTCGCTGGCGGGGTGAGACTGGTCGGCGTCTGGCTGACCAGGCGATCCGTCTCCGTCCTCGTGGTGGGCGTGCTGGAGGGGGCAGGAGCGACCGGCGCGAACGCGACCGGCTTGCTAAGAACGACTTGCGAAGCAGCCGCCGGGGCATGCGTGGCCGCTCTGTCATCCGGCGTGCCTTGGCGACCAACCGAATACGACACTAGGGCAGTCAGCCCCAATAGAACGATGACAGCCCCCGCTTTCATGAACCCATTCAGCCGGAAGCGGCAAACGTGTCAATCTCACGTGATACGTCCGGCGCGGCTTGCGCGTGCCTTTGTGTCGGCGCCAATGGCCGGCATCATCCGCCCCTTCATCTGCTCGCTGGAGTGCTGATGCAGAAGCCGCCACTTGATCCAGATGTCGCCGACCTGGCGCCTGCCGATGATGTCCTGACCGAATACGACGAGGAGCATCTCGTCACGTATCTCCGCCTGCTCGATGCCGCCAAGGCGGGAGCCGACTGGCGCGAGGTGTCCCGCATCGTGCTGCATCGCAATCCAGACGCGGAGCCGGACCGGACGCGGAGAGCCTATGACAGTCACCTTGAGCGGGCTCGGTGGCTGTCAGAGCAGGGCTATAAGGGGTTCTTGCGGTCGCCGGGCTGATCGGGACTGGCTGGATGCGGCGGCTCCGGCTCGTCGGAGCAGGCTCCAGGTCGGCCGCCATGACGGATACATTGACGGTAGCGCCAGGGCTCAACGAAGCTGCCCGACCACATGCCACGGCCTGCCTTCTCCGCTTCGCGTTGTGCCTCCTCGTATCGGCCCTGCGAGTACTTGGGCCAGTCGAGGGCATGGCCGTTGGCGACAAGCCACTGTCCAAGGTCCGGACCTGGCACTCCGAGCAGGCAGACTGCAACCGTGCGGCCATACTGGTCATGGCCGCGCGGGGAGCAGGTGACTGGGCGGGGTATGGCGTAGAACAGCGCGGCCAGAGACGCGGCTGCCTGGCGTCCGCAGGGATAAAGATCGCTGTCGCCGTTGCGGCAAAGTTGGTCGCTCTCCGGTGCGTCGATGCCCCACAACCTTATGCGCTCGCCGTGGATTTCGATCGTGTCGCCATCAATGACGCTGGCGTGGCCGATCAGATCGGTCGCCTGCGATACACCCGCAGCTCCGAAGGAGAACAGCGCGGCAATGAGCCAGCGATTTATTTTCTTGCAGGGAGATGCGTCGCGCAAATCGGCTTCCGTGAGAGTAGGGGTCTGAAAGGTCACTGACGGAGCGCATTCAGCGAATGTGATTTTGGTGCTCTCAGCGGAGATGGCCCATGATTGCGCCGATCGCGCCGCAAGGGAAGCTGGTAAACTCTCGGCCGGGCTGCCAACGGCGAGCTGGTGCCGCTGATGGCGGAAAGCACGATGTGCCGGTCGTGCACCAGGTCGCGCACGCCGGCATTGTCAGGATCGAGCGATGGTCCTTTGACCTATGACTGCCGGCTCACCATCAGAAGAATGCCGGCGACCTGGGGAAGCAAGGCCACGAGCAACAGGCGGACCATGCTGACGTCACCCTCGGTCGGGGTGACGCGGCCGGCGGAGACCCAGGTGACGAGGTGCGTCACCGCCGCCGCCTGCGGATCGGCGCCGGTCTGGACGGCACCCATGGCCGCCGCTAGCCCGGCGCGGGCCGTCTCGACGGCGGTTTCGCGCTCCCGGCAGAACCGGCCGGCGCCGCCCTTGCATTCGAGATCCCGCGCCTTCATCGCGTCACCCAGGGCCGCCTGCGCCGTCACCACCTGCGGGGTGACGCGGCTCGACCGCGCGAGGGTGACGTCACTGATCGAGGTCGAGGCAAAGCCGACCGATCCCAAGATCGCGAAGGCGAACACCGCCGCCCAGGTCACCCAGGCAGCCACCTTGCTGCCGATTTCCTGGCAGGAGGCCGCGACCGAGGGCAGCGCCAGGGCGGCGCAATCGGCGCAGAGACCCAGCGCCAGGAACAGCCAGCCGCTCAGATCCGAGCTGCCCAGGGACCGCGCATAGACCGCGTTCATGGACAGGCCGACACCGGCAAGGCCGAGGGCGGCGGCGCGGAGGGCAAAAGTCGCAAAGTTTGCAGATTTGGTCGTGACCGTC
This sequence comes from Bradyrhizobium sp. HKCCYLRH3099, assembly GCF_051167855.1. Taxonomy (NCBI): domain Bacteria; kingdom Pseudomonadati; phylum Pseudomonadota; class Alphaproteobacteria; order Hyphomicrobiales; family Nitrobacteraceae; genus Bradyrhizobium; species Bradyrhizobium sp. HKCCYLRH3099. The sequence goes on from NZ_JBNPTW010000004.1 coordinate 218,528, forward strand.
GTCACCGGCGCGGGCGTCACGGGCTCGACATTCGTCAAATTGACGATTTCGGGCACCGCCGGCAGCTGCGCGGCCTTGGCGGCCCTGAGTCGGGCCTTATAGGCGCGCTGGCGCTCGGCGCCGGTCTTGGGGCTGCGGGGTTGAACGAGGGTAAGGGTGGGTGCAGAGATGTCTATAGCCATTGTGACGGGTCCTATCCGTTGCGTTGGTTAGGCGTGGGCGGGGCGTTGGCGCGCCCCGTTCACGCTGCGGTGGATACGAGCCTCAGGTGTGACTGCGCCGGCTCGCTGGGCGCTTTCTCCGGCTGCACCGGCAGAGTGTTGCAGAACGTCTCCCAGTCCTTCATGGCGGCGCGGCGCTTGTCGAGCATGTCGCCGCGCTTATAGGCCAGCTCGGCCTCGCCGCCCTCGATGTGATGCAGGCAGTATTCGAGGCATTCACGGCTGTGGGTGGTCTCGTTCTGTCCCCAGCTCCGGAAGGAGGTGCGGAAACCGTGCACGGTGACGTCCGGTCGCTTGAGATCCTGCTGCAGCAGTTTGAGCATGGTGTTGTTGCTCATCATCATGCCGGGCCTCATGCCAGGGAAGACATAGTCACCGGGCAGGCTCAGCGCCTTGATCTCCTTCAGGCGTGCGACCACCGTGTCGGTCAGTGGAATGCTGGCTTCAAGGCCGTTCTTCATTGCCTTTCCAGGGATGACCCATTTGCGCTTGGCGAAGTTGATCTGCGACCACTGCATTTGCAGGGCCTCGGTCGTGCGCACGCCGGTCAGGATCAGGGTCTCCAGGCACCATGCGCCCAGGGTCTCCTTCTGACGCAGCTCGGCCATGAAGGAGGGCAGGTCGGCATAATCCATGGCTGGGTGGCTGCCGCGCACCTTGCCTTTCCTCGGCTGTTTCGAGAGCAGGAATTTGAGATTGTCATCCCACTGCGCCGGGTTCATCTCGTTGCGGCTGCGATGACCCTTGACGATGGCGGCGCCGAGGATGTGCTGCAGGTGGCTGCGGCAGTTGCGCATCGCCTGCGGGTTCTTGAGCCAGCGCGGGGCGAGCACGGCGGTGATGTCGTCGACCGTGATCTCGTGGATCTGCTTGGTGTGGATGCTGGCGCAGTAGTCATTCACAGACCGCCACCATTTGGCGATGCCCTTGTCGCTCTTCATGCCCTGGACCTTTGCGGCGACGATCTCGGTCGCAAATTCCTTGAACAGGGGCGACGAGCGGACCGAGGCAGAGGACGTCGCGACACGCTCGGACTTCGGATTGACCTTGTCCAAAACCTTGGCGCGGATCTTGGTCGCCTCGGCTCTGGCGGCAGCGAGGCCGACCTCAGCCAGTGAACCGATGCCGATCTTCTCCTGCTTCTTGTCCCACTGATATTTGACGATCCAGCTGCGGCCACCCATCCCGGTGACGCGCAGATAGAGGCCATTGCCGTCGCAGTGCTCGCCGTCGGGCAGCGTTTTGAGTTCTGCCGGGTTCAGGGCTCGGGAAACTTTCCGCATTTCAAGGCTCTCCCGCGAATATCTCTTTGAGGTTGCATCACCTGTCTTTGACGGTTGTGGTCATAAACGGTGGTGATCCCCCAACTTTTATGCGCGGGTTATCCTTGGGACAATGACTTCGCAAAATCCTCAGAGGGCATCGAGCATTATCGAGCGGCATCGAAACGCAAGAAACCCTTGTTTCATAGGGAGTTCTCGCACTTGTGAAGATGTTTTGGGAGGCTGTAAGAGGTGTTGGGGAGCAATGACTGGCGATCCCAGCAGGACTCGAACCTGCAACCCGCGGAGTAGAAATCCGCTACTCTATCCAGTTGAGCTATGGGACCGTCGTCGCGACATGAACGGCCGTGACGTGAACGGCCTTTGGCCGGTTCACGGGATCGGCGCCGCCGGGCGAGCCCGTCCGGTGCGGAATCCATAGCACGGGTCATATGAAAAATCTTCGGTTTCGCCAAGAGTGAGCGAACCGGGAACGAGCTGGCCGCGACCAAGCGGAGGCGGAGGAGGGCCATTGGGCCCCGTTCGCCCGCCGGCGGCGCCCTGATCGGGGCGTCGCCGCCTTTGCCGGTATGCCATGCGCTGTGAATTGCCGTTGATGAACAGAATTTTGCGGCCCGCGCCCCCGCCGATGACGAATGTCGGCGGCCCGCGGCCATGGCGGCTGCAACCGCTGCCATCAGTCCGTCACCATTTCGCGTCCATTCTCGCCACGAATCGGCCAAACACGGGCACCCTCTCGGGGGTGCCGAAGAGCCGCCCCCATCGCCTTGCCCCAAGGAGCTGTCCCATGATCGGTCTGGTTCGCGCCGCCGTCGTCTGCGCCGTCATGGCGCTTGGCCTCGTCTCCGCCGGCTCCGCCGCGCTGGCCGCCGACAAGGCGTTCAAGCGCGACGACCTCGCGGATGCCGCGATCAAGCTGGAGGCGCAGATCAAGAGCGAGGCGGGGGCGGTGAACAAGCCGCTGGCGGCCCTGCGCACCGATGCCGACGCGGCGCTGCGCCGCAACGACCTGCGCACCGGCCTGCAGCTGCTCGGCCAGATCGCGACCGCGGCGCCGGAGGATTCCGGCAACTGGCTGCGGCTGGCGCGCACGGTGCTGAACCAGATCTGGCCGTCCAATGCGTCGGAGAAGACGTTCCTCCTGGAGCGGGCCTCGACGGCGGCCTACATCGCCTATCAGCGCGCGGGCAATGCCGGCGAGGAGGCCGATGCGCTTGCCGTGCTCGGCAAGGCCATGGCGGAGCGCAAGCTGTGGCGGCCGGCGCTGGATACGCTGCGGATGTCGCTGGAGCTGCGCGAGGTCGCGGATGTCCGGGGGCAGTATGAGCGGATGCGCGACGAGCACGGCTTCAAGCTGCTCGACTACACCGTGGATTCGGACTCGGCGAGCCCGCGCGCCTGCTTCCAGTTCTCCGAGGACCTTGCCAAGCGCACCGACTTCTCGCCCTTCGTGGCGCAGGCCGGCAACGACAAGCCGGCGCTGACGTCCGAGGACAAGCAGCTCTGCGTCGAGGGCCTTAAGCATGGCGAGCGCTACAACATCAATCTGCGCGCCGGGCTGCCGTCGGGCGTCAAGGAGAGCCTGGCGAAATCGGCCGAGTTCAACATCTATGTCCGCGACCGCAAGCCGTTCGTGCGCTTCACCGGCAAGGCCTATGTGCTGCCGCGCACCGGGCAGAAGGGCATTCCGCTGGTCAGCGTCAACACGCCGGCGGTGAACGTCCAGGTGTTCCGGATCGGCGACCGCAATTTGATCAACACCCTCATCGACAGCGACTTCCAGCGGCCGCTGTCGAGCTACCAGCTCAGCGAGCTCGGCGACCAGCGCGGCATGAAGGTGTGGAGCGGTGAGCTCTCGACCGCGATGACGCTGAACCAGGATGTCACCACGGCGTTCCCGGTCGACCAGGCGATCAGCGACATGCAGCCGGGCGTCTATGTGATGACCGCCGCGCCCAAGGGCCCGGCCAGCGGCAACAGCGGCGACGAGGACAGCGGCGGCCAGCTCGCCACGCAATGGTTCATCGTCTCCGACCTCGGCGTCGCCGCGTTCTCCGGCAATGACGGCATCCACGTGTTCGTCAACTCGCTGGCGTCGACCGATCCGGTGGCGCGTGCCGAGGTGCGGCTGGTGGCGCGCAACAACGAAATCCTGGCGACGCGCAAGACCGACGAGGCCGGTCACGTGCTGTTCGAGACGGGACTTGCGAAGGGCGAGGGCGGGCTGTCGCCGGCGATGCTGACGGTGTCGGGGGAGAAGGCGGACTATGCCTTCCTGAGCCTGAAGACAACCGCCTTCGATCTCTCCGATCGCGGCGTGGCCGGGCGCGAGGCGCCGACGGGGCCGGATGCGTTCGTCTATTCCGAGCGCGGCGTCTACCGCTCCAGCGAGACGGTCTACCTGACGGCCTTGCTGCGCGACGGCAAGGGCAATGCGATGACTGGCGTACCGCTGACCCTGGTAGTCGAGCGCCCCGATGGCGTCGAATTCCGCCGCGCCGTGCTGCCCGATCAGGGCGCGGGCGGGCGCTCGTTCGCGGTGGCGCTGAATTCGGCGGTGCCGACCGGGACGTATCGCGTGCGCGCCTTCACCGATCCGAAGGGGGCGGCGGTCGGCGAGACCACCTTCATGGTCGAGGATTACGTCCCCGAGCGGTTGGAATTCGACCTGTCGTCCAAGGACAAGCAGATCAAGGCTGAAACGCCGGTGGAGGTGAAGGTCGACGGCCATTTCCTCTATGGCGCGCCGGCATCCAACCTGCAGCTCGAAGGCGACCTGCTGGTGACGACCGCGTCGGAGCGGCCTGGCTTTCCGGGCTATCAGTTTGGCGTCGCCGACGAGGAGAGCGCCTCCAACGAGCGCACGCCGATCGAGGGCCTGCCCGAGACCGACGACAAGGGCGCAGCAACCTTCCCCGTCAGCCTGCCGAAGCCGCCGTCCTCCAGCCGGCCGCAGGAGGCGCAGATCTATGTGCGCATGGCCGAGACCGGCGGGCGCGCCGTCGAGCGCAAGCTGACCTTGCCGGTGGCGCCGAAGGCGGCGCAGATCGGCATCAAGCCGTCCTTCTCCGGCAAGAGCGTCGGCGAGGGCGACAAGGCCGAGTTCGACGTCGTGTTCGTCTCGCCGGAGGGCAAGACGCTGGCGCGCAATGGCCTGCGCTATGAACTCCTGAAGATCGAGTCGCGCTATCAGTGGTACCGGCAGAATTCCTATTGGGCCTATGAGCCGGTGAAGTCGACCAAGCGCGTCGGCGACGGCGATGTCACGATCGCGGCGAACAAGCCGGCGCGGCTCAGCTTCCAGCCGGAGGCCGGGCGTTACCGGCTCGACGTCAAGTCGGCGGATGCCGATGGTCCGGTGACGTCGCTGCAATTCGACGTCGGCTGGTACACCGAGGGCAGCGCCGATACGCCGGACCTCTTGGAGACCTCGATCGACAAGCCGCAATACCAGTCGGGCGACACGATGGTCGTGACGGTGAATGCGCGCACGGCCGGCAAGCTGACGGTCAACGTGCTCGGCGACCGGCTGCTGACGACGCAGACCATCGAGGTCAAGGAAGGCACCAACCAGGTCAAGCTCGCGGTCGGCAAGGACTGGGGTACGGGCGCCTATGTCGTGACGACGCTCCGCCGTCCGCTCGATGCGGCGGCGCAGCGCATGCCGGGGCGTGCGCTCGGGCTCGCCTGGTTCGGTATCGACAAGTCCGCGCGGACGTTGAACGTTGCCTTGAGCCCGCCGGCGCTGGTGCGGCCGGGCGCGGCGTTGAAAATCCCGGTCAAGGTCGGCGGGCTCAATCCCGGCGAGGACGCCAAGATCGTGATCGCGGCGGTCGATGTCGGCATCCTCAACCTCACCAACTACAAGCCGCCGGCGCCGGACGATTATTATCTCGGCCAGCGCCAGCTCTCGGCGGAGATCCGCGACCTCTATGGGCAGCTGATCGACGGCATGCAGGGCACGCGCGGCCAGATCCGCTCCGGCGGTGACGGCGGCGGCGCCGAGCTGCAGGGCTCACCGCCGACGCAGAAGCCGCTGGCGTTGTATTCGGGCATCGTCACGGTCGGGCCTGATGGCAATGCGGAAGTGAGCTTCGACATTCCGGAGTTTGCCGGCACCGCGCGCGTGATGGCGGTGGCGTGGAGCGCGACCAAGGTCGGCCGCGCTAATGTCGATGTCACGGTGCGCGATCCCGTGGTGCTGACCGCGACCTTGCCGCGCTTTCTGCTGTCGGGCGACCGCGGCACGCTGTCGTTCGATATCGACAATGTTGAGGGCGCGCCCGGCGACTATGTCGTCAGCGTCAAGGCCAGCAGCCCGGTGAAGGTGTCCGGCAATGCCAATGTGACCTTGAAGCTCGCGGCCAAGCAGCGGGGATCATCGACCCTGCCGCTCGATGCGAGCGGCACCGGCACGGCGCAGCTCGATGTCGACATCAAGGGCCCGAACGGGCTGAGCCTGGCGCGGCACTATCAGCTCGACGCCAAGCCGGCGACGCAGGTGCTGGCGCGGCGCTCGATCCGCACCTTGGCCAAGGGCGAGAGCCTGACGCTGACGTCGGACATGTTCTCTGATCTCGTGGCGGGCACCGGCACGGTGTCGCTGTCGGCAGGGCTGTCGACCGCGCTGGATGCGGCGACCATCCTGAAGGCGCTCGACCGCTATCCGCATGGCTGCTCGGAGCAGATCACCAGCCGGGCGATGCCGCTGCTCTATGTCAACGAGCTCGCGGCCGGCGCACATCTGGCGATGGACACCGAGGTCGACCAGCGCATCCGCGACTCCATTGATCGCTTGCTGGCGCGGCAGGGCTCGAACGGCTCGTTCGGCCTGTGGTCGGCCGGCGGCGACGATCCCTGGCTCGACGCCTATGTCACGGACTTCCTGACCCGCGCTCGCGAAAAGGGCTTTGCGGTGCCGGACGTGCTGTTCAAGAGCGCGCTCGACCGCGTCCGGAACTCGGTGGTCAATGCAGAGGAGCCGGAGAAGACCGGCGGCCGCGATCTCGCTTACGGCCTCTACGTGCTGGCCCGCAACGGCGCGGCGCCGATCGGTGACCTCCGCTATCTCGCCGACACCAAGCTCGGCAATCTGGCAACGCCGATTGCCAAGGCGCAGCTCGCCGCGGCTCTCGCGCTGGTCGGCGACCGCGCCCGCGCCGAGCGGGTCTATGGCGCCGCCGCCGACAGCCTCGCGCCGAAGCCGGTGCTGGTGTTCGGCCGCACCGACTACGGCTCGGACCTGCGCGACGCCGCGGCGCTGGTGTCGCTGGCGGGCGAGGGCAACGCACCGCGCGCGACCTTGACGCAGGCGGTGGCCCGCGTCGAAGCGGCGCGTGGGCTCACGCCGTATACCTCGACGCAGGAGAATGCGTGGATGGTGCTGGCGGCGCGCGCGCTCGCCAAGGAGACGCTGGTGCTCGACGTCAACGGCCAGGCGGTGAAGCAGGCGCTGTACCGCAGCTACAAGGCGGCCGAGCTCTCGAGCCAGCCGCTCAAAATCACCAACACCGGTGAGGCGCCGGTGCAGGCGGTGGTCTCGGTGTCCGGCTCGCCGCTGACGCCGGAGCCGGCCGCCTCCAACGGCTTCAAGATCGAGCGCAGCTACTACACGCTCGACGGCAAGCCGGCCGACATCAGAATCGCGAAGCAGAACGATCGCTTTGCGGTGGTGCTGAAGGTCACCGAGGCCAAGCCGGAATATGGGCACATCATGGTCTCCGACTATCTGCCGGCGGGGCTCGAGATCGACAATCCGCGCCTGGTGTCGTCGGGTGACAGCGGTACGCTGGACTGGATCGAGGACGGCCAGGAACCGGTCAATACCGAGTTCCGCGACGACCGCTTCACCGCGGCGCTCGACCGCGCCGCGGATTCGAAGGCGGTGTTCACGGTCGCTTACGTCGTCCGCGCGGTGTCGCCCGGCAAATACGTGCTGCCGCAGGCCTATGTCGAGGACATGTACAATCCCTCGCGCTATGGTCGCACCGGGACAGGCTCCGTGGAGGTCCGCGCGGCGAAATGAGTGAGGGTGGGACCAGCGATCGTGAGTCGGGTGGCACGATGCAGCCACACACTCCGTCATGCCCGGGCTTGACCCGGGCATCCAAGCTGCCTCCGCGCGCGCCGAACGACGTGGATGGCCGGGACAAGCCCGGCCATGACGGGAGGAAAGGGCGGGGCGTCAAACGGCTGCTCGCGGTCGCGGCCGCGATGGTCGTCGCTGTCGCGCTCGCACTCACCGCCTACACCATCTCCCTCGGCCCGCTGCCGCTGCAGGAGGCCAAAGCCCTCTCCACCACCGTGGTCGACCGCCACGGCAAGCTGTTGCGCGCCTACGCGATGGCGGATGGGAGGTGGCGGCTGCCGGTGAGCGCGAAGAAGGACGTCGATCCGACCTATCTGAAGCTGCTGCTGGCCTATGAGGACCAGCGCTTCTACGAGCATCACGGCGTCGACCCCAAAGCGCTGGCGCGGGCCGCGATCCAGCTCGGCTCACATGGCCACATCGTCTCCGGCGGCTCGACGATCACGATGCAGCTCGCGCGGCTGCTCGAGCCACGGCGGCAGCGCTCGCTGCATGCCAAGCTCAGGCAGATCGTGCGCGCGCTCGAGCTCGAGCAAAAGCTCAGCAAGGACGAGATCCTCGATCTCTATCTGACCCTCGCGCCCTATGGCGGCAATCTCGAAGGCATCCGCTCAGCCTCGATCGCCTATTTCGGCAAGGAGCCGAAGCGGCTGTCGCTGGCGGAGGCCGCGCTGCTGGTGGCGCTGCCGCAATCGCCGGAGACGCGCCGGCTCGACCGCCACCCCGAGGCCGCGCGCCGCGGCCGCGACCGCGTGCTCGATCGCATGGTCTCCGAGAACGTGATCTCGGCCGACGAAGCCGCGCAGGCGAAGGCGCAACCGGTGCCGGCGTTCCGCAAGCCGATGCCGATCCTGGCGCCGCACGCGGCCGACCAGGCCACGGCGGTGGTGAAGGATCAACCGATCATCCGCCTGACGCTGGATGCCTCTTTGCAGAAGGTGCTGGAGCCGCTGGCGCGCGACCGCGCCATGGCGCTGGGGCCGAATGTCTCGGTCGGCATCATCGTGGTCGACAATGAGAGCGGCGACGTGCTCGCCCATGTCGGCTCGGCTGATTATTTCGACCAGAAGCGGGCGGGGCAGGTCGACATGACCCGCGCGGTGCGTTCGCCCGGCTCGACGTTGAAGCCGTTCATCTATGGCCTCGCCTTCGAGGACGGTTTTGTGCATCCGGACAGCCTGATCGAGGACCGACCAGTGCGTTTCGGCTCCTATGCGCCGGAGAATTTCGACATGACGTTCCAGGGCACGGTGCCGGTGCGCAAGGCACTGCAGCTGTCCCTGAACGTGCCGGCGATCGTGCTGCTCGATCGCGTCGGCGCCAGCCGGCTGTCGTCGCGGCTGAAGCAGGCCGGTGGCAGCCTCGTGCTGCCGAAGGACGAGGCGCCCGGCCTCGCCATGGGCCTCGGCGGCGTCGGTGTGACGCTGCAGGACCTCGCGCAGCTCTATGCGGGCTTCCCGCGGCTCGGCACCACCCGGCCGCTGCGCGAGATCATGATGGCTGATGAGAAGGACGACGCGCGCGAGCCGATGCGGCTGATGGATCCGGCCGCCGCCTGGCAGGTCGGCAACGTACTGCTCGGCACGCCGCCGCCGGAAAATGCCGCGCGCAACCGCATCGCCTTTAAGACCGGCACCAGCTACGGCTATCGCGACGCCTGGTCGGTCGGCTTCGACGGCCGCGTCACGATCGGCGTCTGGGTGGGCCGCCCCGACGGCGCGCCGGTGCCTGGCCTGATCGGCCGCGTCTCTGCGGCGCCGATCCTGTTCGATGCCTTCGCGCGCTCCGGCAAGCTGCCGGCGGCGCTGCCGAAACCGCCCAAGGGGGCGCTGGTCGCCAGCAATTCCAAGTTGCCGCTGCCGCTGCGCCGGTTCAGGCCGATCGGCGAGCTGGTGCGGACGGGCGCGGAGCAGGCGCCCCACATCCAGTTCCCGCTCAACGGCTCGCGCATCGATGTCGACCGTTCCGCCGGCCCGGAAGCCTCAGTCATGCCGGTCAAGGTCTCCGGCGGCGTGCTGCCGCTGACGATGCTGGTGAACGGCCTGCCGGTCGGCGAAATCGACAGCCGGCGCCAGCGGCTGATCGACCCGCCCGGGCCGGGCTTTGCCCGCCTGACCGTGATCGACGCCACGGGCGCGGCGGACACAGTTGTGGTCAGAATCCAGTGACCGTTCGCTAAGCGGTTGTCGGCATGGTGGTTTCAGCGTATTCGGAACCCCATGGTCGAGACCTATGCCCGCCCCCGTTTTGGAGAGCCGCGCGAGCCGAAGAACCTGGTGAACCCGGGCAATCGGCTGGTGCGGATGATCGATGCCGTCACCGTGAGCCATGCCAGGGCGGTTGCGTTCCTGCTCGTCTGCGGCCTGCTGCTGTTCCTGCCGGGCTTCTTCACCATCCCGCCGATCGATCGCGACGAGGCACGGTTCGCGCAGGCCACCAAGCAGATGGTCGAGAGCGGCGACTATGTCGATATCCGCTTCCAGGACGACGTGCGCTACAAGAAGCCGGTCGGCATCTACTGGTTGCAATCCGCCGCCGTTGAGACCGCCTCTGCAATCGGGTTGCCGCGCGCGCAGTTGCGCATTTGGGTGTACCGCATCCCCTCGCTGATCGGCGCGATCGGCGCGGTTCTCCTGACCTATTGGGCGGCGCTCACCTTCGTCACGCGGCGCGGCGCGGTGTTCGCCGCGCTCCTGATGTGCTGCTCGGTGCTGCTCGGCGTCGAGGCGCGGCTCGCCAAGACCGATGCGATGCTGCTGTTCACCGTGGTGGCCGCGATGGGCGCGCTGGCGCGGGTCTATCTGTCGTGGCAGCGCGGCGAGGATCCGGAGCATCCGCCGTGGGGGCCGCCCGCGATTTTCTGGACCGCCCTGGCTGCCGGCATCCTGATCAAGGGGCCGCTGATCCTGATGTTCGCAGGCCTCACGATCGTCACGCTCGCGATCATGGATCGCGGCGCCGGCTGGCTGTGGCGTCTGCGTCCCCTGTGGGGGCTGATGTGGATGCTGGTGCTGGTGCTGCCGTGGTTCGTGCTGATCTTCCTGCGCGCCGGCGACACCTTCTTCGCCGACTCCGTCGGCGGCGACATGCTGAGCAAGATCGGCGCGCAGGAGTCGCATGGCGCGCCTCCAGGCCTCTATCTGCTGCTGCTGTTCATCACCTTCTGGCCGGGTGCGCCGCTGGCGGCGATGGCCGCGCCGGCCGTATGGCGGGCGCGGCGCGAGCCCGGCGCGCAGTTCCTGCTGGCGTGGCTGCTGCCGTCCTGGATCGTGTTCGAGGCGGTGCTGACCAAGCTGCCGCACTATGTGCTGCCGCTGTATCCGGCGATCGCGATCCTCACCGTGGGCGCGCTGGAGCGGCGCGTGCTGTCGCGCTCCTGGCTGCGCCGGGGCGCGGCGTGGTGGTTCGCCATTCCCGCCATCACCTCGGTGGTCGCGGTGATCGGGGCCATCATCGTCACGCACCAGCCGGTGTTCCTGGCCTGGCCGTTCGTGGCGGCGTCGCTGATCTTCGGCCTGTTCGCCTGGTGGCTCTATGACGACGGCCGCGCCGAGCGCTCGCTGCTGAATGCCAGCGTGGCGGCGCTGTTCCTCGCCTTCGTGGTCTATGGCGCGGTGTTGCCGGCGCTGACGCCGCTGTTCCCGAGCGCCGAGATCGCGCGCGCGCTGCGCAACGTCGTCTGCGTCGGGCCGAAGGCGGCGGCCGCGGGCTTCCACGAGCCGAGCCTCGTCTTCATGACGGGAACGTCGACGCAATTGACCGACGGCTCCGGGGCCGCCGACTTCCTCAGCCAGGGCACCTGCCGTTTCGCGCTGATCGAGCAGCGGACCGAACGCGCGTTCGTGCAGCGCGCCGAGGCAATCGGCCTGCGCTACAACGTGGCCAAGCGGATCGACGGCTACAACATCTCGCAGGGCCGTCCGGTGTCGATCGCGATCTATCGCTCGGAAGGCACCGAATAGATGCTCGCCCCCGACAATTCGCCGTCCTCGTCAGGCTATTTCGCCCAGCTCGCACTGGTCGGGAAATTCCTGCTCGGCCGGCTGGTGCGGCGTCCGCAGACGGCACCCGATGCCGCGGGCCGCCAGCGCCTGTGGCGCGAGCTTCTGCTGCTCGGCGCCATCGGCCTTGGCACGATCCTGGTGCTGATGGTTGCCTTCGACGCCTACGAGATCGGCTTGATGCCGCCGCGCGGCACGCCAAGCCTGTGGCCGGTGCGGATCATCACCGAATTCGGCCAGGATGAATACGTGCTCGGTCTGCTGGCGGCCGGCGTCGTCGTGACCATCCTGATCGCGCCATTATGGCCCGAGGCCACGCGCAGCCGGCTGCTCAACTTCGCGACCCATGTGCAGTATGTCTTCTTCGCACTGCTGACTTCGCTGCTGGCTGCCCAGGCGCTGAAATACATCATCGGACGCGGTCGTCCGTTCGTCGGCGGCAAGGCGAATGCCTTCAATTTCGATCCGTTCAACGGCACGCCGGCCTATTTCAGCATGCCCTCGGCGCATGCGGTGACGGCGTTCGCGCTGGCCTTCGCCGTCGCCGCCATCTGGCCGCGGCTGCGGATCGCGATGTTCGTCTACGCCGTCGTCATCGCGCTCAGCCGGCTCGTTCTGCTTGCCCATCATCCGAGCGACGTGGTGGCCGGGGCGGTGGTTGGACTCGCCGGCGCCATGCTGGTCCGCTACTGGTTCGCCGCACGGCGCCTCGGTTTTCGCCTGGGGAAGGACGGCCGGATCGTACCGCGCTAAAGGGGTTGATAGCCGGCCCCAAGCCCCATAATAAGCCCCCGCCGGAGCGCCCGGGGCAGGAACCGGCCTGATCACGCCCATACGAGTCTCGCTCTTGTCGACCGAAACCCCCGTTGCCGTCTCCATCGTCGTTCCCGTGCGCAACGAGGCCGGCAATATCACGCCCTTGATCACCGAGATCGCGGCCGCGCTCGATGGTCTCTGGGCTTACGAGATCATCTACGTCAACGATGGCTCGACCGACGAGACCGCACAGCGGCTTGCCGAGGAAATGGCGCGCCGGCCCAATCTGCGTGTGCTGCGCCATGAAAAGTCGTCCGGTCAATCCGCGGCCGTGCGCAGCGGCATCCGCGCGGCGCACGGAGCTGTCGTGGCGACGCTCGACGGCGATGGCCAGAACAACCCGGCGTTCCTGCCCGAGCTGATCGCCGCGCTCGAGAAGGGCGGCGCCGGTGTCGGGCTCGTTGCCGGCCAGCGTGTCGGCCGCAAGGACACCGGCTTCAAGAAATTCCAGTCGCGGGTCGCGAACAAGATCCGCAACGCCGTTCTGCATGACGGCACGCGCGACACCGGATGTGGCCTCAAGGCGGTCCGCCGCGACGTGTTCCTGATGATGCCGTATTTCGATGGTCTGCACCGCTTTCTCCCGGCCCTGGTGCGGCGCGAAGGCTACGACATCGCCTATGTCGACGTCATCGATCGTCCGCGCCATTCGGGCGTCTCGAACTACGGCTTCTTCGACCGGCTCTGGATCGGGATCATGGATCTCGCCGGCGTGTGGTGGCTGATCCGCCGCAAGAAGCCGACGCCGGTCGCGATCGAGGTGAAGTGATGCTGATTCAATTCGGGCAGGCGTTCAGCAACTATCTGTACGACATCTTCATCGCCAAGTTCGATTTCTGGCTGGTGTTCGGTCTTGCCGCGCAGCTCGCCTTTGCGGCGCGCTTCCTGGTGCAGTGGATCGCGAGCGAGCGCGCGGGCAAGAGCGTCGTGCCGCTGGCGTTCTGGTTCTTCTCGATCGGCGGCGGGCTGATGACGCTGATCTACGGCCTCGTGAAGCGCGAGCCGGTGATCATCTTCGGCCAGCTGCTGTCGAACGTCATCTACGTCCGTAACGTCATGCTGATCTTCAAGAACCGCCAGAAGGAATCGCAGACGCTGAGCAATTGAGCGGGAGCGGGCGCTCAGCGTCACGACCGTTTGAGGGTTACGGGTAGGTGGACTACGATCGCACACCACACCCACCGTCATTCCGGGGCGAGGCCGCAGGCCTTGAACCCGGAATCTCGAGATTGGCTTGCGTTCATTTCCAACAACATCGGGATTCCGGGTTCAATCGCCGAAGCGCAGCCGCGTTGCGGTTGCACTTCGACGATTGCTCCGGAATGACGATCAATGGGGCGAGACAGGTTGCATCGATGGGCAGAGCGCGGGGGGACTCAGCGCGACAGCGGTTGAACGCCCGATGCAGGCAGGGCAGTGACGGTCCTCACGCTCTCCGCCTCCTCACTCCTGCGCGTCGCCACCTCGCCGGCCGCGTCCAGGACCGGATACGCCACCGAGCAGATATGCGAGTGAATGCGGCGGAGGTCGCGCAGCACGTCGAGATGCAGTGACGTCGTCTCCAGCGTCTCCGACCGGCCCTCACGCAGCCTTTCCAAATGCCGCTCCGTCGCGGCGAGCTCGGCGTTGCGCAGCTCGGCCTTCTGATCCAGCAGCTGATGCGCCTGCTGCGCGTCGCCCGACATGAAGATGCCGAAGGCGATCCGCAGCGATTCCATGATCTGGCGGTGGAAGGACTGCAACTCCTCGGCGCCCTCGACCGAGAACTGGAACCGGCGCTTGATCTTCTTGGTCGCGAGCTCGCTCAGGTTCTTGTCGATGATGTCGCCGATGTGCTCGAGGTTGATCGCAAGCGAGATGATCTCCATCGCCCGCTTGCCCTCGCGCTCGTCGAGACTGCCGCGCGTCAGCTTGGTGATGTAGAGCTTGATGGCTTCGTCGAGGCGGTCGACGACGTTGTCGTTGCGCGACACCTGATCGACCAGGCCGCGATCATTGGTCATCATGGCCGTCATGACGTTGCGCAGCATGGTCTCGACGAGATCGCCCATGCGCAGCGCCTCACGCGCGGCATCGGCCAGCGCCAGCGATGGGGTTTCCAGCGCGGTTTCGTCGAGATAGCGCGGCTTGGCCGGGTCGACCTCGGCCGGGCGATCCGGGAACAGCCTGACGAGCAGTTTCTCCATGACTCCAAGCAGGCCGATGAACACCACGGCCGTGCCGAGGTTGAAGGCCATGTGGAACTGGGCGGTCAGCTTCGAGAGGTCGGGCTGAATCTGCTGCAACTGGACCGCAAGCGGATGCAGGAACGGCGCGATCAGCGCGACGCCGATGATGCGATTGAGGAGATTACCGACCGGCAAGCGATAGCTCGCGGGATTGTCGCGCCGCGCGCCCTCGAACACCGGATTCACCGCGCTGCCGAGATTGGCCCCGAGCACCAATGCCAGCGCCGCCTCGGCGGTGATGAAATGCGCATAGGCCAGCGACATCACCAGGAGCACGCTGGCGACACTGGAATGCACGATCCAGGTGACGGCCGCACCGAAGATGATGCACAGCGTGACATCCGCCGTGATCGCCTGCATGAACACGCGCATCGCCGGCGCCTCCTCGGCGGGCGCGAGCGTATCGATCAGGATGTGCAGCGAGAGCAGCATCAGCCCGAGGCCGATCGAGACGCGGCCGAGATCCTTGATTCGCGACCGTGGTCCGCTGCGGAACGCGACCAGTCCCAGCACGAACAGGATCGGCGCGACGGCCGCCACGTTGAACGACAACACCTGTACGATGAGCGTCGTACCGATATTGGCGCCGAGCATGATCGCCATGGCCGGGATCAGGCCGACCAGGCCCTCCGCCGCAAACGACGTGGTGATGAGCGCGGTCGCGGTGCTGCTCTGGAGCAGGGCAGTGAGGCCCAATCCGGCGAGCAGGGCGCTGAAGCGGTTGCGCAACGCGCGCGACAGCAGCAGCCGCAGATCCGGGCCGAATGCGCGCAGGATACCGCTGTGGACCATGTGAAGGCCCCACAGCAGCAACGCCACACCGCCCATCAGATCGAGCAGAACCATGATGTCCAATCGTATCCGCATCCGCTGCCGCGGAGGCTACGCCCAATCGGCAGCGGATCAACGTCATTTTGTCGGCCGCGCCTGCCTGATCGCAGGGCGTTCCGTTGACTGGTGACGATGCGGTTAAGCCGCGTTGAAGGCCGCGAAGCCGCGATCGAGGTCCGCCTTGAGATCCTCGACGTTCTCCAGCCCGATGTGCAGGCGCAACGTGGGGCCTCCCGGCGCCCAGGACGTGGCGGTGCGGTAGCTCGCACAGTCGAACGGGATCGCGAGACTCTCGAAGCCGCCCCAGGAATACCCCATGCCGAACAGGGTCAGCGTGTCGAGCATCGCATCGACGGCCGCCTGCGGCTTTGGTTGCAGCACGATGCTGAACAGGCCGGAGGCGCCGGTGAAGTCGCGCTTCCAGATCGCATGTCCCGGATGGCTCTCCAGCGCCGGATGCAGCACGTCGATCACCTCCGGGCGGGCGGCGAGCCAGCGCGCCATCTCCAGGCCCGATCGGTGATGCTGCGCGAGCCGCACGCCGAGCGTCCGCACGCCGCGCAGGGCCAGGAACACGTCGTCAGGCCCGGCGCAGACGCCGAGCAGGCGGATGCCTTCGGAGATCAGCGGCCAGGCTTTCGCATTGGCCGAAATCGTTCCGAACATGATGTCGGAATGGCCGCCGATATATTTGGTCGCCGCCTGCATGCTGATGTCGACGCCCTGTTCGAGCGAGCGGTGATAGAGCGGCGTGGCCCAGGTGTTGTCGTCGATGACCAGCGCGCCATGCGCGTGCGCGACCGCTGCAATCGCGGGAATGTCGGGCATTTCGAAGGATTGGGAGCCCGGCGCCTCAACAACCACCGCGCGTGTATTCGGTTTGAGCAGTTGCTCAATTCCTGTGCCGATCAATGGGTCAAAATAGGTCGTCTCGACGCCATAGCGCGCCAGCATGCCGTTGCAGAAATTGCGCGTCGGCCGGTAGATGCTGTCGCAGACCAGCACGTGGTCCCCGGCCTTGAGCACCGAGAGCAGGGTGGTCGAGATGGCACCGAGACCCGACGGCGCAATGCCCACGCCGGCGCATTGCGAGCCTTCCAGCGCCATCAGCACCTGCTGCAGCGCCTTTGTGGTCGGCGTGCCGTGGCGGCCATACTGAAACTCGCCGCGATGCGCGTGCAGGTCCTCGGCCGTTGGATACAGAACGGTCGACCCATGAACGACCGGGGGATTCACGAATCCGTGCTGCGCCTTCGTATCCCGTCCCGCCGTGACCAGCCGTGTTTCGACGTTTTGTCGCACCGCCGCAGCGGGGTCGTTCGATGATGCCATCAGTGTGTCTTTTCTCTCTAAAGCCTGCCAGCATAGGGCAAATCGGGCAGCATTGCGTCGTTAATAACAGAATGCAGAACAGGGCCGTCAACCCCTTGACCCGGACAGCCAGTCGTTCTGTGATGCCGGCGCAATTCGATCGCTGCACGTTGAGGGGCTTGCCGCGATTTCCGCTTCATCTGGCATGCACGGCTTAGCTGTGCATGGCATCAGCCATATTGTTGGTATGGCGTTTGCAGAAGCGGATTCAGGTCGGGTCCCGCCACGCGCTGAGATTTCAACGCTCCCGAAGGACGACCGCGAAAGGCTGTATTTATGAAACGCGTCACTGTTGCTCTTACTCTTGCTCTCGCCCCGATGCTGGCGAGCGTCGGCGCCCAGGCCGATACGCTCAAGACCGTCAAGGATCGCGGCATGGTCGCCTGCGGCGTCAGCCAGGGCCTGCCTGGTTTCTCGAACCCGGACGACAAGGGCAATTGGACCGGGCTCGACGTCGACGTCTGCCGCGCCATTGCAGCTGCCATCTTCAACGACCCGACCAAGGTGAAGTTCGTGCCGCTGTCCGCCAAGGACCGTTTCACGGCCCTGCAGTCGGGCGAGGTGGACGTGCTGTCGCGCAACACGACCTGGACCCTGTCGCGTGACACCTCGCTGGGCGCCAATTTCGCCGGCGTCACCTATTATGACGGCCAGGGCTTCATGGTGAAGAAGGCCCTGAAGGTCAATTCCGCGCTCGAGCTCAACAGCGCCTCGGTCTGCGTGCAGACCGGCACCACCACCGAGCAGAACCTTGCCGACTACTTCAAGGCCAACAAGATGAAGTACGAGGTGATCGCGTTCGCCGGCGCCGACGAGACGGTGAAGGCCTATGAATCCGGCCGCTGCGACGTGTTCACGACCGACGTCTCCGGCCTCTATGCCGAGCGCCTGAAGCTCTCCAATCCGGCCGACCACGTCGTGCTGCCCGAGGTGATCTCCAAGGAGCCGCTCGGTCCGATGGTGCGCCACGGCGACGACCAGTGGTTCGACATCGTGAAGTGGACGCTGTTCGGGCTGATCACCGCCGAGGAGATGGGCGTCACCCAGGCCAACGCCGACGAGATGGCGAAGTCTGACAAGCCCGAGTTCAAGCGCGCCTTCGGCACCGATGGCAATCTCGGTGAGCAGCTCGGTCTCACAAAGGACTGGTTCTCGCGCATCGTCAAGGCCGTCGGCAATTACGGCGAGATGTATGACCGCAACGTCGGCGCCGGCTCCAAGCTGCAGATCGCGCGTGGTCTGAACCAGCTCTGGAACAAGGGCGGCCTGCAGTACGCACCGCCGATCCGCTGATCGCTGTACGATATCGGGGCATCGGGGCTGCGGCGAATGAGTATCGAAGCGAGGCTACCGCCTCCGCAATATGGGCTTCGGTTGAAGCGCATGCTCGGGGGCAAGGCAGGATGGAACGGCATCATCCTGCAGATCCTGTTCGTCGCAGTCCTGGCGTGGGTTGGCTACGAGATCGTCGCCAACGCTCGCAGCAACCTCGCCGCCCAACGCATCACGTCGGGCTTCGGGTTCCTCAACAACACGGCCGGGTTCGACGTGAACCAGGCCCTGATCAGCTACACCGGCTCGGACAGTTACAGCCGGGTGCTGATGGTGGGCGTCCTCAATACGCTGCTGGTGTCCGTCATCGGCATCGTGCTGTCGACGATCCTCGGGTTCCTTGTGGCGCTCGGCCGGTTGTCGCCGAATGCGCTGCTGTCGCGGGTCTCAGGCGCCTATGTCGAGCTGATCCGCAATCTGCCGCTGCTGTTCCAGATCCTGTTCTGGTACCTCGCGGTGCTGGCAGCGCTGCCGGGGCCACGCCAGAGCATCTCGCTGTTCTCGACCTTCTTTCTCAACAATCGCGGCTTCATCGTTCCGCGCCCGGTCGAGGAACCCGGCCTGATGCCGTTCCTGATCGCGCTCGGGGTCGCGATCCTCGCCTCTGTCGGTCTGCGGCTTTATGCGCGGCGTGAGCTGTTCCTGCGCGGCCATGCGATGCGGATCTGGCCCTATGTGCTGGGCATGCTGATCGGCCTGCCGCTGATTGCGGTCGTCGTCTTCGGCGTGCCCGTGGCCTTCGAGGTCCCCGTCCTGAAGGGCTTCAACTTCGCCGGCGGCTCGCGCATCATTCCCGAGCTCGTCGCCCTGACCCTGGCGCTCACGATGTATACGGCCTCGTTCATCGCCGAGGTCGTCCGCGCCGGCATCCTGTCGGTGCACAAGGGGCAGATGGAGGCGGGGCTCTCGCTCGGATTGAGCCGCGGTACCGTGCTGCGCCTGATCGTGGTGCCACAGGCGCTCCGCGTGATCCTGCCGCCGCTGACCAACCAGTATCTCAACCTCACCAAGAATTCCTCGCTCGCGGTCGCCATCGGCTATCCCGATCTCGTCTCGGTCTTCGCCGGCACCACGATGAGCCAGACCGGACAGGCCATCGAGATCATCGGCATCACCATGGGCGTCTATCTGGCGCTGTCGCTGATCACGAGCGCGGGGATGAGCTTCTACAGCTGGCGGCTGGGCAAGAGACTGGGTGCATGACGCAGGCTTGGTGCATGAAGACAATTTCGCGCATGAAGAGATTGGGCGCATGACCGACATCACCGCTTCGACCTTCATTCGTCAGGACATGGCCGGGGAACGCCCGGCGCCGGTGAAGACCACGGGCTTCGTCGGCTTCGTCCGCACGCGGCTCCTGAACTCGCCGACCAACATCCTGCTCACGCTGGTGAGCGCGCTGCTGATCTGGTTCACCGTGATCCCGGCCTTGAAGTTCATGCTGGTGGACGCGGTCTGGGTCGGCAAGGACCGCGATGCCTGCCTCGCGGAGAACGCCGGTCGCGTGGTCGGCGCCTGCTGGCCGTACGTCACGGCGAAGTTCGGCCAGTTCATGTACGGCTTCTACCCGGACGCCGAGCGCTGGCGGGTCAATCTGACCTATGGGCTCGCGGTGCTGCTGCTGGTGCCGCTGCTGATTCCGCGTCTGCCGGCCAAGGGGCTGAACGCCGGCCTGTTCTTCTTCGCGCTTCCGGTCGTGGCGTTCTTCCTGCTCTATGGCGGCGGCCTGTCGGGCTTCGGCGTGAGCTGGACGACCAGCACGCTGCAACTGTTCGTGGAGAGCATCGATACCGCGGGCAACGCGCTGGTCCGTGCGGGCGACAGCGTGCCGGTGGTCGGCATGCTGCTGTGGCTGCTCGGCAAGCTCGTCGTTCTGATCGGAACGCTGGCGACATGGGTGATCTGGCCGCTGGTCTGGGTCCGCCATGAGCTGCAGCAATCGCACCAGCCGGTGTGGAACGACCTCGTGATCACCGGCATCGTGGTCACCGCGCTGGTGTTCGTGGTCGGCGGCGGCAGCAGGGCGATGCGCAGCGTGATCGCGACCGCCGCGACCTTCGTCGGCATCGCCATCGTCATCGGCGTCATGGGCCTCGATCGCGGCGGCCTGTCGATCGTCGACACGCGGCTGTGGGGCGGCATGCTGGTGACGCTGGTGGTGTCGGTGATCGGCATCGTCGCCTCGATGCCGATCGGCATCGCGCTGGCGCTTGGGCGCCGCTCGACCATTCCGCTGATCCGCATCTTCTCGATCGCCTTCATCGAGCTCGTGCGCGGCGTGCCGCTGATCACGGTGCTGTTCTTCGCGACCTACATGCTGCCGCTGTTCCTGCCCGGCAATGTCCGCGTCGATGGCCTGGTGCGCGCGCTGATCGGTGTCGCGCTGTTCTCCGGCGCCTACATGGCCGAGGTGATCCGTGGCGGCCTGCAGGCCATTCCGCGCGGCCAGGCCGAAGCGGCGAGCGCGCTCGGCCTGTCCTGGTGGAAGACCACGAGCTTCATCGTGCTGCCGCAGGCGCTGCGCCACGTCATCCCCGGCATCGTCAACAGCTTCATCTCGCTGTTCAAGGACACCTCGCTGGTCTCGATCGTGGCGCTGTTCGACCTGCTCGGCAGCCTCAAGGCCTCGTTCGCCGATCCGGTCTGGGCGACGCCGACCACGGCCTTCACCGGCTTCGCCTTCACCGGGCTGATCTACTTCGCCTTCTGCTTCGGCATGTCACGCTACTCCATGCTGGTCGAGCGCCGTCTCAACGCGCACCGGCGCAATTGAACAAGACATCGCGAGTCACCGAACCATGTCTGCAAACTCCATCGTCAGCATTGCCGCGCTCAACAAATGGTACGGCGAGTTCCACGTCCTGCGCGACGTCAACCTGTCGGTCGCCAAGGGCGAGCGCATCGTCATCTGCGGGCCCTCAGGCTCCGGAAAATCGACGCTGATCCGCTGCATCAATGCGCTCGAGGAGTTCCAGGAGGGCGAGATCAATGTCGACGGCATCGATCTCGGTCCGAACCTCAAGCGCGTCGATGAGGTGCGCCGCGAGGTCGGCATGGTGTTCCAGAGCTTCAACCTGTTCCCGCATCTGACCGTGTTGGAGAACTGCACCCTGGCGCCGATCTGGGTGCGCAACATCCCGCAGAAGGAAGCGGAGGAAACCGCGATGAAGTTCCTGGAGCGGGTCAAGATCCCGCACCAGGCGCACAAATATCCGGGGCAGATGTCCGGCGGTCAGCAGCAGCGCGTGGCCATCGCCCGCGCGCTGACGATGAACCCGAAGGTCATGCTGTTCGACGAGCCGACATCGGCGCTCGATCCGGAGATGGTCAAGGAGGTGCTCGACACCATGGTCGACCTCGCCAAGGAGGGCATGACCATGCTCGTCGTCACCCACGAGATGGGCTTCGCCCGCGAGGTCGCCAACCGCGTCGTGTTCATGGACGCCGGCCAGATCATCGAGTCGAACACGCCCGAGGAATTCTTCGCCCATCCGCAGCACGCGCGCAGCAAGCTGTTCCTGAGCCAGATCCTGCGGCATTGATGAGGAGCGAATGGGGAGTAGCGAATAGGGTTGTCAGCCTCGACGTGAGCCGCAATCCTTCG
This sequence comes from Bradyrhizobium sp. HKCCYLRH3099, assembly GCF_051167855.1. Lineage (NCBI taxonomy): Bacteria > Pseudomonadati > Pseudomonadota > Alphaproteobacteria > Hyphomicrobiales > Nitrobacteraceae > Bradyrhizobium > Bradyrhizobium sp. HKCCYLRH3099. The sequence continues at coordinate 240,303 of NZ_JBNPTW010000004.1, forward strand.
CTACTCGATCTCACACGAACGGCGGCTTGATGCCGCTGCGCCGCTCCAGCCATGCCGGCACCGGCAGGTTTTTCGAACGCATGAACTCCGGATTGTACAGCTTCGACTGATAGCGTGTCCCGGAGTCGCACAGGATGGTCACGATGGTGTGGCCGGGGCCGAGCTTCCGGGCGAGCTGCACCGCGCCGGCAACATTGACGCCGGTCGAGCCGCCCAGACACAGGCCCTCGTGCTGCACGAGATCGTAGATCGTATTGACGGCGTCTTCGTCCGAGACCAGGAAGGCGTCGTCGACCTTGGCGGTCTCGATGACCGGCGTGACGCGGCCGATGCCGATGCCCTCGGTAATGGAGTCGCCGGGCGTCGACTTCACCTCGCCGTTCTTGAACCAGTTGTACATCGCAAAGCCGTGCGGATCGGCGCAGGCGGTCACGATGTTCTTGTTCCTGTCCTTCAGATAACGGCTGGTTCCGGCGATGGTGCCGCCGGTGCCGACGGCGCAGATGAACGCATCGACCTTGCCTCCGGTCTGCTCCCAGATCTCCGGGCCGGTCGACTCGTAATGCGCCTTGGCATTGTCGAGATTGTTCCACTGGTCGGCGAACAGCACGCCGTTCGGCTCGGTCTTGCGCAGCTCGTCGGCCAGGCGGCGGCCGACATGCTGGTAGTTGTTGGGATTGCTGAACGGCAGCGCGGGCACCTCGACGAGGTCGGCGCCGCACAGCCGCAGCATGTCCTTCTTTTCCTGGCTCTGCGTCTCCGGGATCACGATCAGGGTGCGATAGCCGCGCGCGCTCGCGACGACGGCGAGACCGATCCCGGTGTTGCCGGCGGTGGCTTCCACCACGAGCCCGCCGGGCTTGAGATCGCCGCGCTTCTCGGCCTCCAGGATCATCCATTTGCCGGCGCGGTCCTTCACCGACTGGCCGGGATTCATGAACTCGGCCTTGCCGAGAATGGTGCAGCCCGTCGCCTCCGAGGCGCGCTTGAGCTTGATCAGGGGCGTGTTGCCGACCGCGGCAACGACGTCGTTTCTTATGGTCATTTGCAGATACCTTGGGCAGCTTCCTCAATCACATCTAGGAAGACACTAGCCCAGTCTCCAGTGCGGCGTAAGCCGAAGGCCTCGACGACCGTCTTCTAACGCGCCTTGGCGAACACGACCTGCCGGACATCGATGTTCCCCGACAGGAAACCTGCTTCGCAGTAGGACAGATAGTATTCCCACAGCCGGCGGAAGCGCTCGTCGAAGCCTGAGGGCGTGAGGTCCGGCCAGGCGTTGCGGAAATTGCTTCGCCAGATCGCGAGCGTCTTGGCATAATCTTGCCCGAAGATGCGCTCGCGGATGACGGGCATGCCAAACCGTTCGCCGAACGACTTCAGGATCTGCGGCGTCGGCAGCATGCCGCCGGGGAAGACGTAGCGCTGGATGAAGTCGACTTCGCGGCGGTAGTGCTGGAACAGGCTGTCCTGGATGGTAATCGCCTGGACACCGGCGAGGCCGCCTGGCAGCAGCCGGTCTCGCAACTGCGAAAAATATTTCGGCCAGAACTGCTCGCCGACCGCCTCGATCATCTCGATCGAGGCGATGCGGTCATAGCGGTCGCGCTCGTCGCGGTAGTCCTGCAGCCGGATCTCGACCTTCTCGGCAAGCCCGGCCTCATGGATGCGGCGCTGCGCGAAATCGCGCTGCTGCTCGCTGATGGTCAGCCCGACGACCTTAGTGCCGAACGTCTTGGCGGCATATTCGGCAAAACCGCCCCAGCCGCAGCCGATCTCCAGCAGCGTCTGCCCGGGCTTCAGGTCGATCGCCTCGGCGAGCCGCTTGTACTTGTTGGTCTGCGCGGCCGTAAGGTCGGTGGTGTGCTCCTCGAACAGCGCCGAGGAGTAGGTCATGCTCGGGTCGAGCCAGGCCGAATAGAACGAATTGCCGATGTCGTAATGCGCGTAGATGTTGCGCTTGGCCTGACGCCGGGTGTTGCGGTTGAACCAGTGCCGGACCAGTTGCGCGAACCTGATCAGCGGCTTGTCCTCCAGCATCGACTGCAGCAGATGCTGGTTGACGCAGAACAGATAGAGAAACTGGGTCAGGTCCGGCGTGTCCCAATCGCCGTTGAGATAGGCCTCGGCGATGCCGATATCGCCGCCGTTGATGATGCCAGCCGCAAAGCCGTAATTGGCCAGGATCATCGCCGCCGCCGGTCCCGGCTCGACGCCGCCGAGCCGGACGACGCGGCCGTCGGGCAGGGTGACGTCGAGCGTTCCCTTGCGCAGCCGCGAGCCGAAGCCCAGCGCGAGACGCGGCAGGCGGGGCAGGTCGGCAAGCACCTTGTTGATGTTGTCGGGGGTGACGGGGATGACGTCCGGCATGGCAGGTCCATTCACGCAAACGGCTCCGCCTCCGCCTCCCCGGTGCAGCGGCCGCAGCGGCGCTGGCTGGGAGGTGAAAGCAGGGCGCAGCTCACCGTTTCCGGTCAGCGCCGAGATATATAAGCTTGGCTGTCGTTTCTCGCCAAGCCGCTATCCGCGACCGCGAGAGGAGGGATTTCACCGCGCGGGACGAGCCGTACGCCCTTGGCCCAGAGCCGCAGTGCTTCCCAGTGGATCGCCGCGAAGATCTTGAGTGTCACCAGCGGCAGCGAGGCGAAGGCTGTCAGCAGCGAGCGAGAGTTCAGCTCTCGGCGGCGGCCGAAGAAGGTGGCGGCGAGCAGGGGGCCGTCGCTATCGGTCTCGAGAATGCGCAACCTGACGATGTCGCCGGGCGGCGTCACCCGGAAATGGTAGCGCATCGCCATGTCGATGAAGGGCGAGACGTAGAACGTCTTGTCCTGCTCTTGGCGTAGCCCGGCCGCCGTGAACTCGCCCGCGCCGACCGGCAGCACATAGGGCTTGATCTCGCCGAATGTGTTGCGGACCTCGTAGATCATCAGCGCCAGCGTGCCGTCGCCGCGATAGCAGAAATACACCGAGAGCGGGTTGAAGACGTAGCCGAGCAGCCGCGGATAACACAGCAGCAGGACGCGGCCGCCGGTCAGATCAACGCCTTTCGCCGTTGCGCAGGTTTGCGCATAGGCGAGTAGCGACGAGCCGTCACGCGGGCCGTGGTCGCGCTCGTGGAAGCTGTAGAGCGCGCGGCGATTGACGCCGAACAGGGGGGATTGCCGGTCCGCCTCCTCGAGCCGGCCGAGGTCGATCATCAGGCTCATCACCCGATACTGGAAGCGGTGCGTGGTCGGCCGCATGCGGGCGTGCATGACCTCGCCGACGTAGAGCGCCGCTGCCGGCGTCAGATCGCGTTGTCCGGATTGGTCCGTGTCCATGCCGTGTCTATTCCGCAGCCTCGGCAAGCCCCGCGGGAAGCCCGCGCCAGGGTACGCCGGCGCCGAGCGCCTCCGCCACCGCGAGGCCCGAGCGTAGCCCGTCCTCGTGGAAACCATAGCCCGTCCAGGCCCCGCAGAACCAGGTATGGCGGTGGCCCTGGATGGCCGGAAGACGCTTCTGCGCCGCAAAGGCGGCGGCGGTGTATTGCGGATGCTCGCAGACGTAGCGGCCGAAGGTCAACTCTGGAGCCGGTGCGAACGGCGGGTTGAGGCTGACGAACAGCGGTTTGTCGTGGTCGATGCCCTGCAGATTATTCATCCAATAGGTCACGGCGACGTCGTTCATCGGCACGCCTTCGCGCTGCCAGCGCAGGAAATTCCATGACGCCCAGGCGCGGCGGCGCTTCGGCATCAGCCTGGGGTCGCGATGAAGATAGATCGTGTTGGGCGAGTATTTGATCGCCCCGAGCACGCTGCGTTCCTGCTCGTCGGCATCCGACAGCATCGACAGCGCCTGGTCGCTGTGGGCGGCGATGACGACGTGATCGTAGGCGTCGTGGTGCCCGGTGCTGTCATGGACCACGACGCCATGCGCGGTACGCTCGATGCCGGTCACGGCGCTGCCGAGCCTGACATGGCTGCGGAAGCCCGCCATCAGCTTCTCGACATAGCGCCGGCTGCCGCCCTTGACCGTGCGCCAGACCGGACGGTCGTACTGCAACAAGCGATGGTTGCTGAAGAAGGCCACGAAGTTTTCGGCCGGAAACTCCAGCATCTCGGACGCAGGCGCCGACCAGATCGCGGCTCCCATCGGAGCCAGATAGTCGGTCAGGAGCCGCGGCGCGAAATGGTTGCGGCGGAAATAGTCGCCGAGCGTGAGGCCTTCGAGGCGGCCGGCCTTGAAGTCGGCAGTGCTCTGCTCGTTGAAGGTGAGAATGTCCCTGAGCATCCAAAGATAGGAGGTCGACAGCAGGTTGCTCGGCTGTGCGAACAGCCCCTTGGCCGTATCGAACCAGGTGTTGCCGCCGCCCTTCCACTCGAAGCGGCCGGCATCCGCCGTCACGGCGAAGCTCATGCTGCTCTCGACGGTCTCCACGCCCAGATGATCGAATAGCGCGGTCAGTTCGGGATAGTTCAGCTCGTTATAGACGATGAAGCCGATGTCGACCGAAACCGGGATGCCATCGTAGTCGATCGTCACCGTGTGGCTGTGGCCTCCCGGGCGAAGATCGCGCTCATACACGGTGATCGGGTAACGCTTCGCCAAGGCCCAGGCCGCGGCATTCCCCGCGATACCCGTTCCGACCACCGCAACTCGCATAGACTATTCCCCCCTCAAGTTCACGTGCGAGTTACGGAGCCGCCGTCAAAGGGTTTCAGAACGCGTTGCCCCCGTCACACCACGCCCCCTAAATCGCACGCGGCAGATGAAATCTTGGTAAGGCTGATGGGGCGCGCACGCGACCATTTTGTGCAAAAACCCGCTGAATTACGGGAGATTCCGCGATTCGCGGAAAACCTTCGGGGCCGCTGCGGGACGGGGATACGGGGCGGGCAGGGCTGTGCGGCGCCGCGGCCCGGGGCTAGAATGATTCCCAAGACTACAGGGAAGCATCAAGCCAGTGTCCATCGTGCCGATCGCCGTCGACGAGCCTTGCCGCGCGTCCGTTGATACGCGGACTGTCGTCGGAAAGCAGCTGCGCCATGCGCAGCCGGGCCTGCGGCATTTCGCCCGCTGGATCGCCGCCATCGGATTCGCCGCGAGCTCGGCGGGCTGCCTGCTTACCCAGGATATCCCGGATCCCGCCCTCGATCTGCCGAAACGCTACAAATCGGCCTCCGGAGCCGACCTGGCAGCACCGCCGACCCTGGACTGGTGGCGCGGCTTCGGCTCGCGCGAGCTGACCCAGCTGATGGAGGAGGCGCAGAGCGTCAACCTCGACATCGCTGCCGCCGTGGCGAGATTCAGGCAGGCCGACGCGCTGGCCCGTCAGGCCGGGGCGGCGCTGCTGCCGAGCCTGTCCACGACCGGGCAGGAAACCTATTCGCGGACATCAGGCTCGAGCTCCAGCGGCCTCACCAATGGCGGCCGCGAGGTCGTCAATTACCAGGCGTCGCTGTCGGCGAGCTATCAGCTCGACTTCTTCGGCCAGAACCGCGACGCCTTGCAGGCCGCCGAGGAGACGGCGGTGGCCAACCGCTTCGATCGCGACGTCACCCAGTTGACGACGCTGGCCACGGTCGCCAACGCCTATTTCCAGGTGCTCGCCGCGCAGGATCGCATCCGTACCGCCGAGCGCAACATCGCCAGCGCCACGCGCGTGCTCGACGCCATCCGCGAGCGGCAGAAGGCCGGCACCGGCAACGACCTCGACGTCGCTCAGCAGGAGAGCGTGCTCGCCAACCAGAAGGCGGCGGTGCCGCCGCTGCGCCAGACACTCGATCAGAACGTCAACGCGCTCGCCGTGCTGGTGGCACGATCGCCCGAGGGCATTCGCATTTCGGGCGGGTCGCTGGACCAGATCCGAACGCCGCGCGTGACACCGGGGCTACCCTCGGAGCTCCTGACGCAGCGGCCGGATATCCGGAGGCAGGAAGCCCAGCTCGCCTCGGCGACGGCAAATGTCGGCAGCGCGCGGGCGCAGTTCTTCCCCAGCATTCAGCTCACCAGCAATGGCGGCTACCAGAGCGCGGCGCTCGTCTCGCTGTTTCAGCCGCACGCGGCGTTCTTCAGCCTTGCGGGCAGCCTGACCCAACCGATCTTCGATGGCGGCCGCATCCTCGGCAATTTCGAGAATGCGAAGGCGCGCCAGGACGAGCTGCTGCAGACCTATCGCAAGACCGTCATCCAGGCGTTCACGGACGTCAACAACGCGCTGTTCTCGATCAAGCAGACCACGCTTCGGCTGCAACTGCAGCGGCAGGTCGTTGCCGCATCGCGCCGGGCGTTCGAACTGTCCGAGCAGCAGCTGCGCGCAGGAACTGCCGACATCGTGACAGTCTTGAACACCCAATTGACGCTGTTCCAGGCCGAGGACGCGCTATGGCAGGCGCAGCTCGCGCGGCTGCAGGCGTTCGTGAGCCTGTACCAGGCGCTCGGCGGCGGCTGGGAGCCGCGCATGGAGAAGTCGGCCGATGCTCTTTAAACCGGACGAGAAGGGCACAGGGGCCGTCAAACGCGTGCGCTCGGGCGTGGGCCGGCGGCTGGTCTCGATCACGATCACGCTGCTGATCCTGGGCGGTCTCGGCTATATCGGCTGGTCGGCGATGCAGCAGAAGCAACAGGGCAATAATCGCTTCGCGAGGCCCGACCTTCCGGTGCCGGTGCTGGCCGCGACGCCGGTCGTCAAGGATGTCCCCGTCTATCTCGATGGCGTCGGCTCGGTCCGCGCGCTCAACACCGTCACCGTGCGCTCGCAGGTCGACGGCAAGCTGATCGCGGTCAACTTCGTCGAGGGCCAGGACGTCAAGCAAGGCGACGTGCTCGCCGAGATCGATCCCGCGATCTACCAGGCGCAATACGACCAGGCGGTTGCCAAGAAGGCGCAGGACGAGGCGCAGCTCGCCAACCAGAAGCTCGATCTCGCGCGCTATGAGCAACTGGCGGCCAGCAGCGCCGGCTCCAAGCAGCAGGCCGACACCCAGCGCGCGGTGGTGGCGCAGCAGCAGGCGCTGATCAAGGCCGACCAGGCCGCGATCGACAATGCCGCGGCAACCCTGAGCTACACCAAGATCGTGGCGCCGATCGCGGGGCGGGCCGGCCTGCGCCAGGTCGACCAGGGCAACATCATCCACTCGTCGGATACGACCGGCCTCGTGGTCATCACCCAATTGCAGCCGATCGCGGTGCAGTTCAGCCTGCCGCAGCAGCAGATCATGCGCGTCAATGCCGCCGCAGCCAAGGGTCCGCTTGCCGTCGACGTGTTCGGCAATGACGGCGTGACGGTGATCGACACCGGTACGTTGCGCGGCATCGACAACCAGGTCGACCAGACCACCGGCACGCTCAAGCTGAAAGCGGAATTCCCCAACGCCAAGTTCCAGCTCTGGCCCGGCCAGTTCGTCAACGTGCGTCTGAAGGTTGAGACGCTGACGCAGGCGCTGACGGTGCCGACCTCGGCCGTTCAGCGCGGGCCCGCGGGCACCTTTAGCTACGTGATCGGCGAGGGTGACATCGCCTCGGCGCATCCGGTGACGGTGGTGCAGCAGAACGAGAGCGAAGCCGTCATCGCCAGCGGCCTGACCCCCGGGGACCGCGTGATCACGACCGGCTTCGCCAATCTCGCCGATGGTGCCAAGGTCGTGGTCGGCCGTGCCGACCAGGCGCCGCAGGTCGATCTCGCGCCGCGCAAGCGCGGCCGTAATCCGCAAGGCAAGGACCAGCAGAAGGATCAGGCAAAGGAGGGCGGCGGTCCGCCCGAGGGCGCGCCGAAAGACGGCGAGCGCCGGCGCCGGCCGCCTGCCGACGGCCACAGCGACGCGGGAGGGCCGCCGCAGGGAGCAGGCGAGCAGGGGCGTGGTGCGAGGCCGCAACCATGACGCGTCCGACAGAGTGACGGGGTCGTCGCGATGAGCGTCTCCGAACCCTTCATCCGCCGGCCGATCGCGACGTCGCTGCTCGGCGTCGCGCTCCTGATCGGCGGTCTGCTCGGCTATCTCGCATTGCCGGTGTCGGCGTTGCCGCAGGTCGACTTCCCGACGGTGCAGGTCACAACGCAGTTGCCGGGCGCCAGCCCCGACGTGATCGCATCGCTGATCACGGCGCCGCTGGAACGGCAGCTCGGTCAGATTCCGTCGCTGTCGGTGATGAACTCCACGAGCTCGTTCGGCGTCAGCCAGATCTCGCTGCAGTTCGATCTCGGACGCGACATCGACGGCGCCACGCAGGACGTGCAGGCCGCCATCAACGCCGCCGCCGGCGTGCTGCCGAAGACGCTGCCCTATCCGCCGACCTACGCCAAGGTCAATCCGGCCGACGCGCCTGTCATGACGCTGGCGCTGACGTCGGACACGGTGTCCCTGCGCGCGATGAGCGACATGGCCGACACCATCCTGGCGCAGCGGCTGAGCCAGGTGTCCGGTGTGGGCCGGGTCTCGGTGCTCGGCGGATTGAAGCCGGCGGTGCGCGTGCAGGCCGATCTGGCGAGGCTCGCCGCCTACGGCATCTCGATGGAAGATCTGCGCGCGGCCATCGCCGGCGCCAACGTCTCGGGGCCGAAGGGCTCGCTGGACGGCGCGCAGCAGGCCTATCTGATCACCGCCAACGACCAGATCGGCGCCGCCGACGCCTACAAGCCGATCATCATCGCCTATCGCAACGGCTCGCCGGTCACGATCGGCGACGTCGCGACCATCGTCGATGGGCTGGAGAACGATCGCACCGGCGGCTGGTACCAGGGCGTGCCGGCCGTGATCCTCGATATCCAGCGCCAGCCCGGCGCCAATGTCATCGAGGTCGTCCGGCAGATCCGGGCCGAGATTCCCAAGCTGCAGCGGACGATCCCTGCCGGCGTCAAGCTCGCCATCGTCAGCGACCGCACGGTGACGATCCGCGCTTCGGTGCATGACGTGCAATTCACCCTGGTGCTGAGTGTCGTGCTCGTGACGCTGGTGGTGCTGCTGTTCCTGCGCTCGATGCGCGCCACGATCATTGCCGGCGTTGCGCTGCCGTTGTCGCTGATCACGAGCTTCGGCATCATGTATTTCGCCGGCTTCAGCCTCGACAACCTGTCGCTGATGGCGCTGACGATCGGCACCGGCTTCGTCGTCGACGATGCGATCGTGATGATCGAGAACATCGTGCGCCACATGGAGAATGGCGAGAGCGCGATGAGCGCCTCGCTAACAGGCGCGCGCGAGATCGGGTTCACGGTGATCTCGCTGACGGTGTCGCTGATCGCGGTGTTCATCCCGCTTTTGTTCATGTCCGGGCTCGTCGGCCGCATGTTCCGCGAATTCGCGCTGACGCTGACGATTGCCGTGGTGACATCGGCGGTGGTGTCGCTGACCCTGACGCCGATGATGTGCTCGCGGCTGCTCAAGCACGCCAACGAGGAATGGGTGCTGCCGGGGCTGAACGCCATCAGCCGCTTCATCGACCGCACCATCGTCGTCTATCACCGCAGCCTGCTGTGGGTGCTGGACCGCCAGACCGAAACGCTGGTGGTGACCTTCGCAACGCTCGCGGCGACCCTGGCGCTCTACATCGTCGCGCCGAAGGGCTTCCTGCCGATGCAGGACACCGGCTCGATCACCGCCGTGACTGAGGCGGGGCCGGACGTGTCGTTCGCGGAGATGAGCCGGCGGCAATCCGAGATCTCTGCCGCGATCCAGGCCGATCCCGACGTCGTCGGCGTCGTCTCGGTGATCGGCGCCGGCTCGGTCAACCCGACCACCAATGTCGGCCGTCTGGTCCTGACCTTGAAGCCGCTCGGCGAACGCAAGGACGGCGTGGCCGAGGTGATCGAAAGGCTGAAGCAGAAGATCTCCGGCGTGCCCGGCATGACCGTGTACTTCCAGCCGGTCCAGGACGTACAGATCTCGACGCAGGCGAGCCGCTCGCAATATCAGTACACGCTGACCGGCGCCGATGCCGCCGAGGTCTCGAAATGGGCGCGGCAGCTCGTTGCCGAGATGCGGCGCGATCCGCTGTTCCGTGACGTCTCCTCGGAAGCGCAGGAGGGCGGCCTGCGGGCCGAGCTGACGATCGACCGCCAGCGCGCCGGCCAGCTCGGCGTCAGCCTGCAGGCCGTGACCGACACGCTCAACGATGCCTTCGCGCAGCGCCAGATCTCCACCATCTACGGCCAGGCCAATCAGTACCGCGTGGTGCTGGAGGCGCTGCCGATGTATCAGCGCGATCCCTCGATCCTGTCCAAGCTCTATCTGCCGGGAGCAGGGGGACAGGTGCCCCTGTCGGCGGTGGCGACTCTCAAGCGCACCACGACGCCGCTCGCGATCTCGCACCAGGCGCAATTCCCGGCGGTGTCGCTCAGCTTCAACCTCGCGCCCGGCGCGGCGCTGAGCGAGGCGGTGGACGCGCTGCACGCCACTGAGAACCGCATCGGCATGCCCGGCAGCATCATCGGCGTGTACTCGGGCGATGCCGCCGAGTTTGCCAAGTCGCTCGCCGGGCAACCGTGGCTGCTGCTCGCCGCCGTGATCACCATCTACATCGTGCTCGGCGTGCTTTATGAGAGCTACATCCACCCGATTACGATCCTCTCGACGCTGCCTTCCGCCGGCGTCGGCGCCATCCTGGCGCTGATGCTGTTCGGCCAAGATCTGTCGGTCATCGGCCTGATCGGCATCATTCTCTTGATGGGCATCGTCAAGAAGAACGCGATCATGATGATCGACTTTGCGCTGGAGGCCGAGCGGCACGAGAACCGCACGCCGACCGACGCGATCGTGCAGGCCTGCCTGCTGCGCTTCCGCCCGATCATGATGACGACGCTGGCCGCGCTGTTCGGCGCGCTGCCGCTGGCGATCGAGAGCGGCACCGGCTCGGAACTGCGCTTCCCGCTCGGCATCTCCATCATCGGCGGCCTGCTGCTGAGCCAACTGCTGACGCTGTACACGACGCCGGTGATCTATCTCGCGCTCGACCGCATCAACCGCCGCTTCGAGCGCGCGCTGCCGCCTGCGCCGGACCTGCCGTCGCCACCGATCGCGGGCGCCACCGAAGGCATCCAGTGATGGCCTCGATTTCCGAGCCGTTCATCCGCCGGCCGGTCGGCACCACGCTGCTCTCGATCGGCCTGTTCCTGATCGGGATCGTCGCCTACATCTTCCTGCCCGTCGCGCCGGTGCCGAATGTGGATTTCCCCTCGATCTTCGTCAGCGCCTCGCGGCCCGGCGCCGATCCCTCGGTCATGGCGGCGACGGTCGCAGCGCCGCTGGAGCGGCGGCTCGGCGAGATCGCGGGGGTCGACCAGATCACTTCGACGAGCTCGCTCGGCACCACCAACATCCAGATCCAGTTCTCGATCGGCCGCGACATCGACAAGGCGGCGCGGGACGTGCAGGCCGCGATCAACGCCTCGCTGTCGGATCTCCCCAGCGATCTTCCGGCGCTGCCTCGCTTCCGCAAGGCGAACACGGCGGCCGCGCCCGTGTTCGTGCTGGCGCTGACCTCGAAGACGATGACGCCGAGCGCGATGTACGACGTCGCCGACACCGTGCTGGCGCAGCGGCTGTTCCAGGTGCCGGGTGTCGGCAACGTCACCGTCAGCGGCGCCGATCAGCCGGCGGTTCGGATCGCGCTCAATCCGGTGTCGCTCGCGAACGCAGGCATTGCGACCGACGACGTCCGGACCGCCATCGTCAACGCCAATCCGATCGGCCCGGTCGGCATCTTCGAGGGCGGGCGGCAGAGCGAGACCATCGCGGTCAACCGGCAGATGCGGACCGCGGCCGAATTCCGCGACATTCTGATCAAGAGCAGCAATGGCAGCTTCGTGCGCCTGTCCGACGTAGCCGATGTCGAAGACTCCGTGCGCAACGTGCGCTCGATCGCCTGGTTCAACAAGCAGCCGGCGGTGCTGATCCAGATCGCCAAGCAGGGCGATGCCAACGTCATCGAGACCGTCGACCGCGTCAAGGCGCTGATCCCCGAGCTCAAGCAGTGGATACCGGCCGGCATCGAGATCTCGACGCTCATCGACCGCACCGGCACCATCCGCGCCTCGGTCGAGGACATGCAATGGACCCTGCTGGCGACCGCCGTGCTGGTGATGGTCGTCGTGTTCGTGTTCCTGCGCCGTCTCGTCCCGACGGTTGCGGCCGGCGTCTCGGTGCCGCTGGCGCTGGCCGGCACCTGTGCCGCGATGTGGCTCGCCGGCTTCTCGATCGACAATCTCTCGCTGATGGCGCTCGCGATCTCGGTCGGCTTCGTCGTCGACGACGCTATCGTGATGATCGAGAACATGTACCGCAATCTCGAGCATGGCCTGTCGCCGATGCGGGCCGCGCTCGACGGCGCCCGCCAGATCGGCTTCACGGTGCTGTCGATCAGCCTGTCGCTGATCGCGGCCTTCGTGCCGCTGATCTTCATGGACGGCGTGGTCGGCCGCCTGCTGCGCGAATTCTCTCTGACGCTGACCTTTGCCATCGTGGTGTCGACCCTGGTGTCGCTGACGGTGACGCCGATGATCTGCGCGCACTACATCAAGGAGACCTTGTCCGACCGCGCCACCTGGTTCGACCGGATCATCGAGGGCACGCTGTCCGGCATGGTGCGCTTCTACGCCTGGACCTTGCGCGGCGTGCTGCTCTACCCGTTGCTGACCCTGATCGTCTTCTTCGCCACGATCGCGCTGACGGTGACGCTCTACATCAAGGTCCCCAAGGGCTATTTCCCGACCGACGATTCCGGCTTCATCATCGGCGCGACGCGCGCCTCGGCGGACATCTCGTTCCAGTCGATGCTCGGCCTGCAGCAGCGGCTCGCCGATATCGTGATGGCCGATCCGGCCGTGGCTGGGCTCGGCTCGACTATCGGCGGCGGCGGCGGGCCGGGCGGCGCCACCTCGAACCGCGGCACGATGTTCATCAACCTCAAGCCGCCCGCGGAGCGCGATGGCGTCTCCACCGAGCTCGTGATCAACCGACTCCGCCGCAGCCTTGCCATGGTGCCCGGCATTCGGCTGTTCATGTTCGCCGCACAGGACGTGCGCACCGGCGGCCGGCAGAGCGATTCCGACTATCAGTACACGCTGAGCAGCCCCGACCTCGATCTCCTGCAGAAATGGGCGCCGATCGTCGCCAAGCGGCTGGAGACGGTGGAGGGCATCACCGACATCTCCAGCGACCGCGATCCCGGGGGGCTGCAACTCGCGCTCAAGATCGACCGGCAGAAGGCGTCGAGCCTCGGCGTCCGCGTCCAGGACATCGACAACGCACTCAACAACGCGTTCGCGCAGCGCCAGATCTCGATCATCTACAGCCAGCGCAACCAGTACATGGTGGTGCTGGAGATCGATCCGAAATTCCAGACCGATCCGTCGAATCTCGATCGCATCTATGTCGCGGGGGCAGGGGACGCGCAGGTCCCGTTGTCGGCGCTGGTCAAGGCCGAGCGCGGCCTGTCGCCGCTCGCGGTCTTCCACTCGCAATCATTCCCGTCGACCACCGTGTCGTTCAACCTGCTGCCGGATGTGCCCCTGGAGGCCGCGACCGCCAATGTCCAGCGCGCGGTCGACGAGCTGCACATGCCCGAGGGCATCCGCGGCGGCTTCGACGGCAATGCCGGCGACTTCAACAAGGGCAGCGGCCGCCAGCCGCTGCTGATCCTGTTCGCGCTGGCCGCGATGTATATCGTGCTCGGCGTGCTCTATGAGAGCCTGGCGCATCCGCTGACCATCATCTCGACCTTGCCGTCCGCGGGGCTCGGCGCGCTCTTGGCGTTGCAGGTCACCAATACGCCGCTGACCGTGATCGCCTTCGTCGGCATCATCCTCCTGATCGGCATCGTCAAGAAGAACGGCATCATGCTGGTCGACTTCGCGCTCGAGGCCGAGCGCCAGCATGGTATGTCCTCGGCGGATGCGATCTTCGAGGCCTGCCGGGTGCGCTTCCGCCCGATCCTGATGACCACCTTGGCGGCGCTGTTCGCCGGCCTGCCGCTGGTGGTCGCGACCGGTCCCGGCACCGAGCTGCGCCGGCCGCTCGGCATCACCATCATCGGCGGACTCCTGGTGTCACAGATCCTGACGCTCTACACGACGCCGGTCATCTACCTGCTGATCGACCGCCTGCGCCGCCGCTCCGCGCCGGAGCCGTTGGCCGCTCCCGCCGAATGAGCCGTTGTGGTGGTCGCCATGGGCGCGTATAGGCGCGCCATGTCCGACCAGCCCCACGACCTTCCGCCGCTCGCCGCCGAGCCGCCGCCCGATTGCCCGCATTGCCAGAAGCCGCTGCCGCTGTGCATCTGCGACAGCGTCACGCCGCTGGAGAGCCGGCTCGGGCTCCTGATCCTGCAGCATCCGCAGGAGCAGGACCGCGCGCTCGGCACGGCTCGGCTCGCCGCGCAGCACTTCGAGAATGCGGTGGTGAAGGTCGGACTGTCCTGGCCGAGCCTCGCCAAGGCGCTGGGCCGGCCCGTCGACGATCCCTCACGCTGGGCGATTCTCTATCTCGGCTCGGCCAAGGCGGCCGAGCTCGATCCCGAGAGCGAGGTCGTCGCGCTGACCCGCAAGGGCGAGGTCGCCGAGAACCAGCGCGGCATCCTCAAATCCATTGAGGGCGTCATCCTGCTCGACGGCACCTGGAGCCAGGCCAAGGCGCTGTGGTGGCGCAATCCCTGGATGCTGAAGTGCCAGCGCGTGATCCTCGGCCCGCGCCGTCCCTCGCGCTATGGGCACCTGCGGCGCGAGCCGCGCAGCGACGGGCTATCGACGATCGAGGCGGCTGGCCTGCTGATGGCGGCCCTGGAACGGCGCCCTGAGATCGCGGTGACCCTCGAAGCGAGCTTCGAGCGCATGCTGAAGCGGTATCAAGAGGTGGAAAAGGCCCATCCGGAGCTGACGCCGCGGCCCAAGCCCCGTGGCAAGCCGGATTGGCGCCGCCGTAAACGCCGGCTTTAGGAACCGGGGGTACGCTTCTTGCATTGCAGCATGGAAAAGGATGAGAGCCATGCAGGAAGCGGAAAAGACCAATGTGGTGCAGTTCCGGGATTACGCGCCGCGCTTGGCCGGGCGGTCGAGCGCTGATCGAGCCAATGTGTCGGCAGGCGGGCGCGGAGAGGTGGTGGCTTGGCCGCGAACCCAGGCCGCCTATCCCGGCGGCATCGACGACCTGCCCGTGTAACGCCGTCGCCCCGGCGTCACGGATGGTCTAACCGCTTGATTTGATTGAGTGGAGGCCACGACCAGAATTGAACTGGTGTAAACGGTTTTGCAGACCGCTGCGTAACCACTCCGCCACATGGCCCCAACGCGGAGGATCGATACAGCAGATCAATGGGTTAGGCAACCGGCTTGTTTCGTTCTGCAGGGCATTTCTGAAACTCGCCGGCCGCGTGAGTTCTGAAACTGGTGTTCGCGGTCTGTGCTGTCAGGTGCGCAGTCTTGTCACGTTCTGCTGGCCAACGTCATGACCAGCGCAGGCTTGGTGCATCTCGACACAATGGCCTGTCGCGCCGGCGAAGTTGATCGGGCCATCAAGATTGACGATGCCCCGAATCGGGCTCTCGCCCCGATATTCTCCGTAGGAGAACGTGACCTTGAGCTCTGTGACGGTCATGGGCCTATCCTTCGCGCCGTGAACCGGGGAAAACGACCAGGATCACCAGGACCGCGATGATGAACGCGGGAAGCGCCCAAAGCGCAAATTCGGCGCGTTCGATTGCGACATCGTAGAGCCGTACCGTTTCACTCCAATCATTGGTCGTGCTCATCTCGGTTTCCTCTCCGTTGACGCGCAGGCACGGCCATTACCCCGCCGCCCCGATCTTGTGCGCGTAGCGCTTGCGCGTGGCAGCCAAAGCGCGCTCTTCCGTCCGCTTCGCATAGCCCTCATAGGCCTTGCTCTTGTGGGCCGACAAAGCGCGGCCCTGGCCGTCGGTGAGGCCGGCTTCCTCGAGCTCGGTCATGCCGCCGTGGCGGCAGGCGTCGAGGGTGAAGGTGGCGGGGAGGCCGAGGCGGTCGCGCAAGGACCGCACCAGGCGGGCCATGCTCATGCTGTCCCATTTGCGCGGGCCCAGGGGTTGCGGGCGGTCGCGCATGACGATCCCGAGGCCGAGCTGCGGGACCTTGGCCAGCACGGCCTCGGCCTCCTCGTAGAACAGGGTGCGGCCCTCGGGCGTGGTCTCCTCGAGCGGGTGCAGCACCATCTCGCCGGTCTTGTGGTGCTCGATCCGGATCATGCCGGGGGCGCGCGGGCCGCGGTAGTCGTTCCAGGTGACGTAGCCCGCCAGCACGTTCTCCGGCCGCTGCAGCCATTCAAAGCAGATCACGGCGGCCGCGGCGGCGTCGGGGTGGCCGGCCTCGACCGCGCCCCAGGCGAAGGCATAGACCTCCTCGCGGGTCGCGGCGGCCTTGGTGGCCTTGCGCCGCCGCGTCATCGCGACGCCTTCCCAGGGGTTCCAGACGGGCGCGCGGAAGTGGCCGGGGTGCAGCCGGTGGACGACGATCCAGGCGTGGCGCGCGATCGCGACGACCTTCTCGGCGGTGCGCGGGCGCTCGATTTTGCCCTTGCGGGCCGGGGTGTCGCGCACGGTGGCGTAGAGCTTGTCGGCGGCCTCGGGCGTGATGCTCGCGACCATGCGGTCGCCGATGCGGGTGCCGCTCTTGCCCTTGATGTTGCAGAGCAGGTGGATGGTGCGCTCATGGTCCGGCGCGGTGCGCGCCGAGACGCTCTCGCGCCAGTCGTTGGAGGCGCGGTAGGTCTCGAACAGCCAGTCCACGGTGCCGGCGGCGGCGCGCGTGACGGCCGCGGGCGGCGCGCCGCGGCGGGCCTGGTCCCATTCATCGAACAGGCCGTTGAGCGTTGCGGCCTGCCGCAGCATCGCGTCATAGTCGGCGCCGAGCGCGGTGTCGTGGGTCGCATGCAGGGTGCAGCCGAGCTTGCGGTAGTAGCTCGGCAGGGTCCAGTAGAACCGGATGCCGCCGGCGACAGGCTTCTGCGTCACGAAGCGGGGCAGCGCGCGGGCCATGGTCACAGATCCAGGGCGACGTCCGCCCCGATGTCGTGGTCGGGTGCGGGTTGGATCGCCCGGTCCAGATCCGCCTTCGCCCATATCTGCCGGCGCCCCTGTTTGACGACCGGCGCGGGATAGGTGCCGCGCCGGACCTGGCCGAGGAAAGCATCAACCGACACCTCGCCGCAATAGGCGGCGGCGGTCGCGGCGGGCATCCGGGGTGGCCACAGGCCGGCGGGGAGGGTGGCGGGGCGGGTCATGGGGTGGGGTGCTCAACAGTGCCAAGGAAGCAGGGGCGCTGAAATAGCGGCCTCTCGCTTTGCTTTGTTTTCAATCGCGTCAACGGCGTCATTGATGCCTTGCAGGTATGCCGATGCTAGGATGATCGGCAGCGGGCTTTCGCTGTACTGCATCACGCGAAACAGGAACTCAGTACGACGTTTCGCGAGGTCGACGAACGGAGCCGGTATGTCGACCATCTCCGATCTTGTGACTGGTCTAGGTGCCATTGTCGCCCCACTTGATCGCACCGCGCGCGCCGCCACCGCGCACGATGTCGCCACAGGGGATGCACACGGGTCCGTCTCCAGGACCACCCATTCCATCGATACAACCGCCGCATAGGCCGCATGTGATGAGAGCAGCAGTCCGCATCACAAATTGTCCAGGCTTCACGTCGGGGATCGTGACGCGCTTCAGCTCGTAATATTCAACAGGCATCTCTCTGTCCTTCTTCGGTCACGACCCGCAGCTCGCCTTGATCTCGATCTGCCGCAACAGATCGTCGAGCGTTGCGGCCAGCGTCTTCTGCTCCAGGCCTGCGCGGCCGCCGATCTTGTCGGCGAGCGCGTGGCTCACCAGCGACAGCTTCTTGAGTGCCACGAGCTCGATGCCGGTAATCGAGACGGCGATCGTGATTGTATCCGTCAAGCCAATCAAGGGTGCGGTCATGCGGCGCGGCTTTCGTTGCGAGGCTGATCGAAACGGACGTGGCGGCCGTCGGGGCCGACCATCTCCAGCTCGTGCGGGACGCGGCGGCATTCGGCTTCGGCTTCCTCGCGCGTGTATTTGCCGGCGTTGATGCGGTCGGAGGTGTAGCCGCTGTATTGCGCGCGATAGAACAGCTGATGATCGCGCGCCCAGATCATGTAGGTCGGCGCGGCGCCGAACAGGATGGTCTTGAGCCTCTCGGCGCGGGAAAAATCCATGCGCTCGACGGCGCGCGCCAGCTCCTGCTCCAGCCGCGTGCGCCGCCGCCGCGCATTGAGCTTGATCCGGAGATTCCGCGGCGGCTGGGCTGAGAGCTCGAAGCAGGCGACATTGCGCAGCTCGCCGCCCGCGATCACCCACCACATGTTGTTGAGATGGTAGAACGCCGTGCCGCGCAGGATCCGGCCGGCGAGGTCGGTGAGCCAGACGGTCTGGCCCTGATCGAGCAGGGCGCCGTCCTTGGTGCGGCGGTTGTCGTCGGTGTGCCATTGCGGGCGGCCGAGCGTCTTGTCGGTGTGGCGGCAGGAGGCGTAGGTCTCGGCGATGCGCTGCATCGGCGGCAGGCCGCGGGTGCTGCGGCGCTTCACCGTCACCGGCGCCAGCGTGTCAAGCCAGGCGGCGATGCGCCTGAACTCCAGCTCGACGCGGAGCCGGTCGAGATAGGCCATGCGGCCGAGCTTGTCGGAATCGTAGCGTCGGCCGTTGGGATTGATCTGCGGCGCGGTGTCGGACCAGAACTCGACCTTGACCGCGCAGCCCGTGATCTCGATGTCGCAATGCAGGGTGCCGCGCGTGCCGAGCCGGTGGTCCTTGCTGATGCAGCGATGGTGCTTCAGGACCTGCGGATCGGCCCGGATGCGCCAGCCGCGGCGCGACATGGCGCGCAGCAGCGGGGCATAGATCTCGCTGCGCAACGAGGCATCGTGGGCGTCCTGCCAGATGCCGAAATGAGTGTCGTAGATATTGATCGCGAGCGGCGGGCGCATGGGTATCTCCGGGTGTCAGGCGAAGCGGTCGGCGAGCATGCCGTAGAGGCCGAGCAGGGCGATGAAGGCGATCACGGCCACCACGAACCAGAAGCAGCCGCGCGGGACGGCTTCGCTCTTGGTGTGGCCGTTGACCGGGCCGATGGGGTCGTCGTCGTCGATCATCGGCTGGTCTCCTCGATCGCCATCTGGTGCTCGGCCTTGTCGTCGATGGCTTCGCCGACGGCGGCGATGAGCGCGGCGGCCGCCGCGAGGCCGTAGACGGCGAGCGCCGCCAGTGCGGCGAGGCGCATCGGCTTGCTGAGGGAGCGGAGCCCGGTCATCCGCGCGGCTCCTCGAGGTTGGCGGGCGCGGCGCCGACTCTGTCCGGCTGCGGCCAGGCGCCGAGGAACTGCTGCATCAGCGCCTCGCTGGAAAAGCCGAACCAGGTCCAGCCATTGACGGTCGCGTGTCCACGCTGCCAGTCGCCGGATCGACCATGGATTGGCGAGGCCTGCTCGCCGAACGCATCGTAACACCAGTGCAGGATGTTGTTTTCGCGCACCTCGCCGCAACGGCCGGTGTAGACCTCGACCATCCATGGCACAGGCGTCCAGACCTCGCGCATCAGCGCGTCGCGCTCGGCGTCGCCGCTGTTGAACGCCATGGTGCGGCGGAACAGATCAGTTGCCATGATGGCTCTCGCGGCTGAGTTCGTCGAGGTCGATGGGCGGCTGGCCGAGCGCGTCGGTGACCATGCGCTTGAGGATCGTGCGGTCGAGATCGGTCACGGCGCGGGCGAGGTTGATCTTGGCCCAGCCGAAGCCGAACTCGATGGTCGGCCGCGGCCCGGCGGCGGCTGCGCCATTTGGCGGAGGCGCGGCGGGCGACGGGGTGGCGGTTTCAGGTTGAGAACTCCGAGCAAGCCCAATGTATGATGCAAGCGCGGAGCGAGCCACTAGCGCGGCTTCTTGGCAGTTGGTGCAGTATGTGTTTTTGGAGATGCTTTTCAGCTTGTCACTGAGAACGGCAATCCTAGCCTCAATGTCGGCTTCTGCCGGAGACTGCGTAGCGCGGGCGCTGATGTAGTTTGCCACCGCCTTGAGTTGACCGGAGCGGACGCTATCGACCATCATGTCGGCTTGATCGCGCAGCCATTCGACAGCCTGGTCGCGCCAAGCCGGCGATGGCTCTGCATGAGCACCATAGTTCGGGTCATGCATTTGCTGCCAAAGATCAAGAACCTTTTCCCAGCCGTGCATCTGGCGGATATCGTTCATCAAGCTTGTCGGTATTAGTTCGTATCCCTCGACCAGCAACGACGGGCGTTCCTCCAAACCAACGGAGGAATCGCAGAAGCCGCCATCAATTGCGATCGGAACGTTCTTGTCCTCGACCTCACAGTAGAGGCCATCTTGCAGCAGGCGCTGCAGATGACGGCTATCTGGCGCTTCTTGGGCATGAACTGCGGCGGCGCCAATTGGCGCAGGCTCCCCGGCGCCGACGTCGCGGGACGCATCACCCGTAATCTTGCTCTCATCGCTCATGGTCGGCTCGTGTCGGTTCGAGAGGAAGCGCGCGGCGGTTGCGGATCCGGGTCGTGGCCGATGCAGGCGCGCTTGATGCCGCATTGGCTGCAGACCGCGTAGACCGGCGGGCCGCTCGGTGGCGTGGCGCTGCGCGGTGCGCAGTCGTCGCAGAGAGGCGGCGTCATCGTCGCGGTGTGCGGGTCGCTCGCCGGCATGTCCGGCCGCCTCCTGAAGGGGTGGCCCCCAACGCTTGCGGTGAGCGCCGAGGGCCGGTCGTTCAATTTGGAAGGGTGTTTTGAGATGAAGGATTGCATGCGAGACGGGATATCGCGGCCGACAGCGCGGCATCGGTCCTCCCGTCTCATGGGGCCATGGCGTCTCCTGTGGTCGTGGGTGGCTTGACCGCGACCACGCGGTCGCCGCAGATCTCGGCGCGGCGGTTGTCGACCAGGCGGGCCACGACCGCATCGGAGATGCGTTTCGTGCCGAAGCGCCAGCCGCCGCGCGGGCACCGCTCGAAGGGGCTGAGGTCGAGCAGGCGGAGGTGATTGAAGCGTGTGCCGCGGGCCATTAGCGTTTCCCGCGGGCAAGCTTCGTCTGCAGACGTGCAACCTGCCGGCGGAGATCGGCGATCTCCGTCCCAGCCCAATATGTCCCCTTCTGCTTGATCTCGGCGCGCGCAGCGTCATCCTCTGCAATCTCGCGCCGGATCGATTCATCAAGGGCTTTGACGAACAACGTCGCAAGCGCGTCCACTGCTGTCTGATGGCTCATGTCCGGCTCCCGTGATTAGTCGAAGCGGCAATTGGTGGTGTGGGCGGCGATCGATCCGCGCGCGCATTCCGGCGGGCGGGGCTCGATGCCGAAGCTGAGGGCGGCGGCGCCGACGAACAGCACGGCGCTGGCGGCGGCGATGGCGAGGCAGATGCGCTGGGCTCTCATGATGGCTCCGTGCTCGATGCGATGGCGGCGACATGGCGGGCCATCGCGATGTCCGTGTCCTTGCCGGCGCGGCAGGCCGCGCCAATGAGAAAGCCGAGGCAGGCGCCGAGGCTGGCGCTCGCCAGACAAAGCAGCAGCGTCATCCGTGCCGCTCCTTCGGTGCCGCGGCGTAGAGCTCACGGGCGCGTGCCATGGCGCGGTCGACCAGGCGGATGATGTCGCCCTGGCCGTGGCCGCGGCCGGACAAGGTGCGGATCGCGGCGCTTTCGCTGCCGAACGCGCCGTAGCGCACGAGGTCCTGCGCCATGACAGCGATTTTGGCGGCGGTGAAGGGATCGGGGTGTGGGCCGGCGCTCACTCCACTCCCCCGGTCGTCATGCCCGGGCTTGACCCGGGCATCCATCCGCTGCGCGTCAAGCGGGATGGATCGCCGGGTCAAGCCCGGCGATGACGACTGAGGATGAGGCTCGGCCATCGCTTCACTGACGGCATCGAGCGTGCGGTCGAGGCTGGCGTCATTGGACGTACAGGGATGGCGGTGGCCGGAGAGCAGGCCGCAGGCCGGGCAAGGGATGTGCGCGATCGCGCCGCCGAGACCGAGCTTGCGGCGCGCCTCGGCGATGGCGTCGTCGGCGAGCAGCTCGACGTCGAGCCCGGCATAGTCGCGGGCGTAAAGCATGCGGCGGACGGTGTCACGGTGATCGAGCGCGCTCGGCTCGCCATGGTCGTCGAGGCCGGCGGCCCAGGCGACGAGGTCGCGAACCATGTTCGCCTTGACCGCATCGCGCCGCGCCCCGGCGGACACCGGCGGGCCATCCACGATGTAGCAGCGGGGAGCAATCATCGGAATTCCCTCAAAAAAAGCGGCGGCCGGGCGTTGGATCGGTGGGGGATCGGACCCGGCCGCCAGTCAGGGAGGAACGGGAGCGATTACAGCGACGGGCCGGCGAGGCGCTGCGCCAGCGCGCGGGCGTCGGGCGCGTGCAGCTTGATCTGCGCCGCCGTGAACCCCTTCTGCAGCAGGTCGGCTTCAGTGATCCCCGTGCCGCAGGCGGCGGCCTCGCGCATGTCCTCGGCCATGCGCGTGATCAGCCGGTCGCTGAGCAGCGTGGCGCGCGGCGGTGTCAGGGCGCTGGCGATATAGGCGGGGATGGCAGGACGATCAGGCTGCCGCCGCGCGCGGCCGGGCAGGCGGTTACAGAGACGGTAGGAACGGCGCATCGGGCTTCCCCATCGGTTGTCGATGGGGGTGGATTATGCATTTCGCATAATTACTGTCAATGCAAAATGTATAATTCTATTTTCGGCCTATCTTGGCTTGGGCCGGGCGGGCCGCGGCGGGGTCGGCGGCGTGCAGTCGTAGTCCCACTCGAAACCGATGCGCGTGATCGGCCGGGCCATCGTCAAGCGGCAGCCTGGGCCGCGGGTCGCGTCGAGGTGGGTCATGGCCGCTTGGGCGTAGGGGGAGGCTTCGGGATTGGATGCGACGATGCCTGCACTCAGCCCGCGCACGAAGCCGGCGGCGGCCGTGCCGGCGAGCTCTGTCGTCTGCACCATGATCTTCGGCTTGGAGCGATGCAGCCAGACGGAAAACGTCTGTTCGCGCTCGCCGACCATGATGGGAACGCTGGCGCTCGGCGGGTCATCGCCCCATTCGTCGGTGACGCGTTGCATCTCAACGAAGTCGGCGGGGCCGCCGGATGCAAGAAGGGCCTGTTTGGTGGGCGCGCAGCCGGTCAGCGAGGCGCCGAGGGTGAGCGAGATGCAGGCAACAGCAAGGGACCTCATTTCGGCACCATATGCTTGACCCGGGCGGCCCATTCGAGCCGGACGTCCAAGATCGGAGGTTCCGTCTGTGAAAGCAAGTGGAATAAGCCCTTTCCGGCCTTGCTGCGCTGGACCTTCTTGATCAGCACGCGGCCATCCTCGAGGCCGACGACGCAGAGCTTGTTCATCACGGAATCGCCGGGCGGGCGGCGAACGTCGTCATAGAACACCAGCCAACGGTCGAAGAACGAGCCCAGGCTGTCGCCCCGGATCTCGACCGATACCGTCTGGTCGCTCGATCCGTCCGGCGCCGGCACGTAATCGAGCGGCTCTTCCTGTGCGTAGAAATGAGTTTGAGCGCCGGCTGACACGTAGCCGACCAGTGGCACCTGGCGCTCTTCGGCCGGCGGCGTCTTGCGCTGCTGAGGGCCGCGGCCGGTCAGGAGCCATTCCAGGGAGACGTCGAATTTGCGGGCGTAGCGCTCGGCTGCTGCCTGGCGCAGTCCGCGCGACCCGTTCTCGTGGCCGAGATAGGTCGGGCCGGCCACGCCGAGCGCCTCGGCGGCGGCGGAGGCCGTGGGATACCCCGCCGCCTTTCGAGCAGCGGTCAGGCGTTCATGGATTTCCGTCATGAATGCAAAATGCATAGGAAACCTATGCGTGAGGCATTGACGGTCATTATGCGAAACGCATAGTTGCCTCATGGACGCATCACTGATTCGACAAGCGCGCGAGCAGGTCGGGGAGAGCCAAGCGGCTTTCGCCCAGCGCTTCGGCGTCGACCAGAGCACCGTGCATCGCTGGGAGACCGACGGGCCACCGGCGCGGGGCGCTGCACGCCGGATGCTGGAGCGCGAGCTGCAGGCCATTGCGGATGAGAAGGCGTCGTCGGGTGATGAGGGTGCATTGCCATGACCCGCAAGGTATCGGCCGACCATCGCCGCCGTCGATCCGCCGTCGTCAGCGGCGCAACTGATTATTTCCGCCTGTGGATAACGCCGCGCACTGATGTCGCGACGGCGCAGCAGGCGCGCTGTGCACGGCTGTGGAGAAGTGCATCCGGGGCTGCATTTCAAGGGGTTTTCGTGACGGCCGGAGGGCGGGCGTGAGTGCGCCGACCGTGACGATCGAGGTCTATGCGGACGTCGATCCGCGGCGGCGCCGGGCGTTCGTGCGCGAGACCGCCGACGGCCTGGCGCAGTTGCACGCCTTCCACCGCATCGCCTTCGCGATGCTGTTCGCCGACACCACTGCGCGGCCGGGCTTTCGCGAAGTCATCGACAATCTGCACTGGGACGAGATGCGCTGAGGCGCGAGGGGGCGGGGATGATCCACGACGGTGACGGACCCATGGTGCTGCTGCTCGGCGCCTATCTGCTGCTCGCGGTGATCGCGACCCTGGTGCTGCTCTGGGACAACGCGCATGCGATGGCGCCGGGCGAGGAGCCGCCGTGGCCGCTCGGCGACGTCCCCGAGGTGCCGTGGGATGTCCGCGCTGCGCGCGACAACGCCCGGTTCGAACGGATGAACGGGGTTCTCTGAGCCATGGCGGGGGCAGGGGGCAATGACCGCGCCGCTTCGGGCGCTCGCCGAGCCGTCGCCGGTCGCGGCCAAGGTGACGTCGCTTGCAGACATCGATCTGTCTGCGACGCCATGGCGGCGGATCTGGCTGTCGGAGCGGCGCGAGCTGTGGACACTGGTCGATGCCTGCGATCACGCCTGGCTGTCGGAGCACAATTGGAACGTCTGGCACGGCGGCGCGCGCGGGCAGTGGAAGCACTACGCCAAGCGCAATGTGGGGCCGGACCGCGCCACGGTGCGGATGCATCGCGAGATCATGATGCTGGCCGAGCCGCGCCCGCGGCGCTTCATGGCCGTCCATCACGTCGACCACATCAACGGCAACAGCCTGGACAATCGCCGCGCGAATTTGCGCTGGGCGACGCCAGCCGAGAACGCCGCCAACCGCCGCGGGCGCGCGTTCATTCCGCCGCTCGACGTCATCCTGCGCCAGCTGCTCGCGTCGCTGCCGGGCGAGGGCGCGGAGATTCCGTTCTGACTGAGAAGTGGGTCGAGGGCGAGCCGCGCGAATGCGACGGCTCATGCTGGGACCGTTTGCCGCCGCTGGTGAAGGCTGAGGGCTGACTGATGAGCACGCACGATGGAGTTTCGGCTGTTGCAGATGCGTCGGCTTGGAAGCCTGACCTCTGCATTTACCACGGCAGCTGCGATGACGGGTTTGGCGCGGCCTGGGCGATCTGGCGCCGTTGGGGCAACGAGATCGCCTATGTCCCTGGCGTTTATGGCAAGCCGTTGCCCGATGTCGAAGGCAAGAACGTGTTGTTTGTCGACTTCTCGGCCAAGCGGGCGGAGATCGACGCGATGGCTCACGTCGCCAAGTCGATCGTGATCATCGATCATCATAAGACCGCAGAGGAAGATCTTGCGCCTTTCAAGTTCATGCCCGGCGACGAGATGGACTACGCGGTGCGCGCAGAAGACATCCCCGGCCTGCTCGGCCTCAACGCGATGTCGGCCTGGCCGCCGGTCATCGCATGGTTCGATGTCTCTCGGTCGGGTGCTGTGATGGCGTGGGACTTCGCGCATCGCATCCCGCGCAACGATGCTCCGCCCGCCATGCTGGCGCTGATCCAGGACCGTGATCTCTGGCGCTTTTCCTTCGGCGACCGGACCAGGCAGTTTTCGGCGGCGCTTCGCACCTACCCGATGACTTTCGATGTCTGGGACAGGATTGCGGCTGATCCCGACGCGCTCGTGACGCAAGGCAGCGCGATCCTGCGTTCCCACAATGCCAACATCCAGAAATTCATCAAGGATACCTACTGGGATTATGTCGGCGGCTACTTGGTGCCCGTCGTCAACGTGCCGTACCACTACGCAAGCGACACTGCACATGCCCTCCTTGCGGCTTTCCCGGAGGCGCTGTTCACGGCGTGTTGGTTCCGTCGCGGCGATGGAAGGGTTCAGTGGTCGCTGCGATCCGAAGACGGTCGCATGGATGTCTCCGAGATTGCCAAGAGGCAAGGGGGCGGCGGACATCGCAATGCCGCAGGCTTTCAGGTCGCACCCGGCCGGGAGATCGCCTGATGTTCCTCGCGCCCGGCCATGCGCCGCTCAAATTCCATCCGATGGCGAACCTGTTTCCGATGTTGTCGGAGGCAGAGCTGGCGGCCCTTGCCGACGACATCAAGGCCAACGGCCAGGTCGAGACGGTGAAGCTCTATCAGGGCATGATCCTCGACGGCCGCAACCGCTACATGGCCTGCGGCCGCGCCAACCTCGGCGTCCGCGTCGAGCTGTTCACCGGCGACAACCGCGCCGCGCTCAACTACGTCTGCTCGAAGAACCTCAACCGGCGCCATCTCGCCGAGTACGACCGGCTGCGCATCGCGGCCAACATGCAGAAGCTGAAGCTCGGCGCCAACCAGCACAGTGCCGGCGGTCACGGATCCTCGCCTGCGCCAATTGGCCAAGGCGCGCTGCTGCCGGAGCTGGCGCCGGCTGCGCCCACTGATGCGCCGCTGTCGCAGACCGAGCGCGCCGAGCTGTTGAAGGTCTCTAAGCGCAGCCTGCAGCGCGCCGACATCGTCTATTCCGAGACGACGGCCGAGGAGGTGAAAGAGGCGTTCGAGGCCGGCATCATCGCCGTCTCGGTCGCCGCCGACATCGCGGCCAAGCCGATGCCGGAGCAGAAGGCGATCCTCGCCTCGCTGCCGCGCGACGACGAGGGCCGGCTGACGGCGGAGGCCAAGGCCGAGATCAAGAAGGCGCACAAGGAAGTGCGCGCCGAGGAGCAGGCCAGGAAGCGCGAGAAGCGCGCGGCGCGCGAGCGCGAGCTCGGGCAGCGCATCGCGACCTTGCCGGTGATCAAGGCCGGGCTGATCCTCTCGGACTTCGAGTGGCACTTCCAGGTGTATTCGGAGGCGACCGGCATGGACCGCCACGCCGCCAACCACTACCTCACCGCCGCCGAATGCGACACGCCGGAGGCGATCGTCGAGCGCCAGCGCGAGCGGATGCAGGTGGCCGCCGACAATTGCGTGCACTTCATGTGGGTGCCCGCCTGCATGGTTCATATCGGCCTGCGCGTGATGGAGCTGCAGGGTTTTGCCTATGTCACGCAGTTCGTCTGGGTGAAGCCCGGCATGGGCACCGGCTACTGGGTGCGCGACGCGCATGAGCTGCTGCTGATCGGCGTGCGCGGCAAGGTGCCGGCGCCGTCGCCGGGCACGCAATTCCGCAGCGTCATCGAAGGCCCGCGCGGCGAGCACTCCGAAAAGCCCGATGCGCAATACGAGATCTGCGAAGCCTATTTCCCGACCCTCCCCAAGATCGAACTCAACGCCCGCCGCGCCCGCCCGGGCTGGATGTCCTGGGGCAACGAGGCACCGGCCGCGGAGACGGTGAGCTCCCCTGCCCCTTGCGGGGAGGGGTCGGGGGTGGGGGTCGACACGGGCAGTGCCGATGAGGAGCAAGCCGCATGACCGAGCCGAACAAGGCGGGCGATCTGCGCATCATCGAAGAGCTCGAGATCATCCGCAGGCGCAATCGCAACGGCGACAACCCGAACCTCTGCCGCCCGCGCATGATCTTCGATTTCGAGACGAGCAAGGTGTGCCTGGAGCAAGCCGCATGAGCACGCACCGCTTCGGCGACTACGCCGTGCACGCCTGCCTTGCCGAATGCTGCGCGCCGAACCAGGCGCGCGCCGTCGAGGCCGAGCTGCTCCGCCGCCGCACCTTGCGCGAGGTCTACGACGCCACGCCGCCGCGCGACGGCCTGTGCGACTTCGATGCGCAGGGCATGGACATCATCGAGGGGAGGCGGATTTGACATCACCGGCCGACGAGCGATGGCTGCCGATCGAGACGCTTGAGGGCTGCATGGACACCCGCATCGTGCTGTGGAATCCGTGCGACGGCGTGCACACGCTGCCGTTCACTGCGCTCTCGGCAGACATCGATCGGATCAAGCGCGAAGGTGTCTTCACGCATTGGCGGCGACTCTCAGGTCCCAACGAGGATCTGGAGGCAAGGCAATCCCCTCAGCTCAATCCGTGGCAGCCGACGCGCCGGCCGATCGACCTGAAGCATCTCGGCAAGCTGGCGGAGGAGCTTAACGAATGCGGCAGCGCCGTCGCGCGCTGCATCATCCAGGGCATCGACGAGCGCGAGCCGGAGACGGGCAAGCTCAATCGCGATTGGCTCGAGGAGGAGATCGCCGACGTCACCGCGAACATCGCGCTGGCGACCGAGCATTTCAACCTCGACGACGAACGCATCTTCCGTCGTGTGAAGCGCAAGATGGACGGCCTGCGCACCTGGCACGCGATGCGCGCCGAGGGAGACGCATCATGAAGCAATCCCGCCTGATGTCCGCGATCGAAACGATCGCCTCGACCGCCACCGGCTTTGCGCTGTCGCTGCTGCTGCAATGGTTGGTGCTGCCGCTGCTGCTCGGCCATCCCGTGCCGTTCACGGTCAACCTCGCCTTTGCCGCCGTCATGACGGTCGCCTCGCTGGCGCGCCAATATTTGCTCCGGCGCATTTTCGAGGCGCTGCATATCCGCCGGCCGCTGTCGCCGTTCGTGCAGGCCGGCCTCGCCGAGCGCTTCCGCCAGATCGAGCAGGAAGGTTTTTCGACCGAGCATGACGACCGCTATCCGCCGGGCGAGCTCGGCCGCGCGGGCGCGATGTATGCGGCCTATGCCGGGACCAGCTCGACGACGCCGCCGCACGACTGGCCCTGGCCGCCCGAGTGGTGGAAGCCGCACGGCCGCCGCCGCGACCTGGTCCGCGCCTTCGCGCTGATCACAGCCGAGGGCGAGAAGTTCGATCGGGATCGCAAGCGCGGGAGGGGACTATGAGCTTCGTCGATTTGAGCCAGGTCGAGCAGATGCTCGGCCAGAGCCGGCAGGTGCTGCAGCCGCTGACGGCCGAGCCCGGCGCAAAGGGCGCGCAGGCGCGGATGGCGCTGGCGCTCGATCCCGCTTTCGTTCGCCAGCTTGCGGCCGAGGTCAACCGCCACACGGAGGGCGACGACATCGCCAATGCGCTGGCCGCGAGCTGCGCCAACATGATCGTGTCGCTGGTCTCCTCCGCCGGCGGCATCGAGGACGATCCGGACGCGCAGCACGTCCAGGCCATGCGCGTCATCGCCCGCATCGGCCGCATGATCGAGCGCCATTTCGACGACGGCGCGCCGGCGATCTTTGACGGCATGGTGACCTTGGCGGCGGGAGGGCGGGCGTGAGCTTCGAGGAGATCACCAAGCGCGACAGCGCCCCGCAGGATTCCGGCGTGCGCGTTTCATTCCGCAAGCGCCGCAGCGACGGCAAGCTGGTCTGCGTCGTCGGCCTGCGCGCCGGCTTCCTGAAGTCGAGCGGCTTCGGCGACGCGGCGGCGTATCGCCTCGGCGTCGGCCGAGATGAGGATGCCGGCACCATCGCGCTGTGGCCGGATGTATCGGGCCCGTTCATCGCGCGCAAGGCGCATGGCGCCCGGTGTCTCGATCTCGGTCATATCGCGACCCTGAGCATGGCCGTGCCATGCAAGGCTAGGGCTTGCCCCGTCGAGCTGCGCGACGGACGTGCCGTGATCACGCTGCCAGGCGCTGATGATGGCGTTGACGCTTCCGGCGACGTAGATGACGCAGACACTGCAGAGGCGGCACCCTCGCTGGCACCGGTCGCGGCGGACAGAGCACCCCCACCCCCGACCCCTCCCCGCAAGGGGGAGGGGAGCGCAGCGGCGTCTGTGGCCGACAAGCCGCGTCCTATCGTTCGCTCGCCCGCTGACATCGTCGAATTTCCCGATCTGACCGTCGACCTCGCTGACGGCCACGAGCGCATCATCCGCAACGGCGACAGCGTCGATGTCTCGCCGCGCGGCGCTCGCCTGGTGGTGGCGCTGGCCAAGGCGATGCCGAACTGCGTCGGTGATGATTTCCTGCTGAGCAAGCTCTGGGACAAGAAGCCGGCCGCCGGCAGCGCATCGCTCGACATGGTGATTGCCGATCTCAAGGGGCTGCAGAAGCTCGGCCTGGACATCCGGACACAGCGCGGCATCGGCCGTCAGTTGGTGGTGCGCGCATGAGCCGCAAATATCTCGTCGCCGATCTGTTCTGCGGTGCCGGCGGCTCGTCGACCGGTGCGGCGCGTGCGTTCGCGGCACTCGGCCTCGACATGGAGCTGGTGTGTCTCAATCACTGGCCGGTCGCGATCGATACGCATACCAAGAACCATCCGCAGGCCAGGCACTATTGCCAGGACATCGCGACGGTGCAGCCGCATCTCGTGGTGCCGGAAGGCTATCTGGATCTGCTGCTGGCCTCGCCGTCGTGCACGCATCACAGCGTCGCGCGCGGCGGGCGGCCGACCTCGGACCAGCAGCGCTCGGACCCCTGGCACTTGATCCCCTGGTTCACGCAGCTGCACGTCAGGCGCGCGCTTATCGAGAACGTCTGGGAGTTCACGAACTGGGGCCCGGTCGATCACGCGACCGGCAAGCCGATCAAGGATCGCAAGGGCGAGACCTTTCGCGCCTGGGTCGAGACCATCCGTGGCGTCGGCGCGACCTCGATCGAGTGGCACAAGCTCAACGCGGCCGACTACGGCAAGGACGCCACGACGCGCCAGCGCTTCATCATGAAGATCCGCTTCGACAGGATGCAGATCGGCTGGGCGCCGAAGACGCATGCGAAGCGGGATTCGAGCGAGGTCTCGGCCGGCGACAAGCTGCCGTGGAAGCCGGCGCGCGACATCATCGACTGGCGCATCAAGGGCCGCTCGATCTTCACCCGCAAGAAGCCGCTCGCGCCGAAGACGCTGCTGCGCATTCATGCAGGGATCGTCAAGTTCGGCTGGCCGGAGCCGTTCATCGTCGTGCTGCGCAACCACATGGCGGCGCAGGGCATCGACGCGCCGCTGCCGGCGGTGACCGCGGGCGGGACGCATCTGGGGCTGGCCGAGCCGGTGATCCTCAATCGTCACGGCGACAATGGCAGCGTGCGCGCGCACGATATCGGCGATCCCATGCCGACCAGCGATTGCCGCGGCGCCGGCTACCTGGTCGAGCCGTTCGTCATGGCCATCGGCTCGACCGGCGCGCCGCGGGCGGCCAACGATCCGCTGCCGATGATCACGACCGGCGGCGCCGGCTCCGACGACCAGGGATGCGCGCGGCCGATGCTGGTCGAGCCGTTCATGCTGTCGCGTCACGGCGATGGCGCGCCGCGCGCGGTCAGCGAGCCGACGCCGACGCAGGTCGCAAAACACAGCCATTGCCTGATCTCGCCCTATTACGGCTCGGGCTCCGGAGAGACATGCAAGAGCGCCGATGATCCGCTCGACACGGTGACCGCCAAGGCGCGCTTCGGCGTCGTGGTGCCGATCACCCACAGCGACGGCGCCAACCGCGCGCGCGACGTGGCCACCGATCCGCTGCCGACGATCACGACGGCGCATCGCGGTGAGCTGGCGTTCATCGCGGCGAGCTTCGGCGAGCGGCCGGGGCAGGCGCCACGCGTGCACGACATCGCCGATCCCGCGCCGACGATCTGCGCGCAGGGTCGCGTCGACCTCGTCGAGGGCACGCCGCAGTACGACATCCTGTTTCGGATGCTTGAGCCGCACGAGCTCGCGGCCGCGATGGGCTTCTCGACCGCCGACCAGGCCTATGAGTTCGCCGGCACCAAGACCGACCAGATCAAGCAGATCGGCAACGCCGTGCCTGTTGGCATGGCAGAAGCTGAGATCAAGGCGTTCATGGCCGATGAGGTCGATGTGCCGGAGCTGATGGAGGCTGCGGAATGAGCGCCGACACGCAGATCGATCTCGATGCGGAGATGGATGGCCGGGTCAAGCCCGGCCATGACGAGGCGGGGGAGGTTGCCGGTTGTGCCAATCCGGATGACGTCTTGGGGCGGGGAGATCCGGCCAGCGAAATCACCGACCCCGTCATCCGTGCGCTGTGTGCCGCGCATCGCGCGCGCAAGGTCTATCCGGCCGGGCACACCTTCGCGATGACCAATCCCGTCATCAATGGCCTCATGGTCACGATGGGGACGTGCAGCTGCGGCGACGTGTTTTCGTTTCCCTTCGCTGGCGGCTATCAGCGCATGGATGCGGCGGTCGAGGCGCATTGGCAGCGCTTCGATCATCTGCCCGGCAAGACTGACGGCCGGGGACAACCGATCGAGAGCAACGCGGAGGCGCCTGCGCCAAATGGCGGAGCCGTCGACGGCGCCGATGGTGGGCACGCCGTGCAAGAGCACGGCTTTGCCCACCCTGCGGACGAGGCGGACAGTATCCGGCGTAGCCTGTTGGCGGAGCCGGACGACGTCACCTTGGACTGGCCGTCCTACGATCAGTTCCTGGAGGACAAGATCGTCACCGCGCCGCTGCGCGGCATCGAGGTGGCGCGCGCGGAGATGCACGATTACCTCAAGCCGCATTGCAAGGACCTGGTCGTGTGGGGCCTGCGGCTCGGCTGCGCGGCGATCTTTGCGAGCTTTGGTCTGCACAAGACGGCGATGCAGCTGGAATGGTGCCGGCAGCTCACGCGCCACACCGGTCAGCCGTCGCTGATCGTGGTGCCGCTCGGCGTGCGCCACGGCTTCATCAAGGAGGCGCTCAATCTCGGCATGGACATCCGGTTCGTCCGCACCACGGCCGATGTCGATGACCTCTATTGCGAGGGTATCAGGCACTTCCTGACGAACTACGAGAGCATCCGCGAGGGCAAGCTCGATCCCAACATCTTCGAGGCGGTCAGCCTGGATGAGGCGAGTTGCTTGCGGAGCTACGGCTCCAAGACGTTCCAGGAATTCCTGCCGCTGTTCGCGAAAGTGCCGTTCAAGCTGGTGGCGACCGCGACGCCGTCCCCGAACCGCTACAAGGAGCTGATCCACTATGCCGGCTTCCTCGGCGTGATGGATACCGGGCTCGCGCTGACGCGCTGGTTCCAGCGTAACAGCGAGAAGGCGGGCGACCTCACGCTGTATCCGCATAAGGAATCAGAATTTTGGATGTGGGTGCACTCCTGGGCGGCGTTCCTGCAGAAGCCCTCAGAGCTCGGCTACTCCGACGAGGGCTATGAGCTGCCGCCGCTCGACCTGCGCTGGCACGAGGTGCCGGCGGATCATTCGCGCGCCGAGCCGGAGCGCGACGGGCAGGGCGTGCTGCTGCGCGACGTCGCGCGGTCGCTGAGCGAGGCCGCCAAGGCGCGGCGCGACAGTCTCGGCGCGCGGATCGCCAGGATGATGCAGATCATCGCTGAGGATCCGGAGGCGCATTTCCTGATCTGGCATGACCTCGAGGCCGAGCGCGAGGCGATCGAGCAGGCCCTGCCCGGGGTCGTCACCATCACCGGCTCGGGCATGTCCATCGACGAGCGCGAGATCCGGCTGGCGGATTTCGAGGAGGGGCGGACGAAGTATTTCGGGACGAAGCCGACGTTGAGCGGCTCCGGCTCCAACTTCCAGTATCACTGCCACCGCATGATCTTCGTGGCGCTGCCGGGCTTCGGCTTCAAGTTCAACGATTTCATCCAGGCGCTGCACCGGCTCTACCGCTTCGGCCAGCAGCGCCAGGTGATCGTCGACATCGTCTATGCCGAGGACGAGCGCGCCGGGCGCGCCGTGCTGGAGGAGAAATGGGCGCTGGATCTGGCGATGCGGGCACGGATGAGCGAGATCATCCGGGCGCACGGTCTCAACACCTTGCCGCTGCGCGACGCGCTGGCGCGCTCGATCGGCGTCGAGCGCGTCGAGATCCGGGGCAACGGCTGGGTCGCGGTCAACAATGACGCGGTCGTCGAATGCGCCAACTGGCCGGAGAACAGCGTCGACCAGATCATCACCTCGGTGCCGTTCGGCAACCAGTACGAATATTCCGCGAGCTATCGCGACTTCGGCCACACCGACGACTCCGCGCATTTCTGGGCGCAGATGGATCACCTCACGCCCAGCCTGCTGCGGATGCTGAAGCCCGGCCGGCTCGCCTGCATCCATGTCAAGGACCGCGTGCTGTTCGGCAGCGTCACTGGCGCCGGCGTGCCGACCGTCTCGCCGTTCCATGCCGAGGCGATCATGCACTACCGCGCCCACGGCTTCGACTATTGCGGGATGATCACTGTGATCACCGACGTCGTGCGCGAGAACAACCAGACCTATCGCCTGGGCTGGAGCGAGAACGCCAAGGACTCCACCAAGATGGGCGTCGGCATGCCGGAATATGTGCTGCTGCTGCGCAAGCCGCAGACCGACCGCTCGCGCTCCTATGCCGACGTGCCCGTGACCAAGCTCAACAAGGTGTGGGAGCAGGGCGTCTGCAATGACGAGACCGGCTATTCGCGGGCGCGCTGGCAGATCGACGCGCACGCCTTCTGGCGCTCCAGCGGCAACCGGCACCTGACGCCGGAGGAGTTTGCCGGCTGCGAGGCCGCCGATCACGCGCGTCTGTTCGCCAAGATCTCGGCCGAGCGGGTCTACGACTACGAGGCGCATGTGCGGATCGGCGAGACCCTGGAGCGGCAGGGGACGCTGCCGGCGACGTTCATGTCGATCGCACCGGGCAGCCACCATCCCGACGTCTGGCACGACGTCAACCGGATGCGCACGCTCAACATGATGCAGCAGAGGAAGGGGGCGGAGATGCACCTGTGTCTGGCGCGGGATTCGCGGGTCCTGACGCGCGAACGTGGCTATGTTTCGATCCAGGACGTCACGATCGGCGAGCATTGCCTGACCCACAAGGGGCGGTGGCGCCCGGTCCTGGCCGTCGCCAACACAGGCGTGCAGCCGGTCGTCACCGTGCGTGCACAGGGCGTTGCGGGATTGACGCTCACGCCCGATCACAAGCTCTGGGTGCGCAAATCGGATTGGGTTCGGCAGCGCGACGGCGCCGAGCGGGTGCAGCCAGACTGGATTGAGGCCCAGGCGTGCCTGGGGGGTTATGTCAATCAGAAGCTTCCCGATGCGGAGCAGCCTGAAAATCCTGATCTGCTGCATTGGTGGATCGTCGGTCGGTGGCTTGCTGACGGGCATTGGGAAGACCGCGGCGCGGCGATCATCTCGTGCGGCGCGCATGAGCTGAGCAGTCTCGTGGAGGCGCTCGCTGGACGTGCGGGCGGCCGGTATTGGACCGGAACGTCATGGCAGGTCCGCGTGCTCGATCCCGATGGGAGCCTCAAAGTGACCTTGAGGCAATGTGGCTCAGGCGCGGCGGGAAAGCATCTGCCGCCGGATGCATTCACGCTCCCCGCAGCTCAAGCAGGTGAGCTGGTCGAGGGCTATCTGTCGGGCGACGGTCATCGTCTTGATGGCCGCAAGCGTTGGCTTGTGACCGCCGTCAGTCGTGATCTGCTGCTTGGCCTGTCGCTGCTGGCGCAGCGTGCCTATGGCGCCATCGCGTCCGTCTATGAAGGGCGGCCGGAGCGGAATGCCGAAATTCAGGGTCGCGCCGTTCATTGCCGGCAGGAGTGGGTGCTCTGTTTCGATTTGCCGGAGGTGCGCCGCAAGACGCCGTTCGTTCTCGACGACGGCGCATGGAAGCGCGTGCGGAGCATCGAGGATGCCGGCGAGGCCGAGACGTGGTGCCTGCGGGTCGAAGAGGACGAGAGCTTCACGGCCGAGGGCTGCATCGTCAAGAACTGTCCGCTGCAGTTCGACATCGTCGACCGGCTGATCGAGCGCTACTCGAACCCGGGCGAGCTGGTGTTCGATCCGTTCGGCGGGCTGATGACCGTGCCCTATCGCGCGCTGCTCAAGCGCCGCCGCGGCGCCGCCACCGAGCTGTCGGCGGCCTACTACATGGACGGCGTGCACTACCTGCGCATGGCCGAGGAAGAGATGGCGACGCCGGACCTGTTCGCCCTGATGGGCGGCGCGGCGGTCGCGATGCCGGGAGAGGTGGGATGACGCGACAGCCGGATACGCTTCCAGAACGCATCGAGCTCAGCTTCGTCGGCGTTGATGCCTGGCAGTCGGTCGACGACGTGGCGCGGCGGCTGCAGGCCGGGCGCAGCAGCGTGGACAAGGCGCTGCGGCGCATGTGGGAGGCTGGGTTGCTATTCAGGCGACGCGACTGCGCCAGCCACGGGCTGGTCGTGCGCTACGCCGCGGCGCGGGACTATGACGACGTCAAGGATCTCGTGGTTGGCGCGCGGCGGGACAGCGCGATCGAGCAGCTGATCGCCGTGACGCGGCGCTTGCTGGCGGAGATCGAGGCCAACCGCGCGTTCGACGGAGCCCGGCCGTGAGCCGCCGCCGACCGAAGCACGTGTTGATCGACCAGCTCGCCGTCAACCTGCGCAAGCCGTCCGCGCGGCCGCTGGTCGAGCCGGCGGAGGCGGTCGCGATCGCGCTGTCGATGGGCCAGCCGGGCCCGGCGCGGCTGATCAGCCCGGACGGGCCGCTGGTGCGACTGATCCTGCTGTCGATCCGGCTCGCCGGCTACTCGATCGAACCGACGGCGAAGGAGCGGTCATGAGCGAGCGCGTCGTCATTGAAATGCCCGGCCATCCGCCGCTCGAAACGACGCTGGACGGCATCAAGCGTGCCACTGCCGTAGCGGAGCTTGAGGGAACGCTGGCGCGAGCCAAGCGCCGATCGCGGCGGCAGCTCGACGCGTCGATGGCTGATGCGACCGACTTGGCGCGCGCGGCTGCGGACGCCGGGATCATGAGCCGCGAAGGTGCCGAGAACATTGCAGAGATCTCTCGCGCCGTGCGCGCGAAATACGGGAGCGGGGCTATGGCGAGCAACACTGGAATCGACGGCGAGACCGATGCGCCTTCGACGCGATTTGCGGTCGATCAGTTGAAATCGATCATCGAGCGTATTGAGCGGCTGGAGGAGGAGAAGAAGGAGAAGGCCGACGACATCAAGGATGTCTATGCCGAAGCCAAGAGCAACGGCTTGGAGACCAAGGCGCTGCGCCGCATCGTCCGCCTGCGCCGGCTGGATGGCCCGCAGAAGGCCGCGCACGAGGAGGTCGAGAGCATCCTCGAGACCTACATGCAGGCGCTGGGGATGCTGTGATGGACTTGGGGCCGCGGCTGATCGAGATCGTCAATCTGATCGAGGTGCATCGCCTGCCGTTGCAGGACGAGAAGGCGACGCAGGCGGAGCTTGCGCGCGTGCTCGATGGTGCTGACGAGCTGCATCAGCGCGAGGTGCGGCTCTCGGCCGCCGACATCGTCGATTTCATGCTGCCCTTGGTCGCGGATCAATATGCCGGCGGCATCGCGATCGAGCTGAAGATCAAGGGCCAGCGCCGCGCGATCTACCGGCAGTTGGAACGCTATTGCGCGCATGAGGATGTCGCGGCGCTGATCCTGGCCACCAACGTGCCGATGGGCCTGCCGGACCAGATCAACGGCAAGCCTGTGATGCTGGCGAGGCTGGGGAGGGCGTGGCTGTGAGCGACATTCTCCATTCGTCATGCCCGGGCTTTCCGCGCGACGCGCAAGCGTCGTCGCGAGACCGGGCATCCATCCACCTTCGCAAGGCGATGGATCGCCGGGTCAAGCCCGGCGATGACGAGGGGAGTGTGTGAGATGACGCAATCCCTCACCTCCGATACCGACGACTTCCTCGCCGCCGTCGAACGGCTCGCCTGGCGGGACGATCAGGCGCCGCAGACTTATGGCGCGTTGACCTATCACGCGGCGACGCGCTGCTGGGTCATCACCGAACTGTCGCCGCAGGTGGCGATCCGCGCCAAGCGCATCTTTCCGCGCATCTCGACCACGCAGGTCGGCTCGTTCACCTTCGGCGACAATGACGAGACGAGGCTCGACCTCGAATGGTTCATCGAGCGCTATCCGCTCGCGGTGTCGGCTGATGACCGCGCCCGCCTCGCCGAGGGGCGGCAGCGTTTCAAGCGTCTCAGGCTCGACGTCGCCGATCTGATGCGGCGGGATTGGCAGCCCTCGACATCGGCGCCGCGGCTGCGCGACGGCTGGACGTTGCGGCCCAACCAGGCGCGCGCGGCCGAGATGGCGCGGCGCACCGGGCGGCTCCTGATCGCCGACGATGTCGGGCTCGGCAAGACGCTCGGCGCGCTGGCCGCGATCATGGATCCGCAGTTCCTTCCCGCGGCCGTGATCTGCGAAGCACACGTCTCCAACCAATGGGTGCGCGACTTCATCGCCAAATTCACGACGCTGACCGCGCACGAGATCCTGCGCACCACGCCCTATGATCTGCCGGAGCGCGACGTCTACGTGTTCCGCTATTCCAATTGCGGCGGCTGGGTCGATATCGCCGCGACCGGGCGCTTCCGCTCGGTGATCTTCGACGAGTGCCAGAACCTGCGCCACGGTATCGGCACCGACAAGGGTCGGGCGTCGGCCGTGTTCGCGCGCCATGCCGGCGGCTTGCGCATCGGGCTCTCGGCGACGCCGATTTTCGGCTATGGCGGCGAGATCTTCAACATCCTGGATATCATCGATCCCGGCTGCCTCGGCACGCGCGAGGAGTTCGTGCGCGAATGGTGCTCGACGGCGGAGGACAAGAAGCTCGTCGTCGACAATCCCGCCGCGCTCGGCGAGCATCTGCGCGATCTCAACATCATGCTGCGCGAGGTCGGCGCCGGGCCGCCGCCGAACCGCATCGTGCACGATCTGCCCTATGACGACGAGGCGGCCGCCGCGGACGAGGCGTTCGGGCGGATGCTGGCGCAGCGGGTGATGACCGGCAGCTTCACCGAGCGCGGCCAGGCCGCGCGCGAGCTCGACATGTGGGCGCGGCGCGTCACCGGGGTTGCGAAGGCGCGCTACGTCGCGGCCTACGTCAAGATCCTGCTTGAGGCGAAGACTCCGGTCATCCTCGGCGGCTGGCATCGCGACTGCTATGATATCTGGCTCAAGGAGTTGGCGGCCTACAAGCCCGTGCTCTACACGGGCTCGGAGAGCGCGACGCAGAAGGACGCCGCGCGGCGCGCCTTCGTCGACGGCGAGACCGACTGCATCATCATGTCCTTGCGCTCCGGCGCCGGCCTCGACGGGCTGCAGCACCGCTGCTCGACCGTGGTGCATGGCGAGCTCGATTGGTCGCGCGAGGTGCACAAGCAGCTCGCCGGGCGGCTGCGCCCGCATGCGCGCACCGATCCGATCACCGAGATCTATCTGGTCGCCAACGGCGGCTCGGATCCGCTGATCGCGGCCGTGCAGGGCCTGAAGGCCAGCCAGGCGCACAGCATCATCAATCCCGGCGCCGAGCTGCAGCAGGTGCATTCCGACGACAGCCGCATCCAGGCGCTGGCGAAACTCTATCTCGACAAGGGGGCAGCATGACGACGCTCAACAAGGGTGTGTGGACGCGGCAGGACATGGGGATCGCCGCATCGCTGTGGCAGGACCGCGTGGTCGATCGGCACGGCGAGGATGCGCCTGGTCATGTCAAGGCCGCCGTCTACAAGGCGATTGCCGTCAGGCTCAACCGCGCCGAGACCGCCGTGCGCCAGCGCATGGCGTCGCTCGGTCCGAGCTTCGGCCTCAACACGCGCATGCTGAAGGAAGCGCCGAACGCCGCCGAGATCGAGCGCAGCGCGCGCGAGCGGGCGGCGCGGCAGATGTCGCTGACGGCGTCCGTGTTCGGCGATCCGCCGCCCGGCTACTCCGCGCTCGACCGGCGCGGGCGGGATGCGCGCTGATGCGGGCAGGGGCGACGGCGATGAGGCGTTCTTCCGGCAATACGCGCTGGCGCTACGCCTGTGGTGCCGCCGCTTCAACACGGCCGACATCGCGAAGGCCCTCGGCGTCGCCGAGCCGGTCGTGTGCCGCTGGATCTGGCACTGGCGCGAGCTGAGCCGCAGCGAGACCTCTCCCGACGCTGCCAGCCTGCCAGCGCCACACAACACAGTCGATGCGTGAACAGCGTCTTTGGGCCCGTTGTGCCCGCAATGTCCGATATCCACAGGTGAGAACGTGAGCCACCCTCGATTGTCCATCATTCCCGCGGGCGCGATCTTCGATCGCTCGCTGGAGCCGCGCGACCTGCACATGCTGGCGCTGCTCGGCTCGCACACCGACAAGGCGGGGTGGTGCCGGCGCAGCCAGGTGCGCATGGCGAAGCAGCTGAATTGCGGGCGCGCCTCGATCCAGCGCTCGCTGGAGCGCCTTTGCGAGGCCGGCTGGGTCGAGAAGAAGCGGCCGCCATGGATGAGCGAGGCCGGCCAGCCCTCGGCGAGCTACATGTATCGCGTGGTGCTCGACCGCGACGACGATGTGTCAGCCGCGGATGACAGTGACGACGAGGCTGCCGAGAGCCATGCAGAAACTGCAAGTGAGGAGGGGGGGTGCCCACCGGTGGGCACCCCTGCCCAGCCAGACGGGCACCCGGGTGCCCAGCCATGCGTGGGCACGGGTGCCCACACATGCGTGGGCACCAAGAACGATCCCTTAGAACGACCCCTGATTGAACGTGAGAGAGAGGCGCGCGCGCGGGATCGCAATGCAAGGTTCCTCACAGCGTTCGAGGCGAGGTGGCCGACCGCGGCGGCGGATGATCGCCAGCGCACGGCCTACGCGGCCGAGGCGCTGAGCGAGGCGGAGCAGGAGGCGGCGCTTGCGGGCATCGGTCCGTTCATGGCGTACCTCGAACGGCTGAAGCGCAAGGGCGTTCCGGCCGGCTGGCGCTACCTCGAGGAAAAACGCTGGACCCTGCTGGAGACGGCCGATGCGAAAGCGGCGCTGGCGCCGGAGCGCTACGAGCGCGACAGCGTCGAGGCGAAGGCGATCGAGGCGTTGCACGAGCTCGCCAACTGCACCGAGCTGTTTCGCAAGGCCTACTGCAAGGACGGCGCGGTGTTCTACCGCAAGCACCCCGTCACGCCGCAGCTCGCCGCACTCGCCGCGCTGCCGCCGGCGGAGGCGTGGGTGATCCTCGACCGATCAGGCGCGGGCGCCTGGGAAGGCCTGCTGCGCAACTACTTCCCCGACGGCGTCATCCGCCGCCGCTTCCGCGAGGGCATGCGCGCGCCCTGGCCGTTCCCGCCGTCGGCGACGGGCAAGATCTACACCGCATCCGGCCCGCCGCAGGCCGCGATGAGTGAGCAGGACGCGGCGGATTTCACGTGAGGCAGGAGCAGGGAAGATGCTGGCGATGAGCAAGGGCAATCTGGGCGACGTGCGTGTGGAGATCGGCAAGGGGCTTATCGTCGGCTATGTCGATCCTGTCGATCCGCGGATGGCCGATATGGCGCCGGGGCTCGCGGCGACGTGGCACCTGATCGAGACCTATCCCAACGAGGAGCGCACGGTCGCGGCGCATCTCGTTGCGCGCCGGTTCGGGATTTATGTCCCGGAGATGGAGCAGACGATCGTCCGGCGCGGGCGCAAGGTCGAGGTCACCAGGCTGATGTTCACCAGCCTGATCTTCGTATTCGTGTGGGGCATCGAGCGGCACTGGAAGCGCATCATGAGCGTGCCCGGCGTCGCCCGCATCCGCACCATCACTGCGGCAAACGACCAGATCATTCCGCTCACCGTACCCGATCACGTCATCGACAGGATCAGGGTCTGTGAGAACCACGAGCGGCCGATCAGCGAGGACGCGCTGCAGCGGGCGATCTACGGCGATGGCAAGAAGGGCCGGAACCACAGGGGCCGGCGTCCCAGGCTGCGGCATGAGAAACTCGTGTGGCGCACCTGGGACGCGTTCCAGGACGGGATCAACAGTGTTGACTCCGAGACACGGAATCAGACACTCATGGCCGCGCTGAGCCTCCCGTCGCAGCAGCCGCTTGTCAGTAGCGTGGTCTCCGGGGTGGCGGACTGAAGCGAAAAGCGCGCTTCATCAATCTCGTATTGTGCCCTGAAAGCCCCGGCATCGCCCGGGGCTTTTGCATGTCGAGGGCATGGGCCGTATCCGCAAGCTCACTCCCCTGGTGCCGAGGTCGGATGGCCGCACCGTGCAGCCGCCGCCGAAGCGGGCGGATCCGGCGCTGCTGACGCCACAGCACAAGGCATGGGCCGAGCGCGTGTGTAGCCGGGCGGGCTGGCGCTGCGAGAAGATCGAGAACGGCCAGCGCTGCGAACGCTCCCGCGCCACTGGCCATCGCATGGTCGCCGACCACATCATCGAGCGCGCCGACGGCGGCGCCCTCTACGACGATGCCAACGGCCAATGCCTCTGCGTCTCCCACAACACATCGAAGGGCCTGGCCGCCCGCGCCGCCCGCCGCTGACGGGGTAGGGGGTTAAAATCCCTAAACCCCACCTCGATCCGACCGCACGTTTCCTCATTCAGGGATTTTTTTCTTCGTGGCTGAAGTTTTTGACCTGTTTGGCGATCCGGTGCCGGCGAACTGGGGCGAGCGAGGGCGGCCCGAGCATATCGCTACGCAGAAAAACCGGAATCTCGTCAGCATGTTAGTTGCGCTCGGGTGGAGCAACGCGCGGGTCGCGGCGGCGCTGTTCATCACGGTGCCGACGCTGCGGAAGCATTATTTTTCCGAGCTGCGTTTCCGGGATGTCGCGCGCGACCGGCTGGTCGCCGGCCTCATGATGAAGACCTGGGAGCAGGTGCAGGAAGGCAACGTCGGCGCCATCAAGCAATTCGTGGCGATGCTCGATCGCAACGACCTGATGCTGTACGGCCATGCCGCCCAGCCGTCGACCGGCAAGCCGGCCAAGCAGGCCAAGCCGCCGAAGCTCGGCAAGAAGGAAGCGGCGATCGCTGCCGCGCAGAACCCCGATCGCGGATCGGCGCTCGGTGACCTCATCGCGCAGCGCCAAGGTAGCGGCCGTCCGAACTGATGTGGGACCTCAGCTGCGTCGACTGGGCGGACCGCCTGCGCGACGGCCGCTCGCTGGTCCCGGACCTGCCGCTGATCGACAGCGAGGCCGAGATGGGCCTCGCGATCTTCGACGAGCTGCAGCTGCCGGACGTGCCCGGCACGCCGCGGCTCGGCGAGGCGGCCGGTCCGTGGTTTCGCGACATCGTGCGCGCCGCGTTCGGATCCTGGGACCCGGCCGCGCAGGTCCGCTACATCAGAGACATCCTGGCGCTCGCGCCGAAGGGATCGTCGAAGACCTCCTACGGTGCCGGCCTCGCGCTGACCCTGATGCTGATGAACAAGCGCCCGCGTGCCGAGGGCGTCTTCATCGGCCCGACGCAGTCCATCTCCGACCGCGCCTATGAGCAGGCGGTCGGCATGATCAATCTGTCGCCCGTGCTGAAAAGCCGGTTCGCCGCCAAGGAGCATCTCAAGACCATCGTCGACCTGTCGAACGACGCCGAGATGCGGGTCAAGACCTTCGACCTCAACATCCTGACCGGCGGCATCCTGATCTTCGCCCTGCTCGACGAGCTCCATCTGCTCGGTCGCAACGTCCACACCACCAAGGTGCTGCGCCAGGTTCGCGGCGGTCTCGACAAGACGCCCGAAGGCCTGTTCCTGATGACGACGACGCAGTCCGACGATGCGCCCGCCGGCGCGTTCAAGGACGAGCTGATGATGGCCCGCAAGATCCGCGACGGCCATTATCGCGGCAAGACGATCCGCGCGCTGCTGCCGGTGCTGCACGAGTTTCCGGACGACGTCGCGAAGAACCCGGCCAAGTGGCAGGACCCTGCGAACTGGCACATGGTGATGCCGAACCTCGGCCGCTCGGTGCACCTGTCGACGCTGATCCCGGACTGGGAGACCGAGAAGGCCAAGGGCGAGAAGGCGATCCGGATCTGGGCCTCGCAACATCTCAACATCGAGATCGGCATCGGGTTGAAGACCGATGCCTGGGCCGGCGCCGAGTTCTGGGCCGGTTCGGAAGACGAGGCGATCACCTTCGAGTATCTCCTCGAGGTCTGCGACGTGATCGTCGCCGGCCTCGACGGCGGCGGCCTCGACGACC
Organism: Bradyrhizobium sp. HKCCYLRH3099; assembly: GCF_051167855.1. NCBI lineage: Bacteria > Pseudomonadati > Pseudomonadota > Alphaproteobacteria > Hyphomicrobiales > Nitrobacteraceae > Bradyrhizobium > Bradyrhizobium sp. HKCCYLRH3099. The sequence continues at coordinate 284,334 of NZ_JBNPTW010000004.1, forward strand.
TCTACGGCGGCGCGTTTCTCGGCCGCCACAAGGTGACGAAGGAATGGCTCGCCTGGTCGCGCGCCTGGGCGCACGGCAGCGTGCTGGAGCGGCGTCAGTCGATCGCCTCGCGGCTGCTCGACTTCAAGGCCGCCGGCGAGCTGACGATCTGCGAGCATGCCGGCGAGGACGTCGCCGACATCGTCGAGCTGATCAGGATCGTCAGGGATCGCGGCCTGCTCGGCGGCGTTTCGGTCGATCCGGCAGGCCTCGGCGAGATGGTCGAGGCGCTGGCGCTGATCGACATCACGGTCGAGAACGGTCTGCTGGTCGGCGCGCCCCAGGGCTTCGGCATGATGACGTCGATCAAGACCGCCGAGCGACGCCTCGAGAACGGCTGCGTGCCGGAAGCGCAGCGCAAGAGCGACCTGTCGATGCGCCACGCGCGCTCGGCGCTGATGGATTGGTGCGTGGGCAACGTCAAGATCGAGCCGACCGCGACCGCGATCCGCGCCACCAAGCAGAATGCCGGCGACGCCAAGATCGACCCCTGGGCGGCGCTGATGAACGCGGTGGCGCTGATGGTGCGCAATCCCGAGCCGCAAGGCTCCGTCTACGACAAGCGCGATCTGATCGTGATCGACCTGAGTTGAGGGGCGCATGAGCAAGCGATCACGTCGACGCCAGAAGCATCTTGCGCCCGCGCGGAACGCCGACACGACGTCGGACGCGCTGTTGTGGGGCAACAATCTGTGGTCGACGCCGTCGGTCACGGGGATCGACATCAACCAGGCCACGGCGCTGAACGCGTCGGCGGTCATGGCCTGCGTCACCATGCTGGCGGAGGATGTCGCGAAGCTGCCGTGGACCGTGATGCGCCATTCCGGCGCGATGGGCCGGACCGAGGCCAAGGACCATTGGCTGTACGAAAAGCTGATGGAGCCGAACGATTGGCAGAACGGCTTCGAGTTCAAGGAGCAGCTGCAGGTCGGCCTCATCCTGCGCGGCAACGCCTATGCGGTGAAGATCCGCGACGGCCGCGGCCGTATCATCAAGTTCGTTCCGGTCAATCCGGACTGGGTAGCGCTGTGGGAGGCGCCGGACGGCAACCTGTATTATCGCGTCACGCCGTCAGGCCTGCACATGATGGCCGAGCTGCGCGATCAGCCGTTCCTGATCCCGTTCGCCGGCATGCTCCATATCCGCGGCTTCTCGGTCAACGGCCTGCTCGGCGCCTCCCGCATCATGCTGGCGCGCGAGGCGATCGCGCTCGGCCTGGCGCAGGAGCAGCAGGCGGCGCGCTGGATGGGGCAGGCGGCCAAGCCGTCCGGCATGTTCACGACCGACCAGAAGCTGGCGGACACGACCGCGACGCGCCTCAAGGACCAACTGAAGGGCGCGTTCACCGGTCTGGCTAATTCCGGCAAGATCATCCTCGGCGAGCAGGGCCTGAAATTCGAGAAGTTCGGCATGACCTCGGGCGATCTCGAGTTCATCGCCTCGCGCAAGTTCCAGATCGAGGAGATCGCGCGCATCTTCCGGATTCCGATGCACATGCTGGCGGCGCTGGAGCGATCGACCAACAACAACATCGCCCAGCAGGCACAGGAATACATCAACTTCACGCTGACCGGGTACACCGACCGTTGGCGCGCCAAATTCTCCTCGGACTTCGGCCTGTGGCGCGACGATCTGTCGATCGAGTTCGACTATCGCGAGCTCACGACCGCCGACATGACCACGCGCGTCAACAATTGGCGCACGATGATCATGTCGATGATGGCCAAGCCCGACGAGGCGCGCCTCGATCTCGGTCTTGTGCCGGAAGGCGGCGATGCAGCCAAGCTGCATTATCCGCAGAACATGGACACGCAGGGCAGCCAGTCGACGGGCTCGGGCGAAGGCGGCCGGCCCAAGGCGGACGAGCCGACGCCGGCGCGCATCGCGGCGCGATCGCAGCCGATGGCGTTGCCGAAGCCTGCGCGGCGGGTCGCGCCGGCCGATTATGACATGGTCGCCGCGGCCGCGCTTGCCAAGCAGATCCGCGACACCGCCTGCTGGCGCAGCCTCTAGGGAACGAGATCCGATGGATGATCTGGTGAAGGCCCTGCAGGCCGCGCTCGGCAACGTCTGGGCCTATTACTTCAAGGCGCACACGTTCCATTGGAATGTCAGTGGGCCGCTGTTCGATCAGTTTCACCGGATGTTCGGCGAGATCTATGCCGAGGCGTTCGACGAGGTGGACACACTGGCCGAGCGCCTGCTGACGCTCGACGTCGCGGCGCCAGCCTCGCTCGATGCGATCGTCCAGCCGGCGGCAATCGGCTTTACCGAGACGCCCGATGCCGGCGGCATGCTGGTGCAGCTCGCCGCCGACAACGCGACTGTCATCGCCGCGCTCAAGGCGGCCAACGACGCCGCGACGGCAGCCGGTGCGCAGGGCATCGCCAACACCTTGCAGGGCATGCTCGACGCGCACGAAAAGTGGGGTTGGAAGCTGCGCAAGACGATCAACAAGACGATCAGCGCGGGGGCGGCATCATGACCGAGCGCAGCGCGCCCACCGGCTTCCGCGCCGCCGCCACGCCGGATCTCGCCAACTCCTCCGGCCGCATCATCCGCTACATCTTCTCGACCCCGGATGTCGCCCGCGACGGCCACACCATCCGGGCCTGGGACCTCGCGAACTACCTCACTAACCCCGTGTTCCTGTGGGCCCATGATTCCGGCGATCTGCCGATCGGCCGCGTGATCGAGATCGAGGACCGCCAGGGCCTGCTGACCGGCGCGGTGGAATATGCCGACGCCGACCTGCATCCGTTCGCCGACACCGTGTTCCGCCTGGTCAAGGCCAACTACCTCAACGCCACCAGCGTCAGCTGGAATCCGCTGAAGTGGAAGTTCTCGACCGACAAGGCGCGGCCCGGCGGCATCGATTTCGACCTGGTCGATCTGCTCGAGATCAGCCAGGTGCCGGTGCCGGCGCTGCCCGGCGCGCTCGCAACCGCGCGCGCCCAGGGCATCGACACCGGGCCGATCTTTCAATGGGCCGAGAAGGTGCTCGACGGCGGCGGCATGCTGATCGTGCCGCGCGACGAGCTCGAAGAACTCCGGAGGGCAGCGAAGATGCCGACACGAACCAATGATCGTCCGACCGCCGACGTCATGCCGATTCCGACGCCGGTCGAGCGCGACGGCATCGCGACCGTGATCAGCCAGATCGAGGGCGTGCTGGCCGCGCACCGGCGGATGACGCCCGCAGGCCAGCGCGCCGCGCGCGTGTCAGGTTTCCGCCGCGATCTCTACGATCTCGGCCAGGCGGCCTATCTGCTGGCCTCGGCCGTCAATCTCGAATCCTGCCTCGAATGGGAAGCGGAGTACGAAGGTGACAACTCGCCGCTGCCGGCCGAGCTCGCCGCACTCAACAAGCTGTTCGGCGAATGGCTGAAGAAGCTGGTGGTCGAAGAGGTCGACGAAGCCGTCGGCATGGCCGAGGAGGGCGCCCGCAACGCGGCGCCGCGCGCGGATCTCGCGCGGCTTGGCCAAGGCCTGCAGCTTTTGCGTCAGCTTGATGACGGCGCGCTCGGCGGCATCGTCGCCGCAATGCGCGACCATGTCGGCGGCAAGGTCGTGACGTTCCGCACGGCCGATGCCGCCGAGCAGCCGCTCGCGCGCGCCGGCAAGGCGCTGTCCAGCGCCAACGAGGAGGCGCTGCGCAGCTGCCACGAGCACATGGTGCGCGGTTGCGAGATGCTGCGCGAGTTCATCGACGGCGCGACGGCATCCGCCGACGACGATGCCGATGACACCGCGCGCGCCGCCGCCCAGACCGAGCAGGCCGCGCGCGAGCGCCGTGCCCGCGCGATCAAGCTCAAGCACTCGCTGGCGGTCTCCGCCGCCTGATCCGAATTCCCGGTTCGCCGGGATGACGCCCTTTCGACATGCGCCTTGGGCAAGCGCACAGGCGGGACCCGGCAACGGGTTCCGTCACGTCGGTCGCATCGCGAGATGTCGCCTATCCCAGCCGCGTCGTGAGACGCCGCATTTAGATGGAGCCCACCTATGGATGAACTGCAGCAGCTGCGCGAGCAGCTCGGCCGGGCGGTCGATGAGCTCGGCAGCCCGGCCGTCATTGCCGATGCCGCGGCCTATGAGAAGATGGAGCGCAGCATTTCCGATCTGCAGGGGCAGATCGAGCGCCTCGAGCGTGCGCGCGCGCGTTCGGCCGCGCTGGCCCGTCCGGTCGGCGGCCAGGATCCCCAGCGCGCGGCCGCGCCGATCATCGTGCCGGAATCGCTGTCGCTCGACAGCATCGCGCCGGTCGAGACCCGCCGCGCCTGGCAGGGGGACGACTACACCCGCGCGGTGCGCCGCGCGATCGACTTCACGCCGGATCCGGAGCGCCATTTCCGCAGCTTCGGCGAGCAGCTGCTCGCGGTCGCCTCGGCTTCGCTCAGTGCCCGCAGCGGCGTCGCCCGCCAGGATCCGCGGCTGCAGCGCGCCGAAGTCTCGTTCGACCGCGCGCCGACCGGCATGGGCGAGCTCGATCCGTCCGCCGGCGGCTTCATGGTGCAAACGGACTTCTCCACGGCGATCTTCGCCCGCGCCTACGACATGGGCCAGCTGCTCAGCCGCGTCCGCAAGCTGTCGATCTCCTCGGCGTCGAACGGCATCAAGATTCCCGGCATCGACGAGACCAGCCGCGCGACCGGCAGCCGCTGGGGCGGCGTGCAGTCCTACTGGCTGGGTGAGGGCGGCACCGCCGCCGCCAGCAAGCCGAAGTTCCGGCTGATCGAGCTCGACCTCAAGAAGCTGATGGCCAACTGGTACGTCTCCGACGAGATGCTGGCCGATGCGTCGGTGGTCAATTCGATCGCCAGCGAGGCGTTCTCGGAGGAAATCACTTTCATGACCGAGAACGCGATCGTGCGTGGCTCCGGCTCCGGCCAGCCGCAGGGCTATCTGAACTCGGCGGCCAAGATCACGATCGCCAAGGAGATCGGCCAGGCCTCGACCACGATCCTGTACGAGAACATTCTCAAGATGTGGTCGCGGATGTGGGGCCGCTCGCGGCAGAACGCCGTCTGGTTCATCAACCAGGACGTCGAGCCGCAGCTCTACGCCCTGTCGCAGGTCATCGGCACCGCCGGCGTCCCGGTCTATCTGCCGCCGAACGGCATCTCCGGCCAGCCCTATGGCGTCCTGTTCGGCCGTCCGGTGATCCCGGTGGAATATGCCTCGACGCTCGGCACCGAGGGCGACATCTCGCTCGTCGATCTCAGCCAGTACGTACTGGCTGACAAGGGCGGCGTGCAGGCGGCGAGCTCGATGCACGTGGCATTCCTCACCGACGAGATGGTGTTCCGCATCACCTATCGCGTCGACGGTGAATCGATCTGGCACAGCCCGCTGACGCCGTTCCAGGGCACCAACACGCTGTCGCCCTTCGTCACCCTCGCCAACCGCTGACACGCGACCTGATCGCGCGCCCCTCCGCCTCTGGCGGAGGGGTGACCTCTTTCGGAGACATCCCATGGCCAAGAGCCAGACCGCGCCTGCCGCAGCCCCCGAACAGCCGTCGCTCGATGTCGCGCCCACGGACACCCTCGAGGGCGCGCTCGCTGCGTTGGAGACCGGCAAGCTGCAGGAGTTTGCCGATCTGCAGGCCGCCGTCGACCTTCGCAAGGAGGCCCTCGACAAGGCAGCCGCGGCCCTGCGCGAGGCGCAGTCCGCCTATCAGGTCGCGCTGCAGGCCAAGCTCTCGGCGTCGTTCGCCGCCGATCGCGAGCGGGTCGCCATCCTGGCGCGCTTCGACGACAAGGCCGCTTGAGCCGCTTTCGTTTCCGCATGCGCCAATTGGCGCAGGCGGCATGCCCCCGCGGGCTGCTGGTGTAGCCCGCATCACCAGAAGGACGCCGTCACCATGGCCCGTCAATTCTCGCTGCCCCAGAACCTGAAGATCGTTCCGCTGCTCGCCCCGACCACCACCAATGGCGGCGTCGACAGCCGCCGCGTCAACACCGCCGGCTTTCACAAGGTGTGGCTGGTCGCGGAGATGAAGCAGGCGGCCGGCCACGCCACGGCGGTCACCCTGCGCCAGGCCACCGCCGTCACCGGCGGTTCGAACGCCGCGGGCCCAGCGGCGACGCAGAACTGGCTGAACGAGGACGCGGCGGCCGGCGACACCCTGACCAAGGGCAGCAACGGCAACTCGGTCACGGTCACCAACAACATCAAGTCCAAGCAGGTCGTGTTCGAGGTGCTGCCGGAGGATCTGGCCGCCGGCTCGCCCTACGTCTACCTCAACTTCGGTGACTCCTCGCAGGCGACCAACTTCGTGTCGGTCACGGCCTATGGCCACCCGCGTTATCAGCAGGCGACGCCGCCGACCGCGGTGACCTGATCGCCGTGATCTTCGGGGCCGTCGGCACGGCGGCCCCGCTCATGTTTTCCGTCATCGCTTGGCCGCAACGGCCGTCAGGAGACAATCGATGTCCGATCGCGCGCGCGTCATTTCCAGGATCTCGCCGTTCAGCGGCATTCATGAGTTCGTCGACAAGGCCAGCCACGAACGCGTGCAGGTGCTGTCGCCGCTGACGTTCTATGACGACTTCGTCGGCGCCGGTGCACTGGTGATCTCCGCCGCGGGCTCCGCGTCGAACGGCGTGCCCTGGGTCAAGAAGATCGTCGGCGCCGCGCCGCCGACCGTTGCCGGCGTTGCGAACGCCATCGGCGGCCAGGTGGCCTGCACGCTGACGTCGACCAGCGAGAAGCAGGATGCGGCGCTGTATTGGGGCGACAACAAGGCTCTCGACGTCACCAAGGGCCTGATCTTCGAAAGCCGTTTCCAGCTCTCGGTGTTGCCGAGCGCGGCCGGTGTTCAGGCCGTGGTCGGCCTGGCCTCGAACTGGATCGACGGTCCGGACAACAACACCTGCTATCTGCAGATTGGCGCGACGGCATCCGGTGCGCTGCTGGTGCGCTCGTTCGACGGCGTGACGCAGATCTCGGCTGCTGCGGGCGTAACCCTGGGCGCAACCGACTGGGCCTTGCTGCGCATCGACGCGAGCGACGTGACTGACGTCAAGATGTTCATCAACGGCGCCCAGGTCACGACCAAGGGCCAGATCAACTTCGCCGCGACCGGAACGCTGGCCGTGCTGCAGCCCTATGCCGCCATGTACAAGCCGAGCGGCACCGGCGTCGGCACCCTGACGGTCGACAAGATGGAAGCCTGGGGCTTCCGCGCCTGATGCGCGGCCAGGACCACAGGCATGACCGCAAGCAGGGCGGCAGGCATGACCGGATGGTGCGGCCGCAGCGCCGCGCCATTCCCCATTTGACCCGCGGAGGCGACCATGACCGACGAGACGACCAGCAACGCGGCGACGGATGCTGCGAGCGCCGATGCGACGACCGCGGGGGCGACGGAGGCGGCACCGGAGGTGCCGGCTGAGGTGGTGCCGGAGCCCGCCGCGAGCAGCGTGCCGCCCGCGGTCGGCGATGTGCTCGATGGCGCCGTGATCTACGAAGTGCGCCGCGTCGCCGGCGTCATCAGCGTCGCCTTCGCTCCCGGCGGCGCCTTCATCACGCTTTGAGGGGTTGTCATGTCGCTGCCGCTCGGCCTCGAATACAAATCGGCGACCATCCTCAATGGCGCGTCGGTGACCTCCGATATCGCGCTCGGCGCCAAGGCGCTGATCGGCCTGGAGATGCCGGGCAGCTGGACGGCGGCGAACCTGACGTTCAGGGTGTCGACCGATGGCGGCCAGAACTACAGCAATCTCTATGACGCCTCGGGCAATGAGTACACGGTGACGGTGGCCGCTGGCCGCTATGTCTATCTCGACCCGGGGGTCTTCATCGGCATCAACATGCTGCAGATCCGTTCCGGCACCTCCGGCTCCGCCGTGAATCAGGGTGCCGACCGCATCATCAAGCTGGCAATTCGGCCCTGATCCCATGCCCACGCTGCTCCCGATCGGAAAGCCGCTGACCGCGGTGCGCGAGCGCGCGCTGTTTGCCGGCAGTCCGCTGCTCAACCTGTCGGCGGCCAGCTTCGCGGCGAACGCATCGATCGGAACGGCGGTCGGGGCCCTCTCGGTCTCCCGCGGCATTGGCAGCTACACCTATTCGCTGACCTCCAACCCGGGCTCTCTGTTCGCGATCTCGGGCAGCACGCTGCAGGTCAATAATGCCAGCATCGCCGCCGGCAGCTATCCGGTGACGATCCAGGCCAACAACGGCGCGGGGTCGATCGTGACGCGGTCGTTCCTGCTGGTGGCGACGGCGAGCGGCGTGTTTCTCGCGGTCGACATGAGCGACTTCCGCAACACCTACATCCTGGGGCTCTGATGCCGACACCCTTGCCCGTGGTCGTCGTTCCCTCCGGAGGCTTTCCCGTCACCGAGACGGCCGGCGCGCATCCGGCTGCGCTCGTCAGCGGCGCCTTCGCCATGGCCGTGACCCTGGTGGCGAGCGGCGGCATGCCGCTGTCCGGCCTCACGCCGTCGTCCTACGCGCTCAAGATGGACATGAGCGATTTCCGCAACACCATGATCCTATTCTGAGGAGATCCGACGATGGCGTTCAACAACACGGCAGTTGCGGCGAAAGACGGCAACGGCACAGCAATCACCGGAGGTATTCGCCAGCACGACACGTCCGGCGCCGGCACCGGTCCGAACATGGGTCTGCACGGCATCGCCGACGGCGCGGGCGGCGAAATCCTCGGTCGCATGAACGACGCCAAGAACGCGGCGAGCGACACGACGTCCGTGTCGTTCATGTCGGTATTCAAGCAGATCAGCTTCTCAATCCAGGCACTCGCGACGGCGTTCGGCGCGGCATTGACGCGCGGCGCGGGTGCAACGGACGCGAACACGCAGCGCTTCACGCTCGCCTCCGATAGCGCTGGCGTCATCCCGACGGGCTCTCAGGCGTCCCCGTCCAGTCAATATCTTTCGACCGTGGCGGCAGGTGATATTGCGGGCGGCGCCACCGATTCCGGTAACCCGCTCAAGATCGGCGGTCTTGCCAAGACAGTCCTCCCCGCGGCGGCAGCCGATGGCCAGCGCGTCTCCGGCCTGTTCGACAAGCAGGGCAAACAGGTCGTCGTCGGCTCGTTGCGCGAGCTCAAGGGCCAGCAGAAGACGACGATCACGACCACCACGGAAACGGCCATCACTGCAGCCGGTGGTGCCAACGTGTTCGTCGATCTGTACGGGCTGATCGTCACCAACACATCGGCCGCCGCTGTGACCGTCACGTTCCGAGACGTGGTCGGTGGCACCGCGCGCTTTTCCATCACCGTGCCGGCCAACGATACGCGCGGTTTCATGTTGCCTGCGGCGGATGCCGTGACGCAGTCGACGGCGAACTCTCAGTGGTCCGCGACGCTGGGGGCCTCCGCGACGTCGATCGACATCGCGACCTTCACCATCAAGAACAACTGAGCGTCCAGTCCATGAGCAACGACGATGATCGCAAGACTGTTACAATTCATCGCCCCACTGGCCCTCGGGTTCTACCGTCTTGGGAGGAGCCGAAATCTCGCGGCTCTCTTGCGGTCCTTGGCGCCGCCGCTGGTCGCGCTGTTGGGTCGGCGTTTCGCAAGCTCCCGCGCGTTGACGTTCGCAAGGCTGCTGCGATCGCTGGCACGCTGAGCCTCGCCGGCATCTTTCACGCCGTGGCGGCCGGCGCCGTGTCGCACGTGTTCTCGGCGATGATGATGGGGCTTGTGGCGTTCAGTGCGCCGACCGGCGGTGGGGGTGGGGGCTCCTACACGGGTCCTGGTGACACGTTCAGCACAAGCGCGGTTGGCTACTATTCGTGCGCGCAAGCGTGGAATGGCGCTTATGCTTCAAGCGCGGGGAGCCTCTGTGATCTTGTCGATTCGGCCGCGCCGACGACAGTCATCTGTACGCTGAAATCAACAACAAGCGGCAGTGCCGATCTTGCGGGTACATACTGCACGGGAGGTCTCACTCCATCCGCCAAATGCGCCGCGGCAACGGGAGGCGTGTGCAACATCTCTAAAGTCTACAACCAGGTCAGCCCTGGGACGTACGATCTTGTGCAAGCGACCGCCGCAAACCAGCCGCCTCTGACGTTCAGTTCGACTCCAACCGGGACTCTTCCGGCGATCAACTGTGGCAACGGGTCGACCGTATCGTACGTCGCGTCTGCGGCGAATATGCCAGTTTCGCAGCCATTCACCTTGGCAATGGTGATAAATCGCACGACAGGCAGCACAGCAGGTGGCGCCTTGGGGCCTTCAAGCGCGGGCTTGTTTGGTAGCACCGCTAGCGCAAATACCATCGGTTCGACTTGGGGGGCGACTCTTACAGCCACGATGAGCGATGCCGCTTGGCACTTCACCAGCAACCTGGTGAACGGTGCGAGTTCTGCAATCAATGTTGACGGCACCGAAACGACCGGGAATGTGGGTGCAAACTCGATCAATGGTTTCCCGTTCCGGATTTGCAGAGCCAATGCAACGCAGCAGGCCGGCTTAATTGCAGAGGGCATTGTGTGGGGTGCGGCGACCACTTCGACTGATCGCAACAATCTGAGCATAAACGCCCATAGTTCTGGCCGTTATAATTTCTGAGGCGTTCTGGTGCCTGTTTTCCTTCTCGGAATTCCAAATGTACCGTCTGCGGTCTCCCTCGTCGACCTTGCGAACAACAGGGTTGTGCAGCGAGACGCGGGCGCTACCAGCGGAACCATTGCGCTGTCGGGCGGGTATACCGGATCCGCCCCTCTAGGAATGCAAGCACAAGTCCTGCTGGCGAGCGATAGCAGCATCGTCAAGGATTGGACCGATCTAGCGTCGTTCTCGGCTTCGGGCGGTACTTGGTCGGGCAATCTCGGGAGTGTGCCGCAGGGTGGTGGCTACAAGGTCAACGTTCGCTGCAAGAATGCGCTGGCTGTGCAAGCGGCGGGCGCGAACACGTTCTTCGTCGGCATGGTGTTTCTGCTCTACGGTCAGAGCAACATGGGCGGGTTCACCAGTCAGTCGAACGGGTCGCCGCCGGCAGCGAACGCAGCAACACGCTACTTCGACATTTCGAACGACACCTGGACGACCGTGCCGGCTGCGAACGGCATCCGCGAGCTGCTGAACGGGGTTAACGCCGCGACTGGAGTCCCCTGCGCTGCGCTCAATTGCGCCGTGTCGGCCACCGCCAGCGGTAACCTATCGGCCAACTATGCATCGTTTGTCGCAGGGCACCTGACGGCCGCCGGAAATGCCGTCGAGATGATGCTCGTGCACCAGGGCGAAGGTGACGCGAATTCCGGTCTCAACGGGCTGAAAGCGTCGTGGAAAGCCAACTGGAATAACATCCACGGCTACGTCACGGCGCAGATCGGTCGGACGAAAGCGCAATGCCCGATGGTCATCGGGTCGCTCGCGCGAAGCATCGTCTCCGGCAACACCACCGACGCAACATGGCAGGCGATCAAGGAAGCCGCCACGGAGATCGAGGTCGAGACCGCCAACGTCTATTACTCGCACAGCAGCGTGGACGTTGCGATCGGCGCCGACAATTTGCACTACAATGGCGACGGCCAGGCGACGGCGGGTAAGCGCTTTGCGCGGACAGTGAACACGCTTCTTGGCGCGACGACGGGCCGCCCGCGCTTCTTCATCACAGGCGCCTCCGTCGTTGATGCCACGAAGACAAGTGTCACGATCGCCCACGACATGGGCACCGATTTGACGGTGGGAACGTCTGGTTGGGAGGTCTCCGGCGACAACGGGGTGTTGTGGGGCGCAGCGACGGCATCGAAGACCAATGCGACGACGATCCAGGTTGCGACGGCCGGCAACACGGACGTGACCGGGCAGCGGCTCCTCCGCTATCAGTGGGGTCTTGCCCCGGACGTCTCGAGCATCACGACGGACAACAGTGCGCTTGCCGTGCCGCTCAATTTCTCCAAGGGGCCGATCGTCCCGGCGGCGACAAGCCCGCTTCCGGTACCCACGCTGTTCTCCGGGGGCGAGCTGAACGCTCTGACCGGCAGCAACCAGGTGCAGACGGCGAACGGGCTCTATATCGGCCTCCCGACGCCGCGCCGGATGCTGATTTTCGCGACTTATGGCGTCTGCAGCAATTCGGCGGTCATGACGATCACGCCGAACGTCGGGTCGGCCGTGACGGCCGCGAAGGCGGCGATCTCGGCGACTGGCGGCCCGAGCTATGGTGTGTGTATCTGGTACGCCGTGCTCGGCGCCGATGCGGACAACGCGACGGAGGTGTCTTTCAGCATCGACTATCAGGCCAACCCGAGCGGCGGAACGTTCTATTCGCTTTACACGGTTCGATCCGGCTATCTGAGCTCGACGGCGCCCGTAGGATCTGGTCGCTTTGAGCAGAACGGGGGCGGCTCGATTTCGACGATGCAGACCAATGTGGCGACGTCGGCCGGCGGCTTCATCGTGGCTTCGGCGTTTCAGTGGAGCTACGCGGCGCCGAACTTCACATGGACCGGCGGAACAGAATCCTTGATCAAGCGCACCGATGCCGGCGCAGGCGGCACGGGCGGATCGCAGGCCGACGCCTCGAACGTCGGGACGAGCGCCTCCTCGCTGGTCAAGGTCAACATGGCGAACGCAACGACAGGTGCGTTTCTCGCCGCAGCATCGTGGCGGTAAGCGATGGGCGTGTTCCTTCTCGGCAAGCCGCAGGCAACCGACATCAATGTCCGGCGGACGCTCGTTGTCTACAACACGGCCTCGACGGATGGCTTGGCGGTCGCCAACTACTACGTCGCCAATCGCCCCGGGATGGCCACTGTAGACGTGCTCGGCGTGACGGCCGACACGACAGAGGTCACGACGTCAGCGAACATGCAATCGCAGATTCGAACGCCGATCCGGAATTGGCTTGCGGCCAACCCGAGCCCGGCGAAGCGATACATCGTCATGTGCCGGGGGCTGCCTTCGCGAGTGCATGATGCCGGCAATACGTCCAGTGTGGACTACATGTTGGCGCGCAGTGACCCCAACATGGCGAACGCGGTCGGCACTGAGTACGCGCAGCTCGGCAGCTTCTACTTCACGCTTCGGGCAACTCCATTCGATCCCGCGAGCTTCCCCGGAACGTCATTCCTCGTGACCCGGATGGACATGGGCGGAAGTCTCGCAGCCACAAAAGCGTACATCGACAAAATCAAGGCGATGTATAACGCGATGCCGGTTCCGGCGGTGCTTGTCTCTGCTAAGGCGGCGTCTCTCGGAGGTTCGAATTATTGGCTCGACGACTGCCGTGACCCGGCATACTCGGCGGCCTTCAATGCGTCTTACCCCTACCAGCAATTCTACTCTCTTTACGGGTTCACCTCGCCGCCAAAGATGAACTATCAGTTCGGCCTGACGTCCGATCCCCAGGCGCCGTTCAGCCCGTGCGCCGATGTCACGGCGTACATGGGGTGGGGAACGCACGCCAGCTTGCCGAGCAACTATGCCTACAACGGGACCTCGCTGGTGTTCACCGGCAAATCAAGCTGGTACATCGTCACGACGGTTGAAAGCTTCTCCGGAATCATATCGTCCGGTCAGGGCAACTTTGAGACTTGGTTCAAAGATACGGCGGTGGGTGGAGCGGCCTATTCGAGGACCCCGATCGGCATGGGCTGCACCACGGATGAACCGACAACCGGTGGGATTATGCGTTCAAACGCTTATGCCAATTGGGAGGAGGGACTTCCGCTTGCGGATTGCTTGTGGTCCGGCCGGGCAACACCGTATTTCATGGCGGTCGGAGATCCGCTGGTTGTGCAATGATGTTGTGAGCGCCGCAGGTCATGCGGCGCTCTCCGTCATCGCGGGCTCCCGCGAGGTGCTGTGCTTGATTTCATCGAGCAAGCGTTTGCTGAAATCGGGGTCGGAGAAGGGCTCCATTCCCGCTCCTGGAGTGAACGTAAATTCGCCGAGATAGACGTGCCCGTCCTTCTCATAGAGGTCGATCCGAACAAAATCGAACGGTCGCGACAGAGCCTCTGCGGCCTTGCAGAGGTCCGGAAGGGCCTCTGGCCGAACCCATTTGGTCGTCGGCTTGAAGGCTCCCAATCTCAGGTTCATAGGCTGAAAGTGAGGCGGTGCCACGAGAATCCGCTCATGTTCGGTAAACCGATTGGCATCGATCTGCACGAAGAGAATGCGCCCATAGCTGCAGAAGAACTTGAAGTCGCGCAGGTCGACGCCGTCGTCTGAGATGTTGTCTTCAACGATGACCTTGTGCTTCAGAGGGAAATACTGGGTCTCGCGGAAGCTGTAGAAGTAATTGTAGCGGGCAGTCCGATAGAGCCGGAAAATGTCGGGCTTTGCGTCCAGGAATTCGGTTGCTGCTGATCCGTGTGTGGGCTTTGCCACGAGATGTTGCCCAAGGAACGGCTCTATCGCCGCAGAAAAGTCCTCGAAGGTGAGTTGGCGGGGAACAGGGATGATCGCTCTGGTCTCGGGCACACGAATGGTTGGATGCAATTGGATGGCTTCGGATTTTGCGTGCTCCTTGTCCACGCAGCGAAGGTGTCTATCAGTCCAATGTCCTCGGATCATCCGATCGACAATGAAGTCATGATAGTCCGCGCCGGGGTGAGACAGCGGTTTAGGCGACCGGCCGAAAATGCGTTTGAAATGGCGCGCGACGAAGATGGCGTTGAGGGCCGGCATGTTTGGCGCCAACCGGCTGGCGTAGTGTTCGATGGACGTCATCTCGCTGGCCCCGAGTGGTTCCCGTTGCGGTTGCGAAGGGGAAGCTACCCCGAGTTGATCTGTCTGCCTAGGGTTGCGACTGTGGAATCCCCATGCCCCTGAAGATCATCACCACGGTCGTCACGCCGGCCGAGAGCTATGACCTGACCACGCTCGAGGTGGTCAAGCAGGAGCTGGACGTCACCGATGGGGCCAGGGACGAGCTGTTGAAGCGCTATATCGGCAGCGCCTCCGGCGCGGCGGCGCAGTATTGCAATCGCAAGTTCCAGCAGGAGACGATCAGGGATGAGGTCTGGCCGGAGCAGGATCCTCACCCCTGGGTGCTGAATGGCAGCTTCGATGTGCTGCAGCTGTCGCGCTGGCCGGTGGTCTCGGTGAGCTCGGTGACCGAGAACGGCACGGCCTTGGTCGAGGGCACCGACTTCCGGGTCGATGCCGCCGCAGGCCGGTTGCTGCGGTTGGATGCCGCCGGCAACGCCGCGCGCTGGAATGCCTGGCCCAAGGTCGTCGAATACGTCACGGGGTTTGCCGAGATCCCGGGCGAGGTCGAGGATGCCGTGATCCGGCTGGTCTCGAGCCGCTGGGCCGCCAAGGGCAGGGACCGCCTGCTGCGCCAGGAGGACATTCCGGGCGTCATCTCGCGCACCTGGTGGGTCGCGACGTCAGGGGAATCCGGCAACATGCCGCCCGATGTGACGGATCTGTTGGACAATTACCGGGTCTCTGTGATCGCCTAGGGGCTAAGCCATGAACAACGCCGGCGTCTACACGCTGTTTGCAGGATCCATCGGCGCCGCGCTGTCCGGCGCGCTTGTGACGCCGATCACCGATCTCGACGGCATGAGCGCCGTCACGCTCGAGGCGGCGTTCAAATATGGGGCGGGCGGGGCGAGCTGCATCGCCATCGTCGTCACGTCCTATGACGGTGGCACCACCTGGCGCCACGTGGCGCGGTTCGATTTCGGCACGGCCAACGCGACCAAGCTCTGTAACCTGCAGGCCAACACTGCCAAGGCGATCGCGGCCTATGCCGACCTCAATGCCGAGGGGGTGACGGATGGGCTTCTGGGCGACCGTCTGGCGGTCATCCTCACCTCGACCGGCACCTATTCGGACACCACGCTCGCGATCCGCGCCGCCGTGCGCTGATCTCTGTGTTTCGGCCGCAGGACCATGCCGGACCGCGTCCGGCGAAGCCCCGCAGGGGCGAAGCCGGATCGACGACCTGACCTTCTTCGTGCTGGCGGCGCATCTCAAGCTTCGGCTCGAGCGGCTGCGCCGCCGCCCTGACCTCTGGAGAGACGACATGACGTTCAAGGGGCTTTCCAACCGGCTCAGCCTGCTCAAGCACGACCTCAACGCCCAGGCGGCGCCGCTGGTGCGCGACATCGAGCAGATCGGCGTCGAGGCGCCGGAGCTGATGATGCTGGCGCGCGCCGAGGTGAACGGCCTCAAGCGCGAGATGCAGGACCTCAAGGACTTCGTGCAGGAGGCGCGGGGCAGCAATGGCGGCCCTTCCTTGCCGGGCTCGTCCACGCCGTCAGGAGGCTCCTCGGCGCCGGCCGCAGCCGCGCCTGAGCCGCCGCGCGCCGCCGATGTCTTGCCGCCGCCCGACATCGCCGCGGCGCCCGCGGCGGATGGCCAGCCGGCCGCCGACCCCGCGCCTGGCCCGCTTGCCAGCCTCGACGTCAACGGCGTCATCCAGGGCATCGGCTGAACCGATGTCCGACCTGATCGCATCGCTCGATCGCGCGCTGCAGGCGGCCGACAGCGAGGACGTCGTCCTGCGCCGGCGGGCCGGGGAGGGCGACAGCGAGATCTTCGTCTCCGTGACCTGCCGGGCGCGGATCGATCGCGGCGACACGTCCGACCATCCCGCCGGCAAGCGGCTGTCGCTCTACAAGATCATCATGTCGCCGACCCAGATCAACCAGGCGCAATGGCCCGGCGGCACGCTGCCGGTGCCGCCGCCGCTCGACCTCGATCCGCGCATCCCGCGCGAGAACGATACGGACGATCTGGTGTTTCGCGGCATGACCCGCGTGATCACCCGCTGCGATCCGAAATTCGTGCGCGGCGAGCTGGTGCGCATCGAGCTGCAATGCGTCGCCTGACGCGCGTGATCCTGATGGCGCAAGCGAGGGGACGATGCTGACCGATCCGAGCGTTGCGCTGGCGTCCGCCATCAAGCGGTGCCTGCTCGAGGATGCCGACGTCAAGGCCCTGGTCGCCGATCGCGTCTACGACCTGATCCCGAACGGCCCGACGTTTCCTTACGTCTCGCTCGGCGAGATCCAGGTGATGCCGGAGCTCGCCGAGGGCGCCGACGCCGCCACGTCCTACGTGACGCTGCACAGCTGGGACCGTTTCAAGAGCGGCACCGCGACCCGGGCGCTGTCGCGCGCCGTCGTTGCGGCGCTGCACGATCGCGACCTCACCATCGAGGACGGCGCGGTGCTCTCGCTGCTGCTGCAGACCTCGCGGGTGCTGCCCGATCCGGACGGCACCACCCGGCACGGCGTGCATGTGTTCGCCGTCCTCACCGACGCCAACGCGTAACTCATCCTCTCAAGGAAAGGACCTGCTGCCATGTCGACCACGCAGACTGCCGTCGTCAAAGCCTCGATCGCCGTCGTCGCCAAGAAAGGGCTCGACGGCCGCGACGTCGTCGACCGCATCCCGGATCTCGCCGACATCACGCTGAGCTACGGCGCCGGCTACGGCAAGGCGGACATCGCCTTCTCCGACGACCGCGCGCTGTCGGCGTCCGGCTCGGAGAACCTCGACATGTCCGGCGTGCTGGTCGATGCGTTCGGCGCGACCATCACGGCCGCCAAGGTCAAGGCGATCCTGATCGACAATCTGGAGAGCTCGCAGGGCACGCTGACCGTCGGCGCCGCGGCGTCCAACACCTTCAACGGCCCGTTCAGCGGCGCCACCCATTCGATCGACCTCAAGCCCGGCGACCGCGCCGTGTTCGTCTCGCGCACGGGCTGGACCGTGACGGCTGCGACCGGCGACATCCTCAAGGTCGCCAACTCCGCGGCCGGCTCGGCGAACTACCGCATCACCCTCGTCCTGGCGTCTGCATAACGCCGGCGCCTCGCCTCGATCCTGTCCCGATCTCACGTCCGGAGCGCCGCCATGGCCAAAGCGCAAACCCTTCCGTTTTCCAAATTCCTGGTGTCGCTCGGCGATGGCAACACGCCGGAGACCTTCACCGCGCCGTGCGGGCTGAACTCGCGCAGCTACAATCGCACGGCGGCGATGAACGAGACCAACGTGCCGGATTGCGACGACCCGGACGCGCCGTCCTGGCTCGATCGCGACATCGTCTCGATGTCCGCCTCGATCTCCGGCGCCGGCGTCGTCGCCGATGAGGACTTCGACACCTGGGAAGCGTGGTTCATGTCGGGGCTGACGAAGAACGTTCAGATCAAGCTCGGCACACGGGTCTCGGTGGGCCCCTACAAGTGCTCGAAGCTCAACATCACCGGCTCGCGCGGCCAGCGGGTGACCTTCGACGTCACCATCGACAGCGACGGCGAGGTCCCGCCGCTGGCGACGCCGTAAGAACACAACCAGTCGTCATGCCCGGGCTTGACCCGGGCATCCATCGCGCTTCGCAAGATGGATCGCCGGGTCAAGCCCGGCGATGACGAGCTTGGGGAGATGATATGGCCATGGCCTCCAACAACGCCTCTCTCCGCAACTTCAAGGCGGCGAATGCCGACCTGGTCAAGAACGTGCGCAAGAACTTCCACGAGCTGGCGTTGGCGCAGGGCGCGGAGCTGGTCGGCGATATCCAGCGCGCGATCGAGCACAACGTCTCCGGCACGCTGCAGGCCAGCGTGCGCTATGAGGACCGCACCAGCAGCGATGGCAGCCGGGTGACCGTGCTGGTGATGGCCGGCGGTCCGACCACCATGAAAGACGGCTTCGACTACGCGCTGGCCGAGGAGTTCGGCACCACCAAGCAGCAGCCGAAGCCGTTCTTCTATCATACGGCGCGGTTCTACCGGATGGGCGGACTGCCGCAGTACCGTGAGACGCTCGAACAGACGATCAAGGAAAACGAGATCGTCCGCCGCACCATGCAGAACAACAACTACACGATGAACCCCGGCCGTCACAACGAGGTCGTCATCTCCGTCGGTCATCGCGGCGCGGCCAAGGTGCAGACGACCTACAAGGGCAGGCAGGTCACATGAGCGCGGACGGCGGCATTAGTCTGTTCTGGGGTGATGACGAGCATCGCTTCCGGCTCGGGATCGGTCAGTTTCGCGAGCTGCAGGAATGCGTGAACCTGCGCCGGATCAAGCTCGGCGCGCCCATCGTCGGGCCGATGAGCCTGCTCAATGCTCTGCGGACCTCCGACGCCTGGCCGGACGATGTCCGCGACATCATCCGGCTCGGCCTGGTCGGCGGCGGCGCGGAGCCGAAAGAGGCGCATCGGCTGCTCCGGACCTATTTCGACGACGTCGACCGCTATCCGCCGCTGACGCACATGCGGCCCGCGTTCCTGATCCTCACGGCCGGCTTCACCGGGCCGATCGAGGGCAGCAGCGACGACGACGCAAAAAAAAAGCCGATGACGGCGCCGACCCCGACGCCCCCATCGACTTCGGACGGCTCTACGGCACCGGCGCCGCCCTAGGCTTCTCGCCCGACCAGGTCGACCGCTGCTCGTTCTGGCAGCTCGGCGTCTGCGTCGACGGCTACAACAAGGCCAATGGCGGCGAGGACAAGATCGAGCCGATGAGCGACGCCGAGTTCGATGCGTTGCTGGAAGGTGCGTGACTTCCCTTGGTCGTCATCGCCGGGCTTGACCCGGCGATCCATCGCTCTTCGCCAGGTGATGGATGCCCGGGTCAAGCCCGGGCATGACGACTTGTAGCACAGGACCACCATGACCGATCTCGTTGTCCAGCTCGGCGCGCGGCTTGACCAGTTCGCGAGCGACATGAACAAGGCCGGCGATATCGCCGACGGCGCGATCAGCCGGATCGAGGGCGCGTTCGCCGGCCTCAATCCCGGCATGGGCGGGCTTGCCGCTTTCGGCAGCGTGCTGGCTGGCGGCGTCGGCGCGGCGGCCGCGCTGTTCGCCGGTCTCAAGCAGGTCAACGCCGAGCTCGCGGAGATCGGCAAGAACGCCGAGTATGTCGGCGTCACGACCGAACGATTTCAACAAATCAAGTTCGGCGCCACGCAAGGCGGCGTGTCGTCGGCGGAGGCGGTCAAGGATCTGAAGAACGTTGCAGACCTGCTGGCGGACGCGCAACGCAACGAGAACAGCTTGACGAAGGTCCTGGATGCGAACGGGATCAAATATCGCGACCGCAACGGCCAGATCATGAACATGAACGGCCTGCTCAAGGCGGCTGCCGATCTGCTCGGCCGATTCGAATCCATCCCCGACAAGACCAAGGCGGCGCAGATGCTCGGCCTGTCCGCCGGCTGGGTCGATGCGCTCAAGGGCGGCCCCGCCGTGTTCGAGGCGATCGCCGCGAGCGCCAACGCGGCCGGTCTCGTCATCGACGAGCGGACCATCGAGAAGGCGCAGCGCTTCGACACGGCCTGGAAGAAATCGTCCGATCAGCTGTCCCTGCAGTTCAAGGCCGCGACCGCCGACGTCGCGTCCTATCTCGACGATCTGATCGGCCGCGCCAATACGTTCTTCACCGAGCTGGAGCGTGGGCGCAGTGGCGGCAAGGCCGACAAGCCCGATCTCGGCAGCACGTTCGATCGCTACGCGGATGCCGCGAGCATCGCGATACGTCAGGAGATGGGCCTGGCGCAAGATCTGGAAACAGTCCAGCGCGTGCTGGATCGCGTCAATGCCTCGGCCAATCCAGATGCGGGGCTGGTCGCCTTCCTGAAAGAGGTGCGCGCCGAAGCCGAGCTCGTGGCCAATCGGTTGCGCGGCATCGAGATGCTGAAGAACCAGATGAACGGGCTGCCGTCGGCCGAAGGCGTTCCGCTGCCGCGGGAGCGGCCGGGCGATGCCCCCAAGTCCAATCCGCTGGCCGGCACCGGCAGGCTGCCGCCGCGCAAGACCGAGAGCGACACGCGCGACACGCTCGATCGCGAAATGGACCGGATCGAGAAGCAGATCGCGCTGAACAAGGCGGACGCGGAATCGGTTCGCGAGAATACGGGCGCGCGGGTGCAGTTGCGCACCGAGGCGAGCCTCTACGCCGCCGCCGAGCGGGCCGGCATCAAGAACACAGAGGATTACGCCGAGAAGATCCACGAGATGTCGGAGCGCGCCGGCGAGGCGGCCGAGAAGCTTGCCAAGGCCGAGGAGCAGGTCCGGCAGCTCAACGCCGCCTCGGCGACCATCGGCAACGCGCTGTCGACGGCGTTTGCCGACGCCGTGGTCGAGGGCAAGAACCTGAATGACGTGATGAGCAGCCTGCTCAAGACCTTGGAGAAGGCCGCGATCAACTCGGCGTTCGCCTCGGTATTCAACGCGCCGTCCTCGGGCGGGCTGTCGCCGTTCGCCTCGCTGCTGTCCAGCATCATCCCGGGCTTTGCCGACGGCACCAACTCGGCGCCGGGCGGGCTGGCGATGGTCGGCGAGCGCGGGCCGGAGCTGGTCAATCTGCCGCGTGGCGCGCAGGTGGTGCCGTCGGATGTCACCAAGCAGCTCGGCGGCAGCACGATCGCGATCACCAGCCATGTCGACGCGCGCGGCTCCAACATCTCGGAAGGCCAGCTGCGCGCCATCCTCGACGTCCGCGACCGCAACCTGGCCCGCCAGTTCGCCGCGTCGTCGCCGGGGCGGAATCTGCGGTTTCAGCAGTTGGGGACGTGAAGATGATTCCGTTTTTGCCTCGTGGATTTGTGAGAAAGCCAGCGCCGGTTTGCGAGGGCGCAGTGTCGATCACCGTCTACGTCGATGCGAGCAACCTGCGCATTCCCGACGACGTGCGCCGCGTCATTTCGGAATACACCAAGAGGATGGATGCCCGGGTCAAGCCCGGGCATGACGAGTTGGGGCGGGTGCTGCGATGATCCCGCGCTTCCCCGGCCGGGTGCTGCGCGATACCGCGCTGACCTGGCAGATCGGCGGCCGGAGCATTTCGGCCGGGCAGACCGGGTCCGGGGTCGAACCGACGGCGGAGACGTCGGGCGGCGGCCTGTGGCGGGCGGAGCTTGCGAGCGTGCGCATCCGCACGCCGGACGAGGTGCGCTGCTGGCGGGTGCTGGAAGGGCTGCTCGACAGCGGCGCGGCGCAGGTGATCGTGACGATGTGCGACAAGCGCTACTTCCCGGTGCCGGAGGTCAATGGCGCGCCGCTCTTGAGCTACGGCGACCTGCCGGTGACGGATGACGGCACAAATACTGCGCTGTTCGATGACGATACCGGGATCGCGCAGCCGGTCGTCGTCGCCTATGTCGCCGAGGATGCGGCCTTGCGCGCGACCGAGATCGCGATCTCCTTCGTGCAATCCGGCGAGCTGATGGGCGGCGAGCATTTCTCGATCGACCATCCGAACCTCGGCCCGCGGATCTATCGCATCGTCAAGGTCGTCGAGGAGGAGGGTGCGAGCCGCGTCACCATCCGGCCGCCGCTGCGCGAGGCCGTCCAGGCGCTGACCGATGTCGAGTTCGACGCGCCCGCTTGCGTCATGAAGGTGGCCTCGGCCGAGAGCATGCGGCTGACGCTCGACCAGCGCAGGCGCGGATCGCCGACGGCGTCGTTCATCGAGAGCTTCGATGCGCTGGCGGAGACGTTCGAACGCGTGGCCACGCTGCCGGGCGCCGCGGCGTCGGGCATCGCCGGGCCGTGGACGTCGGGGCGGTTCAACTTCGCCAATCCGGACAATTCGCAGTATTTGCCGGGGTTGTGAGTTGGCGGTGTTTTTGCAAGGGGCTTCATCAATGGGCGTAGTCATCGCATCGTTGCTGCTGACGGCGTGCTGGCCATTCATCGCGCATCGACCCTCCCTCGGTCTACGTCATCGTTGGCCTTCAACTTCTGCTGCTGGCGTTTGTGCTGTCTCCCAGAGCAGGTCGCGACGACGAGAAGGATGGTGTCAAATTATTCGTCTCCGGCGTCATCCGCGGGTTCGGGTTCCCAGCCTGCGTGTTGTGTTTCGGCTGGCTGTGGAAGTGGTTGCAGTGGGGCCTGTAGGACCGCTCGTCATGCCCGGGCTTGACCCGGGCATCCATCTTCTTCGCGAGATGGATCGCCGGGTCAAGCCCGGCGATGACGACTGAGATTGAGGTTGGCACATGCAGGTTTCTGCTGAGCTCGAGGTGGAGCTGCGCAAGGCGCAGCAGCGGACGGGGGTGTTTTTTCGGCTCGGGGTCAATCCGGTGCAGCGGTTGTGGACCGGGGTCGGGCGTGTGGCGGTGGAGGATGCGATCGACGGGCAGGCGGTCTATCGCGGCTTCGGCGAGCTGACCAATCTGCCGGCGTTGACCCAGCTCGTGAACGGGATCGCCGACCGGCTCGATTTCACGCTGTCGGGCAGTAGCGTCTCGGCGAAGGTGCTGGCGACGGCGGCCGGCGAGGGCGACGAGGTCAAGGGTGCGCAGGTCGATGTCGGGCTCGGCTTCTTCGATGAGCGCTGGCAGTTCGTCGGGCTGATCTGGCTGTATCGCGGCGAGGCGGACCTGCTGACCACCTCGCTCGACGCCGCGCCCGGCGGCAACGTCACGCGCGCGATCAAGCTGTCGGTCGGCTCGGCGATGACCGGCCGCAGGCGCACGCGGCAATCGGTGTATTCGGATTTCGACCAGCAGAGCCGCTCTCCCGGCGACCGCTTCTGCGAGCGCATCCGGCGCTACTCGGAAGGCGTGGCCAAGGAATGGCCGCGGTACTGAAATTTCCTTCGTCATGCCCGGGCTTGACCCGGGCATCCATCTTCCTTCGCGAGGAGGCCGGCGAGTCTCATGGGCTTCGTCGCCCGTGGCACCCCCACCCCCGACCCCTCCCCGCAAGGGGGAGGGGAGATCTGAGGCGCAAGTGAACGTTCTCTCCACCTTCATCGCCAGCCAGACCGGGCGGCCGTTCTCGTTGCAGGCGGCGCATTGTCTTGACTTTGTCGCGGACTGGCTGCTGCTGCATGGGATGGATGCCAGGACCGCCTGGCGCGGCCAGCCATCGCGCGGCGCGACGCTGGCGCTGATGGCTGACCCGGATGCGCTGCTCTTATCCACGGCCGCCGCAGCGCGTTGCCTGGGCCTGACTGAGACCGACGCGCCCGCGCCCGGCGATATCGGCCTGGTCCGCGCGCAGTTCGTGTCGCATCGCCGGCCGACGCTGGTCGGCGCGATCAGGGGCGATGGCCTCTGGTACGTCAAGACCGCGCGCGGCGTGCAGGCGGATGCCTACGCCAGCGCGCGCGCCTGGTCGCTGCCGGCGCAGGCGACGCTCAACGTGTCCGGCGAAGCGCGGAGCGCGAAGACGGACGCGTGCGGCGAAGCCCGAAGGGCGAAGACGGACTGCGTCAGGCATAGCCCGAAGGGCGACGCCTGATGGCTGAAACCATCGGCACCCTGATCGTGACGGCGATCGCCGAGGCGACCGCGGCGGAGGCGTTCGTCGCGGCGGCGGAGGCGACCTATCTCGGCGTCTCCGGGCTGACGATCATCGGCACCGTCGCGATCCTCGGCGCGACCATCGGCCTGCAATATCTGCTGGGGCAGCCGTCGGGCGCCGACTTGCCGAAGGCCTCCAGCGGCGCGCAGCCGCTGCGCCAACCGCTGCCGCCGCACGTTTACGCCTATGGCCGCTGCCGGCTGGCCGGCTGCTACGTGCTGTTCGAGGCGCGCGGCGGCTTTTCGTATGACGTCCAGGCGCTGCACAAGGGGCGCATCTGCCAGTACATCAAGTTCTACCTGCACGACGACGAAGCCATCGTGCAGCCGGACGGCTCGGTCACCGGCGCGGTCGGCTCCGGCGACCTGCGCTATGCCTCCGGCGCCGAGCCTGCGCTCGGTGGCAGCCCGTCGATCGTGATCGAGTATCGCCTGGGCCTGCCGCGCGAGACGGCTTACGACCGGCCGCGCCTGGCGATGCCGGATCTGTGGACGACGGACCATCGTGGCGACGGCATCGCCAGCGTCGCGATGACCTGCGGCACGGTGAAGGTCGAGCATGTCTCGGCGATGTATCCGCAGGGCCTGCCGAAACTGTCGGCGGTCGGCGACTGGCTGCCGGTCTGGGACCCGCGCCAGGCGGGGCAGGACCGGCGCAATCTGGACACGCTGGGGCCGGTCTACAATCCCGTGCTGCAGGCGATCGACTTCCTGCTCGACACCGAGCATGGCCTCGGCTTCGACTATGACGAGGTCATCGCGCCGGTGCTCGACCAACTGATGATCGAGGCCTCGATCTGCGACGAGCTGGTGGCCAAGGCCGACGGCAGCAGCGAGCGGCGCTACCAGTCGTCGGGCTTCTGGACGTCGCAGACCGATCCGGCCTCGGTGCTCGATGCGATCATGTCGACCTGCGACGGCTGGTATTCGTTCAACGGCTCGGGGACCTTGAGCCTCAAGGTCGGCAAGTACAGGCCGCCGACGGTGACCTTGACGCAGGACCATATCATCGGCTTCGCCGTCACGAGCGGCATCGAGGATGAGAATGCCTGCAACTGCCTGAACTGGTCGTTCACCGATCCCGCCAACAAGTACCGCGATGCGCCGGGCGATGCCTGGCTCGATGAGGCGGATATTCTCGAGCGTGGTGAGCTGCGGTCGCAGACGGTGTCGCTGACCTGGGTGCAGAGCCATTCGCAGGGCCGCCGGCTGGTGAAGCGCAAGATGGCGCAGACCAATCCGCGCCGGCGCGGCACCTTGACGACGACGTTCTACGGCATCGTCGCGCTCGGCGAGCGCTGGGTCCGGGTGCAGGACGATCGCCATGTCGACCTCGCGGATGCGATCATCCAGCTCGGCAAGGCGGTGATCGATCTTTCCGCGCAGCGCATCACCTTCGAGTGGATCGCGGTCAACACCAACGACGTCGATGCCTGGGACGCGGCGCAGGAGGAGGGCATGCAGCCCTCGACCGGCGAGGATTCGATCGGGGACACCTTGCCGGTGCCGGCCAATCCGGCCGGCGTCAAGTCCGGCACCTCGGCGCTGCTGAGCTTCGACGATCCCGCGCGGCCCGATCTCACCTATGTCGTGCAGTACCGGATCGGGCTCGGCGCGTGGACGCAGGTCTCCGTTGGCGCCGGCACGGCCGCCGCGGGCCGCGTCACCGTGACGGTGACCGGGCTCTCGGTCGGCCAGACCTACCAGTTCCAGATCGCCTCGCAGCGCACGATCGGCGCGCTGTCGGCGTGGTCGGGCAGCGTCACCGTCGCGATCTAGCGCGCGCCTCTCTTCACAGCATCAGGACTGACCATGGGCAGCTTCACCAAGCTCGGCGCCGAGATCTGGCGCTATTTCGTCACCGATGGCGTGCCGGCGTCGGGCCCGTGGAAGGTCCGCAAGGACCAGATGCAGGTCTGGATGGCGGAGGTGGAGGCGCAGACCGGCAATTTCTTCGACAACGCGGTGGCGATGGCCGGCAGCGGTCTCATCGACAACACCATGCACAAGGCGATGATCGTGCTGCCGGCGGACGGCACCTCGATCGTGGCGACGCTCTCGGCCGCGGCCAGCCTGCGCTCAGGCTTCGCGGTCGGCTTCCACAACCCAAAGGCCTCGACCCGCTTCCATCGCATCGTGGTTGGCAGCGACACCATCCGGCTGCCGCCGGGGCAATCGACCAATGTGTTTCGCGTCGGCACCGGGCCGCTGCTGATCTCCGACATGCCGCGCCGGCACCGCGCGCAGGGTCTGACCGTCTATCAGGATACGGCCGGCGACGACGCCAGCGACGGCCTGGTGATCTCCGAGCCGAAGAAGACGATCAAGTCGGCGGCCGGGATGATCTGGACCGACATCGACCTGCAGAACGCCGAGAGCCGGGTGCAGGTCTCCGGGACGACGACGGAAGCGGTGTCGCTGTCAGGGCAGGCGACCGGCTACAACTACATCAAGATCCGCGCCGCGAGCCTCGGCGCCAGCACCTGGAATGCCGGGCCGGAAGGTTATTGCCTGCTGGTCGGCGACAATGCTGAGGCGATCCTCGAGAACATCAAGGTGCAGCGGGGCACGCTGACCAAGGCGATCCTGCTCGCCACCCATCAGCCCGGCGTGCTCGACATCTTCAATTGCGAGGTCGGCGACGCCGGCGCGACCGGCGTGCATTTCTCGGCCGATCACGGCGGCTCCAGCATGAACTTCGACGCCTACACGGTGTCGGGCGCGGCGGCCGTGCATCTGTCCATGGGCGGCGCCTGCTCGGGCACACAGACCGGCGGCGTGACCATCACCATCACCAACACGCCTATCATCACCACCTGGTTCTCGCTGCAGGGCTCGGGAGCCAATTTCGCGATGGGCGGCAGCGTCACCTACAGCGGCTCGGTCGCCGCCGGCTGCACCAAGTACCTGGTGTCGCTCAACGCCAGCCTCAGCCTCGGCGGCAACACGGTGCCCGGCTCGATCGCCGGCTCGGCGACGGCCGGCGGGCAGGTCGTGGCGTAGGTCACAACCCAAGCCTCTCTCGTCATGCCCGGGCTTTCCGCGCGACGCGCAAGCGTCGTCGCGATCCCGGGCATCCATCGCACAACGAAACAGGACCACGTCCATGCGCTATGTCCGGATCAAGCCGGCGGCCGACTCCGAGCGCTCGGCCTGCGGGCGGCTCATCTTCATCGAATGCGGCGCTCCTTGCGAGAACGGCCATCCGCCGCGCTTTGTGCTGCACGAGGGCGAGGAGCAGTGGCTGCCGGCCTGGGCGGCCGCCGAGCTCGCCGAGCGCGGCCATGAGATCCTCGAGTTCTCGGAAGTGCGCAACGGCGCGCATGTGCCGCTGAAGGACGTCTCGGCCGACGACATCGATCCGGTCGCCGAGATCGACAAAGCGCCGGTGCACGAGGTCGACCGCTTCCTCCGCCATCACGGCCGCCACGATCACCTCGCCGCCGCGCAGCCGCAGGCCGCTGTGCGCTCCAACCTCAAGGGCGTCACGGCGCGGCTCGGGCCGGCGCTGCCCATCTCCGCCCGCGAGCTGCGCAGCCGCGCCAAGGACGCCTGCCGGCAGCACCAGGCGCGGCGGGCGCAGGCCCGGGCGGCCCGGCAGGCGCAACAGCCCGGCGCCGCGCCCGCGGCAGCGCCGCCGGCCGCGCCCTCCGACAATCCGCGACGCAAGAGCTAGAGGAGAGAGGTTGATGATGGTATTGAAACGACGATGGATGCGCGTCTGCGGGTTAGCCGGTGCCGTCATGCTGGCAGGCTGGACTGTGGCGCTGGCCGACTACGTCATCAAGGACGGGTTGGGAATCCCGGGCATCGTCAAGGCCTTCGTCTGCGAGACGTCGAAGATCTGCAGCGCGCATGTGATCATCAAGTCCGATGGCACCGAGGTGTCGCCGGCGACGTCGGGCAAGCAGGACACGGCGAACCTTGCGCTTGGCGCGCCCGGCGATGCCGCCTGCGCCACGGATACGTCGACCTGCGGCCTGAACGCGCTGCTGCAGCGGGCCAACCAGCGGCTGACGACGCTGATCAACGGCTCGTTCCGGACGACCTACCGGATCGCCGGCACCTTCACGCCGGCGGCGTCGGCGACCGATGCCGTCACCGTTACCGGATCCGGCACCAAGACCCTGCGCATCGTCAGAGTGACGGTCGCCGCGACGATCGGCTCAGCCGCGCAGGGCTCGTTCGCGCTGATCAAGCGCTCCAGCGCCGATAGCGGCGGCACCTCGACGACGCCGTCGCCGGTGTCGCTGGATTCCACCAATGCGTCCGCGACCGGGGTGGTCCGCGTCTATACCGCCAACCCGGCCGCGCTCGGCACGGCGGTCGGCACCATCGCGCAGCGCTTCGCGCTGTTTTCGACCACCACGACCCAGCCGGATCGCGTGACCTTCGAGTTCGGCGACAACTACAAGCAGGCCGTGGTGCTGCGCGGGACCGCCGAGCAGATCGGGATCAATTTTGGTGGGGCGTCGCCGACCTCGGCGTCCTACGAGATCGAGTGGACCGAGGAATAGGCGGTCAGCTGACCGAGGGGCTGTCGGGCCGCGCCGGCAGCAGCGACTGATCGCGCGGACAATTGCCGAGGATGATCGCCGTCTCGCGTCCGTGGCGTGCCGTCATCTCCGCGCAGCTCAACGGCTCGAAGCGCTTCAAGAGCAGAATGCCGGTGACCAGTCCGGCGCCTGTGATCACCGCGGCCCATCGCACCCAACGCATGCGTCATCCCTCCGGGACATCGGAGGCGACGCGCATCCAGGTCGTAAGCATCGCCTGCCACTGCCTTTGGTAGAATCGATAGCGGCGGGTCTGTCAACGTCCACCTCTCAGGAGATCCCCAGATCATGAGCATCGCAGCCCTCGTGGCCGCGGGCAGCCGCTTGCGCCTGGGCGCCAGCGGCGACGCGGTCAAGCAGAGCCAGCTGGCGCTGAAGGCGCTCGGCTATCCCCTGACGGGCACCGGCTGGTTCGGCCCGGCGACCGATACGGCGGTGGAGACCTTTCAGGCGCGCGCCGGCCTCGACGTCAGTGGCGAGATCACGCCCGCGACCGCGGCCGCGATCGATGCGGCGCTGGCCGCGCCGGCGTCGCGCATCACGCCGGAGATGGGGCGGCCGCTGTGGCTCGAGGCGGGGCTCAAGCTGATCAACGTAAGGGAAGCGCCTGGCGCGGCCGACAATCCGCAGATCCTGCAATGGGCGCGCGAGGAGGGCGGCGAGATCGCCCGCGACTTCAGTCACGATTCCATTCCGTGGTGCGCGCTGTTCGCCAACCACATCCTGAGCAGGGTGGGCCTCAAGGGCACCGGCACGCTGTGGGCGCTGGACTTTGCCGGGCGCTGGCCGAGCGTGCGGCTCGGCGGTCCTGCCGTCGGAGCGTTCGCGCCGATGCAGCGCAGCGGCGGCGGCCACATCATCTGCATCGTCGGCCGTGACCAGCATGGCAACGTGATGGGGCTCGGCGGCAATCAGTCCGACCAGGTGTCGATCGTGCCGTTTCCGCTGCGGAGACTCAACCAGGGCTTCTGGTGGCCGAAGGACGTGCCGCTGCCGCAAGTGATCGGCTTCGACGGCCTGCCGCTGGTCCGCAGCGACGGCCGCCTCTCCCAGCGCGAGGCGTGACGCATGAGCCGCGCTCTCGTCATTGCCGGCGTGCTGCTGATCGCCCTGTGCCTGGTCTGGCTCGGCGGCGTGCCCGTGCTCGGCATCTTCGCCGGCGCCGCGCTGATCATCCTCGGCGGCACCGTCGACGACCATCGCGCGCGGCCGCGCCGTCCGTTCTGATTGTCCGCCGCGCGACGGTCTCGCGCAGATCCCCTGACATCAAGAGGTG
Organism: Bradyrhizobium sp. HKCCYLRH3099; assembly: GCF_051167855.1. Lineage (NCBI taxonomy): Bacteria > Pseudomonadati > Pseudomonadota > Alphaproteobacteria > Hyphomicrobiales > Nitrobacteraceae > Bradyrhizobium > Bradyrhizobium sp. HKCCYLRH3099. The sequence goes on from NZ_JBNPTW010000004.1 coordinate 314,419, forward strand.
TCCCGTGAACGGCCTGTTTCCATCGTTTTGGCTTCGCATGCCCGTGTGGCTCTCGACTGCGCTTCTCTTCGCGGTGGTGTTCGCCGTGACCCTGGCCGTGCTGCTGCTCGGCGATAGGCCCGGCCAGCGGCTCGCGGCCGCGTCGATCGTGCTCGGTGTCCTCATCTGCGCCATTGCCTTCGCGCGGCTGCATCTCGCGGCCCGTGCCGGCCTGCAGCTGGCCTGGCGCGCGCCTGGCGCCATGCTTGCCGCGATCGTGCTGATCTCGGTTGCCGTGCTTGGTTCGGCGGCCTTCGCCGCCGATGGCGTGGTGACCATTCCCTATGGCTATTGGGTTTCCGAGTGGATGCCGGTAATCGCGACCGGGCTCGGCGCGCTCGTGACCTGGGGACTGCGCCATCTGCCGGCCAACCTGATCGCCATCTTCGGCAACGCCCGCGTCGAGCTCTTGATCAACAACGCCATCGGCTACGGCCTCAACGCCGTCGAGGGCGCGACCAAGGGCAAGACGCTGGAGCTGCAGGTCGGCAACAAGGTGCTGCGCGAGGCGCTGCAATACGCGGTCGAGAATGCACCGGGCTGGCTGCTGGCCTGGGCGGGCGGTCCCGAGGGGCTGGCGAAGAAGATCTTTGGCCGGCTCGACCTGCCGCCGGAGTCGGATGGCAGCGTCATCAAGCTGGTGGCGACCGCCGTCAAGGCCGGCGACAAGGCATAAAGCGATGTTCACGGGTACGGCGGGCGCGGCACTGCTGACGGTGCTCGCGCCCATTCTCAGGATCGTCCTCGAAGCGATCGGCCATTCGTTCGACGACTGGCTGGCGCGGCAGCAGGCCGCGCAGGTCAACCGCGAGCTCGGCGCCCGCGAGGTCACCTCCATCCTCAACAAGGAGAACGCCGATGCCGAGCGCAAGGCGAGCGAGCTTGCGGTCAATCGTCCTGATGTCGGCGCTGTCGTTGCCGCCATGGAGCGTGGCGACGCCTTCTGATGCGATGGGGTCGTTCCCCCGTGACGCGCCGGAGTTGGTGGTGCAGACGCGCTGCCCGGCGTCGCGCAGCTACACCGAGGCGGAGATCCGCAAGGCCGGCGCCGAGCTGCGCAAGCTGCTCGACGCCGATCCCAAGGCGGTCACGCCCGGCATGATCGCCGACTACAAGCTGCTGCGCGACCAGTGCCGCGCGACGGCGAAGTGATGAGGTCAGCGTGCACGTGCGTCATCGGAGGCAGCTGCGCCCGGTGATGGGCGGGCCAACAGGTGGGACTGACAGGTGAGCCAGCCGGACAAATCTGCCGACAAGAACTTCAGCGAAAAGTTCGTTGATAGTTTGCTGCTCAAGGCGTGGTCGCGCGCCAGCATGATCGTTGCAACAACGATTCTGCTGCCGATCGGGTTTTCGCTCGGCAACAGGATGATCTCGTCGATGGACCAGGTCGCCGACAAGATCGACCAGCTGCGCGTGGTGCAGATCGAACAGTCCGCCAAGATCGAAGCCCTGAAGACCCAGATCATCGTGCAGCAGCAGAGCCTCGCCGACCACGAGGCGCGCGTGCGCCAGCTCGAGCGCATCGGGCGTCCCTGAAGCTCATTCCCTCCGGAGACATCGTCATGTTCGAAGCCTTCGCGGTGATGCTTGCCGCCGTCGCGCTTGCCGTCATCATGGGTGGCCTGTTCGGCTGGGGCCCGCCGCGCGCCGGCCATGCCGCCGCCGGGCAGGCTATCCTGCGGATCCTGATGGTGGTCATCGGCCTGCTGGCGATGATCGCCGCCGGCGCGCTTCATACGATCGCCCGGCCGGCGCATGCCCGCGACCTCGGCCAATGGGAAGCGTCCGATCCGGCGCTGCGGCAATGGTACGAAAGCCTGATGCAGCCGGACGTCCCGACGGCGAGCTGCTGCGGCGAGGCCGATGCCTATTTCGCCGACGAGATCCATGTCCGCGACGGCAAGACCTACGTCGTCATCACCGACGATCGCCCCGACGAGCCGCGCGGCCGGCCGCATATCCCGCCGGGGACCGAGATCGAGGTGCCGCCGAACAAGCTGAAATGGGACAAGGGCAACCCGACCGGCCACGGCGTGATCTTCCTGAGCCGCAACCGCTATGTGTTCTGTTACGTGCAGCCGGGCGGGGCGTGATCAGCATGACCAGGCTTCCAGTTCGCAGCAAGCCCCGCCGGGTCAAGCATTGCTATGTCGGGCCGCCGGCGATCTTCCGGCTCGGCCTGGCCGTGCGGCAGATCAACGAAGCGTGGCCGCATCTCGACAGTTTCGGTTGCTATCTGGTCGGCTCTTGCCTGGAGCGCCCCGACTTTCGCGATGTCGATGTACGGATGATCATGCCGGACGAGGCGTTCCGTCGCGAGTTTCCCGATGTCGGCGCGATTGACCATGCGTCCTGGGAGCATGACCCGAAATGGCTGCTGTTGACGGTCGCGATCGGCGAGTGGCTGGGCAAGGAAACGGGACTGCCAATCGATTTCCAGTTTCAGCCGCAGAGTTGGGCGAACGAGCGGCACTCTGGGCCGCGGCAGGCGCTGGGCTTGCATTATGTGCCGCGCCGGCGCGCAACGGACTAACAAGCGTGAACTCTCTCCGCTCGTCATGGCCGGGCTTGACCCGGCCATCCATCTTCTTCCTTCAAAACATAAAAGGCCTGCAATCATGTCCTACGAAAACCACGATTTCAAAGGGTTGACGAAAGAGCAGTTGGTCGAGGCGGCCTTCGACGTGATCGGCGGGAATGATCTGAAAGCGCTCTCAATCGACGCGCTCGTCAACAAGATCACCGTCGTGCAGCATGCCTTCGATCTGTGCCTCAACGAGATCGAGCGGCGGGGGGAGCTGGAGACGCGTGATGGAATGATCGTAATCCCTTATGTCTGCGAATACGCAGTTCCGACGGCTCTGACCAGAGAGGGCATGAGCGAAGGATAGAGGCCCCCAGGCCTCTCAAACCTCCTTGTCAAACTCCAGCCCGGCCGCGATGACCCCGCGCGCCGGGCTTTTTCTTGTCGAGCTCGTCGATCATCGTGTCCATCAGCCTGCGCACGTCGGTCAGCTTCAACTTGCCGTCCGACGGGCGCAGATGCTCACGCAGCGCGCGGCACCGGCGCGCTCGGCCGGGTCGATCACGGGCCTCTCGGCCGCGAGCAGCGCGCGCTGGCAGATCGGGCAGGGGTCGCCGGGTGCGCCGCAGCGGCAGCCGCGCGGGCTGTCGATCCAGGGCAGGGCGGGATGGGCCTCGCAGACGAAGCCGGTGTCGTCGCAACGCAGACAGAACTTCATGGGGACTCAGAGTCCCCTCAGCCGATTCAGTTCCGTGCGGGCGAGATGCTGCGCCGCGGCCCTGGCCTGGTCCTGCGTCATGGTCGTGCTCATCGACATCGCCCGGCGGCCGTCGTGATCGTCCCAGTGGAAAAATACCGAGGACCGGCCGTCGGCGAACCGCACCTCGAAACTGCCGATGTCGGGGATGGTCTCGATGCGATGCGGGATGATGCGGATCGGGTCGCCCTTCATGGCGAGCTGCAAAATCCGAGTTTCAGAACTGGAATCCGCCGAATTCCGCGGCTTTTGGCCGGCCAATCCGCACTCAGTTTCAGAACCGGCGCTGATCTTGCGGCGCAACCTGTCTGCTTTGCAGACCGCTGCGTAACCACTCCGCCACATGGCCTCATGGCTGAATTCTCTAGGCAATCCCAGGTGTTGATGCAAGCGCTAAACCTTCCGCCTGTGGAAGGTCTCCTGTCAACGTGACAGCGCTCGGGCGGCTGGATTCGTGCCGCGACCGGATATCCATCCGCGTCGGGTTGTGATCTGGCTGCGCAGCTGGCCGTTGTGATGTTCACATGGCCCATGCACTTCTCAGCCCGAACATCCGTGCCGCCGAGTGCCGAGCCTCGCTCCGTCATCACGCCGCTGGCGCAACGGCTGACACCCTCATCGAGCGACCACGAGAGCTTCGACGACGGCCCTAGAGAACACAGGCGATAAGTGGCCTTGTGCAGCCCGACTGCTGCATCCGCAATGACGCGCAGCAGCGACGATTGTTGGAAAGATCGCGGCGAAATCGCGCAGCGCGCCTTGATTTGGTCAGGTTGTGTTGTTCTAATTATTCTATGTCAGGGTGCGCTGCGGGAGACGGGCTGAAGAGCAGCACTTCCTGAACTCACACCACATCTCACGCAAAGAGCAACGATGGACGATCACCCGACGCGCCGTTCGGTGGTTCTCGGCACGCTTGCCGCTTGCGCATCCGTCGCGCGTGCCGCGGCCGATGACGACGATCCTCGCAAGGAGAAGCGGCCGCAAAAAGGCGACGTGCTCGTGTTCTCGGAAGGAACCCGCGAAGGTCAGACGATCACGCCTGATGATTTGAAATCCGGAGGTCCACCGGTTCACGCCTGGCCCAAGGATGCGGCGAATGCGGTCGTTCGCGATGGGTCTCGTCTGAATGAGATCTTGGTCATCAGGCTCGATCCGGGCGAGCTCGACGACGACACGCGCTCGCGTGCGGCCGAGGGGATCGTGGCCTATTCGGCGATCTGCTCGCACGCCGGATGTCCGGTGACGGCCTGGATCAAGGCCTCTGAGGGCGCCGACGACGTCTTCAAATGCATGTGCCACAACTCCGAATACGACCCGCGGCGAGGCGCGCAGGTCGTGTTCGGCCCCGCGCCACGGCGATTGGCTGCGCTGCCGCTCGTCATCAAGGATGGCATGCTGGTCGTTGCCGCCCCCTTCATCGGAAAGGTAGGTGGCCAGCAGGGCTGATGAGATCTCGTGTGCCTATCGGAACTCGCATCGTCACGACCGCATCCTCGTGAACATCATCACGACGGGCAAAGAAGCGAACAACGAAGCAGGGGAGGTTTGTCCATGTCCATCACGTCCACGACGATCAAGCAATGGCTCCTATCGAGCGCCGTCGCATTCACCTGTCTCGCGGCGCCTGCCGCAGTTGCCGGTCCCATCGAGTCCTACAGTCCGGTCACGCCCGCGCGGCTCGAGAATCCCGAGCCCGGCAACTGGATGCTCTACCGCCGCACCTATGACGGCCAGGGCTACAGCCCGCTCGATCAGATCAACACCACTAACGTCAAGGGCATGGTGCCGGTCTGGACTTTCGCCACCGGCGTGATCGAGGGCCACGAGGCGCCGCCGCTGGTCAACAATGGCGTGATGTTCATCACCACGCCAATGGGGCAGGTGATCGCGCTCAACGCCAAGACCGGTGATCAGTACTGGCGCTACAAGCGCGAGCTCCCCGATGATCTGTTCCAATTGCATCCGACCAATCGCGGCGTCGGGCTGTGGCAGGACAAGCTCTATCTCGCAACGACCGACGATCATCTCGTTGCGCTCGACGCCAAGACCGGCAAGGTGCTGTGGGACAAGAAGGTCCAGGACTACAAGAAAGGGCAGTATCTCACGCTGATGCCGCTCATCGTCGACGGCAAGGTGATGGTCGGCGGCTCCGGCGGCGAGTTCGGCGTGCGCGGCTATGTCGCCGCTTATGATGCCGAAGACGGCAAGGAACTGTGGCGCACCTTCACGATCCCCGGCGAGGGCGAACCGGGACACGACACCTGGAGCGGCGACGACTGGAAGAACGGCGGCGGCTCGGCCTGGATGACCGGCACCTACGACAAGGATACCAAGACGGTCTATTGGGGCGTCGGCAATGCCGCGCCGTGGCCCGGCAATCTGCATCCCGGCGACAATCTCTACACCAGCTCGGTGATTGCGCTGGATCCGGCGACAGGCAAGATCAAGACGCACTTCCAGTATCACCAGAACGACTCATGGGACTGGGACGAGGTCGACGCGCCGATGCTGGTCGACCTGCAGCGTGACGGCCGCAGCTTCAAGAGCCTGATCCATCCCGGCCGCGATGCAATCTTCTGGGTGCTCGAGCGCACGCCGGAGCGCATCAACTACGTCAACGGCTGGACCTTCGTGCACACCGATGTGTGGAAAGGCATCGAGCCGGAAACCGGACGGCCGATCGTCGATCCCGCGCACAAACCGACGCTCGGCAAGCGGGTCGACTTCTGTCCGTCGCTGTGGGGAGGCAAGGACTGGCCATCAGCTGCCTACAGCCAGAAGACGCGGTTCGTCTATGTGCCGGCGAACGAGAACTTCTGTGGCGGCTTCACCGGCGAAAAGCTGCCGCTCGTTCCAGGGCAGCTCTGGCTCGGCACCAAGGCCGAGGACATCGGGCTGACGGTGCGGCCCGGCGCCGACCATTTCGGCGAGCTTCAGGCGTGGGATCCGGCGAGTGGCAAGAAGGTCTGGTCGCACAACTTCCCGAAGTCGCAATTGTTCGGCTCGGTCACCGCGACCGCGGGTGATCTCGTTCTGGTCGGCGGCACCAACGACCGGATGTTCCGCGCCTTCCATGCCAAGACCGGCGAGCTGCTGTGGGAGCAGAAGACGAACTCGGGAATCATGGGCATGCCGGTCGCCTATGAGGTCGACGGCACGCAGTACATTGCGGTGCAATCGGGCTGGGGCGTCGACGCACAGCGCATCCAGGATGCGCTGGCCAAGGGCAATACCGGTCTGGAGGACAACGTGCCGCAAGGCGGCGTAGTCTGGGTCTTCGCCCTCAAGAAATAGGCGACTCAAGCGGCATGGCGGGGAGCGGATGTCGCCGCCATGTCACCGGGGCTGAGATGTGTAGACGTCACCGCGTGATCGCTGCACGTCCGGTCACCACGCGCGGACGCGAATCAGCAGGCCGCGCTCCAGCCGTCCGGAAACGGGATCAGCGGCCAGGCGCCATGATTGTCGTTGGCGGCCTTGGGGGGATACGGAAACGAAAACAAGCGGGTCATGGAATCTGTCTCGGGCTCAGGCGCAATAGCCGTTCTCACTACATCCATCAACAACTCGTATTCGGCTTCGCTCATCGCACCCTCGCGTCAATTGCGAGCCACGATCGCAAAACTCCATTTTGTCCGGTTTGAGCGGATCGCTCAAATTTGAATGATCACGGACGAACGACCCAATTGGTTACCAGTCTCTTTCGTTCCTGAGACGGTACCTCGATCCGCGACGCTCCGGTGTGAACGACGTCACATCTCCCGGAACTTTGTTGTCCCAAGCTTGCCTCGTTGCATCGGCTGGGCCGGTGTCTGGATATGAGGAGGGTGACACATGAGCGCACGCTACGGACGGCGAATTGCCGCATGCGACAGGGCCGCGCCACGTTCGACGCTCAACCTGCTTCTGAACCTGCTGCTCGCGTCTTGCGTGCGGCGTCGCCGCGTCAAGCGACCTGCTGTCGCGGGTTCGCTGCCTCAGCGGCCGGTCCCGTCTCGTAACCGAGAATGTCCCGCATCAATTGCGACAGGTCTTTCGGCTTGAACGGCTTCGGCAGACGGTGAAGGCCGCTCGCTATGGCGGAGAGCCCGAAGACATCGGACGCTCCACATCCGGATTCCAGCACCATGCCCGACATCATCACGATGGGCATGTTCGGTCTGGCGGCGCGAGCCGCCCGGATCACATCGCCGCCGTCCATATCGGCGAGGTTGAGATCGATCAGGGCAGCCGCGAAATCGTCGCGTGTGACCGCGTCGATCGCCTGCCGGCCATCGGTCATCGCGGTCACGGCGTATCCCTCGCGAACGAGAAGATGTTGGAGGACGCAGACGACGCCGACTTCGTCGTCGACGACCAGGATGTTCGTCATGAAGCCCTCCTGACCGATGTGTCTGCCGAGAGTGGTTGCGGAGCGTCGGCCAACAATTTCTGACGCACCTCGATCGCGCGATCGATGGATTCGAGCAGGTCGAGAATGTCAAACGGCTTCTGCAGCGCAGCCGTCGCTCCGAGCCTGATGGCCATGCCGAGGAAATCGGGAGCGCCTTGTTTCCTGTCGGTGAATGCGTAGCCTGAGATCGCGATGAACGGCACGGTCGGATCGATCTTGATCAGCTCGCGGATCGTTGCAATCCCGTCCATTCCGGGCATGAACATGTCGATCACCACTGCATCGAACGAAACACTGCCTATCAATCGAATTCCGGTCGGTCCGTCCGGCGCGAGAAAAACGCAGAATTTCTTCTTCTTCAGCAATGTCTCTAGCGCCGCACGCGTTGCGTAATCATCATCAATAATTAGTACGGTAGGCATGGGCCACCTCAGTATCAGCTGGACTGAAGGACTCGCACGCTACGAGAACAAATATCTCGGACTCAAAAATGACAAAGTAATTAACACTGAATTAGTTGCCTCCGATTTGCAACCAGGAGTTTTACGGATCGCTGTAGCAAGAATCCCGATGTTTTGTGCATCACGATGTGAACATGGAACCGTCGTTTACACAGCGAACAGTTGGGGCAACGAACAGTGTCACGTCGGCTTGAGCAGCGCGATGATCACGAGCCCGGCCGCGACGAGCGCGACGCAGCAGAGGCGTCGCGGCGTTGCCCGTTCTTTCAAGACGAGCACCGCAATCAATGTTGCGAACACCACGCTGCACTCGCGGAACGCCACGACGCTCGCAATTGGATTGCGGCTCAGTGCCCATAGGAACACGGCAAACGAGGTGAGCCCGAGAAGTCCGGCGATCACCACCGGCATGAAGGCATCACGCATCGCGACGACGATGGTCCGACCTTGGAACATCGCAGCGACAATGAAGAAAGCCACGCTGTCGAGCACGATCAGCCAGACCGTAAACGACGCCCAACCTGCGGCCTGTCTCGTGCCCCAGGCATCGATCACCGAATAAGCCGCCACCAGCGCGGCGGCACAGGTCGCTGCCGCGAACGAGCGACGATCGATCGGGCCGTGGCGCCGGTCGAGCGCCAGGCCGAAGATGCCAATGACGATCACGGCAATTCCGGCCAATTGACCAGCCGACGGTATTTGCTGAAGCCCGAGAGAGGCGAACAGCGTGGCAAACAACGGAACGGTACCGCGCGCAATTGGATAGGCGCGTCCCAGATCGCCAGAGCGGTAGGCTGTCGCGAGGCTCGCCTTGTAGCCGGCGTGAAGGGCGAGCGAAGCTGCGAGGATCGGCCAGGTCGCCGCCGCCGGAAACGGGACGAAAAACAGGAGGGGCAGCGTGACCACGCTGCTCACCAGTCCCATGCCTGCCAGAATGGCGAGGCCGCTGCCGGTCTTGACGATGGCATGCCAGCCGGCGTGGAGCAGGCCAGCCAGCAGCATCAGCAGCGCAGCGACGGGATCCAACGGCTCTGTCCCGGACCTAGCTTTCGGGCCGCCAGGTCGGAGCGGCGAAATAGGGGACGGGCGAGCGATCGAGCGCCTGCCGCGAGATGATGCGACTCGATGGTGAGATCGGAAGCTGCGTCCACTCGTTGCGATCGGCGAATCGCAGACTTGCGATTTCCTCACCATCAGGCGCGAGCGCGCCGCCGACGATCACGGCCTCGAAGGCCACAACTGTGTAGTAGGTGAGATCGCCGTTCGGATAGCGAATCAGGAATTCAGGGCCGCCGAATACGCCGAGCAGGCGTTGCGGCCGGACCAGCAGACCCGTCTCTTCGAAGCATTCGCGAATCGCCGCATCGGCCGGGTGCTCGTTCGGATCGATCGCTCCGCCTGGCAAGGTCCATAGGCCGGTTTCGGCGTCGTGGCCCAGCAGAATGCGGCCGTCGTCATCGAACACCGAGATCGAAACCGCTGTCGTGGCCAGAAGATCGTGGCCGATCTTGCTCCGGACGGCCTTGAGATGATCGGAAATGGGCATTTGGGCCGTCTTTTGCGGGAAAGGACCCTCGCTTGCCTGACCGCCGATGCGGCGTCAAGGCGGCCCGGGCTGGCCCAGCCGGACGACTCGCACGTCATCGCAGTTCGCCGCGTTCAGAAAACCAGCCGATTGAACAAGAAGATGGAGGGAGGAGGGGGGAAGTAGAGCCATTCGGCACCGCCAGAATGGCTCCCCGGGCTGGATCATCACAAATTGTTGCAGGCCTATTTTTATAGGGTTTGCGACGTCCAGCCCGAAGGATTGAGAGCGTTTAGGCCCCCTTCGGGGCCACCGATTCGGCCGGTTTGCGCTTCCGCTTGGTGACGGGGCTCGGCAGAGGCGTCCACGGCTTCAAGCCGGTGTCAGTGACGAGGCTGTCGAGATCGATCAGCGTCCGCGTCCCGCGTCGATAGGCTTTGACCTGACCGGCCCGCATCATGCGGTAGAGGGTTGGCGCGCTCATCGCGCCTTCCTTGCAGGCTTGCCGAACCGTGCCGAGGCGCATCTTCGGCGACGTGTTGCTCATGACTCCGCTCCATCTTTCGGCAGGCCGAAGAACCGGCACAGGTCGTCGGAGAACTTCCTGCCGACTGACGTATCTCCGGTTACTGCCATCAATCGCGCCAGCCCGCGAAGGTGGTTGATCAACCGCTCGTACTCAGCGAACCAAGCCCTTACGGCGGCAGCCGGATCGGGATCGTTCATTCTCCTGTCTCATGTTTGAGGCGTCCAACATCGGACGTGTAGTTTGTAGTTGATCGAAGCGGATCAGGACAGGCCACGGCATAAAGATTGGTGTCGATAGCGCTATAGGCTACCGCCGAAACAGCAAGAACAGCTTACGGTTCAAGGGGTTGGCGATGACTCGCCTTGATTGAGGCGCGACATGGGCGCATAAAAAGGCCTCGGAGACGGCGATCTCCGAGGCCTGAAGAAAACGACGCACCCGACCAAGAGCGTATCGCTATGAAGACAAGTACAGTCGCATCCGCGTTCAATCAAGAGAAGATTGCGACCTATAAACCCCGTCCGCATTGGACGGCTGAAGATGCGAAGGCCCGCAAGCGCAAGAGCAGGAAGGGCGTTTCCCCGGGCCTGCGCATTACCGAGCTAAATCTCGAATACCGCGATCGATATGGCCGAGACGTGCTTCCTGACAACGAGGAAGGCCGTCGCGACGTCTGGATCATGCTCAATCATCTGGCGTGTAGTCGTGCGCCACGCCCGCGTATTGCCAATTGGCTGCGCTGGCGCGCGCCGTGGTTCGACGACGACGACATGATCGACAGCATCATCAGGAAGCCGCGCTTTTGGCACGCCGACCCGCTCGGCAAGCTGATCGGTATGACTTTCGCCAGGCGCACGGCTCTTGCGCTGACGACCATTGGCTGTCCCGACATGCCGAAGAAGAAGCGGGCCGAGTTGCGTGCAGCCAAGGAAGTTGCCCGTCGTCGCGAGAGCCGGCGCGATGCTGGCGCAATGCCTCGTGAGGAGTTTGAGCGCACGTCGATCGAGCGTCAGAAGCCATGGATCGCGATGGGCTGCAGCCGCTCGACATGGTTCGCCAAGCACCGCAAGACGGCTGCAAAAACCCAATCTGTTGCCAATGTAGTCCCACTTTGGACAGGTGTGACGGGCAGCAACTCTTATATCTCTGCTGACAGTCAGACCTGTCCAAATCCACCGATCTCTCACGCCCTCGTGCACTGCCGCAGCGTGTGATGGGAGGCGGCAACGCCGCTGGACGTCACACGCGTCTGAGGAGACGATGATGCCAAAGCCAATGATCACCCTGCCGACGTCGCAGAAGCACGCCCTGCTGCTCGACATGGCCATCCGCCGCTCGCCAACGCAATCACGCACCGACATGCTCTTGCGCTTCGGCGATCAGCTCGCACAATATGGCAACCTGACAAGTGGACAGCTCGGCCTGTGCCACGCAACCCTGACATCGAGCCGCTGATGCACCAGCAGCCGCCTAATCCAATCCTAGAGCCTATCCAGACGAAGCCGAGGCTGAGCGTCCGACAAGAGAGGTTCGCTCAATTGGTCTGCCGAGGCGTTCCGCCGTATCGTGCCTATGTCGAGGCCGGATACGCCTTCAACGACGGCTCGCCATATCGGCTGCAAGGTAATGCACGAGTGATGCAGCGCATGAGTGAGATCAAGCAGCAGATGGCCAGGGAAAACCGCGTCACCGTCGCGAGCATCACGGCCGAGTTGGACCGGGCCGCCGCGCTGGCCGAGCGGATCGAGCAGCCCGCCGCGATGACGACGGCCATCGCCACCAAGGCCAAGCTGCACGGCCTGCTGGTCGAGCGGCGCGAGACGGGCGCGCCGGGCGACTTTGCGGCGGCTCAGAGCGAGGCCGAGGTCGTTGCGGCCGTCCGAGAGCAGCTTGGTGATGAAGCGGCCGAGGCGCTGCTCGTGCTCATCAAACCGCGCTCAGGTGGCCGATCAGGGGGCACAATCGAGTTGCCAGAGCCGACGATCATTGATAACATTGAACAATCTGATTGAGTTGTGATCCTGGTCTAGGAGCAGCGAGTCGTCAAGCCCTGGTCGCCGCCGCCGCTGTTGCCGCCGCGCCACAGGCCGACCCCGCAACCCCGGCCCGCCCCCCGAGGGCGGGGAGGGGACCCACCCCCGGGGCACCCCCGCCTATAAATCGCACCGCCTCGGAAAATCTGTTCCCCCACGCCCGCCACCATACGCGCGCAGAGGGACCCGTTTTTGGGTGGTCGGTCCTGTCCACCTGCCTGCTTACCCGCCTTGCCAAGCCAGCTTACCCATGCAAAGCTTGCTATGCCTTCGACGTAAGGCGGGCCGACAAGGGTGCTACCAACACCCTGCCGGCCCTAACCACGGCAACCGGTTTGGAGCGGTCCCATGGCTCGGCGCACACTCGCCGCGAACGCGGATTCACGCAAGCGTCTCTCTTTTCGGCAGCAGGAAGCCTTGGCGGCAATCCGTGACGGGTTCATGGAGGCGACGCTGCGTCACGAGTACTCGTTCTCGCATGGCGCGAGGGAACTGACGCAGGCGGTCATGGAGTTGCACGAGAAGGGGCTGGTTGCGTTCGACCATGACGAGGGCGGTCATGTCGTTCTCAAGACGATCAGCGGCTAGAGCTGGACGTCGAGCGTATAGAACGCGGTCGTCACGAGATCGCCTTCGCAGACGATGGTTTGGCCGTTTGTGTTCGTGACTCGTCGCGGCGCGGCCCGCGTCGTCTGGCCTCGGAACTGGACCGCGAAGCCGCCTTGGCCCCAAAGGCGATGCAGGCCAATCGAAACATCGGCGGGGACTTCGATCGTCATGACGTCGTCATTGCGCGCTACAACGCGGCCGTGGGCCAGTTCGGCGATGCGGCGGACTTGCTCGGCTCGTTCCTCGGTCATCGGACGATGATGCTCACTTTGGCGGTGACGGCCCCCGCCGATTGAACGCCGACCTCGGCCCCGGTGAAGGCCTTCTCGATGGTCCCGACCTCGCCGCTGGCGACCCTGTTCCAGGCCCTTGCGCCGCCCGTGAAGACGTCCTTGGTTTCCTTGGCGTCCAATCGTCCGGTCACGGTCGGTGTCGGCAGCAGCCGCGAGGGCGTGGCCAGGAACATCTGCCGCGCGGCATCGAGGCCCTGACGCTTGCGGACCGGCTCGCTCAGAGGCATGAACCAGTTGATACGGCTGACCGGGATCGGCGTCGTATCCGTCACCATGAACGGCACCTGAGCGGCGATCTTAGGCCGCGCCCTTGGCGGCTCGCTCAGAGGGGCCATCCATCCGAAGCTGACGAGGGGCAGGGGGGCGAAGAAAAACGCGCCCTGAGCCGCCGCTCGCGGTCCTGGACGCGTTCTCGCGGGCTCGGAGAGGGGGACGAACCAGGACATGCTGACCGGCGTGGCATCGCTGATCTGGCCGAGAACCTGTTTGCCGACTGGTGATGCGCCGGGGATCGACATCAGTTGAGCTGCGCGCCGGTGTTGGTGGTGCCAGCCGCGTTGCCGGGGATGGCGGTGGTCGGCGAGGAGCTGTCCGTCCGGATGACGGCGTTGTCGCGGGCGAAGTACCGCGTCCCGGTCACGAGGCTGGACCCGGACCAGACCGTATTGCTGAGTTGGACGTTCGTGAGCGCCAATGCGCTGACGGTCTGCTGGGCGTAGTTGACGGCACTCGCGAACGTGACCGTCTGGCTGTTCAAGATGACCGTCCCTTGGCTGTCGGCCGAAACCAGATAGTTGCCGCCGCCTGCGACCGTGATCGCGCCGTCTGAGACGATTGACCCGCTATTGTTGGCCTGGAGCTGGCCGTTGCTGACATAGCCGAGCCGGATGTTGCCTTCCAGGCGGATGCGCCCGCCATCGGCGGCCTCGAACCCGGTGTTGGCGACCGGCGAGGCCGAGGACGAGTTCTGGCCGACCTGCAAGTTGCGGATTTCGAGATCGACACCGCCGCCATAGGCCCCGATCGAGGCACCCGACACGTCAGCGATGACGATGTTGTCCGGCGAAACCGCCGTCGTGCCCTGGATCAGGATGGTGTTTCGTCCCTCCTGTCCAACAGGCGTAAAGGCGATATGCGCCAGCGAATACGGCGTGGCCGAGATACCCGTCGCGGACGCATTGGCGGCGAGCTGGACCGTCACCAAAGCAGTCGGAAACGCGCTGATGCCCGTCAGATCGAACATATCCTTGATGTTGTGCCGAATGCCCTGATCCATCGACTGGACCGCGCCGCCCGAACCGGTCGCAAGCCCGTCATTGCTGTTGAGGCCGTTGATGGCGTCGATATAGACCACCGTGTTGTTCGGGGCCTTCCAGCGCTGATAGGCCGGATTGAGCTGCCAGACGTTGTTCTGGTTGAAGATCGTCACGTTCTGGTTCGGCCAGAGCATGATCTCAGGCGCGATCTGCCAATCGGTGAACGTGCCGCTGCCGCCCGTGGCGTCGACCGTCATGTTGAGCGTGGTGCCGGAATAGTTGGACTGGCCGCTCATGAAATTGCTGCTCGCCGCAAGGCTATAGGCGCGGAAACGGAAGGGGCCGGCGAAATTGAGGTTGGAGGCGACCGTAAACGCCTTCGCACCCGTTCCGATCGTCAAGCTGCTGGTGCTGTTGGTGTAGTACGCCAGCAGAACCTTGGCGCGGCTTGAATCCTCGTTCACCAGGTTTGCGGTGAAGTTGGCGTCATAGCCGCTCGGATTGGGCGCGGTGATGCCATAGAAGCCGCCAGAGAAGGCGAGCGTCTTGCCAGCATCGGTATTGGCCAGCGCATAGGACGAGGTCTGTGCCGAGCGGGTGTTCGTCCAGGTCCCGACGTTACCGGTCAGCGTCACGAGGCCTACCTGCGGCGTCGTCGAGAAGTTGATCTTCGCGGTGGTGCCAGCGTTGTTGTAGAGCACCGAGGACCGCGTCAGCGTCGTGTTGCTCGACGTGTACGTCCCGGTGCCGACTTCCCATTGGCTTAGATCGGCGCTCTCGGCGCGGTAATTGTAGACCGCCCCGGAGACTGCACCCGCCGTCGCAGGCGTCTGGTAGCCGGTCACAGCGGATGAAACCGCCCAATCGGCCGTGCCACCGGCAGTCGGAACGAATTTGGCGAGATCGACAAGGCGCGTCATCAGCAGGTCCCCCTGGCACCGTTGTCGTGGATCGTGACGGTGGCGTTCGTCGGCCGCAGCAATCGCTGAGCGGCCCGTTCGATCAGATCAAGCTCGGCAGTCGATCCGTCGCCAGCATGACGCCGGTTGCGAACCGATTGAAGGATGGAATGTGCGAGGTCTTTGCGCTTGACGACGCCCGCGACCTCAAGCATCGCGCCGATGGCCTCGGCGATCGTTTCCATGGCGCTCTCGCACGCGCTCAGACGTCCCGTGAGAGCGTCGATCTCGGCTTGCAGTTCTTCGATTTCGGTCATGTCAGCCTGCCCGGATGAGGGTTAATCCGGCGATCAGGACAGGCGGCATATTGGTATGCGCGCTGCCCGAGCCGGTGTTCTGGATCGAGATGCCAGTGCCGTTGTTGGCGATGCTCCAGGTCGCGGGCGGGCCGAAGGCACCGCCGCCGCCGATCGTGCCCGAGCCGCCGCCCGCGCCTTCGATCACGCTCTTGCTGTTGCCCGTGCCGGAGAGGTTCGACGTGATGTTGTGGCCGTGGCCTGGATCGTTGACGCCATGGTTATGCGACGGCAACTGGCTGGTCCCGAGGGTCACACTATCGAAACCGCCGCCCGTGAAGATCGTGCTGCCGTTGACGCCGCCGCTTCCGCTTGTCACGCGGCCCGTGCCCTGGTCGAGCGCGTATCGCGCGCGCCCTCGTGCATCCGGCAAAGTCGTTGAGCCGAGGACAGCCGCCAGCGCGGGATATGTGGCCGCCGAGAACGTCGATCCGTCGCAATTGAGATACGGCGGCACCGAGCAGCCGGAGACCCAATTCGGCACCGATGAACCGGCATAATCCCAATAAGAGCCAACGCGGCCAAGGTTTTTGAACTTGATGCTGGCTCCGTCATTGAAGACGTCGACGGTCTCGCCGGGCGGGACGCAAATGGCTTGCGCGCCTGCCGTCGTCTGCAGCGTGATCGTATACGCGCTCGACCCGGTCGCTTGGTTCTGAATCTCGTAGGATTTCTTGAACGAGGTCGGGAACGTGACCGTGATGCTTGAGATCAGCGTCGATGCGAAGGTGATCGTCTTGCACTGGTACTGCGCCGACACAAGATTGACGGAGCCTGCCGCCACATTGATCGTGGTGATACCGCCCGCGATCAGATCGAGCAGCGTCATGTTGTTGTTGACGGGCGTATCCCATACGCCGACCAAGTCGCCGCGTCCCGGCTCCTCAAGCTGGATGTTGGGCGAGAATGTCGAAACCATTGGCTTGCCTCGTTTTGGCGGGCTTGGGTTGCGGAATGAGTTCCTGAAGATCGGCCTCGGTCCTGATCGCGGCCTCAAGGGCGACGCGGGCAAGCCGGAAAGTGTCGTTGCACCAGTTCTCGCGCATCGCTGTTGCAGCGCGGCGAATGTGGTCCTGCGTGAATGAGATCGCGGCCCCCTTGCCTTTCCATGTCGGGCGATGGTGGCCAGCGTTGTTGTAGGAGCGCATCGAATTGACTGCGCGGTTCTGCCAAGCGTTGCAGATGCCATGCGGCGTGACGAACTTGCGGCGCTTCGCCTCCGGGAGAGTATCCCGCCATGCGGCGATCTCGGCCTCGTGATCGGCCATGTAGATCGCCCAATGCCGTTCCGTGGCTGTCGTCCCGGTCAAGCCGTTCTCATTGAGCCAATCGCGCAAGTGGAGGGCATAGACGCTGCCCTTGGGCGCGTTGACTCTGGCCCTGACCATCGCTTCCCGGCGTCCGATGCGAACGGCGCGGCCGATGCTGCACCAGTCCGCGAAGGATGTCGCCTCGTTCTCGTGAACGCGGGAGAGAGCTGCGCGCCCTGCGGCGATGATCTCGTCCTCGGTCATCAGCCGATACCCGACTGCATGCTGATGAAGGTGACCTTCGCACCTGCGCTCGACTGCGTGTTCAACGTCGCCTGCCATGCGGCGATCGGATTGCCGATCGGCAGGGTGACCGAGCTGCCCAACTCAAAGGCCGCGTTGCTGCTGCCCGTGAAGATCGTGAACCCGGTCGGTGCCGAACTGTTCGGGTTCGGATAGGTCGCGGTCGGGTCCTCAAAGGTCACCGCGATCGAATAGGACGAGCCTCCGGTCGAGATCACGGCGAACGAGAGTTCCTGCGGCGTGGCCTGCCAATTTGTCAGTTTCCATGGCGTCGTGCCGGTCGAGGAAAGTGTCACATAGATTGGCTGCATGTTGGCACTCTCTCCCGAACTAACAACGTCATTGCGCTTCATTGACGATGCTCATAAGATTATCTGATCGTCGATCCTTGGCAAGAAAGTTTTGCTTATGGCCAATCTCGAACAGTACGCCGCCGAAATCGTCGCCGCCGAGCAGGCCGTCGCCGACGCGACAAAAGCCTATCGCAAGGGTGGTTCTGTCTCTGCGGTGAACCGCGCGAATGACAGGCTGGCTGACGCTCACGCGGCATTCCGCGACTGCTCCGGTGGCCGTATCCCGACGAAGTAAGCACATCGGGCATGATGTCGTTATGGCTAGGCCTCTCAAGTACACAAAGCTGCTGCAGATTTGGACGACGCCGGAAATGGCCGACGAGTTCGTGGCCGACGCCGAGGCGTTGGGCATGTCCTATTCCGAGTTTGGCCGCGCAATCCTGACTCTATGGGGTCAGTACAAACGTTCCTTGCAGCCGCAGGCCAACGGCCATGCGCACCCGGAGGCAGCCAATGTGCGGCGGCAATAAAGGGCAATCGCAGACGTCGCAGGCGTCGACCTATCAGCCCAACCCGGTCGCGATGGGCTACATCACCGATGCTCTTGGCCGCGCGCAGCAGACCGCGAACCTCGGCTTCAACGTGCCGCAGGCCCCGGTGGCCGGTTTCAGCGGGCTGCAGAACCAGGGCTTCAATGCAGTCCAGGGCGCGCAGGGGATCGCCAATCCGTACTACCAGCAGGCCAGCAACCTCTATCAGCAGGCCGCGACGCCGGACGTCAGCCAGTTCTTCAACCCGTATGCGGGCGCGGTCACCGATCAACTCAAGAACATCTTCGGCCAGCAACAGGCACAGACGACCGGCCAACTGACCCAGGCCGCAGGTGGTGTCGGTGCCGATCGCATTGCGGTCGGGCAGGCAAACCTCGCCAATCAGCAGGGGCTCGCTGCCGGGCAGACGCTCGCTGGTATCTATGGCCAGAGCCTTCAGGCCGCGCAGCAGCAGCAGCAGCTCCTCCAGGGGCTCGGCACGAACACGGCGCAGCTCGGCACCACGGCACAGAACACTGCGCTGCAGGGCGCGAACAGCCTGCTCGGCGCTGGCAATATCCAGCAGCAGCAGTCGCAGGCGGAATTGAACGCGCCCTATCAGTACCAACTCGCGCAGTCTCAGTTCCCGTATCAGCAGGCTCAGTGGTACGGCAATCTGGTCGGCGCGCTCGCCCCGGGCCTTGGCGGCACCACGACGGGGCAGGGCACCGCGACGCCCGCGCAGCCGTCCGTCTGGTCGCAAGTGCTCGGCGCTGGCGTGGCTGGCGCAGGCGCGCTCGGCCAATCGGGCGCGTTCGGTAGCAATGGCTGGCTGACCGGCAACAACAGCTATGGCGGCCTGTCGGCGGGCAACGCCTTCAACAACTCCAACATGAACAGCGCCTATTACGGCCCGCTCAATTCGCGTGGCGGCGTGGTCAAGGCCAGTGGCGGCGCGGTCGACGATGAGCCGATCGACATCACCCATGACAAGCTTGTCCCGGACAGCCAGGTCACGCCCATCAAGCCGGTCGTGCCGCAATTGCAGCAGCAGTCGGGCGGTGGTGGTGGCGGCGGTGGCGGCCTCGGCGACATCATCGGGGCGGCGGCCAAGATCATCCCGTTCTTCTTGTCGACGGGCGGCGCGGTCAATCCGTTCGCGCGCGGCGGCGAGGTCTCGGATGAAGAACGCCAGCTCGGCATGGATTATCTGCGACAGGCGTTCACTGATCCGACGCGGCAGCAGGGCATGAGCCAACTGCGCGACGCGATGCAGAACAAATACGGCGTCAATCCGAACGACCCGATCCATGAGCCGGACGAGGCGTCCGTGCAGGCGTGGCGGAATGGGACGCCATTGCCGTCGCCGGTCGACGACACCACGGCTTCAGCATCGGCGGCCCCCGTTCTAGCGAGCGGGGCGTCGATGCCGAGCGGGACGGCAGCAGCAGGCGCTGGTGATGCGGCGGCTCAACCTGCTGCTGCCGCGCCTGCATCTCGCGAGCCGGGCTTCATCGATAGTCCATGGGCGGCCCTCACGGCCGCTGGTCTCGGCATCCTCGGCGGCACGTCTCCCTTTGCCGGTGTGAATATCGGGCAGGGCGGCATGAAGGGCCTGCAGATGCTGCAGCAGCAGCGGGAGAACGCGCAGAAGGACGAGACGACGGCGCAGGCCGCCAAGCGGCTCGAATTGGAGGCGCAGCACTACAACGACCAGTACACCCGCATGACGCCATATCAGCAGCAGTCGCTCGACCTGCAGCGGCAGAAGGCCGAGGCTGCCGCGACCAAGGAAAAGCCGCTGCCGTCCTCGCTGCAGAAGGACCTCGGCGAGAAGGCGACGACCAGCAACCAGCTGCGCGCGCTCGAAACCGGCTTCAAGCCGGACTATGCGGGCAGCGGCTCGGCGACAGTCGGCGATATCAAGAATTGGGCAGCGCGGCAGTTCAATGTCGGCAATACCGATGCAGCGGACTGGTGGCAGCAATATCAGGCGTTTCAGAACAAGGTCAGGCATGAGCTGTTCGGCTCGGCGCTGACCGCGACCGAGGCCGCGCAGTGGGAACGGCAGTCGATCAATCCCGGCATGGCACCCGATCGGATCAAGTCCAATCTGGCGCGGCAGCGTGAGATCGTCGATAACGCGCTGCGTCGTCGCGCTGACTCGCTCAAGAAGCAGGGCTATTCCGCCGAAGGCATCGACGCCGAGATCGGGCCGATGGAGAAGGCGCAGAGCTTTACCGGCCGGACCGCAACGAACCCGAAGACGGGCGCGAAGGTGCGCGAGACGACCGATGGTCAGTGGGTGCCGGTGCAATGAGCGCGCTTCCGGAAGGCTTCGTCATCGATCAGCCGGATAAACCTTCCGGAATTCCGGAAGGTTTCGTCCTGGATCAGCCGCAGGCCGAGAAGCCGCTCGCGTGGTCCGACGTCCCGGGTCAGGCGCTCGCCAATGCGCCGGGCAGCGCGGTCCAGTTCGCGAAGGACATGGTCCAGCCGATCATTCACCCAATCCAGACGGTCGAGAACATCGGCAAGGTCGGCGCTGGTCTTGCCAATCAGCTTGGCGTCGGCATCGGCGGCCCGGACCCGGAAGCCGATCAGGCATGGGAAGGCTTCAAGGGCTTTTTCAAGGATCGATACGGCTCGGTCGAGGGCTTTAAGAAGGCGCTGGCGACTGATCCGGTTGGCGTGCTCGGCGACGCGTCGATCCTTCTTACGGGCGGCGAGAGCGCATTGGCGCGCGCTCCGGGCATCGCTGGCAAGGTCGGCAGGGCCGCTGGCGAGGTTGCTGCTGCGCCTGGTCGCGTGGCTGGCGCTGCGGCGCGCGGCGTCGGCAACATCGCTGCAGAGGGCCTTGGCCTGACGACAGGCGCGGGTGCCGAGCCGATCAAGGCGGCGCTGCGGACCGGCATCGAAGGCGGCGGCGCAGGCGAGGCATTCCGCGCAGGCATGCGCAATGAGCGTCCGTTGGCCGAGGTGGTCGACGACGCGCGCGGCGCGATTGATCAGATGAGGATGGAGCGCGGGCAGGCCTATCGCGAGAAGATGGCCGATCTCGGCGCTGACAAGACGATCCTGTCGTTCAATGAGCTGGACACGGCGCTCAAGGAGCTGGACGACGTCGCCACCTACAAAGGCCAGTCGCTGTCGCCATCGACCGAGAAGGTGCGCAACGACATCAAGCAGACGGTCGAGGGCTGGAAGAACCTCCGCGCCAGCGAGTTCTGGACGCCGGAAGGTTTCGACGCGTTGAAGAAGAAGATCGGCGACATCCGGGACGGCACCGAGCCGCACACGCCGGAGCGCCGGGTGGCCGACATGGCCTACAATTCGGTGAAGAAGACGATCGTCGATCAGGCCCCCGAGTACGGCAAGATCATGAACGCGTATTCGACGATCACGGACACTATCAAGCAGATCGAGAAGACGCTCTCGCTCAATCCCAATGCGACGATCGACACGGCGCTGCGGAAACTTCTGGCGGTGACGCGGGACAACGTCAGCACCAATTTCGGCTACCGCAAGGAACTGGCGTCGATCCTCGCTGCCAACGGCGCGCCCAACCTGATCGAGCGGCTGACCGGCCACGCGCTCGGTCATTGGACGCCGCGCGGCATCGCGCGCATCGGCGCAGGCCTGACGACAACCGGCATCGGCGCTGTCGCCCCTGGTGCGCTCGCCGCTCTGCCTGCAATGTCGCCCCGGCTCGTTGGCGAGGCCGCCCATGCGATCGGACGCGGCACTCGGTATCTGCAACGTCCTGCGAAACTGGCTTCCCCCACGGCCCTGCGTGCGCTTGGGCTGGCATCTCGAAACGGAGAACAATGATGACCGACCTTCGGAAGGTCTTTGATCGTGCGGTCGCGGGCTATGACGCGGCCTATCACTCGCAGGTGGCGGCTTACAAGGAAGCCGAAGCCAATGGCGATGAAGACGGTATGGCCTCGGCGAGCATGTCGCTTATGAACATCCAGCGCGACAAGGCCAATTACGTCGCGCAGGCGCAGAACCATATCGCGCAGGAGAACCGCAACCGGCCGAAGACGCAGAAGGAGCTGGACGCCGAGCTGGACTATGCTGTCGCGGCGCTGACGCCTGACGAGATCGAGGTCGCCAAGATGTCGCTTGTCCGGGGCACCACCGAGGACAAGCTGCGGTCCTACGCGATGCAGAAGCAGAAATATCATCAGATGCTGGCCAACGGGTCCTATTCCCGGCAGGCCGACAACAGCATCAAGAGGGGCTGACCATGGCTCTGACGTTCAAACAGCCGCCTGAGGAGCGCGTCATCATTGAGCGCAAGGGCAATGGCGACAAGCGCGTCTGCAAGGCGATCCAGGACGCCGACAACGCCAAGCGCTGGAACATCACGCTGGAGCATCCGAGCGGGTCGACCTTCCACGGCTCGTTCCACGGTGACGGCAATACGGTGCATGTCGCGATGGTGCAGATGATGATGGACCGCGAGCAGATTTACCGTGAGGAGGCCGCGCGCGGGCATCGTCCGACGATCGCGGCGCGTGACGTCAACGTCCCGGTCAATGACGTCGCCGAGACGACTATTCGATCGGTTAATGGCAGGAGGTACTGATGAGCCGACAGGAACGATTGAGGGAATACAAGCGGCAGGCCGGACCGAGCGGCGAGAGCCGCAATCAGTCGACGCTCGACTACTGGAGCAATCGCGCCAGCGAGAACTCGCTGCACCCGGGCAAGAAGAAGCCCGCGCCGACGCATGGCCTTGGCCGCGAGGAGATCAACCACGAGGGCGGGACCTTCCTGCCGGGCGTCACCCGCAACGAGACTTGATCATGGTCTTCACACGCAAGCCCCGGCCGAAGAAGCCGCTGACCTATTCGACCGGTGGCGCGGTCCCGATGCCGGACCCGCCGCCCGCGCCTGAAGCTGAGACGGATGATGCTCTCGCTCAGTCGCTCCGTGCGCAGCAGCATGCCGAGGAGCTGGCGCGGGTGAAGCCGCCGTCGATCGAGGATCAGATTGACGCCATCCCGGGCATTTCCGATGCGAACCGGCAATGGCTCAAGAAGTACCCGCGCCTGATCGATCCGGGTGTCGCCCCGCTTGCACAGCGCGCTTATCAGATTGGTCTTGCCGAAGGTTTCGAAGCCGACAGTGACGAGATGCGTGAGCACATCACGCGGGAAGTCTCTGCCGATCTGGAGCGACTGGAGAAGGCCAGGACGGGCGCTCTGCGCTTCGATCCGCAACCGGAGCCGGAACCGGAGCCCGCCTATCAGCCACCGCCGCCGCCTACTGTCGCGGCGTCCCGGCCGGTCCCGCCACCGGCTTCGCCATCCCCTGCGCGCCGGAGCGTCCCGGTGTCCGCACCGGTCTCGCGCGAGGTGCCGACGTCGTCCGGCAGGCGAGAGAGTCCCAACCAGATGACGCTGACCGCCGAGGAACGCGCGATTGCTCACAACAGCTTCGGTGCCACCGCTGGCGGCGTCCAGATGAGCAACGCCGAAAAGGAGCGGCTCTACGCCATGAACAAATTGAAGTATCAGCGCATGCTCGCTTCCGGCGAGTATTCCAGGCAGGGCGACCGATGACCTATTCCGATCATCCCGAGATCGACTATGGCGTCACCCTGATGATGGCGTGGTTCGGCGCGCACCCGTTCGAAATGGCCGCCGTCAACGTCGCGCCGCCACTCACGCGTGACGAGATCGTCGCGGCCGTCCATGAGCACTATGGCGATGTCGCCGCCGCCACGCTTCGTATTGCGGTGCATTGATGGGCATCCCAACCGCCAAAGACTACGAGCTGAAGGCGATCGATGAGCTGATGGCGAACGTGACGACACGGCTTGTCACGCTTCGTCACACACCCGGGAAAAAAGATGTCACGGGGCTCCGTGACGTTCTCCAGGAACTCGTCACGAAGGTCATGAGCTATGCCCACAGTTGCGAGCAGCAATAAGTACTTCCCCGGCCAGGGGATCACGCCGCAGAAGACCAACCTGGAGCGCTTCCGGGACTTCAACGCATGGGTCCAGAAGCGCGGCGGATGGGTCGTCAGCATCCCGGGCGATCAGCCTGCCGTCGTCGAATGCCTCCAGGGCTCGTTGCTCCTCAACGATCTGGACACGGCAGGCTATGACGTGACGCCGGTCGGGACCGCTGAGCGCATCCTGCCAGCGGCGATCGAGCAGCGGTTCACGACGTTCCCGGATGGGACGATGCAGGCGATCACGGCCGACTCGTCGCTCAACGCGACGATGACCGTGACCCATGCCGGCATCAAGCAGACGTTCCGTTACGAGGTCCGGTATTAAGGCCGTGCCTGCTGCTGGACATTGTAAGGCACGACCAACGGGGTCGGACGGCTGATGTAGAGCATGACGGCCATGAGCGCCGTCACCGTCGTCACGCCGCACAGAAAGCCGAAGCAGAACGCGGTCATCATCAACTGACGGATCATGGCCGATGCCCTGCCCTAACGCGGGCATCCGGCAATGAGCATGGCGTCGCCGATCTTGGGACCGGGATCGGTCGAGCATTCCGGTGGCCATGTGAACACCGCATAGAGCGCGACGGCCAGACCAGTGGCCAGGGCAATAATTCGGATAGTCTCCCGGGCGACCCGGAATTGCGGCTTGGAAACGAGATCAATCAATGTCACGGACGCACCTCCACCGTTGGAGATTTGCGATCCGTGCGTGACTGCACCTGATCTGGAAATGGGGTTGCGCCGGTCCTTGCCGGAACGACCAGGGGTCGGCCCCTGGTCTCGCAATGCCCGTTATGATTGCGTGTCAGCGGAACTGACGCAACACACTTTTACCGCGAAGGGGCCGCCGTCCGCGCCAACATGAGGAGGACGCCGCCGATCTGCGGCAGCAGGGCGAGCAGGACCAGCCGGAGCATGGCGAAATCGTGCGGCGTCGGCTTGAGGGTGCCACCGCTGATCCAGGCGAGCAGGGACACAGCGGCGTCAGTCTGCGGGTCGGCTAGAACGTCTAATTTTCCGGTATGTTTCGCCAGCTCATCGCGCGCCGCAGCAACCGCCGCTTCCCGTTCCCGGCAGAACTTCCCGACGCCGCCTTTGCATTCGCGATCTCGCGCCGCCATGGCATCGGCGAGCGCGGATTGAGCCTGCGCAACGGCAGGCGTCACGCGTGACGATCGTGACGCCGTCACGTCCGCGATGTTGACCGAGGCGAAGCCAATGCCCGCCGTCACGGCGAAGATGAAGGTGGCCAACCAGACGAGCCACCCGGCAAGCGCCCGAGCCCGCTGGCGCGCGTCCCATAGCGAGGCGGCCACAGACGGCAGGGCAAGCGCGGCGCAATCAGCGCCTATGCCTATGGCCAGGAACAGCCACCCGGCCGTCTCGGTCGAGCCGAGGGATCGGGCGTACCATGCGTTGACGACGATCCCAGTCCCGGCCAGGGCGGTCGCGGAGGCGATTAGGGCGAGGCGGGAAAAACAAAGGGAGGGTGCCCACCTTTTGCTCGGCGTCACGTCACGGACGACACGGTCCGTCACCGTCGCTTCGAGGGCAGGTGCGACATTTGACGCAGTCGATTCGGACTTTTCCGATTCGCATGGCAAAAACGCGAGTGATGTCAGTGGCACATGGGTCGCGTGCTCGGACTTTTCCGAGGTGGGTGCGACATTTGACGCAGCTGCCCGCTTCCTCGCCCGATATGCCTTGGCGCGCTCGGCGGGTGTCTTGGGACGCTTCTTGGGTTGCGGAAGGGTGATGACGGACGCAATGGTATCGGTAGCCATGTCGACTGCTCCTAACAGTTGGGATGGTTAGACGCGGTGTCCGTGTTGGCGCACGGCATCGCGTCGCTTTACGCGACGACTCGGAGATCGGGTTTCGGCTTGGGGGGATTGCGGAGCTGGTCGACCTTGTCGGCCCAATACTGCATCAGGCGCACCCGATCCGGCCAATAGGTGCCACGGGCATAGAGCGCACGGACCGAATCATCGACGTGATCGAGCTGCATCTCAATGAGCGCCGGATCGAACACAACCGCGCCGGTCTCGGTTCGCTCCTCATTGAGGATGGTCGAGGCCGAGCTGCGGAAGCCATGCGGGTCCTGACGGCCGCCATAGCCGAGAACCTTGAGCGCAGCGGCGAGCGTGCCGTCGCTCATATGGCGGCCTTTCTGGCGGCCAGGGAACAGGAACGGCTGATCGCCTGTAAATTCCATCAATGTCCGGAGCAATTCGACGGCCTGCCGGGATAATGGAACCTCATGCGGCTTGTCGACCCGGAAATTGGCCTTGCGGCGCTGCGTCCTCTGCTTCGATTGGCCGAACGGCACCGACCATTTGGCATTATCGAGGTCGAATTGGTCCCATCGGGCCTTGATGACGTCGCCGGGACGGACGAAGGTCAGCGCCAGCAGCCGGAGCGCTGCCCCGACAAGGTTGTCATTGCGGCCTTCATAGGCGTCGATCGCTCGCAATAGCTCGCCGAACTTGGCCGGATCGGTGACGGCCTTGCGGCGTTCATGAGCCTCTGACGGGCTGATCCATCCTTCCTCGGAGACGTCGCGAATCGCGGCAAACGGGCTTGCCTGGATGTAGCCGCGCGCCACCGCGAACCCCATGATCTTGACCGCATGGCCTTGGAGCCGGACACGGGTCTCGTATTTGGCCTTGGCCTCGGCCTCTTTGAGGACTTCGGCGAGATCGGAGACGCGGACATTGCCGATCTCGACATCGCCGAAGGCCTTGGTCAGGTACCGGACCATGCGCTCGGCGCGGTCGGCGGTCTTGTCGGCCCGGCCCATGGCGTTGCGCATGGCGAGCCATTCATCGGCGATCTGGCGGAACGTCGGAGCAGGGGGCCTCGCGGCTTCGACCTCGGCCTGCCGCTCCTGCTCTTTGGCCACCTTTTTGGCCACCCCCGGGTCTTTGCCGAGGCTGACGAGCTTATGGGCCTCACGGTGCTTCTCCCGGGCCTGTTCGGCCGTCAGGCACGGATAATCGGTTCCATAGACGCCAATGGCGAGCTTCTTCTCGGTTCCATCGATCCTGTACTTGAAGCGCCAGTATTTGGAACCGTTCGGCATGACCTCCAGGTAGAGGCCGCCGCCATCGGCCAGCTTGTACGGCTTGTCCTTGGGCTTGGCGCGGTCGATATCGCGCTGACTAAGCTTCGCAAATGCCATGATTTTCCTCTCGAAACCCCCTTGCTGGAGGTCCGAGAGAATTATGCCCCCTGGGGATATGCCCCCTCAAGGGGGTTTGGCCCCCTGTCGTGGCCCCCTGCGGCAGGCCCCCGCGACTTGGCCTGACACGTCCTGATCCGGCCTGAAAACGCAAAAAATGAGCAAAGTCAGTGCTTTGCGTTACGTTCTTTATGGGATTTGAAGGGGGATTTATGGCGTAAAATGGAGCCAATGGCTCCCCGGGCTGGATTCGAACCAGCGACCATTCGATTAACAGTCGAATGCTCTACCGCTGAGCTACCGAGGAACAAGCGAAGCAAAGCTCCGCGAACGGCGCTGCGTATAACAAAGCCTTTTGGCCTTGCATAGGACGAAATCGCATCTTTGCGACGATTGCGCGTCGGATGACAAAGCTGCGGCAAAACAGAGAGTTATCTTGGTTCTGACCGATCGGTGGGCACGATCCGCCCACAGATGGATGACAGGAATTTCACTTGGAGGCGAGTAAACCGCCACCGATAGTTGGACGGAACCACCCTGTGCCCGCAGTCATGGAGTGTCGCGTATGCCCAACACCATCATCCAGTTCACCCAAGCGGTCTCAGCACCTTCGCTGATTCCCGACCAGGTCGAGCGTCTCAGCGACGACGAGTGCCTGACGCGGCTGGCGGCGGCGGTCACCGGCGGTGATTCCCATCAGCTGGACGAGATCGTGCAACTGATCGGGCGTCTGGCGGTGGTGATCGAATAGTCGGTCACCGGGCCGCCAGCGATCGCGTGCGCATTCGGCAGCCAGGGGGCCCCCTGTGAACCCCTGTGTTGCCTTTTCGGGAGCCTTGTACCAAAAGATCGCGCAGACCGCTTCGCGGTTCATTCCTTTTGCTTGCAGGTCTGCTCATGTCTTCATTCGCGACGGCGCGCCAGAAAATGGTCGATGGTCAGGTTCGGACCAACGACGTGACCGATCACCGCGTGCTCGATGCGTTGCTGACCGTGCCGCGAGAAGCCTACGTTCCGGCCGATCGTCAGGCGCTGGCCTATCTGGATCAGGACCTCGACGTGTCCGAGCCGGGGGCTGCCAAACGCTTTCTCATCAAGCCGATGTTGATTGGGAAGCTGCTGCAGGCGGCCGAGATCAAGCCGACCGACAGCGTGCTCGTCGTCGGCTGTGCGACCGGCTATCTGGCGGCTCTGGCCGCGAAGCTTGCTGGGAGCGTCACGGCGACGGAGGTTGATCCGGCACTCGAAGGTCGGGCCAAGCAGCTGCTGGCCGGCGTCGACGGTTGCCCGGTCACGATTCGCGTCGCGCCTGCCGGGCAGGGCGACCCGGCCGATGCCAGATTCGACGTGATTCTGCTGAATGGGGCCACCGAGGTGGCGGTGGACGGTCTTTGCCGGCAGCTCAAGGAAGGCGGCCGGCTGCTCGGTGTGTTCGCCAAGACGATGCCAGCGCGCGCCATGATCTTTACGCGATCGCATGGTGACATCGGTAGTAGGGTGCTGTTCGACGCCGCGGCCCCGGTCATTCCCGGTCTCGAACGGCTGCCCGAATTCGTGTTCTAAGCATCGGACGAATCTGTCGAGAGCTGCTGGACTTCGCTGCACGCGGCTGGCGGAGTGCGGACGCTCCGAGTCGTTCCGGCGGCCTCGGTCTGGCAAAATTCTGTTTTAAATCAGAAGTGTGGCCCGGATGCTGCACGTTGACAGTTTTCAGCATCAGTTCCAGGCTTGGGTGGTTCCGTTGCGCTTGCATGGGGAATAAGGTGCGAGGTGCGCGGGAGTCTCATTAACAGGTTACGGCCCGGCTCTGGCGTTCGAGCCGGTAACAAAATGAATGGAACAGGGATGTTTGGGGTGAAGGTCGTCACCGCAGCGGCGGCTGCGGTTCTCGTGATGGCTTGTGTAGGCCCGACGCCTGCGCTGGCCGACACGATCGAGGCTGCGCTGGTGCGCGCCTATCAGAACAACCCGCAACTGAACGCGTCGCGGGCCCAGGTTCGTGCGGTCGACGAAAGCGTGCCGCAAGCGCTGTCTGGGTATCGGCCGAAGGTCAACCTGACTGCGACGGCGGGTATTCAGTACACGGACTTGCAGGCGGCGCCGGGGACGACGGCCGTTAACGGCGTACAGAGGCCCCGCAGCGTCGGTCTGACCGTCAACCAGAACCTCTATAACGGCAATCAGACGGGAAACGGCGTCCGCAAGGCCGAGGCGAGCGTGTCGGCGCAACGCGAGGCTCTGCGCGTTCTGGAACAGCAGGTGCTGCTGCAGGCGGCGACGATCTACATGGACTATCTGCGCGATGCGGCGATCGTCGAGGTCCAGCGCAGCAACACGCGGGTGCTGGAGCAGACGCTCAAGCAGACCCGCGATCGGTTCAATGTCGGCGAAGTCACCCGCACCGACGTCGCCCAATCCGAGGCTCAGCTCGCCGCCGGCCGCACGCAGCAGCTCACGGCAGAGGCCCAACTCACCGCGACCCGTTCGAACTTCCGCCGAATCATTGGAAACGATCCCCAGAACTTGGCGCCGGGCGCTCCTGTCGATCGTTACTTGCCGCCGTCCCTGCAGCAGTCGGTCGAAACGGCCCTAACGGAAAACCCGAGCGTGACCTCGGCGATGTATGGCATCGACGTCCAGTATCTTGACACGAAGATCAAGGAAGGTGCGCTGCTGCCGACCGTCAACGTCCAGGCTCAGGCCCAGCAGGGTTATGAGGCGAGCCTGCAATCCTATAAAGGGTTCAGCGCGTCGGCTATCGCGTCGCTGAACGTCCCGATCTACAACGGCGGGGCGGAATATTCGCTGATCCGGCAGTCCAAGGAGACGTTGGCGCAGCAGCGTCTGGTCCTGGAGCAGACGCGTGATCAGGCTCGCTCCGACGTGGTATCTGCCTGGGGCAAGCTGCTCGCGGGCAAGGCTCAGGTTCAGTCGGCGCAGGCCCAGGTGGCGGCCTCCGAGATCGCCTTGAACGGCGTGCGCGAGGAGGCCAAGGCGGGTCAGCGGACGACGCTGGATGTCCTCAACGCTCAGCAGGCACTGGTCAATGCGCGAAACTCGCTGGTGAACGCACAGCACGATCGCGTGGTCGCATCCTACTCGGTACTTCAGACCGTCGGGCGACTGTCCCCGCAGGTGCTGAACCTGCCAACGTCGACTTATGACCCCTCCGTCCACTACCAGCAGGTCCGCGACAACTGGGCGGGTGTCCGGACGCCGGATGGTCGTTAGTTCATTCTTAACGTCGAGACGCATCCCCCGGTCCTTGGCCGGGGGATTTTTTTATGGCACATGTTCAGGTTGTGATGAATGGGCGACGCTTCACCGGCGAGCTCCGTGCTCCACCGGTTCGCGGCGGGCGTTGCTTGCATTCATTTGTTGCCATGACATAGCCTCAAAATGGCCGCCGAACGATTCGGACTACGTCGGATGTTCTTCCAAGAATAGACGTCGACATGGACAGTATCGTTCTGTTGTTTTGCATCGATCTGGCCTCGTCTGGAGACAAGTCGGCATGTCCGTTGAGAAGTTCACGCCACTTGGATCCGGCGCCCGAGACTTTTGCGCTGCGCCGGTTCGTGCGGCAGCGTCGCTGATTTGGAGTCGGAAATGACGCAGCCTGCGAAGGTCCAAGAACCCTCCATGGAGGAGATTCTGGCGTCGATCCGGCGTATCATTGCCGATGACGAGGGCAAGCCGGCGGCGGCCGAGAAGGCTGCCGCGCCGGAGCCGGTCAAGGCCGAGAAGCCGGCGGCTGCTGCCGCGCCGAAGCCGGTCATGAACGACATTCCGCCGTCGAAGATCGCGCCGGCGAAGCCGGCGCCTGCGCCGCCACCAGCTGCAGCTGCCAGCAACAGCCAGGACGACATTGACGCATTGCTGGCGGGTTTGGATGAAACGACTCCGGCCGTAGAAGCTCGGGCGCCAGAGCCGGAGCCCGAGCCGGAACCAGAAGTACTCGAGTTGACGGACGACATGGCCGTGGCCCCACCGACACCTGCTCCAGCACCCGCCCCAGCCCCCGCCGCGGCTTCATTCAAGAAGGTGGAGCCGCAGGACGACATCGAATTCATCGAGGCCGGACGGGTGAACAAGAAGGCTGCAAGCTTCGACTCCGCCTTTGAGCCGGTGGCGCCGAAGCAGCCGATCCTGGCGCCGCAGACGGTGAATGCCGTGGAATCTGCGTTCAATGCGCTGGCCAACACCGTGCTGAGCAACAATGCCCGGACGCTGGAGGATCTCGTCAAGGAGATGCTGCGGCCGATGCTCAAATCCTGGCTGGATGACAATCTGCCGGCGCTGGTCGAGCGGATCGTCAAGGCGGAGATCGAGCGCGTGTCGCGCGGCCGCTGACATCTTGCGGACGTCGGTGTCCCGGTTCGAGGGCCGCCGTGAGTTGCCGCCGGGACCCGCTGCCCTCAATGTTTGCCGACGCTGTTGACTTGGCGAGCGGCGGCGGCTTTCTAGCCATGACAAGCTGATGCTGCCCGACGGATCGGGGAAACGCTCTCTTGGGAGCGCGATCCGCGGCCGGACATCAGTCCGAAAAGAGCCCAAGCACCAACAGCTTGCGCGAGCTTTTTCAGGTCGCGACCGCAGACCGGAACAAGTTCCGCCACCTTCCGAATTGGACAGCCGGCCGCGCGCCAGCTGGGAAACGTCATGATCGATAAGAATTACCAGCCCGCCGACCTCGAAGGCCGCATGTCCCTGGTCTGGGAGGATGCGCGCGCGTTCTCCGCCGGCCGCCCCGACCGCCGCGACGCCGATCCCTTCACCATCGTCATCCCGCCGCCGAACGTCACCGGCTCGCTGCACATGGGGCACGCCCTCAACAACACGCTGCAGGACATACTGTGCCGGTTCGAGCGCATGCGCGGCCGCGACGTGCTGTGGCAGCCTGGCACCGACCATGCCGGCATCGCCACCCAGATGGTGGTCGAGCGCCAGCTGATGGAGCGCCAGCAGCCGGGCCGCCGCGAGATGGGTCGCGAGAAGTTTCTCGAGCGCGTCTGGCAGTGGAAGGATGAGAGCGGCGGCACCATCATCAACCAGCTCAAGCGCCTCGGCGCGTCCTGCGACTGGGGCCGCGAGCGCTTCACCATGGACGAGGGCCTGTCCAAGGCCGTCGTGAAGGTGTTCGTCGAGCTGCACCGCGCCGGCCTGATCTACAAGGACAAGCGGCTGGTCAACTGGGACCCCAAGCTTTTGACGGCGATCTCGGACCTCGAGGTCCAGCAGATCGAGGTCAAGGGCAACCTCTGGTACCTGCGCTATCCGATCGAGGGCAAGACCTTCAGCCCGGAGGATCCCACCAGCTTCATCGTGGTCGCCACCACGCGTCCCGAGACGATGCTGGGCGACAGCGCGGTCGCCGTGCATCCCGATGACGAGCGCTACCAGCATCTCGTCGGCAAGCGCGTCATCCTGCCGCTGGTCGGGCGCGAGATTCCGATCGTCGCCGATACCTATTCCGATCCGGAGAAGGGCACCGGCGCGGTCAAGATCACGCCGGCGCACGACTTCAACGACTTCGAGGTCGGCCGCCGCCATGGCTTGCCGCAGATCAGCATCCTCGACCGCGAGGGCTGTATCGCGCTGGTCGACAATGAGGACTATCTGCGCGGCCTGCCGGAGGGCTCCGAGGAGTTTGCGAAGGAGTTCCACGGCATCGAGCGCTTCGCCGCGCGCAGGAAGATCCTGGAGCGGCTGGAAGCCTTCGGCTTTCTCGAGCGCATTGAGCCGAACACGCACATGGTGCCGCATGGCGACCGCTCCGGCGTCGTCATCGAGCCGTATCTGACCGACCAGTGGTACGTCGACGCCAAGACTCTGGCGCAGCCGGCGATCGCGGCCGTGCGCTCGGGCGCGACGACGTTCGTGCCGCGCAACTGGGAGAAGACCTATTTCGAGTGGATGGAGAACATCCAGCCCTGGTGCATCTCGCGCCAGCTGTGGTGGGGCCATCAGATCCCGGCCTGGTACGGTCCCGACGGCAAGGCCTTCGTCGCCGAGACCGAGGAGGAGGCGGTGTCCCACGCGCTCGGCTACTACGTCGAGCAGGAGGTCATCACCGCGGAGCAGGGCCGCGAGATGGCGCTCGACCGCAACAAGCGCGAGGGCTTCATCACGCGTGACGAGGACGTGCTCGACACCTGGTTCTCCTCGGCGCTGTGGCCGTTCTCGACGCTCGGCTGGCCCGACGATACGCCGGAGGTGAAGCGCTACTACCCGACCAACGTGCTGGTCACCGGCTTCGACATCATCTTCTTCTGGGTCGCCCGGATGATGATGATGGGCATCCACTTCATGAAGGAGGTGCCGTTCTCGACGGTCTACATCCACGCGCTCGTTCGCGACGAGAAGGGCGCCAAGATGTCGAAGTCGAAGGGCAACGTCATCGATCCCCTCGCGCTGATCGACGAGCACGGCGCCGATGCGCTGCGCTTCACCTTGGCCGCGATGGCTGCCCAGGGCCGCGACATCAAGCTGTCCACGCAGCGCGTCGAGGGCTACCGCAAGTTCGCCAACAAGCTCTGGAACGCCAGCCGCTTCGCCGAGATGAATGGCTGCACGGTGCCCGAGGGCTTTGATCCGGCCTCCGCCAAGGAGACGCTGAACCGCTGGATCGCCCATGAGGCGGCCGCCGCCACGCGCGAGGTCACCGAGGCGCTGGAGGCCTATCGGTTCAACGATGCGGCCAACGCGATCTACCGCTTCGTCTGGGACGTCTATTGCGACTGGTATGTCGAGCTCTCCAAGCCGACCTTGCTCGGCGAAGAGGGGCCGGCCAAGGACGAGACCAAGGCGATGGTCGCCTGGGCGCGCGACGAGATCCTCAAGCTGCTGCATCCCTTCATGCCCTTCATCACCGAGGCGCTGTGGGAGTCGACGGCCAAGCGCGACAGCCTGCTGACGCTCTCGCCCTGGCCGCACCGCGTCGACACGCCGACCGTGGCCGAGATCGCCGCGCTGTCCGCTGCCAGCTTCGGCGATCCGCTGGTGCCGCCGGTGCTGGTGTCGTTCGATGCCGCCAGCTTCAAGGACGAGGCGGCGGAAGCTGAGATCGGCTGGGTGGTCGATCTCGTCACCGCGATCCGCTCGGTTCGCGCCGAGATGAACATCCCGCCGGCGACCCTGATGCCGCTCGCCCTCGTCGGTGCCTCCGCCGAGACGAAGGATCGCGCGCCGCGCTGGAGCGAGGTGATCAAGCGCCTCGCCAGGCTGTCGGACATCTCCTTCGCGGACACCGCGCCCGAAGGCTCCGCCCAGCTCGTCGTCCGCGGCGAGGTCGCCGCGCTTCCGCTCAAGGGCGTCGTCGATCTCGCCGCCGAGCGTACCCGCCTTGGCAAAGAAATCGCCAAGGCTGAGGCGGACATCGAGCGCGTCGACAAGAAGCTCGGCAACGAGAAGTTCGTCGCCAACGCGCCCGAGGAACTCGTTGAGGAGGAGAAGGAGAAGCGCGAGGCGGCGCTCGCCCGCAAGGCCAAGTTCCAAGAGGCGCTGTCGCGGCTGCAGGGCGTCTGACACGAAGCGCCCTCCGCGTCATTGCGAGCGCAGCGAAGCAATCCAGGGTCCCACGCGCAGCCCCTGGATCGCTTCGTCGCTTACGCTCCTCGCGATGACGGCGGAAACGGCTTGCTGACAAACCGCGAGCCCTTCAGGCCGAAGCGCCAGGGCTTCTCGACAGCCTTGGTGATGCCGATGCGGACGCCGGTGACGACCTCGACATCATCCGGGCGCGCGAACAGCTCGATCGGGGGAGCATCGAGGGGCAGGGCGTTGTGCGCGATCGTCACGCCCATCGCTTCCGTGAGCTTGCCCGGCCCCGAGCCCAGCATCCGCACGTCCTCCAGCCCGCGCCGCCGCTGCATCTCGTCGACCCCGAGCGTCGGCTCGATCGCCCGGATCAGCACCGCGCTGGCCGAGCCCTCGGGCTCGCAGACGAAGTTCACGCACCAATGGATGCCGTAGGAGCGGTAGACATAGGCGAAGCCCGGCGGGCCGAACATCACCTGGTTGCGCGGCGTCGGGCCGCGGAACGAATGCGCCGCCGGGTCGGTGTGGTGATAGGCCTCGACCTCGACGATCACGCCGCCGACGCCGTCGACTAGGAACGTCGCCCCGATCAGATCAGGCGCCACTTCAAGCACGTCGCGGGCGAAGAACGCCCGCGTCAGCCGCTTGCCTGGCGCTGCGCGCGGGGGCCGGGAAACTCCGGTGGTTTTTGCCGGTTTTTGCGCCATTCTTGAAGAATTCCGCCGGGATCAGCGCGGTTCCGCGCTGCCCATATCTGCCATGCCCTGGTATCCTCGGCCAGCCGGTTGCGGCGCAGCCCGGCACGGAATAGCTAGGGCGCAACAGAGCTTTGCCAGGTCCCCATGGTCACCATCGTCGACATCAACGCGAACACGCCGCTGCGCCCCCGTCACCCGGAGAAGGTGAACCGGCCGGACTCGGTCTCGCCGGCCAAGCCCGCCTGGATCCGAGTCAAGGCGCCGACCACCCGCGGCTACGCCGACACCCGCAACATCGTTCGCGAGAACGGACTCGTCACCGTCTGCGAGGAGGCCGGCTGCCCGAACATCGGCGAGTGCTGGGACAAGAAGCACGCCACCTTCATGATCATGGGCGACACCTGCACCCGGGCCTGCGCCTTCTGCAACGTCAAGACCGGCATGCCCGCCGCGCTCGACGCCGGCGAGCCCGAGCACGTCGCCGAGGCCACCTTCAAGCTCGGCCTGACCCATGTCGTGGTCACATCGGTCGACCGCGACGATCTCACCGACGGCGGCGCTGCCCATATCGCTGCGACCATTCGCGCCATCCGCGCGAAGTGCCCGACCACCACGATCGAGGTGCTGACACCCGACTTCCTGCGCAAGAACGGCGCGCTGGAGCAGGTCGTCGCCGCCAAGCCGGATGTCTTCAACCACAATCTCGAGACCGTGCCGTCGCGCTATCTCTCGGTGCGCCCGGGCGCACGCTACTTCCACTCGATCCGGCTGTTGCAGCGGGTCAAGGAGATCGATCCGACCATCTTCACCAAGTCCGGCATCATGGTCGGCCTCGGCGAGCAGCGCCACGAGGTGCTGCAGGTGATGGACGATCTGCGCTCGGCCGAGGTCGATTTCCTGACCATCGGGCAGTATCTGCAGCCGACCAAGAAGCACCACGCCGTGATGAACTACGTCACGCCGGAGGAGTTCTCCAACTACGAGACCGTCGCCTACACCAAGGGCTTCCTGATGGTGTCGGCCAGCCCGCTGACGCGCTCCTCCCACCACGCCGGCGAGGATTTTGCCAAGCTGAAGGCCGCGCGCGACGCGCTCGCGCGCTGATCGAGACGAGATGCCGAGATTTTCCAACAAGCGCCGTGTCGCGCACACGGCCGACCAGATGTTCGACCTCGTCGCCGATGTCGAGCGCTATCCCGAATTCGTGCCGCTGTGCGAGAAGCTGGTGGTGCGCCAGCGCAACGCGAAGCCTGACGGCACCGAGGTCGTCGTCGCCGACATGACGGTGTCGTTCAAGCTGGTGAAGGAGACCTTCACCAGCCGCGTCACGCTGGATCGCGCCAAGCGCAACATCCTGGTCGAATATGTCAGCGGGCCGTTCTCCAGCCTGGAAAACCGCTGGAGCTTCGAGCCGCGCGAGCAGGGCGCTTGCGAGGTGACGTTCTTCATCGCCTACGAGTTCAAGAGCCGCATGCTGGCGATGCTGATGGGTTCGATGTTCGACACGATCTTCGCGCGGATGTCGGCGGCGTTCGAGAAGCGGGCGGACGCGATCTACGGGCGCAAGCCGGCGGTGTCGCCGACGTAAGGTCTTGCTGCTATCGATGATCGGCCTCAGTCGGCACCACACTCTCCGCCGTCATCCCCGCGAAAGCGGGGATCCATAACCACAGGATGGTTTGTGGCGGCAGGCAGGCAACTCCGACCTCGTCTCACCACATCTGCTGCGGCGTATGGATCCCGGGTCGGCGCCTCCGCGGCGCTTTGCGCCGCTGAGGCTTGCCCGGGATGACAGCGGAGGGTGGGGGCTGGTAGCTTGCCAACTCACAGCAAGCTGCGGCCGCGAAGCCGTCGCCAGCGCAACTTGGCTTCAAAATTCTATCCACGGTTCAAACAACTGCTCCGCGACATCGTCGCGGAGCCGGTCTGATCGCGGACCCTGTCAGCCTGCGATCTTGCCCTACGCCGCCTGCACGGCGGTCAAAAAGTCCTTCACCTTGCCGCGCAACTCGTCGGCATGCTTGGAGAGCTGCCCCGCAGCGCCCAGCATCTGCCGCGCGGCGCCGCCGGCGGATTCCACCGTCTGGCTGACCGAGCCGATATTGGTGGCGACCTCGCGGGTGCCGCTGGCGGCCTGGCTCACCGAGCGGGCGATCTCCTGCGTGGCGTGACCCTGCTGATCGACCGCGGTTGCGATCGTCTTGGCGATCTCGCTGATCTGGCCGATGGTGCCGCCGATACCCTGAATCGCGGCGACGGTGTCGCTGGTGGCGCGCTGCATCGCGCTGATGTGCGCCGAGATCTCGTCGGTCGCCTTGGCGGTCTGGCTCGACAGGCTCTTCACCTCGGAGGCGACCACCGCGAAGCCGCGGCCGGCATCGCCCGCGCGCGCCGCCTCGATGGTGGCGTTCAGCGCCAGCAGGTTGGTCTGGCTCGCGATCGCGTTGATCATGTCGGTGACGGCGCCGATCTTCGCCGCGGCATCCGCCAGGCTGTTGACGAGGTCGTTGGTGCGCGACGAGGCTTCGACCGCCTCGGCGGCGATGGTCGAGGAGGTCGCGACCTGGCGGTTGATCTCGCTGACCGAGGTCGACAGCTCCTCGGTCGCGCCGGCCACCGACTGCACGTTGGACGAGGCCGAGCTCGACGCCGAGGCGACCAGCGCCACGCGCTGGGCGGCCTGATCGGCGGTCGCGGTCAGCGACCCCGCCGTCGCTTCCACCTCGCGCGAGGCGCCGGAGATGGCATTGGCGATTCCGCCGACGGTGGTCTCGAAATCCTTGGCGAGCTTCTCCAGCGCGCGCTTCTTCTCCTCGCGCGCGGCGACGAGGTCGGAGAGATCGCGGCGGAAGCTGAAGACGTAGGTCTTGCCCTCGATCTGAGCCGGCACCAGCGTGATCTGGACCAGGGCAGGGCTGCCGTCGGCGCGCCTGGTGGTCCATTCGAAGCTGGCGTGGCCTTCGCGCTTGGCCTTGGCGTCCATCTCGCGCACGACGTCGGCGGATTTCTTGCCGCTAGGCTGGACCTCCGGAGCCATGGCGGCCGGCGAGCGCGACAGCAGGTCCTGCTTGCTGCGGAAGCCGCCGAAGCGGACCGCGCTCTCGTTGCAGGCGATGATCTTGCCCTCGGACATCACCAGTATGGCGTCGCGATGGCGTTCGAACAGCTCGGCCATCAGGAGGTTGTGCACGCGATCAGCCGACTTGCCGGAGAAGAAAGCCATGGGGGTCCCGAATCCACTGTCAGAGAAGAATGCACCAGAGCTAGCAGGGCAAAATTAACCAAAACCTTCGGATGCGGACGGCCATCCGTAATCTTTCGATCCGCCTGCGAGCTGCGGCGGATGCGACGCAGCAGGGCGTCACTCGCAGCGCAGGCGCGCCCGAGTTCTTGGAGATCGATGGCCCTCCGAGATCACGAGGGCGCAGGGAATGCCGGGCGCTGGCCGCAACCCATGGCCCGCCTGCAACAAAAAAAGCAGGCGGCAGTCACCACAGGTTCAGCCGAACTCCGGCATTCCCTGCGCGATGGTCTTCACGCTTATACGCAGTCTCCCCGGGGACCGGCTGTCTTGCCCCCGTGACCGTCGGATTATCACCGCCGGCGTGACACCAGCATCGGGGTGTCAGGACGCTGCGACTTCACGTCCGCTCGGAGCCGTTCGTCGGCACGTCCTTGGACGCACTGCGGCTCACCGGCGGCCATCGCCTCCCCACCTCGCGTGTCGTGACGTTCGCGATACGCCCCTCGTGTCGAGGCGGGATGAGGGAAGGGAAACATGGAATTCGGAAATACGAAAGGCGAATATTTTCGCGCGAAGGACTGGACAGTGAGTCGAGCGTTGAACGCGCAGGAGAATTTCGTCGCGCGGCGCACGGCTCCTCCGTCGTTTTCAGCCAGGCGAAGCGCGGCAATGTAGCTGATACAGGCGGGCGGCCCAGCTGATTTGCCCGACGGGCAGGCTCGTCGGGCGCGCGACGTCGCTGGCTGCGGACTGAATGCGAGTCTGCAATGTTGATCCTCGACGGCTTGATAGGGGTACGAGGGCCCCAACCATTCGGAGAAGAAAGCAAACCGATGTCACTCTCGCCTCTCTACGACGACGCCTTGGTCTATGCAGCTGACCTGCATCGCAGCCAAGTCCGCAAGGGGAGCAATGTACCTTACATTGCGCATCTGC
Organism: Bradyrhizobium sp. HKCCYLRH3099; assembly: GCF_051167855.1. NCBI lineage: Bacteria > Pseudomonadati > Pseudomonadota > Alphaproteobacteria > Hyphomicrobiales > Nitrobacteraceae > Bradyrhizobium > Bradyrhizobium sp. HKCCYLRH3099. The sequence continues at coordinate 354,046 of NZ_JBNPTW010000004.1, forward strand.
TGAGCGTCTCCAGCCGTGTGCTGTCGGCCGGCGGCAGCGAGGTGCAGGCCATCGCCGGCCTGCTGCATGACGCCGCCGAGGACCAGGGCGGCCATGCCAAGCTGGATGAGATCCAACGGCGGCAGCCCAAAATTAGGTGAAGTAGAAACTAAGGTCTAAGCGTCAAAGTCCAGGTCTGTGTATTAGTTCCGTTTTCTGGGAGGCTCGCCTCGTAGCCGCGACGATGACTTGTCGTGCTACTCACCCAAAGTTGCAAAACGAAACACTTTCTCCTTCATGGTTCTAATGGCAGGCGAGTCGATTTTTTTGTCTAATTGCTGGAGTCGTTCGAAGTATTCCGACGCGAGCGAGCGAGCTTTGGAAAGCTCATTATGACGAATTAGAACTGACAGGTGTCCATTAGCTAGTGTTACAGCCGGGTAGACATCCAGATCTATTCGTTGCTGCGCATCTTGAAGTTTAAGAGATTTAACGGCCTGATCGACTAGCTCCTTAGTCACAGAATCGAACCGCGGCTTCGCGCGGGCTACTCTTAGCTGTACGTCGGCCAGGGCATGAACTGCGAATATGTTGTCCGGGTAAGCTTGCACTGATCTTCGGAGCATGTCCAAAGCGTCGTCCAGGCGATCTGCTTCGGCAAGATACAATCCGTATTGTAACCAGAAGTGTCCGTCGAGCTGAAAAGACACCTCGAAAGCTGAATAGATAAGCCTACCTTGTTCAAAGTCGCGATGTCGACTTGCGTGCTGATAGATAAAGTCGTGATTCAAAATAAAGCGAAAAAGGTATCCATCTAATCTGCTTACACTGCGAACAATCGGTATTTCGTATTTTAAGTAGGTCCTGAGAATTGCTTGTATTGCTACTAAAAAATCGCTAAACGAAACAACGTTTTCGACGATATGTCTGACGTAAAGTTCATGTCTGGCGTAAAACCGTCGATCCTGTGCAATAGCAACAATGCCTTCAAGTGCATTTAGGGCATCTTCAAAAGTTCTGCTGACCGCTAGTACATTGTAGGCATCCCTCGTAGCTTCTCTACTTATCCCCACTCTTGCGATCGTTCCGAGACCGATAATTAATAATAAGACTTTCGTGTCGTTATCAGGGAGTTTCTCGAATTCGTTCGTGATCATATCCGTGAAATGATCGGACTCTGTTGCTTCCCTCAACGCAATTAGTAACTGGCTATCGGACTTCTTAAGTTTCTCTCGTTGTTGCTTAAGGGTCAGTCTGCGAAATTTTGGCGCTGGAACGTACTCAACAAGCCGCTCGATGAGTGGATCAAAGTCGCGTGGCGTGAAGCGCTGAAAAAAGAACGGCTTTATGTCGCGAAAGTATCGAACTAGCCGGTCGGACCACTCGCTTGACCTCGCGGTCGAAACTACGAAGATGTGCTCGCGCGAGGCGCTTTCTAGGTCTTCACGAAGAATATCTGCGAAAACAAACATATCCTCGATGTATACGATTGCTTTCTTTGTGGAAATTCTTCTGAGTAGACTGAAGGCTCTTTTCGGAGATCGGGCGTCTCCGCTAAGCTCGTAGAGGTCAACGTTGGTTGATTTCTCTAAGTACTTCAAAAGGGCGATCATGGTAGCGGTAGTCTTCCCGCTGCCGGACTGACCGGAGACTAAGAATAATTTGTCGCCTCTATCGATGGCTGCTGCAAGTTCTCGTTCCAGGGCGGCGATTCCCTCAAGATGGACGGGAATATCTGATGCGGCAATAAGCCAGCTGGGGGGGAAACCTCTTAGAAACTGCCGGGCTAAGTGAGCCTTGTCACTACTATCGAGAGCGTTTGCCCTCGCCCGTAGATCGACCGGATCTATTGGGCGTAGTGATTGAGCTATCGCTAAGTCGTCGCGAGTCAGGGCATCGAGAATTCGATCATCAAAGCGGCTGGCGAACTTTACGACATCCTTTGCTGTCCAGCCGCCATTCAGTTGCGTTTTCAGCCACCGAACGAAATCTCCTAGTGTCGCTTGAATGTGGACGATTCCCCGCGCTTTGAAAGCTCCTCTCTGGATTGGAGAGAGCTCATCTGGTGTGATAAGGAATGCCTTTCCTCCAGCGATTGATGCGGAATCCTTTTTCACTCGCTCAAGCTCAGCGGCTAGGATGGGTTCCTTAAGGGTAGATCCGACAAATACGGGGCAGAAGGCAAAATAGTCTTGCGCTGCTCTTTGGTACCAAAAGTGCTTCTCTGACTTCAGTGCCGTCCAGTATTCAGCCTCGCTAAGAATGAAACCGTGCTCTGGCTTCGCGATTTCTCCGTGCAGATAGACGACGTGGAGTTGATTGTGCCCCTCAAGGTCGGCCGCCTTGTCATTCATGCCGTTATAGAATCGAAGGGATTGAGCCTTGCGAGCACGCAGGTTCAAGATCGCATCATCAATGTTCCAAGTGTATAGTCGCCTCCAGGCAAATGCAAAAAGGTCTTCCAAGTCGGACGATGGTTCGATCCCTTGATATTCCTTGGTCAAGATTAGATTTATTTGTTGGGCGCTCAGAATGCCGCCCTTGACGGCGGTTAGAACAACCGAGAGATCTTCATTGTTGTAGGGCAGGCCAGCGCGGTTTGCGATCGTCTCCGCAAGCGCTCGAGACTGCTTGACTTTTTGACCCTGAGTATTTTTGCAATCTGCGGATGCTCCCGCGCCGAGGACGAGAACTACTTCTCCAGCTTTGAGGGATTGGAGTAGATAGTTTGCATCCTCCTCCAAAACGTTCATCGTTGTTTTCTCCCTCGACAATTATCTTCGGTCCAAATTAGGCAACCGTGGAGCGATATAGTCTGATTGTCAATTCCTCGTTGTGAGGGGCTTGAGCGAGGTGCAGCTGCGAACGCGTATCCGACGCGTCCCTCAATCAATGAAGGCGCTCACAGGAGGGTAGAAATCTGCCCGACGTTCAGCCGTGCGGCCGCCGCGGCCGCTTCACCGGATGCAGCCTTGGCGCCCGCGCCACTCGCGGGCGTAGCCGCGTCGCCGCAGCGCGCTTCGGCTTGGCCGGCACCTGCGGCCTCGCCAGCTCCATTAGCATGCGCAGCGCCTCGACCACCGACCGTGTCCGCACCGCGCTGCGGCCGATGGCACCAAAACGGTGCTCGCGGTGGGTGATGCGGCCGTCGCGGGCGGCGACGGCGAAGTGGACGAGGCCGACCGGCTTGCCCGGAGTGGCGCCGCCGGGGCCGGCGATGCCGGTGATGGCGACCGCGAGGTCGACGTCGGCGCGTTCGAGTGCGCCGACGGCCATCTGGATCGCGGTCTCCTTGGAGACGGCGCCGAAGGTCTGCAGCGTCGAGGCCTCGACACCGAGCATGGCGCGCTTGGCCTCGTTGGAGTAGGTGACGAAGCCGCGGTCGATGACGTCCGAGGACCCGGGGATCTCGGTCAGCGCGCCGGCGACAAGGCCGCCGGTGCAGGACTCGGCGGTCGCGATCATCAGCTTGCGCGACCGGCAGAGGTCGAGCAGCGAGCGGGCCAGCGCACTGGTGGAGCCGATTTGACGTTCGCTCGCCATGTCCCCGGTCGTCCTCGAAGCGATGCCTGCCCCAACAACACCGCGCCGAGGAGAGAGTGCCCCGATAGATTCGAGACGCTTCCATGGGCTCGGTTTCATCTCTCCCTGCCAGGGCGAAGCAATGCTTCGCGAGGGCTGGGAGAAGTTGGATCGCATCGCCGGATGCGATCCAAGTGAGGGGAGCCATCCGCACGCACTTCCCGTGCGGCTGCCCCTCACCCCAACCCTCTCCCCGTAAGAACGGGGCGAGGGTGCGCACCGCGGTCGCGGTGATAGCTCGACTCAAACTGGATTGGATCAATCTCTGAGGTCAATGCCGGTAGCGGAGGTCTCCACCACCTGGTCGGATCAATCCAATCCTGGTCGCTACACGCCCCACGGCAGCCGGATCGTCGCGCTCGCTGTCGCCGCGATGCCTTCCTCGCGGCCGGTGAAGCCGAGGCGCTCGCTGGTGGTGGCTTTCACGGCGATGCGCGCGATGTCGACGCCGGAGATTTCGGCGATGCGGGCGCGCATCTGGTCGCGTAAGGGACCGATCTTGGGGCGCTCGCAGATCATCGTGACCTCGAGATTGGCGACGCGGCCGCCGCGGGCGGTGACGCGCTCGATGGCGTATTTCAGGAACTGGTCGGAGGAGGCGCCCTTCCACTTCATGTCCGAGGGCGGGAAGTGCGAGCCGATGTCGCCGTCGGCCAAGGCGCCCAAAATCGCGTCAACCAGAGCGTGCAGGCCGACGTCGCCGTCGGAATGGGCCAGGAAGCCCTTGCTATGCGGCACGCGCAGGCCGCACAGCCAGACATGGTCGCCTTCGCCGAAGGCGTGCACGTCGTAGCCGGTGCCGGTTCGGATATCGCCGAGCGATGCGGCAAGGCGCGCTTCCTCGCGCACGAAATCTTCCGGGGTGGTCAGCTTCATGTTGGCAACATCGCCCTCGAACGTCGCGACGGTCAATCCCGCCCATTCGGCAATCGCCGCGTCATCTGTGAACTCGGTGAGGCCGTCGCGTGCCGCGCGGCGATGCGCCTCGAGGATGGTCTCGAACTTGAACGTCTGCGGCGTCTGCGCGATGCGCAGTTTCGCGCGCTCCGGCGTCGCGGTGATGTCGCCGGCGGCACCGACTTCCTTGATCGTATCCGTCACGGGCACGACGGGGATCGCCGCGCCGGTCTTGTTGGCGGCGACAATCGCACGCGAGATCACCGCCGGCGTCACGAACGGGCGCGCGGCGTCGTGGATCAGCACGATCTCCGGCTTGTGCGGCACCAGCGCCTCGAGACCTGCGAGCACCGACGCCTGACGCGTGGCGCCGCCATGCGCGGGCGGCTCGTGGCGCAGGCCCGACACCGCCGCGTTGAACACCTCGATGTCATCGGGATTCACCACCGGCTGCACCACCGCGACCTCGGGATGATCCGCGAAGGCGGCGAGCGCGCGATGAATGACGGTGCGGCCGCCAATGCTGCGATATTGCTTCGGACCGCCGGCGCCGGCGCGCAGGCCACGGCCGGCCGCGACGAGAATGGCTGCAGTCCGCTGAGAAGTCGTCATGGGAACAGGGTATCGATGCTGATGAGATGAGGGAGCGGTGAATGGTCGCGGCTTCTTACATCCGCAGAGGATGTTAAGCGAGCAGGATCACACATTGCATGAGGCGCGGCGGCGACTCCGGTTCAGGTGAAGGCTGCAACATCACCTCGCCGGGCAAACTTGGTCCGGGCTTGGCCCGGTCTTTCGCGCATCTGCACGAAGCCATGCAAAAACCCGGCAGCTCACGGGTTTACCATGACTGCCGAACAAGCATATTTTGCTGCACTGCACTTGAAATGTGGATGGTCTTGGCTAAAGTGTAGGCATGGCGCTTGACTGCCCAAGAATTGTGCTTGAGAGTGCAGGGCAGACGCAATGATGCGTCGCATGAGCTTTAAGAGTCGTTCGTGACCGGTCCGGCCAATACACCTGCCAAACAGTTGAAGATAGGCGACGTTTTGCTCGCCAACCGGGCTGTCCTCGCGCCGATGTCGGGCATCACTGACGCGCCGTTCCGCCGAGTCGCGGCCGAGCTCGGCGCAGGCCTGGTGGTCTCCGAGATGACCGCGAGCGACGATCTGGTGCGCGGACGGTGGATATCGCGGCTGCGCTGCGAGGCCAGCGGAATCGGCCCGCATGTGGTCCAGCTCGCCGGCTGCGAGGCGCACTGGATGGCCGAGGGCGCGAAGGTCGCCGCGGATGGCGGCGCCGACATCATCGACATCAACATGGGCTGCCCGGCGCGCCACGTCACCGGCGGCCAGTCCGGCTCGGCCTTGATGCGCGATCTCGATCATGCGCTGACCCTGATCGAGGCGACCGTCGAGTCCGTCGACGTGCCCGTGACCTTGAAGATGCGGCTCGGCTGGGACGAGCGCAGCCTGAATGCGCCGGATCTGGCGCGCCGCGCCGAGGCTGCCGGCGTAGCGCTGATCACCGTGCATGGGCGGACGCGGCAGCAGTTCTACAAGGGCGAGGCCGACTGGAGCGCGGTGCGCGCGGTGAAGGAGGCGGTCGACCTGCCGGTGATCGTCAACGGCGACATCACGAGCTATGAGGACGCCCGCGAGGCGCTGGACGCCTCCGGCGCCGATGCGGTCATGATCGGTCGCGGCGCGCAGGGGCAGCCCTGGCTGCCCGGCCAGATCGGCCGCAGGCTCGACGGCGGGGCCGAGGAGGGCGCGCCGGAGCTCGCCCGGCAGCTCGATCTGCTCACGGCGCTCTATGACGAGATCTGCCGCCACTATGGCGAGCGGGTCGGCCTGCGCCACGCCCGCAAGCATCTCAGCTGGGGGCTCGACGTCGCCGCCGAGCATGCCCAGGCGCCGGCCGAAAAACTGAAGGCGTGGCGCGAGCGTATCCTGACATCGGAGCAGCCGTCCCAGGTGCACCGGGCGCTGCGCGAGGCCTTTGACGATTTTGCCTGGAGTGCAGCCGCATGAGCTCAGCCGCAGAACAGCGCAAGCGCCTTCCGTCGGATGGCGATGCCATCCTCAACGCCCTGCCGAATCCGGTGCTGGTCATCGGCCCGGACGGCATGATCATGGACGCCAACATGGCGGCGGAATCGTTCTTCGATTCCTCGACGCAGTTTCTGCAGCGGCAGTCGCTCAAGAAGCTGGTGCCATTCGGCTCGCCGCTGCTGGCGCTGATCGACCAGGTGCGCACCACCAACGCGCCGGTCAACGAGTACAAGGTCGACCTGGGCACGCCGCGCACCGGCGCCGACCGGCTCGTCGATCTTCATGTGGCCCCCTTGCCGGAGCGGGCAGGGCACATCGTGGTGATGCTGCAGGAGCGCACCATCGCCGACAAGATGGACCGCCAGCTCACCCATCGCAGCGCCGCGCGCTCGGTGATCGCGTTGGCGGCGATGCTGGCGCATGAGATCAAGAACCCGCTGTCGGGCATCCGCGGCGCCGCGCAGCTCTTGGAGCAGCAGGCCTCCTCCGAGGACCGCATGCTGACGCGGCTGATCTGCGACGAGGCCGACCGTATCGTCACCCTGGTCGACCGCATGGAGGTGTTCGGCGACGACCGGCCGGTGGCGCGCGGGCCCGTCAACATCCACTCCGTGCTCGATCACGTGAAGCGGCTGGCGCAGTCGGGCTTCGCGCGCAACATCCGCTTCATCGAGGACTACGATCCGTCGCTGCCCCCGGTGCTGGCCAACCAGGACCAGCTGATCCAGGTGTTCCTGAACCTGGTCAAGAATGCCGCGGAAGCGGTCGTCGACCTCGGCTCGGATGCCGAGATCCAGCTCACCACCGCCTTCCGTCCGGGCGTGCGGCTGTCGGTGCCCGGCAAGAAGTCGCGGGTGTCGCTGCCGCTGGAGTTCTGCGTCAAGGACAACGGTCCCGGCGTGCCCGAGGACCTGATGCCCAATCTGTTCGATCCGTTCGTGACCACCAAGCCGACCGGAAGCGGCCTCGGTCTTGCATTGGTCGCGAAGATCATCGGCGACCACGGCGGAATCATCGAGTGCGAATCGCAGCCGCGCAAGACGACCTTCCGGGTGCTGATGCCGATGTACAGCGCAACCAAACAACAAGACCACGGCCCAAAAAACAGCATTGGCGACGACGTTTCGGGGACGTCGTTGCATGCCTCTCAGGGATCAAATTGAGGACCACCCATGCCTGCAGGTAGCATTCTCGTTGCCGACGACGATACGGCCATCCGCACGGTCCTGAACCAGGCGCTGTCACGCGCCGGCTACGAGGTGCGGCTGACCGGCAATGCCGCCACGCTGTGGCGCTGGGTGAGCCAGGGCGAGGGCGATCTCGTCATCACCGACGTGGTGATGCCCGACGAGAACGCGTTCGACCTCTTGCCGCGGATCAAGAAGATGCGGCCGAACCTCCCCGTGATCGTCATGAGCGCGCAGAACACGTTCATGACCGCGATCCGGGCCTCGGAGCGCGGCGCCTATGAGTATCTGCCGAAGCCGTTCGACCTGAAGGAGCTGATCGCGATCGTCGGCCGCGCCCTTGCAGAGCCGAAGGAGCGGGCGGCGAGCCAGCCCGACGACAACGAGTTCGAATCGATCCCGCTGGTCGGCCGCTCGCCGGCGATGCAGGAGATCTACCGCGTGCTGGCGCGTCTGATGCAGACCGACCTCACGGTGATGATCTCCGGCGAGAGCGGCACCGGCAAGGAGCTGGTGGCGCGCGCGCTGCACGACTACGGCAAGCGCCGCAATGGCCCGTTCGTCGCCGTCAACATGGCGGCGATCCCGCGCGACCTGATCGAATCGGAACTGTTCGGCCATGAGCGCGGCGCCTTCACCGGCGCCAACACCCGCGCCTCCGGCCGCTTCGAGCAGGCCGAGGGCGGCACCTTGTTCCTCGACGAGATCGGCGACATGCCGATGGAGGCGCAGACACGATTGCTGCGCGTGCTGCAGCAGGGCGAATACACCACCGTCGGCGGCCGTACCCCGATCAAGACCGACGTCCGCATCGTCGCGGCCTCGAACAAGGACCTGCGCATCCTGATCCAGCAGGGGCTGTTCCGCGAGGACCTGTTCTTCCGCCTCAACGTCGTGCCGCTGCGGCTGCCGCCGTTGCGCGAGCGCATCGAGGACCTGCCCGACCTGGTCCGCCACTTCTTCGCGCTGGCCGAGAAGGACGGGCTGCCGCCGAAGAAGCTCGACGCTGCCGCGCTGGAACGGCTCAAGCAGCACCGCTGGCCGGGCAATGTCCGCGAGCTCGAAAACCTCGCCCGCCGCCTCGCGGCGCTGTACCCGCAGGACGTCATCACGGCGTCCGTGATCGACGGCGAGCTGGCGCCGCCGGCTGTGACCACCGGTTCGAACGCGCCGACCTCGATCGACAATCTCGGCGGCGCCGTGGAAGCCTATCTGTCGTCGCACTTCCAGGGTTTCCCGAACGGCGTGCCGCCGCCGGGCCTGTATCACCGCATCCTCAAGGAAATCGAGATCCCGCTGCTGACGGCCGCGCTGGCGGCCACCCGCGGCAACCAGATCCGCGCCGCCGACCTGCTCGGCCTCAACCGCAACACGCTGCGCAAGAAGATTCGCGACCTCGACATCCAGGTCTACCGCAGCGGCGGCTGATGACGGTGATTTGATACTCCCAAGGCGGGCCCAAACCCGCCCCAGCTGAGAATTATTGTAGACAAACCCGCGACGGACTTCCGCGCCGTGGATTTGTCGCAATTTGGCAACAGCGTGGTAGGAATGCATCAGTCCGATTCCCCGGACGTGCCGCGTTCATCATCACCACCCTTGCCGGAATGACCAGCGCAGAAACCTCGGCCACCCCCTTCGATTCCGCGTCCGCCGATGGCCGACGCTGGACCTGGCGCACCTGGCTGGCGCCGGTGGCGGTGGCGCTCGCGCTGCTGTCGGCCTTCCTGACCTTCATCGTGCTGGTCGGGCTGACCCCGGTCGAGCCGACCACGGACGTGGTCAAGACCTTCTATTTGATCGATGCCGGAACGATCCTGATCCTGGTGGGGATCATCATCCGCGAGGTCTGGCAGGTCGTGCAGGCCCGCAGGCGCGGCCGGGCAGCGGCGCGGCTGCATGTGCAGATCGTCAGCCTGTTCTCGGTGATCGCGGTGCTGCCGGCGGTGCTGGTAGCGGTCGCCGCCAACGTCACCATCGACCGCGGTCTCGACCGGCTGTTCTCCGGACCCGCCAAGGTCGCGATCCAGAACTCGCTGACCATCGCGCGCGCCTACATGCAGGAGCACGCCCAGTTCATCCGCGGCGACATCATCGGCATGGCCACCGACATCGCGCGGGCGCGGCCGCTGTTCGACCAGGACCGCGCCAGCTTCCGCGAGCTGCTGACCGCCAGCGCCGCCTCGCGCAACCTGCCGGGCGCGATGATCATCGACAAGAACACCAACCCGATCGTGTGGGCGGAGACCGGCGGCGTGCAGCTCGCCTATTCGCCGCCAGCGCCGGAGTTCCTCAACAATGTCGGCGAGCAGGAGCCGGAGATCGCGGTCCTGCCGGAGTCGAACTACGTCGCCGCCGTGATCCGGCTGCGCGCCTTCAACGACACGTTCCTCTACGTCGCCCGTCCGCTCGATCCGCAGGTCGTCGACCAGCTCAAGCAGACCGAGCTGTCGGTCGCCGAATATGCCCAGGTCGAGGCCCGCCGCTTCGGCATCCAGATCGCCTTCGCCCTGATGTTCGCTGTGATCGCGCTGACCATCCTGATGGCCTCGGTGCTGATCGGGCTGAACTTCGCCAACTGGCTGGTGGCGCCGATCCGGCAATTGATGAATGCCGCCCACACCGTCTCGACCGGCGATCTCAACGTTCAGGTGCCGGTGCATCGCTCCGAGGGCGATCTCGCCCAGCTCGGCCAGACCTTCAACAAGATGACGCAGGAGCTGCGCACGCAGCGCGACGAGCTGGTCAGCGCCAGCGACCTGATCGACAGCCGCCGCCGCTTCATCGAGGCCGTGCTGTCCTCGGCCTCGGCGGGCATCATCGGCGTGGATGCGTCCGGCAGCGTCGGCATCCTCAACCGCTCCGCCGAGAAGCTGATCGGCCATGCCGAGCAGGAGGTGCTCGATCATCCGCTGTCCGACGTGCTGCCCGAGCTCGACGACATGATGAAGACGGCGCGCGAGGGCAAGCAGCGGCTGGTGCAGGGACAGATCACGATTCAGCGCGACGGTCACGAGCGCAATCTGTCGGTGCGCGTCACCGCCGAGCAGACCAATCAGGCGCGCGACAGCTACATCATCACGCTCGATGACATCACCGAACTGGTGTCGGCGCAGCGCACCTCGGCCTGGGGCGACGTCGCGCGCCGCATCGCACACGAGATCAAGAATCCGCTGACGCCAATTCAGCTTTCCGCAGAACGGATTCGCCGCAAATTCGGCAAGGTCATCACCGAGGACAAGGCCGTATTTGAGCAATGTACCGAGACGATCGTGCGGCAGGTCGACGACATCAGGCGAATGGTCGACGAGTTCTCGCGGTTCGCGCGGATGCCGAAACCCGTGATGGAAGGCGAGGACGTGGCCGACACCGTGCGCCAGGCCGTGTTCCTGATGAAGGTCGCGCATCCCGAGATCGACATCGAGACCGAGATCAAGCAGGACCCGCTACGCGCGCAGTTCGACCGCCGGCTGATCTCGCAGGCGCTGACCAACATCATCAAGAACGCGACCGAGGCGATCGAGGTGGTGCCCGAGGCGGAACTCGGCAAGGGCCGCATCGACGTCGTCGCCTCGCGCGAGGGCGAGGACGTGCTGATCGACGTGATCGACAATGGCATCGGCCTGCCGAAGGTGGCGCGGCAGCGACTGCTCGAGCCCTACGTCACGACGCGCGCCAAGGGCACAGGGCTCGGGCTCGCGATCGTCGGCCGCGTGCTGGAAGACCACGGCGGCAAGCTCGAGCTGAAGGACGCGTCCGACTTCCGTTCCGGCCAGCGCGGCGCCTGGATGCGACTGCGCTTCGCCGTCTCCGGCCAAGCCGCGAAGACGGATGCCAAGGAGCAGGCGGGGGCCACAAACAATGCGCAGAAGACCGGCAGCGGCGAAACCGCAGACCCGGTCCAAACGACCAATGATGAACCAAAGATCCAAGCCGCAACCGGCAGCTGACGAGACAGGCGTGACCCATGGCGAGTGATATTCTGATTGTCGACGATGAAGCCGATATCCGGGAGCTGGTTGCCGGCATCCTGGATGACGAGGGCTTCACGACGCGAACCGCGCGCGACAGCGATTCGGCGCTCGCGGAGATCACGAGCCGGCGTCCGAACCTGGTGTTCCTGGACATCTGGCTGCAGGGCTCCAAGCTCGACGGCCTGCAGCTGCTGGAGCAGATCAAGAAGGACCATCCCGATCTGCCGGTCGTGATGATCTCCGGCCACGGCAACATCGAGACCGCGGTCGCCGCGATCAAGCGCGGCGCCTATGACTTCATCGAGAAGCCGTTCAAGTCGGACCGGCTGATTCTCGTCGCGACGCGCGCGCTGGAGAACTCGCGCCTGAAGCGCGAGGTGCGCGAGCTGAAGCAATTGGCGCCGACCGCGAGCACGATGACCGGCCGCTCGCCGTCGATGAATCAGTTGCGCCAGACTATCGAGCGCGCCGCCAAGGCCAACAGCCGCATCCTGATCGTCGGTCCGCCGGGCTCGGGCAAGGAGCTCGCCGCGCGCACGCTGCACGCGCAGTCGCCGCGCGCGGAGGGGCCGTTCGTCGTCATCAACGCCGCCGCGATCACGCCGGAGCGGATGGAGGAGGAGCTGTTCGGCATCGAGCAGTCCAACGGCGAGCAGTCGCGCAAGACCGGTGCGCTCGAGGAGGCGCATGGCGGCACGCTGTTCGTCGACGAGATCGCCGACATGCCGCGCGAGACGCAGAACAAGATCCTTCGCGTGCTGGTCGACCAGACCTTCCAGCGCGCCGGCGGCACCACCAAGGTGCATGTCGACGTCCGCATCATTTCCTCGACCGCGCGCAATCTGGAGGAGGAGATCGCGGCGGGCCGCTTCCGCGAGGATCTCTATCATCGCCTCTCGGTGGTGCCGATTCGCGTGCCGCCGCTGTCCGAGCGGCGTGAGGACATTCCCGAGCTGATCGACTATTTCATGGACCAGATCTCCGTCACGACCGGCCTGCCGAAGCGGCAGATCGGTCAGGACGCGATGGCCGTGCTGCAGTCGCATGTGTGGCCGGGCAACGTCCGCCAGCTCCGCAACAATGTCGAGCGCGTGATGATTCTCGCAGCCGGCGGGCCGGAGGTGATCATCACCGCGGATATGCTGCCGCCTGACGTCGGCTCGATGGTGCCGGCGATGCCGACCAGCAACAATGGCGAGCACATCATGGGCCTGCCGCTGCGCGAGGCCCGTGAGGTGTTCGAGCGCGATTATCTGATCGCCCAGATCAGCCGTTTCTCCGGCAACATCTCGCGCACCGCCGAGTTCGTCGGGATGGAACGGTCCGCCCTGCATCGCAAGCTGAAGGCGCTGGGGGTGGGCTAGCGCCTCTCAACCCGGCCAACTTTGCCGACTGGACGAATTTACACTGGAAAATCCGTCCAGTTCCGGAATTTTACGGGCGAATCCGGGTCTTTTGGAACCCGCTTCCTTGCAAGCGGCTTGCCTAATATGCTCGCCTGTCTTCTAATCCGGCATCCCGTGGTCCCTCGAGGGGGATCTCAATGGACCATGGGACCATCGATGAATCCGGGGCCTGCGATCGGGTCATCGAAGGTTCAATAAGAAAAAGCACAAGACTGCGAGATAACAACAATGGCGGCCGACCGCGCACAAAACCTACAAGACACCTTTCTCAACCATGTCCGCAAAACCAAGACGCCGCTCACGATCTTCCTGGTCAATGGCGTGAAACTGCAGGGGATTGTCACCTGGTTCGACAATTTCTGCCTGCTGCTCCGGCGCGATGGTCACTCGCAGCTCGTCTACAAGCATGCGATCTCGACGATCATGCCGGGCGCCCCGATTCAGCTGTTCGAAGGCGGCGAGGACGCGTCTGCGTGAGAGTGACCTGACGTGAGAGTGACCTGATTGGAACCCAGGGATCGCCAAGGGTTCATCGGCCTTTCGAGGCCGGATGACGTCAAGACAACGGGGCTGGTCATCGTGGTCGGCCCCTATTTGCGGGCGCGCCGCGGCGATGACGCGCAGTCCGCGCACGCCGACATGCGAGATTTCGAGGCGCGGATCGACGAGGCCGCCGGTCTCGCGCGCGCCATCGATCTCGTGGTCGCCGAATCGATTCTCGCGCCGATCGGGCAAATCCGTCCCGCGACCTATCTCGGCAAGGGCAAGGTCGACGAGATCGCCGGCGTGATCGCCGGGCAGGGCGCCGAGCTGGTCGTGATGGACTGCGCGCTGTCGCCGATCCAGCAGCGCAATCTGGAGAAGGCCTGGAACACCAAGGTGCTCGACCGCACCGGTCTCATTCTCGAAATCTTCGGCCGCCGCGCCAAGACCAAGGAAGGCGCGCTGCAGGTCGAACTCGCGCATCTCAACTATCAACGCAGCCGCCTGGTGCGGTCCTGGACCCATCTCGAGCGCCAGCGCGGCGGCTTCGGCTTCATGGGCGGCCCCGGCGAGACCCAGATCGAGGCCGACCGCCGACTGATCGGCGATCGCATCACCCGGCTCGAGAACGAGCTGAAGAAGGTGCAGGCGACGCGGCGGCTGCATCGCGCCGGACGCCAGCGTGTGCCGTATCGCGTGGTTGCGCTGGTGGGCTACACCAATGCCGGCAAGTCGACGCTGTTCAATCGGCTGACCCGCGCCGACGTGCAGGCCGCCGACATGCTGTTCGCCACGCTCGACCCGACCCTGCGCGCGATCACTTTGCCGCATGGCGGCAAGGCGATGCTGTCGGACACCGTCGGCTTCATCTCGAACCTGCCGACACAGCTCGTCGCTGCGTTCCGCGCGACGCTCGAGGAAGTGCTGGAAGCCGACGTCATCCTCCACGTCCGCGACATGTCGCATGAGGATGCCGAGGCGCAGCAGCACGACGTCGAGCTGGTGCTGAGCCAGCTCGGCATCGACCCCCAGGCGACCGACGGCCTCATCGAGGTCTGGAACAAGATCGACCGTCTGGATGAGGCCGCGCGCGAGAACCTCGCCAACATCGCCGCGCGCCGGCCGCCGGAGCGGCCGTGCCTCATGGTCTCCGCCGCAACGGGCGAGGGCGTCGACGTGCTGCTGCAGGCGATCGAGGATCGCCTCGCGGCCGCGCGCACCACGCTCGATCTCACGATCGATGCGGCCGACGGTGCCGGCATCAGCTGGCTGCACCGCAATGCCGAGGTGCTCGCCAAGGAACTGCACGAGGGGCACTACGATATGACGGTGCGTGTCGACGCCACCAAGCGCGACATCGTCGTCGAGCGTTATCACGGCGTGCCCCGGGTCGCGTGAGCGGCGGCTAAAGCGGCGTGACTGCAACATGCAGAACTGCGGCGCGGCCGCCATCGACGGCCGCAAGGCAGCGTGCGATGGCTGCATCGAGGGCGTCGGGATCGTCGGTCCGCTCGCCATGAGCTCCGAACGCGCAGGCGATGTCGGCGAGACGCCGCTGTTCGTCCTGGCGCCCCGTCGAAAGTCGCGACAGGAACGAGTCGCTCTGCTGCGCGGCGCCGTCGGGATAGATACGCTGGACCGAGGCCTTCACGGCCTGCCATCCCGTGTTATCGAGAATCACGGTGAAGATCGGCAGCTGATACTGCTGCGAGACGGCATAGACCGAGTCCGGCGCCGCGAAGTGATAGGCGCCGTCGCCGATCACCTGCACGACGCGCGTCTCGGGATTGGCGAGCTTGAGCCCCAGCGCCATGCCGCCGCTGAAGCCGAGCCCGCCGCCGGCCAGACCCACATAGGTCATCGGCCTGGTGCGGCGGAGCTGCTGCTGCAGGACCGGAGCGTTGCGGACCGCCTCGTTGAGCACGATGTCGTCTTCCGACAGCAGCGCCTGCAGCCGGGCAAACAGATAGGCCGGGTTGATGGCGCCGCGTGAGCCCTTCTGGGCAGCCGCAGAGCTCCGCCTGGCCTCTGTGGCCTCGCGGGCCGGCCTCCAGCTTGCGATCCGATCACGGACCTTCTTCAGATAGGTCTCGTTGCTGCGGGCGACGACGATCTCCAGCACCTGGCGCAGAATGACGGCCGAGTCGCCCTGAACGCGAAGGTCGGTCGCGAACCCCCACATCGGAATGTCGGCCTTGAGCGCATCGACGTCGATCTGGATCCATCGCAGCCGGTCCGCTGCTTTGAGAGTCTGCGGAATGAACGGGACGTCGATGTCGATCAGGAGACCGAGGTCGGCGTTGGCGACGAGCGCGCCGGGATCGGAGCCGGCGAAGCAGGGCGAGTCCTGGCAGATGTTCATGGTGACGGGATTGAACTCGGCAACGCGAATTCCGCACACCAGCGCCAGCCGCTCGAGCATGGCAACGGCCTCGGCATTGCGTCCGAGATAGGCGGTCAGCACGATCGGGTTGTCCGCTTGCATCAGCGCGTCCGCAATCGCCCACGCGAGCTCCGGCTCGATCCCTCCCGCCTTGACGCTGCCATAGCGCGCAGGCGGGTAGGTGGGCATGGCGTCGTCGTCCCACAGCTCGGCGAGAACCTCGCGCGGCAGCATCATGTAGACCGGACCAGGCGGATCGCTGTGCATCACGGCGGCCGCGCGCGCCAGCGCTTCCTTCACGACCACCCCCGAGGGCAGCGTGTAGTCCCATTTGACGTAGGGCCTGACAATGCTGGCCTGATCGAAACTGTCCTGGACGAAGTGGACATACGTATCGCGGCCTCCCGGCAACTCGCCATGGACGGCGAAAGGCGCGCGCCCGGCGACCAGGAGGACCGGCAGCCGGTAGCGAAAGGCATTCTGGATGCCCATGCAGGCGTTGGCGGTGCCGGCATCGACGTGGACGAAAACGGCCTGGCCGCGGCCTGTCATGGCCGCATAGCCCATCGCCATATGCACCGCGACCACCTCGTGGGGGCATAGGATCACCTCGGGGTGGCATCGCCCCTCGGCGTCCCAGCGTGCGATCTCCTCGATCAGCGACACATGGTCCGTGCCGAGATTGGCGAAGATGTAGTCGATGCCGAGCTCGACCAGCGCCTCGAGGAAATAATGCGCCGTGCTATGGCGGGCAGCGGCGCGGGGGCGCGGATCAGGCGACGACGGCAGCGTCACGGTGCATGGCCTCAGGCTGGATTGCGTTGCCACGCAGGCGGTCGAACAGCCGTCCGGGATCGCGCGGTGTGGCCATGCCGCGCCAGGCGATGTGCGAATCCGGCCGGAGCAGCAGCAGGTGTTCCGCGAACTGATAGCCGGCCTTAGTGCGGTCGACGTCCACGAGCACCAAGGGGACGCCCTGACGGGCTGCGGCCTCCACGATCGCCGTGGCATCGACTGCCGGATCGAACCGGACCAGCGTATAGGCCGGGCCGAGGGCATCCAGCAGCGACCGTCCATCCGCGAGCCAGACATGGGGCGCGCGTGCGCCCGGCACGGTGGAGGCGGTGAAGTGGCCCATGCCGTAGGGCGGCGGCGTCTCGCCATCATAGGCGATGGCCGGCGACCGATCGTAGTAGTAGCCGAAGTTCAGGCCGGCGCAGCAATATTGCTGCACGTTGAGGTCATAGGCGGCCTGGCCGACCTTGCTGCGCGCGGCATCGCCGGCGGGGCCATCCATTTCCACTTCGGGAGGGACCGAGCGCCGCTGGCTCATCACGGCAAGCGCGTGGTTCATGGCGAAATGCGACACCTGCTCGGTGATCGGCTGGCGCTCGGCTTCATAGGCGTCGAGCAGGGCAGGGGCGGCCCAGCCCTGGATGACGCCGGCCAGCATCCAGCACAGATCGACGGCGTCGGCGATCCCTGCGTTCATGCCGTAGCCCGCATAGGGAATCCACAGATGCGCGGCATCGCCGCAGATGAAGGCGCGGCGATCGCGGAAGCGGTCGGCGACCAGGCGACGGCCGATCCAATCCTCCTTGCTGATGATCTCGTACTGGAAGCGATCGTCGACGCCGAGGATGGTGCGCAGCGCCCAATCGCGATCGACGCTGTCGAACTCGATCTCCTCGGCCGCGAGATGGTTGTGGATCAGCCAGGTGTCACGGCCGTCGATCGCCACGGTGGTGCCGCAGCGCCTGGGGTTGAGCGACATCGTCATCCAGGCCGGCTTCTGGGTGATGAGATCCTTCAGCGCGGGCGCATGGATGTAGGTCGACTGCACCCGCTGCACGACGTCGGTCCCACCAAGGCGGGAGCCGATCAGCCGGCGCACGGTGGAGCGGCCGCCGTCGCAGCCGATCAGGTAGTCGGCTGAAATCGTGATGTCCTGCTCGGAGTCGAGATCACGGGCGTGGGCGACGACGCCGTTGTCGTCCTGTTCGAACCGATCGAGCTGAACGCGGTTGAGGATCTTGATGCGAGGCTGCGCCTCGGCGCAGGCGAACAGGACGGGCTCGAGATAGATCTGGTTGATGCGGTGCGGCGGCTCCGGCGTCGGCCAATCGGTGTCCGGCCCTCCCGTCGCGGTGTAGCGGTCCTGACGGGACGGGATCGGGATGCGCGTCAGCTCGCGTCCGACCACGGCCGTGCGGTAGGCACAATCATTGGGAAAATCAGCGGGCAGGCCGCCGTCGCGCACCTGCCGGACGATGCCGAGGCGGCGAAACACCTCCATGGAGCGCGCCGAGACGTGGTTGCATTTGACGTTCGGCGGCTCGCCGGCGCGCCGGATCTCGGCGACCACGACGTCGATGCCGCGGGAGGCAAGATCCATGGCCGCGGTCAGTCCGACCGGGCCCGCGCCCACGATGAGCACCTGGGTCTGAATCATCTTCATGTCATGCTTTCTTTGCGTGCGATCTAGGCGCGCTCCGGCGCCGAGAGCGCCTCGCGCTGGGGTTCGTCGGAGGTCGGGAGGCTGCCGCGCATGCTGAGGAGCGCCAGTCCCAGGATCACGAGCGCCGAGAACAGTTGCGGCACCGCGCTGGCCTGGAACAGCGAGGCGACGTCCCATTTGGCCGCCAGCATCAGGCCGCCGATGGTGACGCCGAGGATCGAGCCGAACCGGCCGATGCCCAGCGCCCAGCCGATGCCGGTGCCGCGGATATAGGTCGGATAGATCCGCGCCGCGTAGGCGTTGCAGCCGATCTGTCCGCCGATCACGGCGACGCCGGCAATGAAGACCGCAGGCACCAGGATCGGCAGCGCGGCGCCAGCGACGCCGATGGTGACGATCGACAGGAAGCCGGCGACGTAGGTCACGAACAGCACGCGGTCGAAGCCGAACCGCTCGATCAGCAGCCCGAGGCCGATGGTGCCGAGCATGCCGCCGAGCTGGAACGCCACGCCGACGGCGATCGCCGCCTGGACGTCGAGCCCGACGCCATGCGTGAGCGTCGGCAGCCAGCTGTTGAGGAAGTAGATGTCCATCATGTTCATGAAGAACATGACCCACAGCAGAAGGGTCGGCAGCAGGCGCCGGTTGGTGAAGAGCTGCGGCAGCAGGAAGCCCTTGCCGCTCTCCTCCACGATCGTGAAGCGCGCATCGGCCGGAAGCTGTGCGGATCGATCGATGCGCGCCAGCAGCGCGCGGACCCGGTTGCTCTTGCTGGGATCGAGCGCGAGCAGTGACAGCGATTCCGGAAGCCAGACGATCAGGACCGGGCAAAGCAGCAGCGGCAGGACGCCGCCGATGAGGAAGATGACCTGCCAGCCATAGGCGGTGATGAGCTTGGCCGCGACGGCGCCGCCGATCGCCGAGCCCAGCGACACCGTCATGAACATCAGCATGATCAGTAGGGTGCGGCGGCGCTGCGGCGCGTATTCGCCGGTCAGCGCGATCGTGTTGGGCAGCACGCCGCCGAGGCCGATGCCGGTGACGAAGCGAATGAGCACGAGGTCGGATACGCTTCCAGCCTGGGTCGTCGCCAGTGATCCCAGCGCAAACACGAGGACGCCGGCCACAACCAGCCATTTGCGTCCGAGATAGTCGGCGAGCGCGCCGAACACCAGCGAGCCGATCATCACGCCGAACAGCGAGGCGCCGAACACGGGGCCCAAGGCTCCCGGCGCGAGGTGCAGGTCTTTGCTGAGGGCGGGCGCAACGAAGCCGAGCGCCTGGGCGTCGAAGCCGTCGAGCCCGACGACGAGCGCGCACAGGCAGATCACCCGGATCTGGAATCCCGACAACGGTCGTTCGTCGACGTAGCGTGTGAGATTGATCGCTTGCGACAATTGTCCCTCCCCAGTGAGCTTGTTGTTACCTCGCGCCCTCGGTGGCGCCGGCTGTTTGCAAATATGTTGCATGATCAAACTCTTTCGATTAGCCACAAAATTCTCATTCATTCATGAGGAAAGCTAATGGGACCGACACTGCGCCAGTTGGAGGCCCTGGTCCTGGTGTATCGGCTCGGCAGCATCACCAAGGCGGCGGCCGAGCTGCGGGTCACGCAATCGGCCATCAGCCTGCTGATCCGGCAGATCGAGGATCACTTTCAACTCAGGCTGTTCGACCGGACGACGCGCGCCCTGCACCCGACCGCGGCTTGCCGCGAGGCGATCACGGCCGCGGAGCGCATCATCGCCGGCGCGCAGGGGCTGTCACAGCGCATGCGCGACCTCGCCGAGATCAAGTCCGGCCGCATCTCCATCGCGGTCTCGGCCGGGGTGGCGTCGGCGCTGCTGCCGCGGGTGTTCGCCGCGTTTCGATCGCGGCATCCCGACGTCAGCATCGATCTGCGCGATGTCGCGCCGGATGAGCTGATCGCCGTCGTGATGGCCGGGGATGCGGAGTTCGGCCTCGGCAGCGTGGAGGATGAGGGCATTGCGGAGGTGCGGATCGAGCCGCTGATGCAGAGTCCGCTTTCGGCGATCGGGATCAAGGACGGCCGCTTCGAAAAGAGCCGCCGTCTGACCTGGGACGGCATCATGAGCTCCGACCTGATCACGATGCGCCGGGGCACGCGGATTCGCCGTCAGATCGACGAGGCGCTGGCGCAGAGCGGGCGGGCCCTCAAGCCGGTGCTGGAAGTCTCGCTGATCACCACCGCGCTCTCGCTCACCGCCGAGGGGGCCGGGGTCAGCATTCTGCCCGGACACATGCTGCCGCAGGGGCAGTTTCCGACGCTTGCCGCCGTGCCGCTGTCACAGCCGACGATCCATCGCCACGTGTCCCTGCTGAGCCGGGCCGATTTCGGCCTGTCACCGGCGGCCCAGCGCTTCATCGATGTCACCAAGCGCGTGCTGTCGGCCAAGGGCGCTTGATCAGGCACCTTCGGCGATCGCGCGCTATGTCTCCAGCCGTTTCGCCTCGTTCCACAGCTCGTCCATCTCGTCGAGCGAGGCTTCTTCGAGCGTCCGTCCCTTCTGCGCGAGCGTGCGCTCGATATAAGCGAAGCGGCGCTCGAACTTGGCATTGGTGCCGCGCAGCGCGGTCTCGGGATCGACATCGGCGTGGCGGGCGAGGTTGACGAGCGCGAACAGCAGGTCGCCGGTCTCGGCGGAGAGCTCGGTCGCGTCCTTCTTGTCGAGGGCGGCCTCGATCTCGTCGGCCTCCTCGCGGATCTTCTGCAGCACCGCGCGCGGGTCGTTCCAGTCGAAGCCGACGGTCGCCGCTTTGCGCTGCAGTTCCATCGCGCGCACCAGCGCCGGCTGTCCGGCCTTGACTCCCGAGAGCAGCGACGACTTGCCGGCCTGCTCCTCGGGCGGCCGGCGTGCGGCGCGCTCGGCCTTCTCCTCGGCCTTGATGCGATCCCAGGTGCCCTTGGTCGGCTTGGTGACGTTGCCGTCCTTGTCCGGGAAGACATGCGGATGGCGGCGGATCATCTTCTTCGTGATGCCCTCGACGACATCGCCGAACGCGAACGCGCCTTGCTCCTCGGCGATCCGCGCGTGATAGACCACCTGCAACAGGAGATCGCCGAGCTCCTCGCGCAGATCATCGAGATCCGCACGCGTGATCGCGTCCGCCACCTCATAGGCTTCCTCGATCGTGTAGGGGGCGATGGTCTCGAAGGTCTGCTCGACATCCCACGGACAGCCGGTGACCGGTGTGCGCAAGGCCGCCATGATCTCGATCAGGCGTGAGATGTCGCGGGAAGGAAGCATGGGCAAATCCTGACAGCATCGTTCGATCCGCCCTGTATGCCCCAAGCGGCGCACCGGTCCCAGCAAAAACCGGCTGATGGCGCGGGCCGCGGCAGCGGGTTGGCCCGGTGTTGCGATGATGCTAAGCGGGAGGCCATGAGTGACCAGCATGAGTGACCAGAACGCGACGCGTGGGCAGGACATGACGGCCCTGGTGCTGTTCTCCGGCGGGCAGGATTCCACCACCTGCCTGGCCTGGGCGCTCGACCGCTTCGCGCGCGTCGAGACGATCGGGTTTGCCTACGGCCAGCGCCACGCCATCGAGCTGGCCTGCCGTGATCGGCTGGTCGAAGGGATCGCGCGGCTGCGGCCCGACTGGGCCGCCAAGCTCGGCGACAGCCACACGCTGGACATCCCGACGCTGGCCTCGATCTCCGAAACCGCGCTGACGCGCGACGTCGCGATCGAGATGGGCGAAGACGGCCTGCCGAACACCTTCGTGCCCGGCCGCAACCTGGTGTTCCTGACCTTCGCGGCGGCGCTCGCCTATCGGCGCGGCATCCGGCACATCGTCGGCGGCATGTGCGAGACGGACTATTCGGGCTATCCGGACTGTCGGGACGAGACCATCAGGTCGCTGCAGACGGCGCTGAGCCTCGGCATGGCGCGCGCCTTCGAACTCCACACGCCGCTGATGTGGCTGTCGAAAGCCGCGACCTGGCAATTGGCGCACGACCTCGGTGGCAACGGCCTCGTCGATCTGATCCGCGACCAGTCGCACACCTGCTATCTCGGCGATCGCGGCGAGCGCCACGAATGGGGACATGGCTGCGGCCAGTGCCCCGCCTGCGAGCTGCGCGCCAAGGGCTGGCGCGAGTTCATCGCGGGTGTCGCGTCCTGACACGAAAGCGGGGCCCGAAGGCCCCGCGAATGGGTATTGCAAGTAAGCTCAGGCGGCTTCGTGATCCGACGGCTCACGCTTGCTGACGACGACGAGATCGGCGTCGGCGACGTCGTGATCATCCTCGCCTTCATGGGCCGCAGCGGCGGCCGCCTGCGCGGCGAGACGCGCGGTGATGTCGTCCTTGGCGTCCTTGCCGCTCTTCTCCCAGGCGGGGGCGTTCAGCACGACGATGTCATCCTCATGTACGGCATCTGCGTCATGGCTGGCCGGCACGATCGAAGGCGAGGCCACCGGCGCATCGACGACACGGAGCGTCGGCGCCTCGGCTTCAGCGGTCTCGGTGGCGGCCGCTTCCTCTTCGGCCTCTTCCTGGGCGACCACGTCCGGTTCGGCCTCGGCTGGCGCAGCTTCCTCGGCAGGTGCTTCCGTCTCCGCCATCTCCGCGGCGGCGACGGCCTCGGCGGCCGGCTCGGGACTAGCTGCTTCCGGACTTGCCGCTACCGCGGGCTCCTCAGCCGGCGCCTCGTCATGTGACGCCAGGCCCAGGTGCTGCGAGACCTCCCTGATCAGCCGGTCGAGCGCGACCAGCACGCGATACTCCGGGATCGAGGTCATGTGCTGCTCGAAGCGATTGCGCGCATATTGCAGCGAGTCGATCACGTCGGTGGCGATCGAGCCGGCCTCGGTGCCATGCAGGACTCCGGCGGCCTTCTCGGTCGAGCTCTGGATCAACAACAACGCTTCGTATTGCGGAATGGACTTGAGCTTCTCGTGATAGTCCTGACGCACGCCGGCGAGCGTGTCGACGATGGTGGCGAACTCTGGCGCGGGCATTTTTCGACGTCCCCCTCAACTTCATCCAAGAAGATGCGCGGGACGCTACGGACACACTGATGAACGTTCAATTTCGAACGAATACGGCTCTCTGCGGCATGAATACCCGCCCGTTAAGACGAGACCGTCAAAGGCCGGGCATTCTGCTCACCGATCATTAAGCATCAGGCGTGCGATGACTCACGCGGCGAAATCCTCGGGTCTGAGCTCGATCGGCTTGCCGTGCGGGGTGCGATCGGCGGCGTGGTCCCAGGCGTCGCGATAGCGCGTCAGCGTCTCGGGAGAGGCCAGTCCCTTCTCCGCGACCAGCCGCTCGAGCGTCGCCAGCCAGTGCCGGTAGTAGGTGTCGCCGCAATCGGCATCCCCGGCGCTCTGCGCACGCGCAATCTCCTCGGCCAGCGCGGCTGCCCATTCGACCCAGGTGAAGAGGCCTCGCGCATGCAGCGTCACCGCCATGGCAAAGGCGTGGGCCTCCCACGGCTCGCGAAACACCGGCCCGTCACGGTCGATCGGAAGGTCGGGCAGGGCGCGCACAGCGGCGAGCGCCGCCTCGCGATCGGGCGTCGTCATGCGCGCTCCAGATAGGGCTCGAAGGCGTCGACGGTCACCTCCAGCAGCGGATCCGGCGCATCGGCCCAGAGCTCGGCGCCGTTGAACGACACCGTGTAGAGCCATTGCGGGTCTTCGCCCCTGCCATGCGCGTTGCTGTCCGGAAACACGTGCATGCCCCTGACCGCATCGATGCGGCCGATGTGGCCGCGGACGTAGCGCGGCAGCCGCGTATGCGTCTCCGGATGGATATCCTTGGCGCGGACGCGATCGCCGACGGTAAAGAGCGCGGGCTTGGTTGCCTGGCGCTCCGTCGGTCCCCCGCGCAGCAGGGTCGGGCCGACGGCGTCGGCGGTGAGAATCCTGGCGACGGGCTGCGCCGGATGCAGCGCGCGGCCGGCGGCGATCTCGTCGGCGTCGACGAGATGCCGCTCCTGCATCAGCCGCTCGATGCCCGCGAGCCAGATCTGATAGTAGCTCTTGCCGAGGTAATCATCCGGCGCGCGGTTCTCGCGCGCGAAGCGCGACATGTCGATGTTCCAGCCGCCGGGCGTCGCCATCGCGAGCGTCAGCGCGAACGCGCGGCGCTCCCATTCGGCGTGAAACACCGGTTCGTCCGGCTCCGGGCGCACCGGACCGAATCCTGCGACGCCGCCCATGTCATGCGCGCCATCCATCAGCGTCCAGCCTCGTGCGGTTGCTTCGGCAGGCCGGTGCCGATCATGCTGTCACGGGTGACGAGATCGGCGAGGTGCTCTTCACTCCAATTGTCGGTGCCGGCCGGACGCATCGGCAGCACGAAATAGCGCACCTCGGCGGTCGAATCCCAGACGCGGATCTTGGTCGAAGGCGGCAGCTCGAAGCCGAAATCCTTCAGCACCCCGCGCGGATCCCTGACCGCCTTGGCGCGATAGGGCGCGGACTTGTACCAGACCGGCGGCAGGCCGAGCACCGGCCAGGGATAGCAGGAGCACAAGGTGCACACGACCATGTTGTGCAGCTCGGGCGTGTTCTCGACGGCCACGATGTGCTCGCCCTGCCGACCGGCATAGCCGAGCTCGCCGATCGCCGGCGTGGCATCGGCCAGCAGGCGCGCGCGATACGCCGGATCGCTCCAGGCGCGTGCGACGACCTGCGCGCCGTTGCGAGGCCCGACCTTGCTTTCATAGGTTTCGATCAGCACGTCGAGCGCGGCCGGATCGACATACCCCTTCTCGGTCAGGATGCTCTCGAGGGCGCGGACGCGCAGCTCGGTCTCGGACAAATCCGAGTGATCATGCGAATGGTCGTGATGGTGATGGTGATCGCTCATGGCGCGAAAATACGGGGATCGGCGGGCAGTGTCGAGCCAGCGGTCGTTGGAAATCCGACGGTCGCGCGCGGCGCGCTGCGCTGCAACTTCTTTTCGGCGGGTTCCGCAGGTTCAAATCCGCCGCAGGATGTGGTTCCTAGGGCTTTCGTCCGCCCGTCGGCGGCTCAAGCGCCGGAGAATTGAGGTTCATCAATGCCGAATGACGTCTCTCGCCGTGATCTTGCAAAGCTGGCCGGACTGGCTGCCCTGGGGGCGGCCGGCGGCCCGGCGCAGGCGGAGGAGGGCGCCGTGAAGGAGGACATGGGACGCCGGTTTCCGGCGGATTTCGTCTGGGGCACGGCGACCTCATCGTACCAGATCGAGGGCGGCGCCAATGCAGACGGCCGCGGCGCGTCGATCTGGGACGTGTTCACGCATCGGCCGGGCAACATCGAGGACGGCAGCACCGGTGACGTCGCCTGCGACCATTACAACCGCTACAAGGAGGACGTGCGGCTCATCAAGGAGCTCGGCTGCCGCGCCTATCGCTTCTCCATCGCATGGCCGCGGCTGTTTCCCGATGGCGGGACGAAGCCCAACCCCAAGGGCCTCGACTTCTATCAGCGCCTCGTCGACGAACTGCTGGCGAACGGCATCACGCCCTACGCGACGCTGTATCACTGGGACCTGCCGCAGGCGCTGCAGGACAGCGTCGGCGGCTGGCGCTCGGCGGAGACGGCGAAGGCCTTTGCGCACTACGCCGGCTACGTGGCGCAGCATCTCAGCGACCGCGTCAAGACCATCTTCACGATCAACGAATGCGGGCGCTTCATTCCCTTCGGCTACGGTCTCGGCATCGACGCGCCCGGGCTGAAGCTGCCGCCGCAGGAGGTCAACCAGGCGCGGCATCACGTGGCGCTGGCGCATGGTCTCGCCGTGCAGGCGATCCGCGCCGGCACGCAGGTCGGCATGGCCGAAAACATCACAGCGTGTTTGCCGGCGATCGATACCGCGGAGAACATCCGCGCCGCGGAGATCGCGACGCGCGAGATGAACGCCGGCTTTCTCAACGTGATCCTCGAGGGCCGCTACACCGATGGCTTCCTGGCCTGGTCGGGCAAGGACGCGCCGACATTCACCGCCGACGAGCTGAAGATCATCTCATCGCCGGTCGATTTCGTCGGCCTCAACATCTACGCGCCTCAGGCCTATGTCGTCGCCTCCGAGCGCGCGCCGGGCTTCGACGTGCTGCCGATGCCGGCGTCGTTCCCGCATATGAGCTCGCCCTGGCTGCTGGTCGGCCCGGAGACCGCCTATTGGGTGCCGAAGCTCGCGGCGAAGATCTGGAATTTGAAGACCATCTACATCACCGAGAACGGCACCTCGTCGGACGACAGGATGACGGCGGACGGCAAGGTCCACGATCTCGACAGGGTCATGTATCTGCGCAACTACCTGGCCCAGTTGCAGCGTGCGACGTCGGAGGGGGTCCCCGTGAAGGGCTATTTCCTCTGGAGCCTGCTGGACAATTTCGAGTGGGTGTTCGGCTACAAGCAGCGCTTCGGCGTCTATTACGTCGATTTCGACACGCAGTTGCGAACGCCCAAGCTGAGCGCGTCCTATTATCGCCATGTCATCACGCGCAATGCCGTGAGCGCCTGAGCGACAGGCAGTTTCGGCATCAAAATACCAGTGTCGCTGCCAGCCGCGCTCCTGGGCCGGCAGCATTCTCGCTGCTGCAGACCAAAATATTGCGCGGATCCCGGGTGAACGCTGCGGCGGAGCATGCTAGGATTCCAGCGCAGATGTGATGGAAAGAAAGCAGTGCCGCGATCGGTCATGAGCAACCAACTATCAATGGTTGCCGGCAGTCATTGGGCTCGTCTTGTAGTGACAATGACCGAGCAATGACGATCTCGCTGGAGTCGGATCCGTCGCGGCGCCGGGAGCTCGGCGCACTCGCCGAGCCAGCGGCGAAGCCCGAGACGGGCTGGACGATACGCAGCCGGTTGTTCATCAAATACGTCGCGCTATTTGTCGGCGTCGTGGCCGTGGCGTTGCTCTCCAACGGCCTCTTCGAGGTGATCCTCTATTACCGGGAGCACAAGGCGGCGCTGATCCGCATTCAGCACGAGCAGGCCGAAGCGGCCGCTGCCAAGATCGGCCAGTTCATCAAGGAGATCGAGAGCCAGCTCGGCTGGACTGTCCAGCTGCCTTGGTCGACCAGCTCGACCGAGCAGCGGCGGTTCGATGCCCTGCGGCTGCTGCGACAGGTGCCTGCTATCACCGAGATCGTTCAGGTCGATTCGACGGGACGCGAGCGGCTGCGCATTTCACGGCTCGCGATGGACGTCCTCGAAAGCGGGCAGGACTTCTCGAAGGACCCGAAGTTCACCGAGGCCGTCGCCAACAAGGTTTACTACGGCCCGGTCTATTTCCGTCGCGAGTCCGAGCCCTATATGACGCTCGCGCTCGCTGGTACCCGCAAGGATTCCGGGGTCACGATTGCCGAAGTCAATCTCAAGCTGATCTGGGACGTGGTCTCGCAGATCAGGGTCGGCGAGCACGGCCAGGCCTATGTGGTCAGCTTGCAGGGACGGCTCATCGCGCACCCTGATATCAGCCTCGTTCTGCGCAACACGGACATGTCGGGGCTGCCGCAGGTGCGCGCGGCCTTGAGTGGCGGCACGGTTGGCGACGAGTTGCAGGACGAGCCGAACATCCAGGGACAGCGGGTGCTCACGGCGTCCGCGCCGATCGCGCCGCTGCGCTGGACCATGTTCGTCGAGCTGCCGGTCGAGGAGGCCTACGCATCGCTCTATGCAGCGCTCAAGCGCCTTGCGCTGGTGCTGCTGACCGCCTCCGTGTTCGCGGTGCTGGCCGGAATATTCCTGGCGCGGCGCATGGTCGGGCCGATCAGGGTTCTCGGCGCGGGCGCGGCCAGGATCGGCAGCGGCGACTTCTCGCAGCAAATCTCGATCAGGACCGGTGACGAGCTCGAGGGGCTCGCGCACCAGTTCAACGACATGGGCGCAAAGCTGCAGGACTCCTATGCCGATCTCGAGCGCAAGGTCGAGCAGCGCACCAACGAATTGTCGCGCTCGCTCGATGAGCTCCGCGCCGCCCAGGACCGGCTGGTGCAAAGCGAGAAGCTCGCCTCGCTCGGTCAGCTCACGGCCGGCATCGCGCACGAGATCAAGAATCCGCTGAACTTCATCAACAACTTCTCGTCGCTCTCGGCTGAGCTCATCGACGAGCTGAACGACATCCTGCAATCGGCTCAGCTCGATCAAAAGACACGGGACGAGGTTGTCGAGCTCACCGAGATGCTCAAGGGCAATCTGGCGAAGGTGGTGCAGCATGGCGGCCGCGCCGATTCGATCGTGAAGAACATGCTGCTGCATTCGCGGCAGGGTGCCGGCGAGCATCGGCCCGCCGAGATCAATGCGATCCTCGACGAGAGTCTCAGTCTCGCCTACCACGGCGCGCGCGCGGAAAATCCGGCCTTCAACATCGATATCAAGCGCGACTTCGACCCGGCTGCAGGAATCGTCGGCTGCTATCCGCAGGAGATCACCCGCGTCTTCCTCAATCTGATCTCCAATGGCTTTTATGCCGCCGTCAAACGCAAGCAGTCCGAAGACGAGGCCTTCGCGCCGATGCTCACGGCGATGACGATCAATCAGGGGCCGACGGTCCAGATTCGCATTCGCGACAACGGCACGGGTATCCCCCGGGACGATCTCGACAAGATTTTCAATCCATTTTTCACGACCAAGCCGGCCGGCGAAGGCACCGGGCTCGGTCTGTCGATGAGCCACGACATCATCGTCAAGCAGCATGGCGGGCAGATCGACGTCGATATGCGACCGGGCGAGTTCACGGAATTCATCATCACATTGTCCCGCACTCTCCCGGCGCACGAGACCATTGGAGCCAAGACGTGAGCGTTTACATTCTCGTCGTCGATGACGAGCCGGACGTCGAGCCGCTGTTCCGGCAGCAGTTCAGGCGCGACCTCCGGTCAGGACGTTTTCAGATGGAGTTTGCAGCCTCTGCGGCCGCAGCGCTGCAAAGGGCCGACGAGTTGCGCGATGCCAGCCTGGTGCTGATCCTCTCCGACATCAACATGCCCGGCATGAGCGGGCTCGACATGCTGCCCGTGGTCCGCGCGCGTCGGCCCGACGTGCCGGTCATCATGATCACGGCCTATGGCGACGTCGAGACAAGGAAGAGGGCGCTCGAACACGGGGCCGAGGGGCTGCTGACCAAGCCGATCGACTTCGCCGTGCTCCGGCGCGAGATCGACGCGCGATTGGGACAGGCCGCATGAGCACGACGGTTCTGTTCGTCGATGACGAGCCGGATCTCGAGGCTCTGGTCCGGCAGAAATTTCGCAGGCAGATCCGCGAAGGCACGGTCACCTTCATGTTCGCCCGCGACGGCATCGAAGCGCTGCAGACCGTGGAGCTGCATCCCCAGATCGATCTGATCGTCTCCGACATCAACATGCCGCGCATGGACGGACTGTCGCTGCTGCAGAAGCTGCAGGAGGCGGAAGACAAGAAGTCGACCATCATCGTGTCCGCCTATGGCGACATGAGCAACATCCGCACCGCGATGAACCGCGGCGCCTTCGACTTCCTGACCAAGCCGATCGATTTCGCTGATCTGGAAACGACGATCGCGAAGACCTTCAGGCACGTGGAGACCTTGCGTGACGCCCGTCGCCGGCAGGCCGAGGCCGAGCGCGCGCACGCATCGCTGTCGCGCTACTTCTCGCCGGAGATCGCCAAGCGGCTGGCCGCCGCCCACGAGGCCGGCGCGGACGGAATGGGCGTGCAGTGGCGGGACGTCGCCACGATCTTCACCGACATCACCGGCTTCACCAGCCTCGTCGAGACGGCTTCGCCGGAGATGCTGGGCGAGCTTCTTAACGCGTATGTCGGAGGGATGACCGAGGTGATCTTCGCGCATGACGGCACGGTCGCGAAGGTCATCGGCGATGCCATCCAGGTGCTGTTCAATGCGCCCGGCGAGCAGCCGGACTACGCGGCCCGCGCCATCGCTTGCGCGCTCGATCTCGACACCTGGGCGGAGCAGTTCCGCGAGCGCTGGAGCGCGAAGGGGATCGCGTTCGGGACCACGCGCATCGGCGTCCACGCAGGCCCGGCGCTGGTCGGGAATTTCGGCGGCCAGCGCTTCTTCGACTACACCGCCTATGGCGACACCATCAACACGGCCGCCCGGCTGGAGAGCGTGAACAAACATTTTGGAACGCGCATCTGCGTCAGCGCGGCGGCGGCGGATGCGACGTCAGCGTTCCAGGGGCGGCCGGTGGGCGATCTCGTGCTGCGCGGCCGCAGAGAGCCGCTCCGCGCCTATGAGCCGCTGCGGCCCGAGGTTTTCTCCGCCCCCTTGACCGAACGCTATCGCGAGGCCTTCGCCAAGCTGGAAGCCGGGGACGCGACGGCGATGGCGGCCTTTGCGGCTTTGGTCGGCACCAACGCCGATGATCCGCTCGCGGGCTTTCATCTCAAGCGGCTGCTGAACGGCGGCAAGGGCGTTCGCATGGAGCTGGGCTAGGGCGCAGCATGAGCAACGTGTCCAGACGACATTTCCTCGTCATTCTCGCCGCAGCTCTCTTGCCTATCCGCATCCGTGCCGAGCAGCGGCCGCCACGCGTCGGCGTGCTGATGCTCGGCGAACCGAGCCCTGTCCTGTTCCTGGAGCAGCTTCGCGAAG
This sequence comes from Bradyrhizobium sp. HKCCYLRH3099, assembly GCF_051167855.1. Classification (NCBI taxonomy): domain Bacteria; kingdom Pseudomonadati; phylum Pseudomonadota; class Alphaproteobacteria; order Hyphomicrobiales; family Nitrobacteraceae; genus Bradyrhizobium; species Bradyrhizobium sp. HKCCYLRH3099. Next base: position 385,020 of record NZ_JBNPTW010000004.1, read on the forward strand.
GTCTGCGTGAGCTCGGCTATATCGAGGGGCAAAGTATCCATCTGGAGCTGCGCGATGCCGGCGGCTCGCTCGAGAGATTGAAGGTCGACGCGCGCGAGCTCGTCGATCTGAGGGTCGATGTGATCGTCGGCTTCCAGACGCCAGCGGTGCTTGCCGCGAAGGAAGCAACGACAGCGCTGCCGATCATCATGTGCCCCGCCGCCGATCCGGTTGCGACCGGACTGGTCGCGAGCCTCGCTCGTCCCGGCGGAAACCTGACCGGCGTCACGACGGCAACGGCGGAGCTCGCGGCCAAGGCGCTCAGCCTGATGAAGGAAGCGCTGCCGACCATCCAGCGGGTGGGGGTGATCGGCAACGAGCTCGATCCATTCCACGCTCCCTTTGCCGAATCCGTGATCGCCGCGGCGCGCGCGCTCGCGCTGGAGCCGAAGCTGGTCCTGGCACGCGGCGGACAGGACCTGCAGCGAGCCTTCGGCGATGTCGTCGCGAGCGGTGCCGAGGCTGTGATGGTCCAGCCGAGCCTTCCCCGTGAGAGATCGACGCAGGCGGCCATCGAGGCGCGACTGCCGCTGGTGGTCGCGAATGCGGAGTTCGGCAGGGTCGGCGCGCTGATCGCCTATGGGGTGGACATCGGCGCCGTCTACCGGCAGTCGGCCGGCTTCGTCGACAAGATCATCAAGGGCCGGCGGCCGGCCGATCTCCCCGTCGAGTTCGCGACCAAGTTCTTGCTTGTGGTCAATCTCCAAACCGCGCGGTTGCTCGGCGTCTCGCTGCCGCCCAGCCTGATCGCGCGGGCCGATGAGATCGTCGAATGACCCCACGACCGTTCAACCAAATGCCAGGACCAATCCCAGCCCGGATGCACGGAGAGCCATGATGCGACGTCGAGACCTGATCGCCGGACTGGGCAGCACGGCGCTGGCGTGGCCGTTGCCCGCGCTGTCGCAGGCGGCGCCAGCGCGCATCGGACTGCTCTTCGCGGGCGCCGCAGGCTCGCTGGTCTCCAGCAGCTTCATCGATCAGATCCAGGCCAGCTTGCGGAGCGCGGGCCTCAACGAGGGCCGCGACTATCAGTTCGAGAAGCGCTTCGCCGGCGGCGACTATGCGCGCTTTCCGGCCCTGGCCGCCGAATTGGCGCAGGCTGGGGTGAAGCTGGTGCTTCCAAACACGATTGCCGCCGTCAGGGCCGCGCAGAGCCTGTCGCCACAGCGCCCGATCGTCATGGTGGCGATCAACGATCCCGTAGGAGCGCGGCTGATTGCGAGCCTCGCTCGCCCTGGAGGGCATACGACCGGCGTCTCAACCCTGGTCGAAGACCTGACGCCCAAGATGCTGGAGTATCAACGCACGCTGGTGCCCCGCGCGAAAACCCTCGGCATCATCGCCAATCCGGCCAATCCGTCGAATGCCCTGATGCTCGACGGATTTCGCACCCGTGCCGCCGCCTTCGGGATGTCAGTCCATGGCGTGCCTCTCAGCCTGCCGGCAGACATCGACACGGCGTTTGCGGCCTTGGCCGCAGCCAAGCCGGATGTCATTCATCTTCTCTCCGATGCCGCGAATATCGACCTCAGCGACCGGGTCGTCGCCTTTGCCAAGTCGCAGCGCATCCCGGTGCTGTCGACCTTTCCGCCGATGGTCGGTCTCGGATGCCTGCTCGCCTACGGGCCGCCGTTCGAGAAGCTTCTCAGCAGAGTCGGCTACTATGTGAAGCGAATTCTGGAAGGCGCCGAGCCGGCCGAACTGCCGGTCGAGCAACCCACCGAGATCGAGCTTTGGCTCAACTCCAAAACTGCGGACGACCTTGGGCTGGCGATTCCCGACAGTCTGCTGGTTGCTGCCAACAAGGTTATCTAGCCCAGCGGGACGCGACGACAGCGCGGCGTTGGCCGCACGCCTGGTCCCACGCCTTGGCTCCCGCTTCAACTGCGCAACACTGGCGCGGAAAGCACACCACCTGCGACGATTTTGCGCGCGTGAAGATTTGAAGGCGAAAGGACAGCCGAATTGACGTAAACCGATGGCTGCGTGATCCACAAGTGAGACTGTTGTCCATGTCAGTATCTGTCGTTCGTTCGCCTGTCGGCCGTCTGTGCGCGGGCGCCCTGTTCTGTGTCCTCAGCGCGATCGGGAGCTCAGCGAGCGCGCAAAGCGATGCGGCCAAGCCGGCCACCGAGCAGCCTGCATCCGCCACCGCCGACAAGCCCGCTGAATCCGAGCAGAAGCCTGCGGCCACCGAGGCCAAGCCGGCAGAGCAGGCGGCCGAGAAGCCCGCCGCGGCCGTGGAGCCGGAAAAGACGACGGACAAGCCAGCCGAGCCTGCTGCCGCCGCCGAGGCAGCCAAGCCCGTGCCGGTCGCACCGGCGGACAAGGCTGCGGCCGAGAAGCCGGCACCGACCGACAGCGCCACTGAGGCCAAGCCGGCAGAACCCAAGGAGGAGGCGAAGTCGGCGCCCAAGGTTGAGCCCAAGGCCGAGACGAACGCCGCCGAGTCCAAGGCGGAGGCGAAGCCTGAGCTCAAGGCCGAGCCGAAGCCCGAAACGGATGCGGCTCAGAAGCCGGCCGTGACCGAGGCGAAGCCAGCTGATCCGGCGCCCGCCGCCGCCAAGGACGCGGCTGCGCCTGAAAAGGCCGAGGCGAAGTCTGGCGACAACGCCTCCGAAGGCAGCAAGCCGGCCGCAGCTGCGCCGGCCGAGGCCAAGAAGGCCGAGCCGGCGGTCGCGGCGCCCGCTGCTGCGGTGACCCCGACAGCCGCGCCCGCAAAGGCCGACATCAAGCAGGACTCGGCTGGCGCATCAGATAAGGCCGAAGCGCACCGCCATCACCGGCATGCGCATGACGGCGACAAGCCTGCCAAGCACAAGCACCGCGCCAAGGCGAAGAGCGAAATGAAGCGCCACGCGCGGAGCGGCCGCAATTGCAAGAGCTTCCGGACCTATGACGCCGAGAGCGGCACATATCGCGGCTATGACGGCCGCGCGCATCGCTGCTCATGACGCCCTGATCGAGAGCATCGGCAGCGGCTATCGTCCGCTGCCGATCGCACCGCTCAGCGCGGCATCGGCGGCTGAATGCCGGAGGTGTTGCGGGTCAGGAACGTGCCGAAGGCCGAACCCTGCTGCTGTGGCGGCCGGGCCATTCCGGTGGTCGTGCGTTGGGGCTGAGGCGTCACGACGATCTGTTGCGGCGGGGCAGGCGGCGCCGCCGCCCCGCGCGCCTGTGCCGCCTGGTTCGACATTCGCGACACCAGGCGCATCAGCTGATCCTGGCCGGCCTGCAGTTGCTCGATCGCGCGCGTATGGTCGCGACTCGCCTGATCCTGCGTCGACTTGATCTGCTCGATGCCCTGCTGCAGTTCGGCAATGTCGCGGGCCATGCGCTGCATCAGCGTGCCCGGCTCGCGCGCCGCGCCTTCATCGCTGCCGTGCAGCGAGGCATTCGACATCATCGCGTCCTCGTTGCCCTGCTGCGCGGACGCCTCGTCCTGGGAAGCTTCGCTGTTCGAGCCGGGCATCCAGCGATCCATCAGCGCCGTGCCGGCTTCGCGTTGCGACCAGGCGACCGAGCCGCCGACCAGCACGACGAGCAGGGCGAGGCCCACGGCATTGCGCCCGCGCAGCTTGCCAAGCGGCGCCTTGATGCGCGACCAGCGGCTGCCCGTCGCGAGCTGCGCATCGCTCGTGCTCGCTGCCGCCGCGGCATCTGCGGCCACGCCAGGCTTCTCGATTGCCGCCAGCCGGGTATCGATGCGCGTCAGCACCTCGCGGAGCACGCGCCGATACAGTTGATCGTAGCTCGTCTTCTCGGGTCTCTCCGGGGCGATTCCGATCTCGTTCGGATCAATCTGTTGCACATTCTGTGTGGATTGCATTGGAGATCCCCAAACCCTGTACGCCCACCGCCGACGCTGTTTTGTCTTTGAATTTTCAAACGTGACTCGACCCGCCGCTTTGGCCGAAAGCAAGACAGCGTCGTGACGAGGAGGGGGCCTTTTCGGAGAATCTCGCTTCGTTGCAGAGCATGCCACCGCACATCGAAGGGGCAGATCGATCTTCTCGGTATTATTTAACCGCTCGACCTCGGGTTGCCGATGAGGCCGGAGTGATTGCAATTCCGCGCGCGGCATCCTGCGCAATCTCCGCAGGAGTGCTGCGTCAAAAAACGCATCTCACCCCGTCGCGCCCCGATGAATTGCCATTTTTCAGAAATGCTCAAGTCCGGTTCTGTCACTCAAGTGAACTGTTCCCAACTCACAAGTAGTTCCAGCAAATGTGCGCCGGCCGGAAATTAGTTCCAATTCCAAAACTCATCAGCTGTGCCCGGGAAGCGAGCGCACCGTGCTGCGTTGCGATGGTGCAAGCTCTGCAATGTGCGCGCAATCACAATGCGCTGAACGCAGAACAAACCTAACGTGTGCTGCTTGCTCGCTGGCATGTGGGAGACCAAAGTCGCGCCTGCCCGTCAGAGGCATAAGGATTCGGGAGGTTACATGATTTCGCTCAAGTCTTTCTTGCTTGCGAGTTGCGCAACTGCGCTCGTGTCGTCGGCCGCTCTCGCCGCTGATCCCATCAAGATCGGCGTCATCGCCGAAGCGCAGGCCGTCGCCGGTTCATCGATTGCTCCTGCAGCGCAGCTGGCGGCCGAAGAGATCAACGCCAAGGGCGGCGTCGACGGGCGGAAGATCGAGATCGTCGTCTATGACAATCACTCGTCTTCGGCGGAATCGGTCCGCGCGTTCCAGCGCGCGGTCAGCGAGGACAAGGTCAACGCGGTCATTGCCAGCTACATCTCCGAGGTGGTGCTCGCGCTGGAGCCGTGGGCAGGGCGCCTCAAGACGTTGATGATCACCCCCGGCGCGGCGTCCGACGTCATCACGCAGAACATCGCCAAGAACTACGACCAGAACAAATACACCTTTCACGGCTATCTGACCTCGACGTCGCTGGCCGGACTCGTCTGCGACGCAGCCAAGGACCTTCTCGTCGAGCCCTACAAGATGAAGTCCGCCGTGATCATGAGCGAGGACGCGGCGTGGACGACCCCGCTCGATGCCGGCTACGAGAAGTGTCTGCCCGAGATCGGCGTCAAGGTCGTCGACCACATTCGCATGTCGCCCGACACCACCGACTTCACCCCGATCTTCAACAAGATCGAAGCGCTGAAGCCGGACGTGATGATCACCGGCATCTCCCATGTCGGCACCCAACCCACAGTGCAGTGGAAGAGCCAGCAGGTGCCGATCCCGATGTTTGGCATCTCCTCGCAGGCCACCAACTCGACGTTCTGGAAGGACACCAACGGCGCGGTCGAAGGCGTGATGTTCAACGCCGTGTCCGGTCCTGGCGTGGCCGTGACGCCGAAGACGCTGCCTTTCGTCGATGCCTATCAGAAGAAGTTCGGCAACATCCCGTCCTACGCCGGCTATACCTCCTATGACGACGTCTACATGATCGCGGATGCGATCCATCGCGCCGGGGGCACCGATCCGGACAAGTTGGTCGATGCAATGGAGGCGACCGACTATGTCGGCACGATCGGCCGCGTGGCGTTCAAGCCGAAGGGCGATCCGAACCCGCATGCGCTGCGCACCGGCAAGGGCTACATCACCGGACTGATGCTGCAATGGCAGGGTGGCAAGCAGGTCAATGTCTGGCCCAAGGAACTCGCCGCGGGCACCGTGACCTGGCCGTCCTTCATCAAGCTCAAGGCGGCGAGCAACTGACGCATCACAGGGCCGCCCCGGGGGGCGGCCCATTTTCCAGGTGCCTCAGTTCGACGCTCGGATTCATTCTCAATGCTTTTCTGGCAGATCTTGATTGATGGCTTCGCCATCAGCGCTCTCTATGCGCTTGGCGCGACCGGCTTCACGCTGATCTTCGGCGTCTCCGGCGTGCTCAACCTCTCCCACGGCGCCATCATGGTCGGTGCAGCGGTGGCGGCATGGGCCGCCGCCGGCGAACTCGGCACGGGCCCTTATGCAGGAGCGCTCATCGGCATCCTCGCCGGCCTCATCCTGGCTTTCGCCACCTACTTCATCGCCGTCCGGCCGATCCAGCGTTCCAAGGCGATCGCTGAATCGGAGAAGGAGATCTTCATCCTGACGGCGACCTTGCTCTGGGGCATCATCATCCAGGAAGCAATCGCGTATTTCTTCACCAACAACGCCAAGACCGTGCTGCCGATCGTCGAGGGTGTCGTCACGGTGTTCGGCGTGCGCACGCCGCGCAACGAATACTTCACCGCCGTGATCTGCTGGGTGGCGATCGGGCTGCTATGGCTGCTGGTCAATCGCACGCGGCGCGGCAAGTCTGTCATGGCCGCCTCGATGAATCCCCGCGGCGTCACCTTGCTCGGCATCGAGCTGTCGTCGATCTATCTGACGGTCTGGGCGATCTACGGCCTGCTGGCAGGGGTCGCCGGCATCCTGCTCGGCATGTTCTTAGGCGTCAGCTCCTACAGCGTCGGGCCACTGACGGCGAGCGCGTTCTCGATCGTCGTCCTCGGCGGGCTCGGCAGCGTCTCCGGCTCGCTGATCGCGGCCTATGTGGTCGGCTATCTGGAAACTGGCACGGCCTATCTGATCTCGCCGGCCTATCGGACGATCCCGGCGCTGCTGCTGCTCGTCATCGTCATGTATCTGCGCCCGCAAGGGCTGTTCGGACGGAGGTGAACATGCCGGCATTCGTCTCATCCCGGCTGTTCTGGATCGGCGCGCTCACCGTCGTCGTCGCTCTGGTGCTGCCGACCTACGTCTCCGGCTATGTGCTCGGATTGCTCACGGTCGCGTATTACACGGCCGTGTTCGCGATGTCCTGGGACCTGCTGTTCGGCTTCGCCGGCGAGGTCAATTTCGGGCCGACCTTCCTGATCGGCGTCGGCGCCTACACGGCCGGCATCCTCGATGCGCATTACTCGCCGGGCCTGTCGATCTGGATCTGCATCGCCGCCGGCGCGCTGGCCGCGGTGGTCGGCGGCGTGATCCTGGCGCTGCCGGCGCTACGCGTCAGCGGGCCGTATTTCGGCCTGACCACGCTGGTGGCCGTGCTGATGCTGCAGAACTTCATCGTCGTGGCGGCCGGGCTGACCGGCGGCGAGATCGGCCTCGCCGTACCCGACGTCATCTCAATCGATGCCAAGACCAACTATTGGATCGCGCTCGGCTTCATGCTGGTGTCAGGCGCGGTCCTGTTCGGCCTGTCGCGCAGCGCCATCGGCCTGATCCTGCAGGCGAGCGGCCAGGACAAGATCCAGGCCGGCGCGCTCGGCTTCAACGTCACCAAGCACAAGCTCGCTGCGTTCGTGGTCAGCGCGTTCTTTTCCGGGCTCGCCGGCGCGCTGATGGTGTTCTACATGGGCACGGCGTCGGTCTCGACCTTCGTCGATGTCGGCGTCGGCGTGCAAATCATCATCGCCGCCGTGCTCGGCGGAAGGCGCACGGTGATCGGTGCTGCGATCGGCGCGATCTTCCTGATCGGCATGGGCGAGCTGCTGCGGCCGCTCGGCGAGCTCGCCACCTTGATCGTCTCGGTGATTGCGCTGGTGGTGATCCTGTTCTTCCCCGACGGCTTCCTCGGCATCATCAGGGGAGGGGCCAAAGCATGACACAAGCTCCGATGCTGGAGGTCAACGGCCTCACCAAGCGCTTCGGCGGCCTCGTCGCCGTCAAGAATCTGAGCTTCTCGATTCACGCCGGCGAGATCCTCGGCCTGATCGGACCGAACGGTTCCGGCAAGTCGACGGCAATGAAGAGCGTGATGGGCGTCGAGCGTCCGACCGCGGGCTCGGTCAAGCTCGACGGCGTCGAGCTGGCCGGCCTGCCGTCGCACCGCATCGCGCGGATGGGCGTCGGCCTGGTGTTCCAGCATTCGCGGCCCTTGGCGCGCCAGACCGTGCTGGAGAACATCAAGGTCGCGCTCTTGCCGGACAATCTGACGCGGCTGTTCGCCGACAAGGATGTCGACGCGCGCGCGCGCGCCATCGCCGAGCGCGTCGGCCTCGGCGGCGTCATCGACCGCCGGCCGCCGACCTTGGCGTTCGCCGATCTGCGCCGGCTCGAGCTTGCGAAAGCCGTGGCGCGCAGCCCGAAGCTGGTGCTGGTCGACGAGCCCTTTGCCGGACTAACAGCGTCGGAAGTCGCCGACTTCTCCAATCTGATCCGCGAATTCCGCGACGACGGCCGCGCCGTGCTGCTGGTCGATCACAACGTCAAGAGCGTGTCGGCGCTGGTCGATCGCGTGCTCGCGATGTATCTCGGCGAGAAGATCGCCGAGGGCAGGGCGACCGAGGTGATGCAGGACGAGACGGTGCGCCGCGTCTATCTCGGCGGCGCGCTGGTCTCGACCGCGCGGTCGGAGGCCAGCTTCAAAGACGTCACGCCGGCGCTTCAGGTCGACAATGTCGGCGTGCTCTACGGCAAGGCGCAGGCGCTGCAGGACGTCTCGCTGCATGTCCACGAGGGCGAGTTCGTCTCGGTCGTCGGCCTCAACGGCGCCGGCAAGACGACGTTGTTCAACGCGATCTCAGGGCTCGTGCCGTATTCCGGCGCGGTGACATGGGCAGGCCGCAATCTCGCCGGCGGCACGGCGGCGCAGATCGCGCGCGACGGCATCGTGCAGTGCCCGGAGACGCGCGAATTGTTCGGCGACATGACGGTGCGCGAGAACCTCGAGCTCGGCGGCAACGCGCTGTCGGACGCCGAGCGCAGCGAGCGGCTCGAATGGCTGTTCGGGCTGTTTCCGATCCTGAAATCGCGGCAGCCGCAACTGGCACGCACACTGTCGGGCGGCGAGCAGCAGATGCTGGCGATCGCACGCGCGCTGATGATGAAGCCGAAGCTCCTGATCCTCGACGAGCCGACGCTCGGGCTCGCGCCGGTCATCCTCGAGACGCTGTCGAAGGCGCTCGACCGCCTGCGCGAGACCACCAAGATCACGGTGCTGCTCGGCGAGCAGAACGTCACCTTCGCGCTCCCGCATGCCGACCGCGTTTATGTGCTGGATCACGCCAAGATCGTCTGGGAAGGCCCGCCCGATCGCTTCGAGACGGAGGCCGCGGCGAACTATCTGTGAGAGCAGGGGCAGGGAGCAGGGGTGCGCCCTACCCGCATCTCGTCAGGGGAAACGCGGCGGTCGCGCCGGACCTTGCGGCGGCCGCGGGGTAATGCGTACGGCCGTGACGCCCGCTGGCAGCTCGGTCTTCGCCGCGCGCACGGCGCGCGCGAGCTGCTCCTGGCTGGCCTGCAACTGCTCGATCGCCTTGGTTTGGTCGCGGCTGGCCTGCTGCTGGCTGGCCTTGAGATCCTGCAGGCCGGCCTGGAGCTCGGCGACATCGTGTGCGATCTTTTCGACGAGCGGTGCAAGTTCGCGACTCTCGGCCGGCGGCATGTCGCGCTCGGGCGATGCTTCCGCCATCGCCGAGGATGGGTCGCCCGGACGCGCCGGCTCCGGTGAGGACGAGCTCTCCGGAAGCGGTGGGGGCGCAGGTGAGGCAGGGGCCATCTGTGCTTCTTCCGCGGCCCTGCCGCTCATGGCGGTCTCCGCCGGCTCTCCCGAACCCTGCTTGGGGATGCCGTCCCGGCGGATGGACTGGATCGCGGCCTCGATGCGATCGGTGACCGAGGTGATCGTCTCGGTATGATCGCGCGCCAGGGTCACGACGGCGCCGACCAGCCCGGCCGATGCGGCCAGTGTGACCACGGCGCGCAGCAAGGGCCGGCGCTTAGCCGCTGGAGGACCTTCGCCCGGATCGACGTCCTCGGCCGCTTCCTCAGGGGCCTCCGACGCCGCCTGGGCTTCGATCGAGGCGATCCGCTCATCGATGCGAGCGCGCACCTCGGCCAGGACGCGCTGGTAGATCTCCTCGCAGATTTCAGTCTCGGGCAACGGCGCGACATCACCCGGATCAACTTCCTTCGGCGTCGTTTGAACTGGCATGTCCTCGGGTCCCATTCGCGATACGCCCCGTGCCCAATCCTCGGCACGGCATTGAGCCCTGGGCTTTGACTAAACCAAGACGGGGCAGTGGCGAGTGAGGGGCGATTTCGCACAGCGGACGAGCGAGGAGTTGGCCGACACAATGGCGAATGACCGGCGTCGCATCGTCCGGCTACGCTGCATAGCCAATTCGCATAAGGTATATTATGGAATATTTATATATCGAGCGATATCATGGGCTTGCCGCCAAAACCTCGAACTGGCCGCAATAGCTGGTGCTTTTTGGGCGCTCGTCCATCTCTCCCCAATGGTGCCGCCAAGGCGCTGGGACGCCGTTCCAGGCGATGTCTGCGAACGCCGATATTGCTGCTGCGGCTCATCGCTGCAATAAGCGCAGACGGACGTCTGTCGATGTCGCCGGATTCGTCCGCGATGTCATCCGGCGCAACGATGCAACAAGAAGAATTCTTCAGGGAGAAACGAGAATGAGCCTGTCACGACGCGCGCTGTTGAAGGCCACTGCGGCTTCGGCCGTCCTGGGTGGAATGGCGGCCCCGCATGTCGCGCGCGCGCAGAGCGCCGAGTTCACCTACAAATACGCCAACAACCTGCCCGACACGCATCCGCTGAACGTCCGCGCCAAGGAAATGGCAGCGGCGATCAAGGCCGAGACCAACGGCAAGTTCGACCTGCAGATCTTCCCGAATAACCAGCTCGGCTCGGATACGGACATGCTGAGCCAGATCCGCTCCGGCGGCGTCGAGTTCTTCACGCTGTCGGGCCTGATCCTGGCGACCTTGGTGCCGGCGGCGTCGATCAACGGCATCGGCTTCGCATTCCCGGATTACGACACGGTCTGGAAGGCCATGGACGGCGATCTCGGCGCTTATGTGCGCGGCCAGATCAACAAGGCCGGCCTGATGGTCATGGACAAGATCTGGGACAACGGCTTCCGCCAGACGACGTCGTCGACCAAGCCGATCAACGGCCCTGATGATCTCAAGGGCTTCAAGATCCGCGTGCCGGTGTCGCCGCTGTGGACCTCGATGTTCAAGGCGTTCGACGCGGCGCCCGCCTCGATCAATTTCAGCGAGGTCTATTCGGCGCTGCAAACCAAGGTCGTCGAGGGCCAGGAAAACCCGCTGGCGATCATCTCGACGGCGAAGCTCTACGAGGTGCAGAAATACTGCTCGCTGACCAACCACATGTGGGACGGCTTCTGGTTCCTGGCCAACAGGCGCGCCTGGGAGGCCGTGCCGGCCGACATGCGCGCCATCGTCGCCAAGCACATCAACGCCGCCGCCGTGAAGGAGCGCGAGGATGTCGCCAAGCTCAATGCGGGCCTGCAGCAGGATCTCGCGACCAAGGGCCTGACGTTCAATCAGCCCAACGTGGCGCCGTTCCGCGACAAGCTGCGCACCGCCGGCTTCTACGCCGAGTGGAAGGGCAAGTATGGCGACGAGGCCTGGGGCCTGCTGGAAAAGGCCGTCGGCAAGCTGTCGTAAGTGCAGGGGCGTCGTAGGCGCGTTCGGGTGACGTCATGGCGCAGGCCGAGATCAATGCCGAGTTTACGGAAATTGCGATCGGCGAGGTAGTCATCGAGACCCCTCGCCGCTGGTCCTGGCTCGACCGCCTGGAGGCCCTGCTCGGCCTCCTGGTCGAGATCCCGGCTGCGCTGCTCGTCGTGGCCGAGATCGTCATCCTGTTCGCGGGCGTGGTGGCACGCTACGTCGTGCACCAGCCGCTGATCTGGTCGGACGAACTGGCGTCGATCCTGTTCCTGTGGCTCGCGATGCTCGGCGCCGCGGTGGCGTTCCGCCGCGGCGAGCACATGCGCATGACCGCGCTGGTGGCGCGCGCAAGCCCGCGCTTGCGCGCCTATCTCGATCTCATCGCAACGTCCGCCGCGCTGGCGTTCCTGGTGATGATTGCCTGGCCGGCCTGGGAATACGCCTACGAGGAAAGCTACATCACGACGCCGGCGCTGCAGATCTCCAATATCTGCCGCGCCGCGGCGCTGCCGGTCGGCATCGCCCTGATGGCGCTGTTTGCGCTGATCCGGCTCGCGCGCACCGCCAACGTCCGGACGATGCTGCTGGCCGTCATATCGATCGCGGCGATCCTGACGCTGTTTTGGCTGGCGCAGCCGGTGCTGAAGCCGCTCGGCAACATCAATCTCGTGATCTTCTTTGTCGGCGTGGTCGGCTTTTGCGTTTTTGCCGGCGTGCCGATCGCGTTCGCGTTCGGGCTCGCGATCTTCGGCTATCTCGCGCTGACGACGCGCACGCCGTTGATGGTGCTGGTTGGGCGCATGGACGAGGGCATGAGCCATCTCATCCTGCTCTCGGTGCCGCTGTTCGTGTTCCTCGGCCTCCTGATCGAGATGACCGGCATGGCGCGCGCGATGGTGGCGTTCCTGGCGAGCCTGCTCGGCCATGTGCGCGGCGGGCTGCATTACGTGCTGGTCGGCGCAATGTATCTCGTCTCCGGCATCTCCGGCGCCAAGGCGGCCGACATGGCCGCGGTCGCGCCGGTGCTGTTTCCGGAGATGAAGGCGCGCGGCGCCAAGCCGGGCGATCTCGTCGCCCTGCTCGCCGCCACGGGCGCGCAGACCGAGACGATTCCGCCGAGCTTGGTGCTGATCACCATCGGCTCCGTCACCGGCGTCTCGATCGCGGCGCTGTTCACCGGCGGCCTGCTGCCGGGCGTGGTGCTGGCGTTCACGCTGTGCGCGCTGGTGTGGTGGCGCTACCGCAACGAGGACATGAGCGGCGTCCGCCGCGCCACCGGCGCCGAGATCGGCAAGGCCTTCATCGTGTCGGTCCCTGCCCTGGCCCTGCCCTTCGTGATCCGTGCCGCCGTCGTCGAGGGCATCGCGACGGCGACGGAGGTCTCGACCATCGGCATCGTCTATGGCGTGCTGGCGGGCCTGCTGGTCTATCGCCGCTTCGACTGGCGCCGGCTGATGCCGATGCTGATCGAGACGGCGGCGCTGTCCGGTGCCATCCTGCTGATCATCGGCACCGCCACCGGCATGGCCTGGGGCCTGACACAATCCGGCTTCTCGCGCTCGCTGGCCGCCGCCATGACCGGCTTGCCGGGTGGCCCGGCCACATTCATCGCGGTCTCGATCGTGGCCTTCACCATCCTTGGCAGCGTGCTCGAGGGCATCCCGGCGATCGTGTTGTTCGGGCCGCTGCTGTTTCCGATCGCGCGCGCCGTCGGCGTGCACGAGGTGCATTATGCCATGGTGGTCATCCTGGCGATGGGAATTGGCCTGTTCGCGCCGCCGTTCGGGGTTGGATATTACGCCGCCTGCGCGATCGGCCGGGTCGATCCCGCCGAAGGTATCCGGCCGATCTGGGGCTACATGCTGGCGCTTCTCATCGGCCTGATCATCGTTGCGATTTTTCCGTGGATTTCGATCGGGTTCCTGTAAACTCTTGAGGTGACAAGGGAGGGTGGTGATGAGCACGAACCAGTATCAGCTCGGTCTCGACAAGAACGCGGCCAATTACGTCCCCCTGACCCCGCTCAGCTTCCTGGCGCGCAGCGCGGCCGTCTACCCGGACCATGTCAGCACGGTCCATGAGGGCCGCAGCTTCACCTGGCGCCAGACCTATGAGCGCTGCCGCCGCTTCGCGTCCTATCTCGCCGGCCGCGGCATCGGCATCGGCGACACCGTGGCGGCGATGCTGCCGAACATCCCGGCAATGAACGAGGCGCATTTCGCCGTGCCGATGACCGGCGCGGTGCTCAACACGCTCAACATCCGCCTCGATGCGCCGTCGATCGCGTTCCAGCTCGATCACGGCCAGGCCAAGATCATCCTGGTCGATCCGGAATTCTCCGGCGTGATCCGCGAGGCGCTGAAGCTGATGAGCGGCGCGAAGCCGTTCGTGATCGACGTCGATGACGCGTCCTACGCTGGCGGCAGCCGCATCGGCGAGATCGAGTACGAGGCTGCGGTCGCCTCAGGCGATCCCACTTTCGAGCCGCGCCGTCCCGCCGACGAATGGGACGCGATCGCGATGAGCTACACGTCGGGCACCACAGGCAATCCCAAGGGTGTCGTGACCCATCACCGCGGCGCCTATCTCAACGCCGTCAGCAACATTCTGGCCGGCGGGCTCGGTCAGCATCCGGTCTATCTCTGGACCCTGCCGATGTTCCACTGCAACGGCTGGTGTTTCCCCTGGACCATGGCGGCCGCAGCCGGCGTCAATGTCTGCCTGCGCAAGGTCGAGCCGACCAAGATCTTCGAGCTGATCAAGACCCACGGCGTCACCCATATGTGCGGCGCGCCGATCGTCTACAACGTGCTGATCAATGCGCCGGATGCGCCCAAAGGCAAGCGCGAGAAGCCGGTGGTCGGCCTGATCGCCGGCGCCGCGCCGCCGGTCGCGGTGCTCGAGGGCGCCGAGAGCATCGGCATCAAGCTGACCCATGTCTACGGCCTCACCGAGGTCTACGGCCCCGCCTCCGTCTGCGCCGAGCAGCCCGGCTGGGACGATTTGCCGGCGCCTGAACGCGCGCGGCTGAAGCGGCGTCAGGGCGTGCCCTATCCCCTCCAGGAAGCCGTCACCGTGCTCAATCCGGAGACGATGCAGGAGGTGCCGCGCGACGGCGAGACCATCGGCGAGGTCATGTTCCGCGGCAACATCGTCATGAAGGGCTATCTCAAGAACGAAAAGGCGACGCAGGACGCGTTCGCCGGCGGCTGGTTTCACACCGGCGATCTCGGCGTGCTCGACGAGCACGGCTACGTCATCATCAAGGACCGTTCCAAGGACATCATCATCTCCGGCGGCGAGAACATCTCCTCCGTCGAGGTCGAGGACATCCTCTACAAGCACCCCGCCGTGCTGTTCGCCGCCGTCGTCGCCAAGCCCGATCCGAAATGGGGCGAGGTGCCCTGCGCCTTCGTCGAGCTGAAGGACGGTGCCCAGGCCACGGAAGCCGAAATCATCGCCTATTGCCGCAGCCACATGTCCGGCTTCAAGACGCCCAAGGTCGTGGTGTTCGGGCCGATCCCGAAGACGTCGACGGGCAAGATCCAGAAGTTCCTGCTGCGCAACGAGGTGAATTCGGCGAAGGCGATTTCGGCGTAGCCACATGAGTAGGGCGGGTTAGTACTACTGCGTCACAAATTTCTTCTTTTTGGCTTTGGCGCGAGGCCGCAACATGGGCATCGAGGTAAAGTTCT
>NZ_JBNPTW010000005.1:0-386400 GCF_051167855.1 Bradyrhizobium sp. HKCCYLRH3099
GGACATCTTTCCTCTTCACAACCCAAAACAACAACGCCGCGCTGATCAAATCAGCGCGGCGTTGTCGTTTGGGCGTGTGGCGACCGCGCCTGTTCGGCTCGACATTGCGCATTGCAGCGCGATTCAGCTCTCACCGAAACCTGATCCTCACGCTTGCGCGTCCGCGACGACGTCGGGGCGCGTCATCGAACGCGCCCGGAGATCTCCGGCTGGGGTCTCGGCTGCCGAATGAACGCGGATGCGTAGCGCCCAGACCGTCGATGGCTGGCGTGGACGAGGTCACCGGCGAGCTCGCCTCAAGTCGCCGAATTCAGCAACAAAACCTTGAACCGTCCGACGCCGCCTGTGACTAACTCTGTGCGTTTGAGAGTTCGTCATTGATATTTATGGTTGTGAGCCCTCGGGCCGATAGGGAGCCGTACACATGAGGAAGCTTGCTCTTCTGGTTTTGCTTGCCGCTGTCTTCGCGGTCTATCTGGGGTCCGCCGTCCCGGTTTGGGCGCAGGCCTCGAGAACCTGGGTCTCCGGCGTCGGAGATGATGCCAATCCGTGCAGCCGAACGGCACCCTGCAAGACCTTCGCGGGGGCGATCTCCAAGACCGCGGCGCTCGGAGAAATCAACTGCATCGATCCCGGTGGTTTCGGCGCCGTGACGATCACAAAATCCATCACGATCGACTGTCATGAGATCTTCGCGTCCGTCCTGAATGCCGGAACGAACGGCATCATCATCAATTTCGATGCGATCACGGATGCGAGGAAGACGGTTCGTCTGCGCAACCTGAATCTGAACGGATTCGACACCGGCCTCAACGGCATCCGCATCATCGGCGCGGCGTCAGCGGGCAGCGCCGTCTTCATCGAGGATTGCTTGATCGACGGCAATTTCGGCGGCACCGGGCGCGGCGTTTCCGACGAACGGTCCGGCGGCGGAAAGCTGTTCGTCTCGCGCTCGACGATTCGTGACAACGGGCAGAAGGGCATTTTCGTCACACCGAGCAGCGGCCAGACGCGGATCGACGTGGTCATCGACGATGTCCGCGTGGAGAACTCCAGTGTCGGGTTTGAGTTCGGCGCAGGGGTGAAGGCCATCATCAACCGCTCGGTCTCCTCCGGCAACAGCCAGGTGGGCGTGAACATCGTCTCGGGCTCCGAAGTCGACGTCGACAACAGCGTGGTCAGCGGAAACGGGACGGCGATCAACAACGTCGGAACGGCGCGCTTCGCCAATACCGACATCAAGTTCAACAGCAACGTCAATAACGGCGGAACGCTCTCCTATGGGAACAACCGAATCGCCGGCAATGCCGCGATCGGAACGCCATTGACCGCGATCGGAGCGGCTTCGACGGAATTCGGACAGCAGTAGCCGAGCATATCTGGGCTCGCGTCTGCGAGGTTTCGGGCCGTCGCGAATGCTTCGGCTCCACCTGATGTCACCGAGGAGGAATCATGCGACAGATCAGCAATCATAGCCCCCGCACCACTTCGAGTTTCAGCCGAACGTTCAATGGCCTTGTTGGCTTCGGAACACTGACGGTTCTCTGCGTGTCTCGTCTCCCGGCCCTGGCCGAGGTGCCATCGATCCCGGTCGACCCCAATCTGAGGACCGTGTCGCTCGTCGCTCAGGATTCATCGGATTGCGCGAACAGCACGGTCCAGGATGATCCCAATCGGATCAGGGGAGGAGAGATCTGGGTCACGAAGGGCGCGAATGGCGCGATGAGCGCGAAGATCGCGATGACCGCCAAGCCCAATACGTCCTATCACTTCTTCCTCAAATGCGTCCGCCTGCTGGGTGAAATCAAGACCGACGACGACGGAACGGGAATGGCGTCCTTTGACTTCAAGGCGTCCGAAGTCGGCGCGCGATTCGCGTTCGACATGTATCCGGAAGGCGCGCCGCCGGGCGAGAAATTCCAGAGCCTGCCGGTTTCGTTTCAGTAACAACGGGCGACTCGCCCTCGCGCAGGTCCCTGTTCGACAATCCTGACCATGCTGTTGCCGGCGAGCCGGGCAGGGCATCTCCACCGCCATCGATGCGTGCCACGCCTCCGGGAAGACGATCCGGTCCGCTCGCGTCGCAAGCGGACCGGGTCAATTCAGGGGCTTGATAGTGCGCTGGAGCCTTCGCTTCAGCGCGTCACCGTGCGGCTATAGCTGTAGGCGTTGCCGCGCGGACCGCTGCCTTGGCCCTGTACGGTGCAGCTGCCACCGCTGCAGCTCGCCGAGCCCGACCGCGACCAACTGCGTCCGGCGGGACCCGTGCCGCCGCCTTGCCAGCCGCAGGCGCCGCCGGCACAGCTGCCGGAGCTCCCGAAATTGGTGGTCCCCCGCGGCCCGGTGATCGAGCCGCTGCGGGTCCAGGCATTCGCGTCAGCCGCGGCGGCCGCCGACAGGGCGGCCACCAGCAAGAGAGTGCCAAGGGTTGTCTTCACGTCAGTCTCCCAATGTGTCCCGCCGGCGATCGCGTCGCCTGCGGAGGGAGATTGACCTTGCGATGTCGCGCGCAGATGTACCATCAGTCTTATTTCGTGCTGGTGATTGGCAAAATGTAACGGTAGGTCACCGGACAGCCTGGGCGTGCATGACACCTCGAACTTCATGTGCTTCGGCTGGCCTGCGCCGGGTAACAGTGTGTAACAGCGGCCGCCGGGGCATTGCCAAGGGGCGGGGTTTTTGGGCATCAGTCCTGGTCATGAGCATGCCCGCAGCCACGCTTCTGATGGTGGAGGACGATCCGGAGATCAGCCGGCTCGTCGGTGAATTCGTGCGCCGCGAAGGCTTCGAGATCGAGGTCGCGGATACCGCGGCCGCGATGGACGCGGTGCTGCGGCGGAAACGGCCCGATCTGATCATCCTCGACCTGATGCTGCCGGGAGAGGACGGGCTGTCGGTCTGCCGCCGGCTGCGGCAGAGCGACGACATCCCGATCCTGATCCTGTCGGCGAAGAGCGACGAGATCGATCGCGTCGTCGGGCTGGAGCTCGGCGCCGATGACTACATGGTCAAGCCTTTCGGTCCCAGGGAGCTGTTGGCGCGCGTCCGCGCGCTGCTGCGGCGGTCGCAGGCGAGCCCGCCGCGCGAGGCGAGCCGCCGCTTCGGCTTCGACCGCTTCGTCATCGACGTCGACGCCCGGAGCATCGAGATCGCGGACGCCGAGGCCGCACCGATCCAGCTGACCTCGGCGGAGTTCGACCTGCTCGCCTGTTTCGTGCAGCGGCCCCGCCGGGTGCTGAGCCGCGACCAGATCCTGGACTGGACGCGGGGGCGCTCCGCCGAACCGTTCGATCGCACCGTGGACATGCTGATCTCGCGCCTGCGCCGCAAGCTCGAGGCGGCGAGTCCCGGATCGAACCTGATCACCACGGTGCGCAACGGCGGATATCTGTTCACGGCGATGGTGCGGACGGTGTCGTGATGATGCGGCTGACGCTCGCGATGCGCATCGGCCTCATCGTCCTCATCAGCCTCGTGGCGATCTGGATCGTCACCTTGGCGCGATTCTACCGCGCCCGCACCGCCGAGATCGAAGGCGCGACGCCGCCACCCGCGCGGCTCGCCGCGGTCGCCGAGCTCATGGAGCGGACACCCCGGGCGGCGCGCGGGCAGGTCGTGGACGCAATATCCTCGGACCGCTTCGACGTTCGGCTGGTCGACGCCGCGGCGGCGGCCACACTGCCGCGAACCGAGCACGCGCAGCTCAGGCAGGGGCTGCGTGAGGCCTATGCCGACGCGCTGGGGGCTCGCCATCTGGCGATTGCCTCGGTGACCGAGTCCGACGGGCCGTGGTTTCCGCGGTTGTCGCGCGCGCCGCAGAATGCGCTGCAATTCCGCATCGGCCTGAACAATGGCGACGTGCTCGTGGTGGAGTCGCGCGCGCCGCTGATGCTGACGCAGCGGGGACTGCCGGTCGGTCTCGGTGCCGGCCTGTTCGGGACGCTGGTCGCGCTGTTTGCGCTCGTGATCATGCAGCGTGAGACGCGCCCGCTGGCACGCCTTGCCGCAGCGGTGGACCGCGTCGATCTGGCCGGGGCGCCGGTGCCGCTGCCCGATGTCCGTCGCAACGCGCCCGAGGTCCGCGCGGTGGTCACCGCATTCGGCCGGCTGCAGGACCGGTTGGCGTCGCTGATGCAGGCGCGGATGGTGCTGGTCGGCGGCATCGCCCATGATGTCCGCACCTTTGCCACGCGGCTGCGGCTGCGCGTCGACCAGATTCCAGACGATGCCGAGCGGCAGCGCGCCGAGGCCGACATCTCCGACATGATCCGCCTGCTCGACGACGCGCTGCTGGCCACGCGCGCCGGCGCCGGCGAGCTGCCGCAGGAGCTGATCGCCTTCGACGAGCTGGTGCGGGCCGAAGTCGACGATCGCCGCGCACATCGATCGAACGTGCGCTTCGCGCCGGCCGATGATCGCCGTGAGCTGCTGATGCTCGGCGACCGCATCGCGTTGCGCCGGATCATCGCCAACATCATCGACAACGCGATCAAATACGGCCATGCGGCGGATGTCTCGCTGCGCAGCGATGCCGAGCATCTCGTGCTCACGGTCGACGACGACGGGCCGGGCATTCCGGTCGCGCAGCGCAAGGCGATGCTGGAGCCGTTCACACGGCTGGACAGCTCGCGCAATCGCGCGACCGGAGGAGCAGGGCTGGGGCTGGCGGTGGTCCGTACGCTGGTCGAGGCGCATCGCGGCAGCATCGAGATCACCGACGCACCGCGCGGCGCCCGCATCGTCGTGCGGCTGCCGCTGTTCGTGGATGGAACGAGCCGGCATTCGAATCTTGCATGATCTTTCGTCCGTCAAAAGGCGCATGGCCGCGTGATCCCGCGGCGGACGCTCCATCCGGGGTGATGCAGCGTGAAGCCCTCGGAGATCGTGAGGGCGCAGGGAAGGCCGGACCTCGACTGAGGCCCGTGGCCCGCCTGCGAACAAGAATGCAGGCGGCAGGTACCACAGGTCAGCCGGAAACCCGGCCCTCCCTGCGCGATGGCTTAACGGCTGCTTCGCGTTCTCCCTGGTGCGCCGGGCTTTCTGGCCACCATCCCCATGCGAAGCCAGGCTTCGTCATGAGTTGATATCAGCATCGGGATATCAGGACCGCGCGACTTGACCGTGCATGGAAGATCGTTCGTCGGCGCGAGTACGACCCGCGCTGCAATCCACCATGCCCATCGCTCCCCGCCTCACATATCGTGACGACCGCGCGTACGTCCCTCAGCTCGAGACGGGATGCCATAATCAAACATGTTTTCCGGAAAAGCGAAAGAGGAATCTTTTCGCCGCAGGGACTGGACAGGCCAAATCAGCTTGATCGCGCAGAAAGATTTCGTCTCCGCGCGCATGACTCCGCGGCTCGCACCGTGTCAGCATCGGATGATTCGTCGGGTGTCGAGATTCGATGCGGCGGACTGCGGCAGGCGCGCGGACCGCCGCGCTGGCCGATCGCGGATGATCGAAATTCTCGTTGCCGTTCCGATGCTTGCGGTGGATCTGCGCGCCACTTTAAAGAAATTCCAGCACACTTAGAGCAATTCAGTTTGCTGCAGCCCTTCTCTTGCCGGACGGTCGGTTCATGTGACGGCAACGTCCAATGAAGCAGGGTGGTGCGAGCGCAATGCGTCTGTGGGTTCAGGTTCATACGTGGACGTCGCTGGTCAGCATGGTCTTTCTGCTGATGTTGTGCCTCACCGGACTGCCGCTGATCTTCCATGACGAAATCGAGCATCTGTTCGAGGACGAGATCGCCGCGCCGGCGATGCCGGCGGACACGCCGCGTCTGCCGCTCGATCGTCTGATCGCGGCGGCCAAGCAGCAGCTTCCGGAGCAGCATGCGCTGTTCGTGAGCGTGAAGCAGAACGAGCCGCTGATCGTGGTGGCGATGTCGCCGACCGCCATCCCCGTGCCCGGCCAGTTTCATCGCCTCACGGTGGATGCGCGCACGGCCGCAGTCCTCGGCGAGGAGGTGCCGCATCAGGACGTGATGGACGTGATCCTGCGCATTCACCGGGACATGTTCACCGGCCTGCCCGGAGAATTGTTTCTCGGTCTGATGGGGCTCGTCTTCGCCGCCTCCATCGTGTCCGGCGTCGTCGTCTACTGGCCGTTCATGCGGCGGCTGCAGTTCGGCACCGTGCGCGACCGCTCGGCGCGGCTGAAATGGCTCGACCTGCACAATCTCCTGGGCATCGTCACGGTGAGCTGGGCGCTTGCGGTCGGCTTGACCGGCACCATCAATACGCTCGCGGTGCCGCTGTTCGATCTCTGGCGCGCCCAGACCATGCCGGCGCTGCTCGCGCCCTATCAGGGCAAGCCGCTGGCCGAGGCCAAGTCGATCGAGGCCGCTGTCAACGCCGTCCGCACCGCCTTTCCGGACCGGCTGGTGACATCCATCACCATGCCGACCACGACGCGTTTCGGCAGCCCGCAACACCTGATGGTCTGGACCAAGGGGCGGACGCCGTTCACGGCGCGCATGTTCAAGCCCGTGCTGGTGGACGCGGAGGACAGCAGCAAGATGGTGGCGCCGGAACTGGCCTGGTATCTCACCGCCCTGCAGGTGTCGCGGCCGCTGCATTTCGGTGACTATGGCGGGCTGCCGTTGAAGATCATCTGGGCCGTGCTGGACGTCATCACCATCATCGTGCTGTGCAGCGGTCTGTATCTGTGGGTGGCGAAGCGGCGGAGCAGCCGGCGCAAGGTGGCAGGCGTGGTTGCGGCGGCCTCGCCGGTGACGGTGTCGCCATGAGTTCATCCGCAGCATCGTCGCCGCCCTCGGCCCGCGTCGCGCAGCTCTCCGCCTGGCAGGTGTTTCGTGCGCCGCTGATGATCGGCCTCGTCGCCACCGCCGGGCTGGCCTTCGGCCTGTTCGGCGACGGCCTCTGGGATGGCCTGTGCTGGCTCGGGCTGTCGGTGCCGATCCTGCTGTCGCTGATCTATGGCACGCCTTGGAGCCGCGCGGCGAAGACCGCGCCGGATGACGTGCAGGGCGACAGGCGCGATCAGTCGCGCTGAGCGCGATCGCGTTTCCCTTGCGTGGGCTTCCTTCGCAAGGTTGATCTCAGCAGCTGTGCCCTGTGACGGGACTGCTGCCGCGCTGTTGCGCGGCTGACCGTGACGCACGGTCGCCTTTCGATCAATCACCCATCTATCATTCGCACATCGCGGCATGCCGTACGACGTGGATGGCCGGGACGAGCCCGGCCATGACGGCGCGGATACAGACGAGCGCAACATCTCCAGCGTCGAATGCGCTGGAGCTGCCTGGAACAGGCCGCGTCGTCGATCCCCGCGCGCGTGTCCCTGCGCGCGAACTCATCCGTTGAAGCCCGTCACTTCACGCCGCTCTGCGGCATCGATGGCCAAGATGCGGCGCAATTGAAAGCAAACGTTGATTTAAAGGTGACGTTGTGATTAGTTGTCAATGAAGGGTTGATCGACGCCCGCGCGATGACGTCGAGACCATCGCCCCCCACCGTCATGCTATTTGTCGCGATCGCCGCAGAAATCTCCAAGCGATCCACACGACATGCGCTTCTTTGGAAGGCTTCAAAGAACGCGCGCGAAGAAAATCCAGCCGCAAACACAATTAGTTAGAATCGCGCGCGCGGCAAATCTGTCGCTCGTTAGACGAGTTCTACGTCACGCGACGCCATCCTCGAATACCTGTGTGTTAGGAGCACCGACGGACCAAGCAGGAACTTGGAATGATCGGGGTGTCAGGATGGTTTGTCGTATTCGGGTGAGAGACGTTAGGTTGACGAAATCTTTGGGACTCGTGAGCTCGCTGGCGCTCACCTTGAATATTGGCGGCATTTCGCAAGCCCTGGCTCAGACGCAGCTTCCCGATGTCACCGTCGATGCACCGAAGCCGAGGGCGCGGCAGGTCGCGCCGAGGCCGCAGGCAACCCCGACGCGCACCGCCCAGCAGCGCCGCGTCGCCCCGCGCAACCTTCCGCCGACGGCGCCGGTCGCCTATGTGACGCCTTCCACGGGCACGATCGGTGCGCCGCCGTCGCCCTATGCCGGCGGCCAGGTCGCCAGTGGGGGCGGGCTCGGCCTGCTCGGCAATCGCGGTGTGATGAACACGCCGTTCAACCAGACCAGCTTCACGTCGCAACTGATGCAGAACCAGCAGGCGCGAACGATCCGCGACGTGCTGATCAACGACCCGTCGGTGCGCACGATCCAGGCGGCCGGCGGCGGCGCGGACAGTCTCTACATCCGCGGTTTCTATTACGACAGCGGCGACTATGCGCTGAACGGCCTTGCCGGTATCGCGCCGTACTATTCGACCGGGGCCAATTTCATCGAGCGCGTGGAGCTATTGAAAGGCCCGGCTGCACTGCTCAACGGCATGACCGTCGGCGGCACCGGCGCGTCGAGTGGCGGCGCGGTCGGCGGCAGCGTCAACCTGATCACCAAGCACGCGCTCGACACCGACATCACGCAGTTGACGGCGACTTATGCTTCGAAGACGCAATTCGGCGAGCAGGTCGACATCAGCCGCCGCTACGGCGAGCACAAGGAATGGGGCGTGCGGCTGAGCAGCAAATACTCCAATGGCAACACACCGTGGGACCGGCAGACTGACGAGTTCGGCAACGCCCATCTCGCCGTGGACTATCATGGCGAGAACGTGCGGCTCGACGCTGATATCGGCTATCAGGCGGACAATCTGAACCCGCCGCTGCGGTTCTTCACGATCGGGGCCACCACGACCAGCATTCCCAATCCGCCGGCATCGGGCACCAATTTCCAGATGCCGTGGGCCTATTATGCGCCGACGGACTTCTTCTCGACCGTGAAGGGCGAGGTCGATCTCGGCGAGCACGTGACGGCGTATGCGGGATTCGGCTATCACGACAGCAACATCAACTACCGTTACATTTCGCCGACGATCGCGAACAATGGAAGTCTGAGCGGAACGGCATTGACGGGAAGCGAAACCTACAAGACCTACGCCGGAGAGGCCGGACTGCGGATCACTGCGGACACTGGTCCAGTCAACCATGCCATCAATGTCGGCTACTCCGTCACCGATCGGACATATACCCAGCGCGTGGTGACCGGCACTCCGGATTTCAAGAAGACGCCGTGGAGCCTCTATTCCGATCCGACCAACATCCCGCTGCCCGCATTCTCTTCCACTCTGGCCGCCAATCAGGTCGTCGGCGCCAATCTGTGGAGCATCGGTGTCTCGGACACCATGTCCATCCTCGACAAGAGGATCCAATTGACGGTCGGTGCGCGTCGGCAGACCGCCGGGACCGAGATTGCCAATTTCCTCCCGACCGGGGTCAGTCGCCCGTTCCAGGATACGTCCGTCTGGACGCCGGCCTATGCGCTGGTGATCAAACCAGTCGAGCAGGTCGCGCTCTATGCGAATTATATCGAGGGCCTGCAGACGCCGGCGGTCGTAACCGGCGCCACTTTCAACAATATCGGCACGGTGTTTCCTCCGGGGCAGACCAAGCAGGTCGAGACCGGCATCAAGGTCGACTTCGGCCGAATCACCACGACGCTCAGCGCGTTCGATATTTCGAGGCCCAGCATCATCAGCGTCGCAGTCCCTGGCCAGGCGAAGCCTGACCAGGTCCTCAACGGCCTGCAGCGAAACACTGGCGCGGAGTTCAACGTGTTCGGCGAGGTCACGCCGGCATTCCGGCTGCTCGGCGGCGTAGCCTATACGCACGGTGTGCAGGAAAAAACTCAGGGCGGCGCCACTGATGGCCTGCGCGCTGTTGGTGTTCCTGAGCTGACTGCGAATATTGGAGCCGAATGGGACACGCCGTTCGTGCGGGATCTGACCCTGACGGGACGTGTGGTCTACACGGCGACACAATATGTCGACGCGAAGAACACG
The DNA here is from genome assembly GCF_051167855.1 of Bradyrhizobium sp. HKCCYLRH3099. NCBI lineage: Bacteria > Pseudomonadati > Pseudomonadota > Alphaproteobacteria > Hyphomicrobiales > Nitrobacteraceae > Bradyrhizobium > Bradyrhizobium sp. HKCCYLRH3099. The sequence goes on from NZ_JBNPTW010000005.1 coordinate 9,872, forward strand.
ATGTCCTTGCCGGATTGGACGCGCGTCGACATCGGCGCCCGCTACACCTTCACTTCGCCCTGGAACGGCAAGCCGATCGTGCTGCGGGCGGCCGTGGAGAACGTCTTCGACAAGGCCTATTGGGCGTCCGCCTATAGCGGCGTGATCACGCTCGGTGCGCCGCGCACCTATCTGGTGTCGACGACGTTCAATTTCTGACGCCAAGGCGTGACGCAAAGAGTGAGGCCGTCGCTCAGATGATGTGCGACGGCCTCGTTAGTTAGGTCATTCATTTCGTTGAATTTGCACCAACTGTGGCGATCATCTGGTTTGTTTGTAGCTCGTTTGCCGTCGCGGTCGAGGATTGTGATCGTTTTCCGGAGATGCATCCTGATGTTGAATCGTCACGCGAGCGTCACCTTGGAGAGATTAAAAACTTGGATCGGCGGTATCACTTTGACTGTCATTCGCAACTACATTACTCGTAGTTCATCGCCGTCGCTGAATAAGTAGGAGTAGTCGGACATGATGGTCTTCGACCGGGATGACGTCACTTTCACCGTCGTCGTGAATCACGAAGAGCAATACTCGATCTGGCCAACCTTCAGGGAGATCCCGAACGGTTGGACCGCAGTCGGGGTGACCGGCAGCAAGAAGGAATGTCTCGATCACATCGAACAGGTCTGGACCGACATGCGGCCGCTGTCGCTGCGCAAATTCATGCAGGAGAACGCCTCCGTCGCCGCCGAATCCTGATTCCACGGAGTTGTTGCGATGCGACTCTTCTGTTTGCCTCACGCCGGCGGCAGCGCCACGGTCTATGCGCGGTGGAAGCGGTTGCTTCCGTCCTGGATCGACGTCGTCCCGCTGGAGCTGCCCGGGCGCGGCGCGCGGATGGACGAGCCGTTGCACACTGATCTTTCGGTTCTGGCCGACCAGCTTGCGGCCGAACTGATCGGCGCGAAGCTCGCATCGCCTTACGTGTTGTTCGGGCACAGTCTCGGCGGCCTGATCGGCTTCGAACTCGCGCACCGGCTGCTCGCGCTCGGCGCGCCGAGACCGCGGCTGCTGATCGTGTCGGGGACCGAGGCTCCGGCGATGCGCGACGACAGCCGCTGGCGCGAGCCGCTCGGTGACGATGAATTGCGCAGCGAGCTGCTGCGCCTGGACGGCACGCCGCGCGAGGTGTTCGCGAGCAGGGAGATCATGCAGGGCGCCCTGCCGGTGCTGCGCGCCGATTTCCTGATGTGCGGGACCTACGTCTACCAGCGGCGGCATCAGCTGCCATGTCCGATCCACGTGTTCGGTGGCGATCGCGACGAGACGCGCCCGGATGCTCTCGCCGGCTGGCGCGCCGAGACGGCCGCCTCCTTCGCGATGGACATGCTGCCGGGAGGTCATTTCTTCCTGTACGACGAGCCGGCCGATGTCCTGAAGCGCCTCGCCGCGCTGCTGGCGCGCCAAGCCCAGCCGCAGCTCGCGGGCGCCTGAGCCGTCCGCTTCGACCAACACGACCGGCCCACCGGCCGGTCGACCAGACTTCGATGCCGAGATGACGAAGACGGGGAGAGATCATGTTCGCAAGACAACTTAAGATAGATGAGAATGAGCTTCCCTTCGTTCTGCGCGCGAGCCGCAAGCAGGAGCCGCTGATCGAGGCCATCGCAGATGTCCGCGACATGATCGAACGCCAGCTCACCTCGTCAGGCGGCATTCTGTTTCGCGACTTCCAGCTCGACGGCGCCGAGGGTTTCCGGCGTTTTGCCGCGAGCTTCGGGCATCCTTTGCTGTCCTATGAGTTCGGGTCGACGCCGCGCTCGCAGGTCAGTTCCGGCGTCTATACGTCGACGGAGTACCCGCCTCACCAGCACATACCGCTGCACAACGAGCAGGCCTATACGCGCGACTGGCCGATGAAGATCTGGTTCTATTGCGAGCGCGCGGCCGAGCAGGGCGGCGAGACGCCGATTGCCGACAGCCGGCTGATCTACCGCGACATGCCGGCCGCGATCCGCAACCGCTTCGCCGAGCGGGGCGTGATGTATGTCCGCAACTATGGCAGCGGGCTCGATGTCGACTGGCGGCAGGTGTTCGGCACCGAGTCGAAGGCGGAGGTCGAGGCCTATTGCGCCGCGCACGACATCGTCTGCGAATGGAAGGACGGCGACGAGCTGAGGACCCGGCAGGTCTGCCAGGGAACGGCCGTGCATCCCGTCACCGGGGACATGGTCTGGTTCAACCAGGCGCATCTCTTCCATGTCTCCAGCCTCGCGCCGGAGCTGCGTGACAGCCTGATCGAGATCGTCGGCGATCCCTTGGAGCTGCCGCGCAATGCCTTCTATGGCGACGGATCGCCGATCGAGGACGACACGCTGGCGACGGTGCGTGGCGTGCTCGACCGGCACAAGATCGTCTTTCCCTGGAAGACCGGCGACGTCGTCATGCTCGACAACATGCTGACCGCGCATGCGCGCGAGCCGTTCAAGGGACCGCGCCGGGTGATCGTCGCGATGGCGCAAGCCCATCGCGTCAACTGAACCCGCGACCGTTCACCGCCGCCACCGGATCTTCTGATGATGCCGACACGAAACCTCGTCGACCGACTCCGCCAGCATGCCGATCTGCGTGCCGATCATCCGGCGGTCCGCTACATCGAAGGCGACGAGGTCGTCGACGAGCTGAGCTTCGCCGCGCTGGACCGCCGCATCCGCGCGCTGGCTGCGCATCTGCAGGATCTCGCCGGAACAGGCGAGCGCGCGCTGATCCTGCTGCCCAACGGAGCGGACTATGCTGTTGCGTTCTATGCCTGTCTCTATGCGGGCGTGATCGCGGTGCCGGCCTATCCGCCGGAGACGGGCAAGGCGCGCTACGCCAGCCGGCTCGACGGTATCCTGCACGATTCGGCGCCGCGTCTCATCCTGACCCAGGCGCGGCTGCGCGACGGCATCACGGCGGCGTTCGGAGAGACGGGAGCTCACATCCTGGCGGTGGACGAGGTCGCGGTCGACGCCGCCGCGTCCTGGCGCGAGACCGAGCTGATGGCGGATGCGATCGCGTTTCTCCAGTACACGTCGGGCTCGACGTCGCAGCCGAAGGGCGTCTGCGTCACGCACGGAAATCTCGTCGCCAACGAGATCGCGATGGAGGCGGTGCTCGAGGGCCATGGCGACGACGTGTTCGTCAGCTGGCTGCCGCTCTATCACGACATGGGGCTGATGGGCGGGCTGCTGAATCCGCTGTTCACCGGCTACACGACGGTGCTGATGACGCCGCGCAACTTCCTCGAACAGCCGCGGCGCTGGCTCGAGGCCATTCATCGCCATGGCGGCACCTGCAGCGGCGGCCCGGACTTCGCGTTCGCGCTGTGCGCCGACAGGGTGTCGGATGAAGCCATCGCGCGGCTCGATCTCAGCCGGTGGCGGCTGGCGTTTTCCGGGTCGGAATTCGTGCGCCGCACGACGCTCGAGCGGTTTGCCGCGCGGTTCAAGCCGGCGGGTCTCGATCCGCGCGTGCTGACGCCGTGCTACGGACTGGCCGAGGCGACCTTGCTGGTGACGGCGGCCGATCGCGCGAGCGAGGCGGTGGCCGTCACGCTCGATTCCGCGGCGCTCGCCGCCGGCCGCGCGGCGAACGCGGACGATGGCACCGACCTGATGGCGTGCGGCACCGTGCCCGATGGCCATGCCGTGCGCATCATGCGGACGGACGGCGCGGCCGCGGCCGATGCCGATGAGATCGGCGAGATCTGGGTCGCGGGACCGAGCGTCGCGCAGGGCTATTGGAACAACCCGGAGGCGACGCGGCAGACCTTCGTGGAGCGCGACGGCGCGCGCTGGCTGCGCACCGGCGATCTCGGCTTCATGCGTGACGGCGTGCTCATCGTCACCGGCCGGCTCAAGGACCTGCTGATCGTACGCGGCCAGAACATCTATCCGTTCGATATCGAGCAGGCGGTCGAGACCGAGGTCGCGTCGGTCCGCAGGGGACGCGTGGCGGCCTTCCCGGTCGTGATCGACGGCCGCGAAGGCATCGGCATCGCCGCCGAGTTCGGCCGGGCCGTGTCGCGCCGGGCGCCTGTGGGCGCGCTGATCAAGGCGATCGGCGATGCGGTCATGGGGCAGGCGCAGGAGTTTCCGGCCGTCGTCGTGCTGCTCAATCCGCAAGCCATGCCGCTGACGACGAGCGGCAAGCTGCAGCGCTCGGCCTGCCGCGCCGGATGGGAGCAGGGCACGCTGGACAGTTTCATGGTGTATGAGCGCAGTCGCGACGCGGCTGTCCGCGCTGACGCCGGGCTCACAACCGAGACCGAGCGCCGCCTCGCCACGATCTGGCAGGATGCGCTGCAGGCGACGACGATCGGCCGCGATGCCGATTTCTTCATGCTCGGCGGCAACTCCATTGCGGCCGCGCAGATCGCGGCGGCGGTGCGCGATGGCTTCGCGGTGGAGCTCGATCTGCGCAGCTTCTTCGAGGCGCCGACGCTCGCGGCGCTCGCAGCCCGCATCGACGCCGCGCAGCAGGGCGCCGCGTCGTGGCCGCCGTTGCAGCCGGCGCCCGCCGGCGAGCGCGCGCTGCTGTCGCCGGCCCAGGAGCGGCTGTGGTTCCTGTGGAGCATGGACCCGGCGAGCACCGCCTACACCATCGCCAGTGTCGTCAAGCTCGACGGACCGCTCGATCAGGCGCTGCTGGTGCAGGCGCTGGCCGGGATCGTCGCCCGCCACGAGCCGCTGCGCACGACCTTCGTGGCCGCGGACGGCCGCGCACGGCAGGTGATCCATCCGACGGCGGACATCGCCGTTGCCATCGAGGATCTGCGGCGCCGTCCGAAGGGCGAGCGCGCGCAGCAGGCGGCGGCGCGCGTGCGCGACGAACTGGCGCAGCCGTTCGATCTGGTCAACGGCCCCTTGCTGCGCGCCGTGCTGATCCAGCTCGCGGATGATCGCCACGAGCTCCTGCTCACGGCGCATCACATCGTCGCCGACGGCCTGTCGCTCGACGTGCTGCTCGGCGAAATCGCCGCGTCCTATCAGCGGCTGCGTGACGGGGCAGGCATGCCGCCGCCGAACGCCATCCAATATGCCGATGTTGCGGCCGGGCAGCGCGCGTGGCTGGCGGGTCCCGGGGCCGAGCAGCAGCTCGCTTACTGGCGCGGACGGCTCGGCGAGACGCATGAGCCGCTCGCGCTGCCGCTCGACCGGCCGCGTCCGGCGGTGCAGAGCTATCGCGGCGAGACGCTTCATGTCGAGATCGACGCGGCGCTCGCCGCAAGGCTGCGCACGATCGCGGGACAACAGCGCGTCAGCATGTTCATGCTGCTTCTCGCGTCCTATCAGTTGCTGCTGTTCCGGTATTCCGGCCAGTCCGACCTGCGCATCGGCGTGCCCGTGGCCGGGCGGCGGCAGGCCGAGCTCGCCTCGCTGATCGGCTGCTTCGTCAACACGCTGGTGCTGCGCGCCGATGTGACCGGCGATATGCGCTTCGCCGACCTGCTGGCGCAGGCGAGGGAAGAGGTCATCTCCGCGCTTGCGCATCAGGACCTGCCGTTCGATCGCCTGGTCGACGCGCTCAGGCCGGCCCGCTCGGGGGCGTACAATCCGCTGTTCCAGGTCAAGTTCAACTACATGACCGCGCCGCGCGGCTTCGCAACCACGGACGGTCTGCGCGGCGAGGCCGGGATCATCGATCTCGCCGGCTCGCATTTCGATCTCGCGCTCGACATCGTCGATGGCGCCGAGGGCATGACCGCCAGCCTCAACTATGCCACGGACCTGTTCGACGCGCCGACCGTCGCGCGCATCGGCCACCAGCTCGTCGATCTCCTGCGGCAGATCGCATCCCGTACCGACTCGCGGCTGCGCGATTTCTCCATCGCGCCGGAGAATGTGCAGGCGGTCGCGCAGGAGGAAGCGCGCTTTCCGGCCACGGATATTCTCGACCTGTACGACGCCGCGTTCGCCGGTCGCGGCGACCGGATCGCGCTGCGTCAGAATGCGGTCGCGGTCACGGCCGCCGAGCTCGCGCGCTGGTCGGACCGGATCGCCTCGACATTGGCGCAGGCCGGAGTGGGGCCGGAGACGCCGGTCGCACTGTGGATCGAGCGCTCGCCGGCCTTCGTCGCGGCGCTGCTCGGCGTGCTCAAGGCCGGCGGCGCCTATGTGCCGCTCGATCCGGCCTGGCCCAGCGAGCGCGTGCAGCGGATCCTGCGTGATGGCGGCATCGAAACGCTGGTGGCTACAGGCGACCGTCTCGCGGCCGCTGCCGCATTGGATTGCCGCGTGCTCGACGCGGGCAGCAGCGCCGGTCCCGGCGCGACGTTCGTCGCGCGACGGCCGCATCCGGCCCAGACCGCCTACATCATCTACACTTCGGGCTCGACCGGCGCGCCAAAGGGCGTCGCGGTCAGCCACGGCGCGCTCGCGAACTACGTCCAGGCGCTGCTGTCGCGGCTGCAATTGAAGGCAGACGCGTGCATGGCGATGGTCTCGACCGTCGCCGCCGATCTCGGCCACACCGTGCTGTTCGGCGCGCTCGCCAGCGGCGCGACGCTGAACCTGCTCGCCCCCGACGCCGCCTTCGACGCGGACGCCTTCGCCGAGGGCATGCGCGGCGTCGACGTGCTCAAGATCGTGCCGAGCCATCTGCGCGGCCTGCTGCAGGCCCGGGCGTCGGCCGACATGCTGCCGCGCGACGTGCTGATCCTCGGCGGCGAAGCCGCCGATCCCGGCCTGATCGCCGACATCCGCCGGCTGCGGCCGCGGTGCCGGATCGTCAACCATTATGGTCCGACCGAGACGACCGTGGGCGTCACGACCCACGCCTGGACCGACGGCGATCTCGGCGGGATCGTTCCCGTCGGGCTGCCGCTCGCCAACCTGCGTGCCGTCATCCTGGATGATGCGTTGGACGTGGTGCCGGCCGGCGTCGCGGGCGAGTTGTTCATCGGCGGCGCGGGTCTTGCCCGCGGCTATCGCGCGGCGCCGGGGCAGACGGCGGAGCGCTTCATTCCGGATCCGTTCGGCGCGCCGGGCGAGCGTCTCTATCGCACCGGCGACCGCGTGCGCTGCGATCAGGCGGGCCGCATCGTGTTCCTCGGCCGCCGCGACGACCAGGTGAAGCTGCGTGGCTATCGCGTCGAGCCGGCCGAGATCGCGCGGACGCTGGCGAGACTCGACGGCGTCGCCGACGCCGCGGTGGTCGCACGCGCGATCGACGAAGGGCAGGACCGTCTGGAGCTCGTGGCCTATTGCGTGCCGGCCGCAGCGCCGCTGCAGCCGGAGGCGTTGCGGCAGCGGCTTGCAGTGATGCTGCCGGACTACATGGTGCCGTCGCGCATCGTGCTGCTCGAGCGCCTGCCGCTCACCGCCAACGGCAAGCTCGACCGCGCGGCCCTGCCTCGGCCCGACGAGACACCGGCCGTGTCCCATGCAGCGCCCATCGGCGAGGTCGAGCAGGCGATCGCCGCGGTCTGGCAGGAGGTGCTCGGCCGCGAGAGCATCGGCCGCGACGACAATTTCTTCGAGCTCGGCGGCGACTCCATTCTCAGCCTGCAGATCATCGCGCGGCTGCGCCGGCGCGGGCTGGTGCTGACGCCGAAGCAGATGTTCGCGCAGCAGACGATAGCGGCCCTGGCCGGTGTGGTCGTGACCACCTCCGCACCGTCCAGGACACCGCCGGCAGCAGCCCGCAGCGGGTCGAACGCCCTCTCTGCGGAGCTGCTGCCGATCCAATTGCGGTTCTTCGCCGACGCCATCCCGAACCGCGATCACTTCAATCAGGCCGTGCTGCTCATCCCGCGCGATCGGATCGGATGGGATGTGCTGGAGCGTGCGCTCACGGCCGTCGTTATGCAGCACGAGGCGCTGCGGGTGTCCTATCGCCGCAGCGACGGTGAATGGCGCGCGGCGCCAGCCGAGCAGCCGGCGTCCGATCTGCTCTGGCGTCGCAGCGGCGTTGGTCCCGATGACATCGCAGCGGTCGCTTCGGACGCGCAGGCGAGCCTGTCGCTGGAGAAGGGCGAATTGTTGCGCGCGGTCGGCTTCGACCTCGCCGACGGCAGCCAGCGTCTACTGATCGCGATCCATCACCTCGCCGTGGATGGCGTGTCATGGCGAATCCTGCTGGACGACATTGCGTCGGCCTGCGCGCAACTGGCCGGCGGCGCCGCTGTCGCCAGCCTGTCGGCCTCGAGCACGTCGCCGTGGCTCTGGGCCGAGCGTTTGCGTGCGCATGCGGCCTCCGACGAGATGGCGGCGGAGCTGCCGTTCTGGCTCGCATCGTCAGGCGGCAGCGATCTGCCGTGCGACGCGGACCATGGCGCCGCCGATCTCGAAGGCGAGGCCGAAGAGGTGGTGCTCAGCATCGATGCCGAGCTGACGACGCGGCTTCTCGATACCGCGCCGGCGGCCTATCGCACCCAGGTGAACGATCTCTTGCTCGCCGCTCTGGCGCGCGCGATCTGGTCGTGGAGCGGTCGGGACGATGTGACGATCGAGCTCGAAGGTCACGGCCGCGAGGACCTCTTTGCCGATGTCGACCTGACGCGGAGCGTGGGCTGGTTCACGACCGCATTTCCGGTCCGGCTGCGCGGCGGCAGCGCGGAGGCTGGTCCGCTCATCCAAGGCGTCAAGGAGATGTTGCGAGCGGTGCCGGGTCGTGGTCTCGGCTACGGGGTCCTGCGCCAGCTCGGTTCACCCAAGCATCGCGAGGCGCTTGCGCAACTCCCGGCGCCGCGCATCGTGTTCAACTATCTCGGGCGCTTCGAGGGCCTGTCCGGCGAAGGCGCGCCTTACCGGATCGCGCCGGAGCATCCCGGACCGATGCGGGCCGCCGATACGCCGCTGCGGGCCTGGCTGACCATCAATGGCGATGTCCGCGACGGGCAGTTGCGGCTTGGCTTTCGCTACGGCCAGCGGCGCTATCGCCGCGCCAGCGTGCAGCGGCTCGCCGAGCTCTACCGGGCCGCGCTGGACAACGTGGTCGATCATTGCCTCAGCGGCGCGGCCGGCCTCACGCCGTCGGACGTCCCGCTGTCGGGGCTCGATCAGGCGACGCTCGACCGGATCTGTACGACGATCGATGCGCGCGAGATCGAAGACATCTATCCGCTCTCCCCGATGCAGCAGGGCATGCTGTTCCATGCGCTCCGCGACGGCAAGGCCGACGTCTATGTCAACCAGCTCGCCGTCGAGCTGCGCGGCGTCACATCGGCGCAACTGTGTGCGGCATGGCAGTCGGCCAGCCTGCGGCATGCGGTGCTGCGAACGGGATTCCTCTGGCAGGACCTGCCGGGACCGGCTCAGCAGGTCGTCTATCGCCAGCTCGACATGCCCGTGGTCGAAGACGATTGGCGCGGCCGCGCGAACGATGCGGACCTCGACGACGCACTCGCCGATGCGGCGCGCGCCGAGCGCGGGCGCGGCTTCGAAATCGGCCGGCCGCCGCTGCAGCGTCTCAGGTTGATCCGGCTCGGGGATGACCGTGTCTGGCTGATCTGGACACATCATCACATCGTGCTGGATGGCTGGAGCTCGGCGCGACTGCTCACCGAGGTGCTGCGGCAGGTCGGCGGAACGGTCGTTGCAACCATGCAGGGGCGGTACCGTGACTACATCGCCTGGCTGCAATCGCGCGACCCCGCCGCCGCGAGCGAGTTCTGGCGCGACAGCCTGCGCGCTTTTGAACAGCCGACGCTGCTTGCCGACGCGTTGCGCGGCCGCGCCCCGCGTTCGGCCGCAACGGGACCTGGCCGGCTCACCTTGCTGATCGACGGCGATCTCACCGCACATCTGCGGCGGTTCGCGACACGGCAGCGGATCACCATGAATACGCTGCTGCAAGGCGCCTGGGTGCAGCTGCTGCGCCAGTACACCGGACAGGACGCCGTCTGCTTCGGCGTCACCGTCGCCGGGCGTCCGGCCGACTTGGCCGGGGCGGAAGACGTCGTCGGTCTCTTCATCAATACGCTGCCGCTGGTCGATCGTGCGCATCCACAGGCCGCCGTCGGCGACTGGCTGCGCGGCCTGCAGGCGCAGAACATCGCGGCACGCGACTATGAGTGGATGCCGCTGCACGAGATCCAGCGTCTCGCCGGCCAGGGCGGTCAGCCGCTGTTCGACAGCCTGATGGTGTTCGAGAACTATCCGATCGATCGCGGCCTGGCGGATCGAAAGGACGGCGGACCAACCATCGGACGGGTCGAGCACGTCACCCCGACCAACTACGCGATCGCGGTGGCCGTCTTCGAGAGTCCGGATGGCCTGCGGCTCGATCTCAATTATGACCCGGCGCAGCTCGACGAGACAGCGGTGCAGCGGATCGGCGCGGCGCTCCGAGACGGTCTCGCGATGCTTTCGGACGATGCGCACCGTGCGACGGGACGTCTTCAGGCGCTCACCGGCAATTTCGCCGACCGGCTGTTGCGCTGGGGCGGACTGGTCGCCAGCGCGACGTCGGAGCCGGAATCGCCGCAGTCCCTCGGCATCGTCGCGCAGATCGAGGCGCAGGCCAGACGGAGGCCGCGAGCGATCGCGATCGTCAGCGGCGAACGCCGGATCAGCTATCGCGAGCTGAACGCGCGCGCCAATGCGCTGGCGCGCCGCCTCAGCGCAAGCATCAGCGGTTCGGATCAGGTGATCGGCATCGCGCTCGATCGCAACGTCGACATGGTCGTCGCGTTGCTCGCGGTGCTGAAGGCTGGCGCCGCCTATTTGCCGCTCGATCCGGACTATCCGTCCGAACGCCTTGCGCACATGATGCGCGACAGCGGCGCGAAGCTGCTGCTGACCGAGGAGAGACTGCGGGACCGCTTCGCGCTGGCGCTGGCCGACAGCGATGCCGAGGCCTGGCTGCTCGACCGCCTCGATGCGGCTGAAGACAGGACCAACCTCGACATCCGCATCCATCCCGAGACCCTTGCTTACATCATCTACACCTCGGGCTCCACCGGCCTGCCCAAGGGCGTCATGGTCCGGCACGGGGCGGTGACGAACTTCCTGGCGACCATGGCGGAGCAGCCAGGCCTCGTCCAGGATGACCGCGTGCTCGCGTTGACGTCGCTGTCGTTCGACATCGCGGTGCTGGAGCTGTGGCTGCCGCTGACGAAGGGCGCGCGGATCGTGCTCGCCGACCGTGCCGCCGCGCATGATCCGGCGGCGTTGAAGGCGATCGCGGTGAAGCATGGCGTGACACTGATCCAGGCGACGCCATCGAGCTGGCGCATGCTGCTGGACTATGAAGGGAGCGACGCGTGGCTGCCGCAAGGATGCCGCGTGCTCAGCGGCGGCGAGGCGCTTGCGCCTGACCTGGCGCAGCGCCTGCTCGACCTGAGCCATGAGGTCTGGAACCTCTATGGGCCGACCGAGACCACGGTGTGGTCGGCGCGGCATCGGCTGACGGCGAACGATTCCTCGCCAGTGCTGGGCCGTCCGATCGGCCACACGACGCTGCATGTGCTCGACGGCAATCTCAATCTCGCGCCTCCCGGCGTGGCGGGCGAACTCTTCATTGGCGGCGCTGGCCTCGCACGCGGCTATTGGAAGCGCGCGGCGCTCAGCGCGGAGCGCTTCATTCCCGATCCGTTCAGCGCGACCGGCGCGCGGCTCTATCGAACCGGCGACCTGGTGCGCTGGCGGGAGGATGGCGTGCTCGATTATGTCGGCCGCGTCGATCATCAGGTGAAGATCCGCGGCCATCGGATCGAGCTCGGCGAGATCGAAGCGCGTCTGCGCGCGGAGCGAGGGGTGCGCGACAGTGTCGTCGTCGCCCGGGACATCGGCGGGAGCCAGCAGCTGCTCGCCTATGTCAGCGGTGACGAGATCCTGGATGGCGCCAGCCTGCGTGCGACGCTTGCCGCGTCATTGCCGGACTACATGGTGCCGTCGCGCGTGATGGTGCTGCCGCAACTGCCTTTGACGCCGAATGGAAAGATCGATCGCAACGCCTTGCCGTCGGCGTCGCACGACGCGGCCGCGCGGCACGACTATGTCGCGCCGCTCGGCGAGATCGAGACCACCCTGGCGCGGATCTGGGCCGAGCTGCTTGGTGTCGACCAGGTCGGGCGCGGCGATCATTTCTTCCAGCTCGGCGGCCACTCGCTGCTGGCGGTGCGGCTGCTGAGCCGCGTGTCCCAGGAGTTCGGAACGTCGATGCAATTGACCGAGCTGTTTGCTCATCCCGAACTGGCGGAGTTCGCGCGCATCCTCTCGATCCATCTGATCGAGACGGAATTCGGCGAGGGCGAGCTCGACGAACTGATGATGGCGGAGCAGTGATGAGCGGACAATCAGGACGGCCCATGCTGCGCGACCTCGACCCGGACGCGCTCCGCGATCTCGCAACGCTGGCGCGGCAACGCCGCCGCAAGGCCGGGGGCCCGACCGCCGATACGATCCCGGCGATCGATCGCGGCGGCAAGCTGCCGCTGTCGTTCGCGCAGCAACAGCTGTGGCTGGTGGCCCAGCTCGACGGCAGCAGCACGAACTACCATCTCGACGCCGTGCTGCGGCTGCGGGGACGGCTCGACGTGGCGGCCTTGCAGCGCAGCTTCCATGCGTTGTTCGCGCGCCATGAGGCGCTGCGGACGGTGTTCGCCGCTGAGGAGGGCGAGCCGCATGTCGTGCTGCTGCCGCCGGACGCTGGTCTGACGCTGCAGATGCATGACCTCGGTGGGCGCACCGATCCCGAGACCCAACTGCGCGACCTCTTGAACGTCTGCGCGCGCGCGCCGTTCGATTTCGCCACGGGACCGCTGATCCGCGGTCATCTCATCCGCATGGCGGATGACGATCACGTCATTCTGCTCAGCCAGCATCACATCATCTCCGACGGATGGTCGATGGGCGTGCTCATGCACGAACTCTCGGCCCTGTATGGAGCCTTCGTGGCCGGGAGAGATGATCCGCTGCCGCCGCTCGTCGTCCAATATCCGGATTACGCGGCCTGGCAGCGCCGATCGCTCTCGGCGCAGCGGCTGCAGCAGGAGATCGCGCATTGGACCGCCGTGCTGGGGGATGCGCCGTCCGTGCTGACCTTGCCGACCGACCGGCCGAGGATCGCGCCGAGGTCGACCGCGGGCGCGGCGGTGCCGATCGTGTTCGATGACGTCGTGTCCGCAGACATCCGGAAATCGAGCCTGACGCTCGGCACAACGCCCTATGTCGTCGTGCTTGCGGCCTGGACGCTCGTGCTGTCGCGGCTCGCTGGTCAAACTGAGGTCGTGATCGGATCGCCCACGGCAAACCGCGCGCGTCCCGAGATCGAGGGGCTCGCCGGCTTCTTCGTCAACATGCTGGCGCTGCGCGTCGATCTGTCCAATCGGCCGACCGCGGCCGAACTGATCGCGCGCGTCGGCAAGACCGTTCTGGATGCGCAGGCGCATCAGGATCTGCCGTTCGAGCGCCTCGTCGAAGCTCTCCAGCCGATCCGTCATGCGGAGTATAGTCCGGTTTTTCAGGTTGTGTGTGCGTGGCAGAGCGACGCAGCCGGCGCGGTCGCGCTGCCTGGCCTCGTGGTCGAGCGCGTCCCGACCGAGCAGCGCGAAGTCAAGTTCGATCTCGAACTCGATCTCAGCGATGGCGGCGGACATATCGTAGGAAAGCTGAACTACGCCACGGCGCTGTTCGAGGACGAGACCGTCCGGCGGTACGCCGGATATCTCGTCGCCGCGCTGCGGGCGATGGTCGCCGACATCCAGGCGCCCGTCCATCAGATCGACCTGCTGTCCTCAGAGGAGCGCACGCTACTCCTGGACACCTGGAACCGGACGCCAACCGTCGCCGCATCAGGGCAGTGCATCCAGGAGCTGATCGCGGAGCAGGTTCGACAGCGCCCATCCGCTGTCGCGCTGGTCCACGGCGAGGATCGGCTGACCTATCGCGAACTCGACGTCCGAGCCAATCGTCTCGCGCATCACCTGCAGGCGCTGGGGGCGGGGCCGGATCGCCTGGTCGCGATCTGCCAGCAGCGCGGCATTGCTGCCATCGTCAGCGTGCTCGCGGTGCTCAAGGCGGGCGCGGCCTATCTGCCGCTGGATCCGGCCTATCCGGCACAGCGGCTGCGCGATATCGTCGCCGATGCCGGACCGATGCTGCTGCTCGCCGACGACGACAGCGCCGCAACGCTCGGCGACGTCTCGTGTCCTGTCGTCGACGTGCAACGGGATGCGCCCGCCTGGGCCGAACGGCCCGACAGTGCGCCGGATCTTGCGGCGCTCCGATTGTCACCGCGGCATCTCGCCTACGTCATCTATACGTCGGGCTCCACCGGCCGTCCGAAAGGCGTGATGGTCGAGCACCGCGGCCTGATCAATCTCGCGCGCGCGCAGATCGCTCTGTTCGATACCGGTCCGGACAGCCGGATCGTCCAGTTTGCCTCCTTCAGCTTCGACGCCAGCGTGTGGGACATCGTCATGGCGCTGTGCGCCGGCGCCGAGCTGCACCTGCTTGGAAGGCGCGAGCATCAGGATGCGTCGGAGCTGATGCGTTATCTGTCCGCGCGCGGGATCACGCACGCGACGCTGCCTCCGGCGATGCTTCAGGGGCGCGCCGATCTTGCGCAGCTCGCAGGTCTCAAGGTGCTCGTTCTCGCCGGCGAGTTGCCGCGCGCCGAGCTGATCCAAGCTCTGCCGGCAGAGAGCGCCGTCTACAACGCCTACGGACCGACCGAGGCAACGGTCTGCGCCACCGCCTGGCGCCGGCCGGATGGGTTCGCCGGCAGCGTGGTTCCGATCGGACGTCCGATCGCCAACACACGCATCTACCTGCTGGATCCCGAGGGCCTCCCGGTGCCGCGCGGCGCGGTGGGGGAGATCTGGATCGGCGGGGCAGGGGTGGCGCGCGGCTATCTCCACCGCATCGATCTCTCCGAACAGCGCTTTGCGGCCGACCCGTTCGATCCTGCATCTAACGGCCGGATGTACCGGACCGGTGATCTCGGCCGCTATCTGGCGGATGGCAACATCGAGTTCCTCGGCCGCAACGATCACCAGGTCAAGATCCGCGGCTTCCGCATCGAGCTTGGCGAGATCGAATGCCGCCTGAATGCCTTGGCGGGCGTGCGCGATTGCGCCGTGCTGGCGCGGCGCGACGCGCATGACGACCTCAGGCTCGTGGCTTATGTCGTGCCGGCGGAGATCGACAGCGACGGCGCCGCGTGGTCGGCGCAACTGCGGGCACAGCTGCAGTCCTGCCTGCCGGACTACATGGTGCCCGCGGCGATCGTGCGCCTCGAAGCGCTGCCTTTGACGCCGAATGGCAAGGTCGACCGCCAGGCGCTGCCGGCGCCGGACGAGCAGGCGATCGCGCGCGGCGTCTACGATCCTCCGCAGGGGGGCACCGAGCGGACGCTTGCGGCGATCTGGAGCGAACTGCTCGGCATCGAACGCGTCGGTCGCGCTGATCATTTCTTCGAGCTCGGCGGCCATTCGCTGCTGGTCGTGCGTCTGCTGGACCGCTTGAAGCGTCACGGGCTGGCGGCGGACGCGCAGAGCGTCTTCGCCAAGCCGGTGCTGCGCGATCTTGCAGCGAGCCTGCGGCAGGTTGAGGAGAGCACAATTCCCGCCAACCTGATCACGGCAGAGACGGCTGTCATCACGCCGGACATGCTGCCGCTGATCACGCTGAGTCAGCCGGAGATCGACCGGGTGGTCAGCCAGGTGCCGGGCGGTATCGCCAACATCCAGGACATCTACGCGCTGTCGCCGCTGCAGGAGGGCATCCTGTTTCATCATCTGCTGGCGACCGAGGGCGATCCTTACGTTCTGGTCGCACAGATGGCGTTTGCCGGGCGCGAGTTATTGGATCGCTATCTCGGCGCCGTCCGCGAGGTGATCGCGCGTCACGACGTGCTGCGGACCGCGATCGTCTGGGATGGCTTGTCCGTGCCGGCGCAGGTGGTCTGGCGCAACGCGCCGCTCGATGTCACTGAGGTTCAGCTCGCGGGCCATGAGCCGGCGCAGCTTGAACTGGCACGGCGCTTCGATCCGCGATCGAATCGGCTGGATGTCTCGAAGGCGCCGTTGCTGCGGTTCGTCGTCGCGCGCGATGGAGAGACCGATCGCGTACTGGTCTTGATCCTGCTGCATCATCTGATTGGCGACCATTCGACCTTGCAGGCGATGCACCAGGAAGTGCAGGCCGTCCTGGCCGATCGCCGTCACGAGCTGCCGACACCGGTGCCGTTCCGCAATCTCGTCGCCCGGACGCGGGATCCGGCCGGCCACGATGCGCAGCAACGGTTCTTCCGCGACATGCTGGGCGATATCGACGCGCCCAATGCGCCGTTCGGCCTGACCGAGGCGCGCAGCGACGGACAGGGCGTCAACGAGGCCAAGCTGGCCCTGCCTGCCGCGCTCGACGCACGGCTGCGCGCGCAGGCGCGGCGGCTCGGCGTGAGCCTTGCCAGCCTTTGCCATCTCGCCTGGGGGCAGGTGCTGGCGCGCAGCAGCGGGCGCGAGCAGGTCGTGTTCGGCACCGTGCTGCTCGGCCGCATGCAGGCGGGGCACGATACTGGCCGCAGCCTTGGCCTGTTCATCAACACGCTGCCCTTGCGGCTCGACCTCGACCTCACGCCCGTGGCCGACAGCGCCCGCATCGCCCATGCCCGGCTGGCCGAGCTGATGGCGCACGAGCACGCTTCGCTGGCGATGGCGCAGCGCTGCAGCGGCGTCTCGCCGGCGACGCCGCTGTTCTCGGCGATCCTGAACTATCGCCATAGCAATGGACAGGCGCGGCAAGGCGAGGCGGCGGCGCAGGCCCTCGACGGCGTCGAGTGGCTCGGCGCGGAGGAACGCACCAACTACCCGCTGATGCTGGCGGTGGATGATGACGGCGACGGACTTCGCCTGACGGCGCAGGTCGTTGCCGCCGTCGCACCCGAGCGGATCTGCGCGATGATGCAGACCTCGCTGGAGCAAATGGTTCGGGCGCTCGAGACCGCGCCGCTGACTCCCATGTGCCTGCTGGACGTCGTTCCGTCCGACGATCGCGCGCGACTGCTGAATGACTGGAACGCGACCGCGCTGAGCTGCGCGGATGGGCTCTGCGTGCATCGGCAGTTCGAGCGCCATGCGGCGCTCAGGCCCGACGCGATTGCGCTCGTCCATGGCGAGGAGACGATCAGTTACGGCGAACTGAACGCACGGGCGAACCGGCTGGCGCGGCGGCTCAGGGCGCGCGGCGTCGGCACGGATGCGGTGGTCGGGCTGGCGCTGGAGCGCGGCGTGACGATGATGGTGGCGCTGCTCGCGGTGCTCAAGGTGGGCGCGGCCTATCTGCCGCTCGATCCGGACTATCCCGCCGCGCGGCTCGCCCACATGCTGACCGACAGCGGTGCGACCCTGCTGCTGACGCAGGAGGCGCTGCAGGCCCGGTTTGCGCCTGTGTTGGCCGAGAGTGAAGCGGACGCCTGGCTGCTCGATGCGGCCGTCGGCGATGGTGCCGGCGACGCGAGCGATCTCGGTGTCGCCGTTCACGCCGAGAGCCTGGCTTACGTCATCTACACCTCCGGCTCGACCGGGCAGCCCAAGGGCGTGATGGTGCGGCATGGCGCGCTGACGAACTTCCTCGCGACCATGGCCGAGCAGCCCGGGATGACCGCGACGGATCGCGTGCTCGCGCTCACCTCGCTGTCGTTCGACATCGCGGTGCTGGAGCTGTGGCTGCCGCTGGCGACAGGCGCGCGGATCATCCTGGCCGACCGTACCGCGGCGACCGATCCGGCGGCGCTGCAGGCCCTCGTCTCCGCGCAGGGCGTCACCATGATGCAGGCGACGCCGTCGAGCTGGCGCATGCTGCTCGATCACGGTGGGATGGAGACATGGCTGCCTGCGGAATGTCGCATCCTGAGCGGCGGCGAGGCGCTCGCGCCGGATCTCGCGCGCCGGCTGGTGGCGCATGGACATGAGGTCTGGAATCTCTATGGGCCGACCGAGACGACGGTGTGGTCGGCGCGGTATCGGCTGGATGCGAACGCTGCGTTGCCGCTGCTCGGCCGCCCGATCGGCAACACCACGCTCTACGTGCTCGATCGCAATCTCGATCCCGTACCGATTGGCGTTGCAGGCGAGCTCTTCATCGGCAGCGCGGGCTTGGCGCGCGGCTATTGGAATCGGGCGGCGCTCAGCGCGGAGCGGTTCATTCCCGATCCGTTCGGCGTCGCGGGTGCGCGGCTCTATCGCACCGGGGATCTGGCGCGCTGGCGCGATGACGGCGTGCTCGACTATATCGGCCGTGCCGATCATCAGGTGAAGATCCGCGGCCATCGGATCGAGCTCGGCGAGATCGAGGCGCGCCTGCGCGCCAAGCCTGGCGTGCGCGACAGTGTCGTCGTGGCGCAGGAACTCGCAGGCGGTCAGCAACTGGTCGGTTATGTCGCGGGCGAGGCCTGTGACGCGGCTGCGTTGCGGGCGGCGCTTTCGGCGGAGCTGCCGGACTACATGGTGCCGTCGCGCGTGATGGTGCTGGCGCAACTGCCGCTGACGCCGAACGGCAAGATCGATCGCAAGGCGCTGCCGCGCGCCGATGCCGGCCTCGCCGCGCGCGAACGGGTCGCGCCGCGAAATCCGATCGAGGCCGCGCTGGCGTCGATCTGGGCCGAATTGCTGCGCCGGCCCGACGTCGGCATCACCGACAATTTCTTCGAGCTCGGCGGCGACTCGCTGGTCGCGGTCCAACTCGTCAGCCGCATCAGGCGCGACATGGGGCAGGACCTGCCGCTGAAGCGGCTGTTCGAACTGACCACCATCGAGTCCATGGCGGCGGCGCTGACGTCGGCCCCGCCGACGAGCCCGCGTAGCGACGACATCGCCGCCATGTTCGATCTGCTGGAAGAAGTCGAGTTCACCCATGAATGATCAATCCGGATTGCAGGCCCAGCAGCTCAGCGAGATCGCCCGTCGGCTGGCGCGGCTCGATGCCGACAAGCAGCGCGCCTTCCTGGCGCAACTGGCCGCCAAGGGAATCGATCTGTCGATCGTGCCGATTCCGCGCCAGCGCCTCGACCGCGCGCCGCTGTCGTTCGCGCAGGCAAGACTGTGGTTCCTGTGGCGGATGGATCGGGCGAGCCCGGCCTACAACATGCCGGTCGCGCTGCGTCTGCGCGGCAAGCTCGATCTCGCCGCGCTCAAGGCTGCGCTCGATGCGCTGGTCGTGCGTCACGCCGCGCTGCGCACGGTGTTCCGGCAGGACGGCGCGGCGCCGGAGCAGATCGTGCAGGCAGCGGCGCCGCTGGCGCTGCGCCGGATCGCCATCGACGGCGATGATCGCGAGCAGGAGGCGCATCGATTGCTGAGAGACGAAGCGGCGAGGCCGTTCGATCTGGAGAACGGGCCGCTGGTGCGGGCCGCGCTGCTTTCGCTCGGCGCGCAGGATCACATCCTCACGGTGACGCTGCACCACATCATCGCCGACGGCTGGTCGTTGCAGGTTCTCACCGACGAATTCTGGCAGCTCTATCGCGCGGCTGTCCGCGGCGATGCTGCGGCGTTGCCGGCGCCCGAGATCGACTGCGGCGATGTCGCGAACTGGCAAAGGATGTGGATCGGCGCGGGGGAGGGAGAGCGTCAGCTCGACTACTGGACCGAGCGCCTGCGCGACGCGGCGATGCTGCAGCTGCCGCTCGACCGGCCCCGCTCGGCGGAGGCGCATCAAGCCGGCGATGCCGTGCGGCTCCTGCTCGATGCGGATCTCCGCGATCGCCTGCGCGGTCTGGCACAGCAGCACCGGACGACGCTGTTCGTCGTTCTACTCGCCGCGCTGAAGCTGGTGCTGCATCGCTACAGCGGCCAGACGGACATCTGCGTCGGCGTGCCGCTCGCCAACCGCGACCGGCCGGAGACCCGGCGGCTGATCGGCCTGCTCGTGAACACGCAGGTGCTGCGGACGAAGCTCGACAGCCGGCGCACCTTCGCCGACCTCATGACCGCGCTGCACGAAACGTCGATCGAGGCCCAGGCGCATCAGGACCTGCCGTTCGAGCGCGTGCTGGAGGTGCTGCAGCCGCAGCGCAGCCTGAGCCAGAATCCGCTGTTCCAGGTGCTCTACAATCACCAGCGCCGGCCGGAGCCGGTCGCCGCGCCGGACGAGGGTGGCCTGCAGATCGAGACGATCGCGGCCACCGTCGACACGGTGAAGTTCGATCTTGCCGTCGATACCGAGGAACTGGCCTCGGGCGAGATCGCGGCGCAATTCTCCTTCGCCACCGCGCTGTTCGACCGCTCGACCATCGAGCGCCTCGCGGCCCACTGGCGCGCGGCGCTCGAAGCGATGGCCGCCGATGCGGCGCGCACGATCGCAAGGCTGGAGCTGTTGTCGGTTCAAGAGCGCGACGACGTCAGAAAGTGGAATGCATCTGCCTGGGGACCTGAACCATTCGTACCCGTGCATCGCATGTTCGCGCGGCATGCGAAGGACGCGCCCGAGGCCACGGCATTGGTCTTTGGCGACGAGACGATCAGCTACGAACAGCTCGACCGGCGCGCCAATGCCATCGCCCGGCATCTGATGGCGCACGGCGTGCGTCCGGGCGACCTGGTCGGCATCGCGATGCCGCGCTCGCCGGATCTCATCGCCGCCTTTCTCGCGGTGCTGAAATGCGGTGCGGCCTATCTGCCGCTCGATCCCGATCATCCGCCGGCGCGGCGCGCGGCCACGGTCCGCGACGCCGGGGTGGCCGTCGTGGTGGTTCGAGGTGATGCGGACATGTCGGCCATGGCCGCGGCCCGCGTCGTCGATCTTGCGCTGCTTCCGGCGGACGCAGGCGGCAGCGATCCTGCGGTCGAGGTTCATCCGCAGAGCGTCGCTTATGTGATCTATACGTCCGGCTCGACCGGGATGCCCAAGGGCGTCGCCGTCGCGCATCAGCCGTTCGCGATGCATTGCCGCGCCACGGCCGAGCTCTACGAGATGGACGCGCAGTCGCGCGAGCTGCACTTTTTGTCGTTCACGTTCGACGGCGCCCATGAGCGGCTCTGGACCGCGCTGAGCTGCGGCGCCGCTTTGGTGATGCGTGACGCCGAGCTGTGGTCGGCGGAGCAGACGCTCGAGGTGATGCACGCGCGCAGCGTCACCAATGCCGGCTTTCCGCCGGCCTATCTGCAGCAGCTCGCCGACTTCGCGGCCTGGCGCGGCGATCCGCCGCCGGTGTCGCTCTATTCCTTTGGCGGCGAGGCGATGCCGAAATCGGGCTTCGACAAGGTGAGGTCCGCGCTGCGGCCGCGCAAGCTGATCAACGGTTATGGCCCGACGGAGACGGTGGTCACGCCGCTGGTCTGGAAGGTGGAGGCCGATGTCGAGATCGACTGCGCCTATGCGCCGATCGGCCGGCCCGTCGGCCGGCGATCGGCCTATGTCCTCGACGGCGATCTGAACATCGTCCCGGTCGGTGTCACCGGCGAGCTTCATGTCGGTGGCGAGGGACTCGCGAGCGGATATTGGCACAGGCCGGCGCTGACGGCCGAACGCTTCGTGCCGGACCCGTTCGGTGCTCCTGGCGCGCGGCTCTATCGCACCGGCGATCTCGCGCGCTGGCGTGGCGATGGGGTGATCGACTATGTCGGTCGATCCGACCATCAGCTGAAGATCCGCGGCTTCCGCATCGAGCCCGGCGAGATCGAAGCCCGCCTGATGCGCCAGCCCGGTGTGCGCTCAGCGGTGGTGACCGGCCGCGACATCGCCGGACGAATGCAGCTCGTGGGCCATGTCTCCGGTGAGGGAGAGCTGGACGAGACGAGGCTGCGGGCTGCGCTGTCGGAGGAGTTGCCGGACTACATGGTTCCGGCGCGCATCGTCGTGATGAACGATCTGCCGCTGACGGCGCACGGCAAGATCGATCGCGATGCCTTGCCGCTTCCGGCCATCTCATCTGCGGATACGGACTACGTCGCGCCGCAATCGCCGGCCGAAATCGAGTTGGCGGCGGTCTGGGCCGAACTGCTCGGCCGCGAGCGCGTCGGTCTCAACGACAATTTCTTCGAGCTCGGCGGCGACTCCATCATCTCGCTGCAGGTGGTTGGCCGCGCCCGCCAGCGCGGCCTGGTGATCGAGCCGCGCGATCTGTTCCGGCATCAGACGCTGCAGGAGCTGGCGCGGATCGCGCGTCATGCGCAGGCCAGCGCTGTGGCGGCGGAGCAGGATGTGCAGGACGGCGATCCCGTGCCGCTGCTGCCGATCCAGCGCCGCTTCTTCACGGAGGAGGCGGGCGAGCGGCAGCATTGGAACCAGGCCGTGCTGCTCGTGCCCTCGACACGGCTCGACTGGCGCGCGATGGCGCGCGCGATCGACGCGGTCGTGTCGCATCATGATGCCCTGCGGCTGCAATTCCATGAAAGCGACGGCGCTTGGCAGGCGAGCTACGCGCCTGCGCTGCCGGGCGCCGATCTGCTCTGGACCCGCAACGTCGCGGATGCTGCCGAAATCACGGCGGTTGCGACCGAGGCCCAGACCAGTCTTCGCCTCCACGGGCCGCTGCTGCGTCTGGTCGGGATGAATGTCGCGGATGGCAGCCAGCGGCTCCTCATCGTCGTCCATCATCTCGTGGTCGACGGCGTGTCCTGGCGCATTCTGCTCGAAGACATCGCTAGCGCCTATGAACAGGCCGCGCGCGGGACCGGGACGATCGCGCTGCCGCCGAAGAGCCTGTCGGTTGCCTCCTGGGGCATGCGGCTCGAAGCCTATGCGGCCGGCGCCGATCTGGCCGGCCAGCTCGACTATTGGACGACGCGCACCGTCGAGGCCGACCTGCCATGCGACGACGCGCATGAGGATGTCGATCGCGTCGCCGACGGCGAGGATGTCGCCGTCGTCTTCGATGCCGATCTCACCACGCAGCTTCTTAAAGAGACGCCCGCGGCTTATCGGACCCAGGTCAACGATCTGCTGCTGGCGGCACTGGCGCGTGCGGTCCATCGCTGGAGCGGGCGCGAGGAATGCCTGGTCGAGCTGGAAGGCCATGGCCGCGAGGATCTTTTCGAAGGCGTCGAGCTGTCGCGGACCGTCGGGTGGTTCACGACCGCGTTTCCGGTGCGGCTGTCGGGCGCGGCGCGCGACGATGCCGCGCTGATCAAGTCGGTCAAGGAGGAGCTGCGCGCGATTCCCGACCGCGGGCTCGGCTACGGTGTGCTGCGCTACTTGGGAAGTCCCGACCAGCGCGCGGCGTTGGCGGATGTCACGGAGCCGCGGATCGTCTTCAACTATCTCGGTCAGTTCGGCGCGAGTCTGGGGGCGGGCCAAGCCTTCGCGCTGGCGACCGAAAGTGCGGGGCCGTCGCGCAGCGCCACCGCGCCGCTCGGCCGCTGGCTCAGCATCAACGGCCAGGTGCTCGATCGCGAGCTGCGGCTGACCTTCAGCTTCGGTCGCAGGCGCTATCGCCGTGCGACGATCGAGCGGCTGGCTGCATGTTATGACGCAGCGCTGCGTGAGCTGGTCGCGCATTGCCGGAGCGGCGTTCGCGGCCTCACTCCGTCCGATCTGCCGCTCTCGCGCCTCGGCCAGGCCGAGCTGGACGCGCTCGGTGCCACACTCGACTGGCGCGAGATCGAGGACCTCTATCCGCTGTCGCCGATGCAGCAAGGCATGCTGTTCCACGCCGTGCGTGATGGCGACAGCGGCAATTATGTCAGCCAGATTGCGGTCGATCTCAGCGGCGCCGATCCGGCGCGCCTGCGCGCGGCGTGGGAGGCGGTGTCGGCCCGGCACGCCGTGCTGCGGACCGCCTTCGTCTGGCGCGAACTATCCGGCGCGCCACAGCAGGCGGTCTATCGGCACGCGCCCGTTCCCTTCGTCGAGGATGACTGGCGTGACCGGGTCAGCGGCATGGATCGGGCGGCGCGCGACGCCGCACTGGCCGAAGCGGCGAGGGCCGATTGGACCACCGGGTTCGATCTCTCCCGGCCGCCGCTGCAGCGGGTCCGTCTCATCGACCTCGGCGGTGGTGTCCATCGCCTGATCTGGACCCATCACCACATTCTGCTCGACGGCTGGAGCGCGGCCCGGCTGATCGCCGAGATCATGCAGCATCATCGTGGTGCTGCGATGCCGGCACCACGCGGCGTGTATCGCGACTACATCGCATGGCTGCAGCGCCAGGATGCTGCGGCGGCGAGTGCGTTCTGGTCGAAGCTGCTGTCTGGCCTGAATGAGCCGACCTTGCTGGGCGACGCCCTGGGCGGACCGCGCGAACCCGCCACCGGCCATGCCTCCGTGGATCTCGTCCTCGACGCCGCACAGGCCGAGGCGCTTCAGGTCGTGGCGCGCCGCGAGCGCGTGACCTTGAACACGGTGCTACAGGGCGCCTGGGGCCAGTTGCTGCGGCGGCTGACCAACCAGGACATCGTCTGTTTCGGAGCCACGACCTCCGGGCGGCCGGCGGAGATCGCCGGCGTCGAAGAGATGGTCGGTCTGTTCATCAACACCCTGCCGGTGCTCGACGACGCGCACCCGCAGACTCCGGTTGGCGACTGGCTGCGCGGCCTGCAGGCGCGCAATGCCGAGCTGCGTGATCACGGCTGGATGCCGCTGTTCGAGATCCAGAGGCTCGCCGGCCGCGCGGGGCGCGCGCTGTTCGACACCATCTTCGTGTTCGAAAACTATCCGGTCGACGAGGCCTTGCGCGACCAAACAGGCGATGGACTGCGCGCGGATCGCGCCGAGCAGATCTCGATCACCAATTATGCACTGACGGTCGCCGTGTTCGTCACGGAGACCGGCATCCGGCTCGGATTCCGTTACGATCGCAGCCGTTTCGATCAGGCGCAGATCGCGCGGATCCAATCCGCCTTCAAGGTCCTGCTCGCGCAGATCACCTCGCAATGCGATCGGCCGCTCGCCCAGCTGCATGGGCTGGATATGAATGCGGTGCAACGCGTGCTTGGCTGGAGCGCGGGACAGGCCGGACCGAGCGCGTCTTCTGACTTCGTCGACGTTGTGGCGCAGATCGAACGGCAGGCGGCGCTACGTCCCGATGCCACCGCCTTGATCTTCGGACACGAGAGCCTGAGCTATGCGGAGCTGAACGCTCGCGCCAATGGATTAGCTCGGCAGCTTCGTCAGTGCGGCGCTGCTGCTGATACGCCCATTGGGCTCGCCTTCGAGCGCAGCATCGATCTGGTCGTGGCGGTGCTGGCGGTGTTGAAGGCGGGCTGTGGCTATCTGCCGCTCGATCCCGACTATCCTGCCGAACGACTCACTGCGATGCTGCGCGATAGCGGCGCACGGCTCGTCGCCACGCAGACCGAATTGGTCGACCAGCTCGGCCCGGTCGCGAGAGCCTCCGGCATCGATCTGCTTGCGGTCAATGGTTCCGAACGTGATGGCGACGAAGCTTCAGTAGACTGCAGCGATCTCCGGCTTCCCGTGCATGCCGAGGGTCTCGCTTATGTGATCTATACGTCGGGATCGACCGGCACGCCGAAAGGCGTCGCCTGCACACGCGGCGCGCTGGCGGCGCGTCTGTCGTGGATGCAACGGGAATATCAGCTTGAGCAGACCGAGACGCTGCTGCAGAAGACGCCGTTCAGCTTCGATGTCGCCGTGTGGGAAATCCTGTGGCCGCTGGCGGTAGGCGCGCGGCTTGCGATCGCGGCTCCCGGCGCGCACCGCGAGCCGAAGCGCCTGATCGACGCGATCACTCGGCATGATGTGACGACGCTGCACTTCGTGCCGCAGATGCTTGCGCAGTTCATCGCGGAGCCGGATGCTTCTCGTTGCGTCACGTTGAAGCGGCTGTTCTCCGGCGGCGAGGCGCTGTCGATCCCGCTGATGCAGCAGGTCCAGGCCCTGTTTCCAGGCGTCCGCTTCGACAACCGCTACGGGCCGACGGAAACGCTCATCAATGCCAGCTTCTGGCGTTGCCGGGGGGAGCCTGGACCGGGCGTGCCGATCGGCTATCCGATCCCGGGCACGGTGCTGCGCATCCTGGATGCCGGCCTCAATCTTGTCGATCAGGGAACGCCGGGCGAGCTGTATATCGGCGGCGAGGGGCTGGCGCGGGGCTATCTCGGTCGCGCGGCGCTGACGGCGGAGCGCTTCATTCCCGATCCCTTCGGGCCTGCGGGCGCGCGGCTCTATCGCAGCGGTGATCTGGCGCGATGGCGCGACGGCGGCGCGATCGACTATGTCGGCCGGGCCGACCACCAGGTCAAGGTGCGCGGCTTCCGCATCGAACTCGGCGAGATCGAGGCGCGCCTGTTGCAGCAGCCATCGGTACGTTCGGCGGCGGTGATCGCACGCGAGATCGGCGCCGGCCGGCAACTCGTCGGATATGTCTGCGGCGAAGGTGTCGGCGAGGAAGCCGATTTGCGCGCTACGCTCTCGGCCGTGTTGCCGGACTACATGGTTCCGGCGCGGATCGTCAGGCTCGATCGTCTGCCGCTGATGCTGAACGGCAAGGTCGATCGCCATGCGCTTCCGGCGCCCGAAGCGCCGGACGCGCGCCTGCGCGTGGCGCCGCGTACGTCTGCCGAAACCGCTCTGGCGTCGATCTGGGCTGAGCTGCTGCATCAGCCCGACGTCGGGATCACCGACAACTTCTTCGAGCTCGGCGGCGACTCCATCATTTCGCTGCAGATGGTCAGCCGGGCCCGCCGCGCGGGCCTTCTGATCGAGCCGCGCGACGTGTTCAAGCACCAGACCCTCGAACACCTCGCGCGTGCGGCGCGCCTTGTTGCTGATATCGAGACGACGGCGGAGCAGGGCGCCGTTGCCGGCGAACATCCCTTGCTGCCGATCCAGCTGCGCTTCTTCGAGCAGGAGCCGGAGCAGACGGATCATTGGAACCAGGCGCTGCTTTTGCGGCCGCGGCAGCGGCTCGACTGGGATGTGATGCGGGATGCGGCCGTGGCCGTCGTCGCGCATCATGATGCGCTGAGGTTGCGCTTCGAACGGATCGGCGGCGCGTGGCAGGCCAAGCATGGGCCCGCGCTTGACGTCTCCGACCTGTTCCAGACCTGCGCGCTTGACGATCCCTTGGCGGTGACCATCCGCGCCACGCAGGTTCAGGCAAGCCTCTCGCTCGCGCATGGGCGCTTGGTGCGCATGGTCGGCATGGATCTCCCCGGGGGTGAGCAGCGCCTGCTGATCGTGATCCATCACCTCGTGATCGACGGCGTTTCGTGGCGCGTCCTGCTGGAAGATCTTGCGTCCGCCTATGCGCAGCTCGGCAGCGGGACACGGCCGGCGCTGCCGCCCAAGACGCATGCCTATGCGCAATGGGGCGCTGCGTTGCGGACCTTTGCGGCGTCCAACGAGGTCGCGGCCGAGCTGGATCACTGGTCCGCCATCCAGCAGCACGGCGGCGCCCTGCCATGCGATGATGACCGCGCCGAACCTGCCACGATGGCCGATGCGGAAGAGGTGTCGCTCTCGATCGAGGCGGAGCTGACGTCGCGGCTGCTCGGCCCGGTCCACATCGCCTACAGAACTCAGGTCAACGACCTCCTGCTGTCGGCACTGGCGCGCGCGCTGTGGCAGTGGTCCGGCGTCGAGACCGTGGCCATCGAGCTCGAAGGTCATGGCCGCGAGGAGCTCGGCCGCGGGCTCGACCTGTCGCGCACGATTGGCTGGTTCACGACGGCGTTTCCGGTGGCGTTGCCCGTTGGATCGCAAGACCCGGCGTCGCTGATCAAGACCACCAAGGAGATGCTGCGGTCGATTCCGAGGCATGGCCTCGGCTATGGCGTGCTGCGCTATCTCGGCTCCGAGGCGCAACGCGGTCTGCTGGCAGCAGGCCCGCCGCCGCGGATCGGGTTCAACTATCTCGGCCAGCTCGACGACGCGGCGCGCGAGGCCGGGCTGTTCACGATGGCGATCGAGAATGCGGGCCCGTCGCGGGCGGCTTCGAGCTTGTTGCGACATGATATCGCCGTCAACGCGGCGGTGCGCGACGCTTGTCTGCAGCTCTCGTTCGGCTTCAGCAGGACGCGGTATCGCCGCGCGACCATTGACCGCCTGGCCGGCTGTTTCGAGGCCGCGCTTCGCGAGCTGGTCGATCACTGCATAGGTGACGCTCGCGGGCTGACGCCCTCCGATGTTCCGCTGTCGCGGCTGGGGCAGGCCGAGCTCGACGGACTGGCACTGAATTGGCGCGAGGTCGAGGACATCTATCCGCTGTCGCCGATGCAGCAGGGCATGCTGTTCCACGCGTCGCATGACGATGGAACGGGCGTCTACGTCAACCAGGTCACCGCCGAGGTCACTGGTCTCGACTCGGGCAGGTTGCGGCAAGCGTGGCAGGCGGTCAGTGATCGTCATGACGTTCTGCGCAGCGGCTTCCTGTGGCGCGAACTCTCAGGGCCGCCGCAGCAGGTCGTCTATCGGCAGGCCAACATCGCGTTCATCGAAGAGGATTGGCGGGCCCGCGCTGCCGCGCTCGCCCCCTCGGCGCTCGACAATGCGCTGAATGCCGCAGCCGAGCGCGAACGCGCGAAGGGATTCGATCTCGCGCGGCCGCCATTGCAGCGCGTCAGGCTCATCCGGATCGGCGACGGGCGGCATTGGCTGATCTGGACCCACCATCACATCCTGATGGACGGCTGGAGCTCGGCCCGCTTCATCGCCGAGGTGATGCAGCATCACGGCAGCGGATCGCTGCCGGCCCGGCCGCCACGCTACCGCGAGTACATCGCATGGCTGCAGGCGCAGGACCACGCCGCGTCGGCGGCATTCTGGCGCGCCGCCTTGGCCGCGCTCGAGGAGCCGAGCCTGCTGGCGCCGTCGGCCGCGAAGCTGCGCACTGGACACGGTTCGCTTGCGATGACCGTCGATGCCGGCCTCAGCCAGCGGCTGCAGCGGTTCGCGACGCGCGACCGGGTGACGCTCAACACCGTGGTGCAGGCCGCCTGGGCGCAACTGCTCCGCCGTTACACCGGCCAGGCCACGATCTGCTTCGGCGTGACGGTGTCCGACCGGCCGGCCGGACTGGCCGGTGCCGAGGAGATGGTCGGGCTCTTCATCAACACCTTGCCGATCGTCGATCACGCCAAGCCGGAGCAGCCCGTCGGCGCCTGGCTCCGCGACCTGCAGGATCGCAATCTCGCGCTTCGGGATCACGGCTGGATGCCTCTCGCCGACATCCAGCGCATCGCCGGCCGGGCCGGCCGTCCGCTGTTCGACAGCATCCTGGTGTTCGAGAACTATCCGGTCGACGACGCGCTGAAGACGAATGGCGAAGCGGTGAGCGCCAGCCGTACCCGCATTCTCGAGTCCAGCAACTATCCGCTGTTCCTCAGCGTCGCCCTCGATGGCGGGCTACGTCTCGTCGTCAATTATCAGCATCGCCATTTCGACGAGGTGGAGATCGGCCGGCTGCAGAGCGCCTTCGTGCGGTTGCTCGCAGCCATCTGCAACGACGCGGCGCAGGCCGTGGGATGTCTCGCGGATGCCGATCCTGGCGACGCCGCCTTGCTGGCTCGCGTGAACGAGACGTCGAGTCCGCTCAACGCGGTCGGCTTCGTGGCACAGATCGAGCGCCAGGCGGCACGCGTCCCCGCGGCGGTCGCGCTCGCCCAGGGCGAGGTGGCAATCAGCTACGCTGAACTCAATGCACGCGCGAACCGGCTGGCCCGGCGCCTCGTGGCACACGGTGTCGGCCCGGATGTGGTGGTCGGCGTCGCGCTTGACCGGAGCGCGACGATGCTGGTGGCGCTGCTCGCGATCCTCAAATCGGGCGCCGCCTATCTGCCGCTCGATCCGGATTATCCTGCCGATCGCTTGTCTCACATGTTGCGTGACAGCGGCGCCAAGCTGCTGCTGACCGAAGCGCGGCTGAACGACCGCTTCGCTGCTGTGCTGGCTGATGGTGGCACTGAGCCGTGGCTGTTGGAAGAAACAGCGGGCCAAGAAGACGTTGATCCAGGCAATCTGGATATCGTCATTCACCCCGAGAGCCTCGCTTACGTCATCTACACGTCCGGCTCGACCGGATTGCCGAAGGGCGTGATGGTGCGCCATGGCGCGGTGACGAACTTCCTGGCGACGATGGCCGAGCAGCCCGGCGTGACCAGCGATGATCGTGTGCTCGGGCTGACGTCGCTGTCGTTCGACATCGCCGTGCTCGAGCTGTGGTTGCCGCTGACCCATGGGGCACAGATCGTCCTGGCTGATCGGGACGCGGCGCATGATCCGGCCAGGCTGAAGTCGATCGTGTCCCGCCATGGCGTGAGCATGATGCAGGCCACGCCATCGACCTGGCGGATGCTGCTCGACCATGACGAGGCATCCGATTGGCTGCCGCGCGGCTGCAGGCTGCTGAGCGGCGGCGAGGCGCTCGCACCTGACCTGGCGCTTCGGCTGGTCGCGCTGGGCGGAGAGGTCTGGAATCTGTTTGGACCGACCGAGACCACGGTGTGGTCGGCGCGCCATCGGCTCGATGCCGTCGATCCCCTGCCTGTGCTCGGTGGCCCGATCGGCAACACGACGCTGCATGTGCTCGATGGCGATCTCAACCACGCTCCGGTCGGCGTGGCCGGCGAGCTCTTCATCGGCGGCGAAGGTCTGGCGCGCGGCTATTGGAATCGCGCGGCGCTGAGCGCGGAGCGCTTCATTGCCGATCCGTTCGGTGCTCCCGGTGCACGGCTGTACCGGACCGGCGATCTCGCCCGCTGGCGTGCCGACGGCGTGCTCGACTATGTCGGCCGCGCCGATCATCAGGTGAAGATCCGTGGCCACCGCATCGAGCTTGGCGAGATCGAAACGCGGCTGCGGACGCTGCCGGGCGTGCGCGACAGCGTGGTGGTGGCCCAGGCGCTCGGGGGCGGCCGGCAGCTGATCGGCTATGTCAGCAGCGAAGACGCGCTCGATGGTGCGGACCTGCGTGCGGCTCTGGCCGCGATGCTGCCCGACTACATGGTGCCGGCGCGCGTGATGGTGCTGCCGCGGCTGCCGATGACACCGAACGGCAAGATCGATCGCAAGGCGCTGCCGCAGCCGGATACGCGGCCTGCCGATGTGCAGCGCGTCGCGCCGCGTAACCCCACGGAGGCCGCGCTCGCGGCGATCTGGTCCGAGCTGCTGCAACAGCCCGACATCGGTGTCACCGACAATTTCTTCGAGCTCGGCGGTGACTCGATCATCTCGCTGCAGATGGTCAGCCGCGCGCGCCGTGCCGGTCTCGCGCTGGAGCCCAGGGACGTGTTCCGGCTGCAGACGATCGAACTGCTCGCGCCGGTCTGCCGCGACCAAAGCGACGCCCACAAGGCAGCCGCGCCGACGCGTGCAGTGCTGTCGGGGCTGACGCCGGAGCAGCTCGCGCGGCATGGTCTGGACGGCGACGGGATCGAGGACGTCTATCCGCTGTCGCCGATGCAGCAGGGCATGCTGTTCCATAGCCTGCGCGACGTCGGCAGCGGCGTCTATGTCAACCAGATCAGCGTCGAGATCGGCGGCCTCGACGGCGAACGGCTTCGCGAGGCATGGCAGGTGGTGTCCGCACGCCATCCGATGCTGCGCACCGGATTCCTCTGGCGCGAGCTGGCGGGCGCGCCGCTGCAGGTCGTCCATCGCGAGATCTCGGTGCCGTTCGTCATCGACGACTGGCGGGGCGAGGTCGTCGACGAGGCCCGTCTGTCCGCGGCATTGGCGGCGGAACGTGATGCGGAATTCGACCTGGCCGTGCCGCCGCTGCAGCGTGTCCGCCTGTTGCGACTGGACGGGGATCGTCATCGCCTGATCTGGACCTACCATCACATCCTGATGGACGGCTGGAGTTCGGCGCGCTTCATCGGCGAGATCTTGCAGTGCTACGCAGGACAGCCGCTCGCATCGCGCGCGACGCACTACCGCGACTATATCGGCTGGCTCGTGGCGCAGGATGCCGCTGTCGCCGAGCGCTTCTGGCGCGGACAATTGGCTGCGTTCGATCAGCCGACGCAATTGGCCGGCGCATTCGGCGCGCGCCACCGCGATGCCGGTGGTCACCAGCGCTGCTACACGCGGCTCGACGAGCGCGCCACCGCGGCATTGAAGGCGTTCGCCCGTCGCGAGCGCATTACTGTCAACACGGTCATCCAGGGCGTCTGGGCGCTGCTGCTGCAGCGTTACACCGGCCAGCAGACGGTAACCTTCGGCGTCACGGTCTCCGGCCGTCCCGCGGCGCTTGACGGCGCCGAGCAGATGATCGGCCTGTTCATCAACACCTTGCCCGTGATCGAGACGCCGCCCGCGGCCACCGCGGCCGGCGATTGGCTGCGGGCGATCCAGAGCCGCAACGTGGCGATCCGCGACTTCGAGCAGACGCCGCTCTACGACATCCAGAGCTGGGCCGGGAAGGCCGGCGAGACGATGTTCGACAGCATCATCGTGTTCGAGAACTATCCGGTCGAGCGCGGCCTGCTGCAGGGCGACCACGGGCTGCAGTTCGGCGGCCTGCGCAATGTCGACGTCACCAATTATCCGATGGACCTGTCGGTGGTGGTCGAGGACACGCTGCAGGTCGAGTTCACCTATATGCCGAGCCACTTCGCGGCTGACGAGGCGGAGCAGATCCGCGCGCAGTTCGAGCATCTTCTGACCGTGCTGGTTCGGACGCCGGAGCGCCCGCTGGGTGCGATCGGCATGGCGTCGGCTGCGGACGTGGAGCGCGCGCGTGTCTGCAACGATCAGGCCGTGGCGGCCGCATCATCGCCCTTCGTCCATGAGGCCATCGCCGCCCAGGCGCAGCGCAGCCCCGAAAGGATCGCGCTGACGATCGGCGGCACGGACGTCAGTTTCGGCGAGCTCGATCGCCGCGCCAACCGGCTGGCTCACCAGCTGGTGGCCGCGGGCCTTGCGCCCGACCAGCGCGTCGGCGTGCTCGTCGAGCGCAGAGCCTCGACGATGGTGGCGCTGCTGGCTGTCCTGAAGGCGGGGGGAGCCTATGTTCCGCTCGATCCGGAGCTTCCGCCGGACCGTCTTGCCTATGTCATGCAGGACTCCGGCATGACGATCCTGCTGGCGGGCTCGGGGATCGCCGAAATCGATGGGGTCCGCCGCATTGACCCGGATGTAGTCGGCACCGGGCCGGACGATGCGCCTCGCATCCGTCTGCATGCCGACAATCTCGCTTACCTGATCTACACGTCGGGCTCGACCGGACGTCCGAAGGGCGTCGCGGTGACGCACGGCCCGCTCGCGATGCATTGCCGCGCGACGGCCGCGCTCTACGAGATCGATGACAGCTGCAGCGAGCTGCATTTCCTGTCGCTGGCGTTCGACGGCGCGCATGAGCGCTGGCTCACGGTGCTATCGCAAGGCGCTCGGCTGGTCATGCGCGATGCGGAGCTCTGGACGCCCGAGCAGACCGTCGGCGTGCTGCACGCCGAGCGCGTCACGCATATCGGCCTGCCGCCGGCCTATCTCCAGCAGGTCGCGGAATGGGTGGAGCAGGGCGGCCATCCGCCGCCGGTGAAGCTGTATTCGTTTGGCGGCGAGGCGATGCCGAAGGCCGGCTTCGACAAGGTGAAGCGCGCGCTGAAGCCGCAGATCCTGATCAATGGCTATGGGCCGACCGAGACGGTCGTGACGCCGCTGGTCTGGAAGGTCGACGGCGACACGGAGTGCACGAAGGCCTATGCCCCGATCGGCGTTCCCGTCGGCCGCCGCACGGCCTACATCCTCGATGGTTCGCTCAACCTCGTTCCGGCTGGCGCCGCCGGCGAGCTCTATATCGGCGGCTTCGGACTCGCGCGTGGCTACCACGGCAAGTCCGGCATGACCGCCGAGCGCTTCGTGCCCGATCCATTCTCTTCTGATGACGGCGCAAGGCTGTATCGCACCGGCGATCTGGCGCGCTGGGATGACAGCGGAACGATCGAGTATCTCGGACGCAGCGACGATCAGGTGAAGATCAGCGGCTTCAGGATCGAGCTCGGCGAAATCCAGTCGGCGCTGCTGCGCGAGCCCACCGTCGCACAGGCGGCGGTGATTGCGGTCCCCGGCGCTGCAGGAAGCCAGCTGGTGGCCTATGTGTCGCCGCGCGACATGCGCGATGCCGCGGCACCCGAGCGGCTGGCCACGGCGCTGGTCGACGCGCTGCGCCGGACGTTGCCGGCCTACATGGTGCCGGCCAGGATCATCGTGCTCGAGCGCCTGCCGACGCTGTCGAGCGGCAAGGTGGACCGGCGCGCGCTGCCTGCGCCGGATGCCGCGCCGGCCAGCGCCTTCGTCGCGCCGGAGACTGCCGCGGAAATCGCGATGGCGAAGCTCTGGGCCGAAGTCCTCGGTGTCGCGCGCGTCGGCGTCACCGACAATTTCTTCGAGCTCGGCGGCAACTCGATGCTCAGCCTGAAGGTCATTGCCCGGGTGCGCCGTGACCCGGTCCTTGGTGGCGAGATCAAGCTGCGCGATCTGCTGCAGAAGCCGACCATCCGCGCGCTGCTCGGCGAGCAGCCCGTGGCCGCGGCGACGCCGTCGGCCCTGCTGCCGCTGAATGGGCCGGTGGCCGGCGTGCCGCCGCTGTTCTGCCTGCACGGCGGCTTCGGGACCGTGTTCGACTATGCGCCGCTGGCGCGCCGTCTGGAGAGGCGGCGGCAATTGATCGGGCTGCAGTGCCGGACGCTGATCGCGCCGGACTTCGCCGATCGCTCGCTCCAGGCCATGGCGGTCGACTATGTCGACGAGATCGTGCGGACGCAGGCGGAGGGGCCGTATCACCTGATCGGCTGGTCGCTCGGCGGCCTGATCGCCTGTCTCGTCGCGGCCGAGCTCGAGCGGCGGGGCGCAACCGTCGCCCGCCTCGGGCTCGTCGACAGCTTTGTCGCGCGGCCGGGCCGGCAGCGGACATCGGAGCCACATTGGACCGACGATCTGCTCGGACTGCTGTCCGTTGCCGCGCCGAGCCTGCAACCGTCGATGATCGAGGGCGAGACCGCGCAGATGCGCCTGGTCGGCACGCCCGAAACCGACGAGGCCATCAGGCGCCTGGTCAGCGGCGCGATCGGCGGGGCGTCGTCATGGGTTCGCGAGCGGCTTCCGGGCGTGGACGACATCGTCGGCGCATTCCGCGCGGGACGACACCTGAAACGATTGGCGCAGGACGCGGACTGGCCAGAACGCCTCGGCGCGGTTCCAAGCTGCTGGTGGACCTCGCATCGGACCGCGCAACGCGACTGGCTGACGGCGCGCTTCCCTCACGCAGTGGATCTCGGCGTGGCCGGTGACTACCACTTCGCGATCCTTCGACATGAAGCCCTGCTGTCCGCGATGTGCTCCTGGCTCGACACGCGCGATCCGGCGCGGACGTCGCCCGCGCTGCAGTCAGAACCAGCCGAATGAGGTGATCATGAGCCTTCATCCCGATATCGCGGCGTTGCTCGAGATGATCCAGCTGGGGACGGAGTCCGGCGTCCGCGTCCCGTTTCCGCAACTGACCCCGGCGCAGGCGCGAGCTGATTTCGATGCCTCGTCGCCGCTGCTGGATGACGATCCACCGCCGCTCGCGCATGAGCGCGAGCTCCGACTGTCGACGCGCGACGGTGCGGCGATCGACGCGAGGCTTTATGCGCCCCGGCGCCCCGACGTGGCCGATCCGATGCCGGTGCTGCTCTACATGCACGGCGGCGGTTTCGTCGTCGGCAGTCTCGAGTCCCATCAACCGCTGTGCCGCGGCCTGGCGCAGGACAGCGGAGCGGCCGTGCTGTCGATCGCCTATCGGCTCGCGCCCGAGCATCGGTTTCCGACGGCGTTCGAGGATTGCGTCGATGCACTCGGCTGGATCGGACGCGAAGGGCCCGCGCTCGGCCTCGACCCGCGCCGTGTCGCCATCGGCGGCGACAGCGCGGGCGGCACGCTGGCGGCGGCGCTGGCGATCGCCGCGCGGGACGACCGCGGTCTGCCGCAGCCGGTGCTGCAGGTGCTGGCCTATCCCGGGCTCAGCCCGCAGCAGGTGTCGGAGTCCTATGCGAGGTACGGTGCGGGTTATCTGCTCGAGCGCGAGACGGTGGACTGGTTCTTCAACCACTATCTCCGCGGTGATGCCGACCGGCATGATTGGCGCTTCGCGCCGCTCGCCGCCACCAATCTTGCGGGCGTCGCGCCGGCGATGCTGCTGCTGCCCGAGTTCGATCCACTGGCGGACGAGGGGCACGACTATGCCAGACGGCTGCGCGCGGACGGCGTGGCCGTCGATCTCAAGGTCTATACGGGCATGATCCACGAATTCCTGCGCATGGGCAATGTCGTGCCGGATGCGCTGCAGGCGCGCGCCGATATCGGCGCCAGCCTCAGGACCGCATTCGCCGCCAAGTCGGGAGCCGGCCAGCCATGACGACCTCAGCCAATCCCGGAGTGACTCATGTCGGCGTCCTGTTGCGGCCGTACTGGATGCTGCTCGTCGTGGCCATCCTTCTCGGGCTGCTCGGCGGCGCCAGCGTCGCTGGCCTGCTCGCCGTGGTGAATCGCGGTCTTTATGCCGGGGCAGGGGATGTCGGCGGACTGGTTGCGTCCTTTGCGGGTCTCTGCGTCCTCGTCGTGATCGGCTCGGTCGGTTCGGACATCAGCGCCAATCTGGTCGGGCAGCGGATCATCGCCTCGCTGCGCAAGTCGCTCGCCGCCAAGATCCTCATGGCGCCGATCGATCAGCTCGAATCCTATCGGTCGCATCGGCTGATTCCGGTGCTGACCAAGGACGTCGACGCGATCAGTGATTTCGCCTTCTTCTTTCCGGCCTTCTTCGTCTCCGGCGTGATCGTCGCCGGCTGCCTCGTCTACCTGGCGGTGCTGTCCTGGCCGCTGTTCCTCGTCACGTCCGCCCTGATCGCGCTGGGATCGTTCGTGCATTTCCTCGCCCGCAGGCGCGGCATGACGGGGTTCAATCTCGCGCGTCAATATGAGGACGATCTGCAGAAACACTACCGCGCCATTGCCGAAGGCGCCAAGGAGTTGCGTCTTCACCGCCCGCGCCGCCGCCATGTCCATGTCGATCTGATCGAGCGGACGGTCGACCGGATCAGCGACGTCCAGATCAAGGCCATCAATCTGCTCGTCACCGCGCGTGCGCTCGGGACCGTGCTTCTGTTCCTGGTGATCGGGACCGCGCTGGTGCTGCGCCCGCTGCTGTGGCCGGACAGTCCGGCCTCGGTCTCCAGCGGCTTCGTGCTGGTGCTGCTGTTCATGCGCGGGCCGATCGACCAGCTGATCGGCATGCTGCCCTCGCTCGGCCGCGCGCAGGTGGCGATGCGGCGCATCGCCGACATGTCCGACAAGTTCGCGACGGCCGAGGCCGATCTGCTCGCGGACCCCGCCCCACGGCCTGCGGAGCAGATCGAGTCCATCGAGCTGCGCGGCGTCTCCTATGCGTTCGAGACGCCTTCGGCCGGACAGCCCTTCACGATCGGACCGCTCGATCTGCGCATCCGACGCGGCGAGATCGTCTTCATCGTCGGCGAGAACGGCAGCGGCAAGACGACGCTGATCAAGCTTCTGCTCGGGCTTTACGTCCCCGATCGCGGCGTGGTGCTGCGCGACGGCAAGCCCGTGGTGAGCGACACGCGCGATGACTACCGGCAGCTCTTCACCACGGTGTTCTCGGACTACTATCTGTTCGATACGCTTGTCCAGCAGCAGGGCAATCCCCGCGCCGACCTTGCGCAGCACTATCTCGATCGTCTGGACCTCGCCCACAAGGTCTCGATCGACGGCGGTGCTTTCTCGACCACGGATCTGTCGACCGGCCAACGCAAGCGCCTCGCCCTGATCAATGCCTGGATCGAAGGACGGCCGGTGCTGGTCTTCGACGAATGGGCCGCCGACCAGGATCCGGCATTTCGTCATGTCTTCTATACGGAGTTGCTGGCCGATCTGAAGCGTCTCGGCAAGACGATTGTCGTGATCTCGCATGACGACCGTTATTTCCACTGCGCGGACCGGATCGTGCGCCTGCGCAACGGGCTGATCGACGTCGAGCCGATAGAGGAGCGCAACGATGCCGCAAGGCGGACAGGACCGCGCGCGGTGTCTCTGCACAGCGCGGCGATGTCGCACGCACCGGCGAACGCAGGTGATTTGTAACTAATCTAAACGCAGCGCTGCGGACATTCTTGTTTTGGCTGTCCGGAACAATCTACATCCTGAGCGGGAGTAAACTGTGGTGAACGCCCGCGCAGCTCGATCAAGGGGAGGGTGCTGATGAATGCAAGGGCGAGCCTCGCGGGAACAGCTCAGACGTTTCCGGCAACGGCCGGCATGACGGTCGTACGCGACGACGACGGACTGCGGGTGATGGCGGACGGGGCGGCACTGCTGTCGCTTCGGCCCCATGGCGAAAGCATGCAACTCGTTGTCCGCGACGGCCTCGATCACGGCCGGCTGTCGAGCGCGGTGGCTGCGATGGCCGAGGCGGCGTTCGCCTGGAGTCCATCGCTCGACTGTCTCGCGGTCGCGCTGGATGACTCGGCGGCGGCCGATGCCGTTCTTCGGGACGGGCTTGCGGTTGCACGACATGGCAGGCTGGAACTGCTGCCGGACATGGTGATGCAGCGACGTGCGGGATGGCTGACGGATGCATCGCGGCCGGCATTTCCGTTGTCATATGTGATGACGGACGGCAAACGTCATCCGCTGCGGCCGCCGAAGCCGCAAGGGTGCGTCTATTCTCGCTTCATCCCCTGGCTGTCCGAGAGCGTCAATTTCCGGGTCGTGGATATCGAGCGGGATCTGCCCTGGGTACACAAATGGCTCAACGATCCGCGTGTGGACGCGTTCTGGAGCGAAGCGGGCGATCTGGACAAGCATCGTCACTATCTCGCGCGTCTCTTGGCTGATGCGCACATGCTGCCGCTGATCGGCTGCTTTGGCGACCGGCCCTTCGGCTATTTCGAGCTCTATTGGGCCAAGGAAAACCGGATCGCTCCGTTCTACGATGCGGGCGACTACGACCGCGGCTGGCACGTGATCGTCGGCGAGGACGCCTTCCGCGGGCGCCGCTTCATCACTGCCTGGCTTCCCTCGCTGATGCACTACATGTTCCTCGACGATGCCCGGACCGAGCGCATCGTCGGCGAGCCTGCGGCCGCGCACGTCCAGCAGTTGCGCAACCTCGACCGGGCCGGATTCGCCCGGATCAAGAACTTCGATTTCCCGCACAAGCGAGCAACCCTGGTCATGTTGCTTCGTGAACGCTTCTTCGGCGACAGGCTCTGGCAGCCGGCGGCCGACGAAGTGCAATGCTGAAGACCCAACGCGGACGGAGCATCACCCATGTCATATCATCCCGCCCCAGACTATGATGTCGTCGGCGTCGGCTTCGGGCCGTCGAACATCGCGCTTGCGATCGCGCTCGACGATTGCTCGCGGCGCCATCACCTGAAGTGCCGCTCGCTGTTCATCGAAAGGCAGCCGGCGTTCAAGTGGCACGGCGGAATGCTGCTGCCCGGCAGCACCATGCAGATCTCTTTTTTGAAGGACCTCGTCTCGCTGCGTGATCCGACCAGCCCGTTCACCTTCATCAACTATCTGCACAAGTCGGGACGGCTGCTGGACTTCACCAATTGCAAGACGTTCTACCCGAGCCGTGTCGAGTTCAACGACTACCTGCGCTGGGCGGCCGGCCAGTTCGACCGCTCAGTCGCCTATGGCGAGACCGTCATCGCCGTCGAGCCGGTGCATGCCGGGCAATCAGTGGTCGCGCTCCGCGTCGTATCGCGGACACCGGACGGGCAGGAGCGGTCGCGAAGCGCCGGCAACCTTGTGGTGGCGGTTGGCGGGCATGCTCATATCCCGCCGATCTTTCGGCCTTGTGCGGGTGATCCGCGGGTGGTGCACACCAGCGCATATCTCGACTCCGCTCTTGCCAACGAAATCGGCGGGCAGGCGCCGCGGGTCGCGATCATCGGCGGCGGCCAGAGTGCGGCCGAAGTGACGCTGGACCTGTGCGACCGCAGACCGGATGTCCGGATCGACCTCGTGTTTCGTGGACATGCGCTCAAGCCGTCCGACAGCAGCCCGTTCGTCAATGAAATCTTCAACCCGGAGTTCACGGACTATTTCTACGCGCAGCCCGATGGTCGTCGCAGCGCCATCGTCCGAAATTTTCGCAACACCAATTACGCCGTCGTCGATCCCGAACTTCTCGACCAGCTCTATCGGACCACCTACCAGCAGCGCGTCAACGGCGAGCGCCGGCTTGCCCTTCATCCGTGCAGCGAGATCGTTGCCGTCGAGCCGCGCGCAGAAGGGATCGAGCTCGAGCTGCTGAACAAGGATGAGGATGTCCGACGCCGGGAGACCTACGATGCCGTTGTCTTGGCGACCGGATACGAGCGTCCGCTCCTCCCCGAGTTTCTCGCGCCGATCCGTCGCTTCATCGAGCCCGGATCCCTCGACCGCGATTATCGCGTTCGGACGAGCCCCGCGTTCCTGCCGCAAGTGCATCTGCAGGGGTGCTCCGAGATGTCTCATGGTCTGAGCGATACCCTGCTGTCGGTTCTTCCGATGCGTGCGCAGGAGATCACCAGCGCGCTGGTATCGGCCGCAGGAGGAGATCTGGCAACGCGGCTCGAGCCGGATTTGGCCGAGGACGTCTATTCCTAGGAGCGTCGCGACCTCGGATCTGGCGACCGCTGTGCGACGCGGAGCCGAGGTCGGCAAGCATTTCGACGAGCGGACCTGACTGGGCGCGCTCGTCAGATCGTCTGTTGTCGCCGTGATGGCACGGTTTGAGGGACGACGTCCTTCAAGCGGCGGGCACGGCGGATTTTGGGAATGAGAAATGGCTGAGCCGCATTTGCCTGAGCGGGTGGTAACCGTGTTGGTAACGAGTGACTATGCGCGGCTCGTGGGCCGAACGATGTCCGAGCGTCTCGACTACATCGTCGATATCGCCTCGCTGCATACGCGGGACGAATTGCTGCGGCGTCTGGATCTCGGCCGCGTGCTCGCTCGACAGGTTGAAAAGTGGCTCGGCTTTCATGGTCGGCGTCTGCGGCGTCCGAATGAGACGATCGACAGTGCGATGTGCAGCCTCGAATTTCGCAAGCGGCGGATACGGCGGTCGCGCGTCGTGGCACGACGCCGCGCTCCCAGCTCGAAGACGCCGACGGGCGAATAGCCCGGCGCTTCGCGAGGCGCCCCAGGTATGCCAAACGCTTCAGAAGGCGCGGCCGCGTCTGTCGCCTGCGATGCCGGTGGCCGCAGTGCAATCGTTCTCGCATCGCATCATACAAAATGAGACTCGACGTCAAGGTGCGGACGGGATGACGTGCGCCCGTCGGCACCTCATCCGCTAGCCTTTCCCGCCGATGGGGGCTCACGGCTCAACAAGACGACGGATGCCCGTGACGCCCGCCGCCACCGGGCCAGCAACGACTGGCCGGCACATTCGTGTGCTCCAGCAAGGGGCGACAAGGGAGGGAGTTCGATGCACATGCGACGCGTGGGGTTCGCCGTGGTCACGGCGCTTTTGCTGTCAGGCACGGCGTACGCGCAGGAGAAGATCAAGGTCGGCGTGACGGCGACCCTTGAAGGCACTTATACGGTGCTCGGCGAGGACGGTATGCGCGGGCATGTCACCGCGCTCAACGTGCTCGGCAAGAAGGTCGGCGACAAGGAACTGGAATTCATCGTCGCCTCGACCGACGCCACGCCGGATTCGGCTGTTCGCGCCGTCCGCAAGCTGATCGAGCAGGACAAGGTGCAGATCCTGTTGTCGCCGCTGTCGGGCGACGAAGGGATCGCCGTCAAGAACTTCGCCAAGACCCGCCCCGAGCTGACCTTCGTCAACGCCGCGTCCGGTGCGCAGGAGACGACCTATGTCGATCCGGCGCCGAATTTCTTCCGGTTCAACATGGACGGCGCCCAGTGGCAGGTCGGCCTCGGCAAGTACGCCTATGAGACCAAGGGCTACCGCAAGATTGCGACGGTCGGAGAGGATTATTCCTTCATCTACACCCAGGTGTTCGGTCTGGCGCTCGAATTCTGCGGCCTCGGCGGCAAGATTTCCAGCCGGCAATGGGTACCGCTCGGCACCAAGGACTTCGCCTCGGTCATCGCGGCGTTGCCCGACGATGTCGATGCGATCTACCTCGGCCTCGGCGGCGCTGACGCCGTGAACTTCCTCAACCAGTATCAGCAGGCGGGCGGCAAGGCGCACCTGATGGGCGGCTCGATCATGATCGACCAGACCATCCTGTCGTCCAAGGGCAATGCCAAGAACGCGCTGATCGGAACCATCGCCGCGTCCGGCCAGGCGGACACCTGGGAAGACCCGCGCTGGCAGAAGTTCGTGAAGGCCTATCAGGACTCGTTCCCGCCGGAGAAGCGCTTCCCCAGCCCGTCGCTGCTCGCCACCAACTATTATGGCTCGACCATGGCGCTGATCCTGGCGCTGCGCGAGGTCAATGGCGATCTGTCGGACAACCAGTCAAAGCTGAAGGCGGCGCTGGCGAAGATCGAGATCGATGCGCCCAACGGCAAGATCAAGCTCGACTCCAACCGTCAGGCGATCGGCACCAACTTCGTGACCGAGGTCGTCGATGACGGCAAGGGTGCGCTGTTCAGCAAGGTCGTGAAGGTGATTCCGGACGTCAACCAGACGCTCGGCTACGATGCCGCCACCTTCGCCAAGATCGGGCTGCCGAGCCGGACGGTACCTGAATGTAAGAAGTACTGACCAATTGTGCTCTGCAACTCAACGCGGCCGGAGACTGCTCCGGCCGCGTCGTCGCGTCGCTTGCTTTCTGTGCAGCAATCATCGACGCTGATGCATAATCAAAAAGCCATTTCGGTGAGGAAGTGATGAGTAGGGCGCTCGCCGTCTTTCATGCTCGCTTCGGCCGCGCGACGGTTTATCAGCTCAATCGGCCATTCAACGTGCATGCCCATCGTGAGGGGCATCTGATCTTTCATGTCGGCGGAACTCCAGCTCATATCGACGTCGGCGATCAGCGTCACATCCTCGGTGAGGAGGGGATCGTTGCAGTCAATCCTTGGGAACCGCACAATTTCCTGCCCAACGACGTCGACAATGGCGCGATTTTCTTCGTGCTATACGTCAACGCGGAATGGTTTGCCCCATCGGCTGCTCGCGAGCAGGGTCTTCGGTTCGGCCGGACCTGGTTTCGTCGGACACCGGCGCTCGATCGCTGCATCCGCCGCACCGCAGCACTGGTTTGCGGCGCTCCGTCCCTCGGCTGCCTGGACGGCGAACTACGACAGCTCATCGACAGCTGCTACGAACAGAGCTGGTGCATCCCGGAGCGGATGCGCGAGCGTCCGTGTGCCGAGGTGACCGATTTTCGTGTTCGCAAATGCATCAAGCTGATGTCGGACAGCCCTTGTGCCGAGATCGAACTCGATGACATCGCCCGCGAGTCCGGCCTGTCCCGTCCGCATTTCTATCGCTTGTTCCGCAGCCAGACAGGCGTGACGCCGAACCTCTATCTGAACACGCTGCTGATGGAGCGGGCTCTGGACGCGGTGGTGGCGACGGAGTCGCCGATCGCGGATATCGGCTTCGATCTCGGCTTCTCGTCGCAAAGCGGCTTCACGCGCTTCTTCGCTGCGAATGTCGGGATGGCGCCGACCGACTATCGCCGCGCTGCAAAAGTGCTGCGCGCCTGACGTGCTGCTACGCACCGCGCGAA
Organism: Bradyrhizobium sp. HKCCYLRH3099; assembly: GCF_051167855.1. Lineage (NCBI taxonomy): Bacteria > Pseudomonadati > Pseudomonadota > Alphaproteobacteria > Hyphomicrobiales > Nitrobacteraceae > Bradyrhizobium > Bradyrhizobium sp. HKCCYLRH3099. The sequence continues at coordinate 53,388 of NZ_JBNPTW010000005.1, forward strand.
AAGAGACTGTCGATCAAATCCATCCACGCATCGCTCGCTACACTTCGCTCAACGTGATCCGAAAACGGATCCGATGAGGGAGGATGCGCGATGGCCGGCAGACCCGGCGATCTCTGGCTGGATGTGCGTTGCGGCCGGAATGACGGAGCCATGCTCCTGATTGCGGGGGAGGATCGATGAGTCGCTTCATCGAGCGCCATCCGATCTGGTCTCTCATTGTCCTGCTGGCTGTGACAGTGGTGGTCTGGCTGATCGTTGCCGTCTGGCCACCGGCTCTGGAAGAGGCGGTCGGGCGCAAGAAGGTGTTCCTCAGCGCCGTCTTCAACGGCATCACGCTCGGCGGGCTCTATTTCCTCGTCGCAAGCGGCTTCACCCTGATCTTCGGCCTGATGCGCAATGTGAACCTCGCGCACGGCTCGCTCTATCTGTTCGGCGGCTATGTCGGCTACGGCATTTCGTCCGCGACCGGCTCGTGGATTCTGGCCTTCATTGCCGCGTTCATTGTCGTCGCGATTGTCGGCGTCCTGCTGCAGTTCTTCGTGTTTCGTCGCATGGAGGGCCAGGACCTGCGGCAGACGATGGTGACGATCGGCCTGTCGATCGTGTTCGCCGATCTCATGCTGTGGGCGTTCGGCGGCGACTTCTATCAGATCCAGACGCCGGCCTGGCTGATCGGACCGGTGCAGCTGCCGCTGATGACGGCGATGAAATCATCCGGCGAGGCGGTGTTCCTGCAATATCCGCTGGTGCGTCTGGTGATCTTCTGCGGCTCGGTCGTGATCGGCATCCTGATGTGGCTGGCGCTCAACCGCACCCGGGTCGGGATGATCGTGCGCGCCGGCGTCGATGACCGCGAGATCCTCGCCGCGACCGGCGTGCAGATCCAGCTCGTCTTTGTGTTGGTGTTTGCCTTCGGCGCCGGTCTTGCGGGTATTGCCGGCGTTGTCGGCGGAACCTTCCAATCGCTGTCGCCCGGCGAGGATACGAGGTTCCTGCTGGCCTCGCTGGTCGTCGTCATCGTCGGCGGCATGGGATCGATCCCGGGAGCTGCGCTCGGCGCGCTCATTATCGGGCTCGCCGAGCAGCTAGGCTCGGTCTACATCCCGACCTATGCGATCGTCGTGACCTTCCTGATCATGGTCCTGGTGCTGGCGTTGCGGCCCCAGGGCCTGCTGGCGAGGCGGTGAGATGTCGCTGATCCAGGAGGCGCGAACGAGGGACGGCGTGTTGGCGCGGGGCACGACCGCGAAGCCGGCCAGTTGGTCCGTCACGGAGCAGCCCTGGGGCTGGGCGCTGGCGGCGCTGCTGCTGATCATGCCGCTCATCGCCAACGGCTTCTTCCTGATCGAGATCTTCGGCACGACCCTGATCCTCGGCACGATCGCGCTGAGCCTGATGTTCCTCGCCGGCTATGGCGGCATGGTCAGCCTGATGCAGCTGACCATCGCGGGCTTTGCCGGCTACATGGTCGCGGTGTTCGGCGTCAGCGGCAACGCCAATATCAGCCTGGGCTGGCCGTGGTGGCTGGCGACGCCGATGGCGCTGGTGCTCGCGGTGGCGTTCGGCACGCTCGGCGGCGCGCTGGCGGTACGCACCGAAGGTATCTACACGATCATGATCACGCTCGCGATCGGCGCGGCGTTCTACTATTTCACCAACCAGAACTGGGCGATCTTCAACGGCCATACCGGCATCAACACGGTCGCGACGCCGCATGTCCTCGGCATCAACTGGCGTAGCGACATTGCGTTCTATTACCTGATCCTCGCAGTCGCCGCCCTGTGTTATTCCGCTGTGGTCTATTTGTCGCGCGCGCCGTTCGGGCTGGCGTTGCAGGGCGTTCGCGACAATCCCAGGCGCATGGCCGCGCTCGGTTTCAACGTCAATGCCCATCGCATCGCGGCCTATGCCTTTGCCGCGCTCATCGCCGGGCTTGGCGGCGTGCTGCAGGTCTGGAACTACCGCCAGATCTCGCCGGGCTCGGTCGCGGTCGAACGCTGCATCGACATTCTGATCGTCGCTGTGGTCGGCGGCGTCACCCGGCCGGTCGGCGCCTATATCGGCGCCTTCATCTTCGTCCTCCTGCGCACCTTTGCGCTGGATTTCCTGGTCAAGGTCGGCCTCGACGGCAACCGCTTCCGGCTGCTGATCGGGCTCGGCTTCCTCGCCATCGTGTTCTTCTCATCCGATGGCGTCATCGGCCTGTATGAGCGCTGGCGCAAGCGCAGGCAGACCACCGAGGCGCGTCCGGGAGGGCACGGCCATGGATAGGGTGGCTGACCGGCTCTCCGCTCTCGGCTCCACGGCTGCGCTGGAGTTGCGTGGCGTCACGCGCATGTTCGGCGCGCTGGCGGCGCTGACGGACATCACCATCACGGTGCGCCCCGGCGAGCGACGCGCGGTGCTGGGCTCGAACGGGGCTGGCAAGACGACGCTGTTCAACTGCGTCACCGGTGACTTCCTGCCGACGTCAGGCACGATCCGGTTCTTCGGCGAGGATGTCACCGCGTTCCCGCCCTACGAGCGCATCCGGCGCGGGCTGCGCCGGACCTATCAGATCTCCGCGCTGTTCCTTGGCCTGACCGTGCGCGACAACGTCTATCTCGCCTGCCGAGGCGTCTCGCGCGCGCGCTTCTCGATGCTGCGGCCGCGCGCCAACGACGCGCTGATGCAGGCGGCCGAACGCCTGATCGAGGCGGTGCATCTGACATCGGTGCGCGATCAGCTGGTGTCGGAGCTCGCCCATGGCCAGCAACGCCAGCTCGAGATCGCGCTGGCGCTGGCGGGCGCGCCGCGCTTCATCCTGTTCGACGAGCCGGCGGCGGGCCTGTCGCCGACGGAGCGGCGCGAGTTGGTCGAGATCCTGACATCGCTGCCGCCGCATATCGGCTACATCATCATCGAACACGACATGGATGTGGCGCTGCGCGTCGTCGAGAGCGTGACGATGATGCACAACGGCCGCATCTTCAAGGAGGGCGCGCCGCACGAGATCGAATCCGATCCGGAGGTGCAGGAGCTGTATCTCGGAGGCGGCCATGAATGATCGCGGCCGCTCCGTGCCCGCGCTCGATGTCCGCGGCCTCGACGTCTATTATGGCCATTCGCATGCGCTGCAGGGCGTCGACCTCCGGCTCGAGTCCGGCGTGTTCTCGCTGGTCGGCCGCAACGGCATGGGCAAGACCACGCTGTGCAAGGCCATCATGGGCCTGCTGCGGCCATCCGGCGGCTCGGTGCGGCTGCGCGGCGAAGATATCACCGGGCTCAATCCGGCGCGGATCGCGCGGCTCGGCGTCGGCTATGTCCCGCAGGGCCGGCGTCTGTGGCGCTCGCTGAGTGTCGACGAGCATCTGCGGCTCGCGGCCGGGCTGCGCCGCGGCACCTGGACGGTGGATCGCGTCTACGAGACGTTTCCGCGGCTCGCCGAGCGCCGCAACAACGGCGGCGGTCAATTGTCCGGCGGCGAGCAGCAGATGCTGGCGATCTCGCGCGCGCTGTTGACCAATCCGCAGCTTCTGATCATGGACGAGCCGACCGAAGGGCTGGCGCCGGTCATCGTCGCCCAGGTCGAGGAGATGCTGATCCGGCTCGGCCAGGACGGCGACATTGCCGTGCTGGTGATCGAGCAGAACATCGGCGTCGCCACCGCGATCTCGCCGCGCGTGGCGATCATGGTCAACGGCCGCATCAATCGCATCATCGACTCCGCGCGGCTCGCCGCCGACCGCGAGCTGCAGCAACGGCTGCTGGGCGTCGGCCAGCATGCGGGCGACGAGACCGATCTCGGCACGGAGCAGGTGAGGGAGGAGCCGGTCGCCCGTGCAGCAACGTCGGCGCCGCCGAAGGCCGCGCCGGTCAGGGTCTACGTCTCCAATCCCGTGCTGCCGACGCGCTGGTCGCAGCCGGTGCCGGTCGCGCAGATCGAGGCCAAGGCGCGGACCGTCTCGACCAGCGTGACCCGTCTCGATGAGGCGGCGCGCGTCGGACGCGAGCGCACAGCACCGGTCTCGTCCGGTCCGCCGGCGGTGATCGTGGCCGGCACGCTCGACACCAAGGGCGAGGAGCTGCGCTTCATCCGCGACATCATTGCCGGCCATGGCCTGCGCACACGGCTTGTCGATGTCTCCACCAGTGGCAAGCATGCGAGTTGCGACGTCTCGGCTCAGGAGATCGCGCTCAATCATCCGCGTGGCGGCTCGGCCGTGTTCGGCTCTGACCGTGGGCAATCCGTGACCGCAATGGCCGACGCCTTTGCTCGCTGGCTGCGGCGGCAGGACAATGTCGCCGGGATCATCTCGGCCGGCGGCTCGGGCGGCACGTCGCTGGTCGCTCCGGGGATGCGCGAGCTGCCGGTCGGCGTACCCAAGCTGATCGTTTCGACCGTCGCCTCGGGAGACGTTGGCGCCTATGTCGGTCCCGCCGATATCGCGATGATGTATTCGGTCACCGACGTCCAAGGCCTGAATTCGATATCCCGCGCGGTGCTCAGCAACGGCGCGCATGCGCTGGCCGGCATGGTCACTGCGCGGCAGCAGCAACCAACCATCGCTGGAGGCGCCAAGCCGCGGCGTCCCGCGCTCGGCATCACCATGTTCGGCGTGACCACGCCGGCGGTGCAGAAGATCACCGCCGAGCTGCGCGACGATTACGAGTGCCTCGTCTTCCATGCCACCGGCGTCGGCGGCCGCTCGATGGAGAAGCTGGTCGACTCCGGGATGCTCGCCGGCGTGGTCGATCTCACCACGACCGAGGTCTGCGACCTGCTGATGGGTGGCGTGTTCCCGGCGACCGAGGACCGCTTCGGCGCCATCATTCGCTCGCGCGTGCCCTTTGTCGGCTCGGTCGGCGCGCTCGACATGGTCAATTTCGGTGCGCCCGAGACCATTCCGGAGCGCTATCGCGGCCGCAAGTTTCATGTCCACAATCCGCAGGTCACCTTGATGCGCACGACACCCGCCGAAAACACGGAGATGGGGCGCTGGATCGGCGAGCGCCTCAATCGCATGGATGGCCCGGTCAGGTTCTTTCTGCCCGAGAAGGGCGTGTCGGCGCTCGATGCGCAGGGCCAGCCGTTCTTCGATCGCGAGGCGGACGAGGCGCTGTTCCGCAGCCTCGAACAGACCGTGCGGCAAACCTCGACACGGCGGATCATCCGCGTGCCGCATCATATCAACGACAACGAGTTCGTAGCCACGATCGTGGCCGCCATCAGGCCGATGCTCGGGCGGCTGCCGGCGCGGCGCAGACAGGCGAGGTGATGGTCATGCCGAGATATGAGCGTGCACCGCTGCTGAAGAAGTTTCGCGACATGGTCCGTCGCGGCGTCCCGATCATCGGCGGCGGCGCCGGCACCGGCCTGTCGGCGAAATGCGAGGAGGCCGGCGGCATCGACCTGATCGTGATCTATAATTCGGGCCGCTATCGCATGGCCGGCCGTGGTTCGCTGGCCGGGCTGATGGCCTATGGCGACGCCAACGCGATCGTGGTCGAGATGGCCGCCGAGGTGCTGCCTGTCGTGAAGAGCACGCCGGTGCTTGCGGGCGTCAACGGCACCGACCCGTTCCGCGACATGGATGTCTTTCTCGACGAACTGAAGGCGCTCGGTTTCTCCGGCGTGCAGAACTTTCCGACCGTTGGCCTAATCGACGGCACCTTCCGTGCCAATCTGGAGGAGACCGGCATTTCCTATGCGCTGGAGATCGACATGATCGGGCGCGCCCACGACAAGGACTTGCTGACAACGCCTTACGTGTTCAACGAGGCGCAGGCGACGGGTATGGCGATTGCGGGTGCCGACATCATCGTCTGCCATCTCGGCCTCACCACCGGCGGCTCGATCGGCGCGCAGACCGCGCCGAAGCTGGAGGACTGTCCCGGCCTGATCGACAGCTGGGCATCGGCTGCGTTGAGCGTGAATCCCGAAATCCTGGTGCTGGCGCATGGCGGTCCGATCGCCGAGCCCGCCGATGCCGACTACATCATGAAGCATACGAAAAACTGCCATGGCTTCTACGGCGCCTCCTCGATGGAGCGGCTGCCGGTGGAGCGGGCGCTGACCGAGCAGGTCCGGCATTTCAAGGCAATCAGCTCGCGGCCGCGCCGCGTCTGAGGTGACAACACGAGATCCGGCAGCGATGGCGCCTGGCGCCGCGCCCGTCGGACAGAAGAATGAGGGAGGAATGCGATGTCCGGGGCTTTGATCGGTGAGCTGATCCTGTGGCTGATCGTTGCGATCATCGTCATCGTGGTCGCCGTCTATATCGTCAACTGGCTCTACCACCGCTCCTCGAAAGAGGTCTCCTTCGTCCGCACCGGCTTCATGGGCGAGCGCGTCGTCATCAATGGCGGCGCCTTCGTGATGCCGTTCATCCACGACTATACGCCGGTCAACATGAACGTGCTGCCGATGGGAATTACGCGCGCAAAGCAGGACGCGGTGATCACCCGCGACCGCATGCGCGTCGACGTCGAGGCCGACTTCTACGTGCGGGTGCAGCCGACCCGCGAGGCGGTCTCGATCGCGGCGGCGACGCTCGGCCGGCGCACCCTCGAACCGGAAAAGCTGCACGCGCTGCTCTCCGGCAAGTTCATCTCCGCGCTGCGCTCGGTCGCGGCGGAGATGACGATGGAGCAGATGCACGAGCAGCGCGGCGACTACGTCTCCCGCGTGAAGGCAGCCGCCTCCGAGGCACTCGCACAGAACGGGCTCGAGCTCGAATCCGTCGCGATCACCGATCTCGACCAGACCGATCTGGAGTTCTTCAACCCGTCGAACCGGTTCGATGCCGAAGGCCTGACGCGGTTGATGGAGGACATCGAGAGCAAGCGCAAGCTGCGCAACGACATCGAGCAGGACTCGATGATCAAGATCCGTACCCGCAACCTCGAAGCCGAGCGCGAGGCGCTGGAGATCGAGCGCGAGAGCGAGACGGCGCGGCTGGAACAGGAGCGCGACATCGAGATGCGCCGCGCCCTGCAGCGGACGGAAGTCGCACGCGAGCGGGCGCTGCGCGAGACCGAGGCCGAGCAGGCGCAGATTTCCGCGCGCGAGGCGATCGAGAAGGCACGCATCGCCAACGAGCTCACCATCGCCGAGGCGCGGATCGCGGCCGAGCGCGACACGCGGCAGCGCGAGATCGAGCGGACCCGCGCGGTCGAGGAGCGCGAGCTGCTCGCGCGCGAGGACATTGAGAAGGCCCGGATTGCCAACCAGCGCGCGATCGATGCCGCCCGCATCGAATCCGAGCGCGAGGTGCGCCAGCGCGACATCGAGCGGACCCGGACGATCGAGGAGGCCGAGATCGCGGCGCGCGAAGCGGTGGAGAAGGCGCGCATCCAGCAGGACCGCGTCGTCTCCGATGCGCGGATCGCCAATGACGAGGAGACGCGGCGCCGCGAGATCGAGCGCACCCGCGCCATCGAGCAGGCCGAGATCGCGGCGCGCGAGGCGACGGAGAAGGCGCGGATCGCGCAGACCATGATCGTCAACCTCGAGCGCATCAGCTCCGACGAGCGCACCCGCGCCACCGAGATCGCGCAGGTCCGCGCCATCCAGGAGGCGGAGATCGAGGCGCAGAAGGCGGTCGAGGCCGCGCGGATCGCGCGCGAGCAGGCGCTGTCGGCGGAACGCATTGCGGCCGAGCACGCCACGCGCAAACTGGAGATCGAGCGCAATCAGGGCATCGAGATCGCCGGCATTGCCGCGCGTGAGGCCACGGAGGCCAGCCGCATCGCGCAGGAGGAGCGGGTGCGCGCCTTGGAGATCGCCCGCGTCAGGACCATCGAGGAGGCCGATATCGCCTCGCGCGAGGCGATCGAGGCGGCGCGGATCGCGCAGGAGCAGGCCGTTGCTGCCAAGCGCATTCTCTCCGAGCAGGAAACGCGCAGCCTGGAGATCTCGCGGACCGAGGCCGTCGAGGCGGCCGATCTCAAGCGGCGCGAGGCGGTGGAGCGGCGCCGCATCGAGGTCGAGCTGGCGCTGGAGGCCGAGCGCATTGCGTCGTCTCGGACCCGCGAGGTGCTCAACATCGACCAGAAGAAGGCGATCGAGCTGGCGGACGAAACCCGCGTCATCGAGCTCGCGGCCAAGCGCGCCGAGCGGATCGATGCCGACCGCCAGGTCAAGGAAGCCGAGATCGTCGCGCGCAAGCAGGTCGAGACCGCCGACGTGTCGCGCGAGCAGGCGCTGGAGGCGGTCCGGCTGGAGCGCCGGCGCGCCATCGAGCAGCTCGAAGTCGCCCGCGTGCAGTCGCTGCAGGAAGCGGAGATCGCCGCCCGCGAGGAGGTCGAGCGCGCGCGCATCGCCTCCGACCGCGGCCTCGACGAGGCGCGCATCGGTCGCGAGCGTGAGCTGCGCAAGCTGGAAGTCAACCGCGAGAAGGACGTCGAGACGGCGCTGATGGAAAAGGCGATCGCGCTGTACCAGAAGTCGCTGGAGGAATCCGCCGCCAAGGTGTCGGCCGAGGAGGCGCGCACGCGCGCGACCGAAGCCGCGGAGAAGGTGATCACCGCACGCGAGAGCGAGATCGCCCGCCGCCGCAAGACGGTCGAGGTGCTGCTCGCCGAGAAGCAGGCGGAGGAGACCCGCATCGCCGCCGAGGCCGAGCGCGTGCGCGCGGCGGTGGAAGCCGAAGCGCAGCGGCTGCTCAACGAGGCCGAGAACGTGCTGACCGACCAGGCGCGCTACTCGCTGTTCCGCCGCAAGCTGCTCGACCGCATCGAGGGTATCGTGCGCGAAAGCGTCAAGCCGATGGAAAAGATCGAGGGCATCCGCATTCTCCAGGTCGACGGCCTGAACGGCAATGGCGGCAACGGCAATGGCGGCCGCAGCGCGACCGACGAGGTGATCGATTCCGCGCTGCGCTATCGCGTGCAGGCGCCGCTGATCGACTCCATCCTCTCCGACATCGGCGTCGAGGGCGGCAGCTTGGCCAAGATGCCGGGCCTGATCCGCGAAGCCAGGGACATGCAGGGCATTCGCAAGGACACCGCCGCGCGCAAGGATACTGGTGGAGGTGGAGGCGGTGATGTCGGTCCATCCGAGCCGCCGGCCGATCGCGGCCCGCGCAAGAAGGGTTGATGCGAGATGGCGAGGGTCTACGTCTCCACTGTCGTGAATGCCCGCAACGACCGGGTGTGGGCGCGCGTCCGCGACTTCAACGGCCTGCCGAACTGGCATCCGGCGATCGCCGAAAGCCGCATCGAAGGCGGCGAGCCCGCCGACAAGATCGGCTGCGTCAGGGATTTTCGCCTGCGCAACGGCGACCGCATCCGCGAGAAGCTGCTCGGCCTGTCCGACTACGACATGTTCTGCACCTATTCGATCCTGGAATCGCCGATGGGCGTGTCGAACTACGTCGCCACGCTCCGCCTGACGCCGGTGACGGACGGCGACAAGACCTTCCTGGAATGGACCGCCGAGTTCGACTGCGCGCCGGAGCGCGAGGCCGATCTCGTCGGCTCGATCGGCGGCGGCGTCTTCCAGGGCGGCTTCGATGCGCTCAAGCGCGCGTTCGGAGGCTAGTCCGTGCCGCACATCGTCAAGAGCACCATCATCGACGCGCCGACCGACCGGGTCTGGGAGCTGCTGCGTGATTTCAACGGCCATGACCGCTGGCATCCCGCGGTGGCGACCTCGGCGATCGAACGCTCGCAAACCTCCGACAAGATCGGCTGCGTCAGGCGCTTCCGGCTTCAGGACGGCTCGGAGCTGCGCGAGCAATTGCTGGCGCTGTCCGACCTCGAACAGAGCTTCAGCTACTGCCTGCTCGATACGCCGGTCGCCTTGTTCAACTACGTCGCCCATGTCCGGCTGCTACCGGTCACCGACGGCGATCGCACGTTCTGGCACTGGGAGAGCCGGTTCACGACGCGGCTGGAGCAGGCGGAGGAACTGACGCGCATGGTGGCGGAAGACATCTACCAGGCAGGCTTCGAGGCGATCCGCTCGCATCTGAAGCAGGCGGCATGAGCGAGAGGTGAACCGATGCCGGTGACGGTGAAGACATTCCAGGCGCTGGGCGAGGCGGCCTCCGCGCTGTCGTCGGACCGCGCCGCGCGCTATCTCGGCGGCGGCACGCTGGTGATGCGCGATCTCAACGAGGGCGACGTCTCGATTGCGACCGTGGTGCGTGCCACCGACCGCGCCTTGCAGAGCATCGAGGCCGCCGGCGCGCGCGTGCGCATCGGGGCCGGCGTCACCTTCGCGCGCGTGCTGGCCGAGCGCGAGCTCGCCTTCCTGCATCCGGCAGCACGCTCGATCGGCGGCCCGGCCGTGCGCAACATGGGCACCGTCGGCGGCAATCTGTTTGCACCGGCGCCGTTCGGTGACTTCACGGTGGCGCTGCTGGCGCTCGACGGCATGATCTCACTGCAGGGCGGCTTCGGGTTGCGCGACATGCCGCTCGAGGAATTCCTGCAATCGCGCGACCGTCAGGCCGGAGCGCTGGTCGTCGCCGTGTCGTGCATCAGGCCGGCATCTGCCGATGCGTTCCGCTATCGCAAGATCGCCCGCATCAAGCCGAAGGGCGGCTCGGTCATCACGCTCGCGGCACATCTCCCGCAGAGCGGCGGGCGCGTCAGCGGCGCGCGCATCGCGCTGGGGTCGATGGCGCCGACCGCGATCCGCGCCAAGGGCGCCGAGCGCGCGCTGGAAGGCCGGCCACTCGATTCCAGTGCAATCAGTGCGGCGGCGGCCGCCGCAGGCGAGGGCACCGCGCCCACCGATAACTCGCTGGCGAGCGCATGGTATCGCCGCGAGGTCGTCGGCGTGCATTTGCGGCGGTTGCTGTCGGGACAGGAGAGCTAGAGCGTGGCCAAGACTCCTTTGCAATTCCGCCACAACGGCCGCGACGTCGCGCTGTTCGTCGATGGCGGCACCAATCTCCTCGTCGTGCTGCGCGAGATGCTCGGCGACGTCACGCCGAAATTCGGCTGCGGGCAGGGAGGTTGTGGCGCCTGCACCGTGCTGATCGACGGCGAGGCGCATCTCTCCTGTCTCACGCTCGCCGACACTGTCGAGGGCCGCGCCGTCGAGACGCTCGACGGCATCAAGACCGGGCCGAACCTGCATCCGCTGCAACGCGCCTTCGCCGAGGGCTTCGCCGCGCAATGCGGCTATTGCACCCCGGGCATGCTGATGGCCGCGAAGGCGCTGCTCGATCGCAATCCGCAGCCGAGCCGCGAGCAGGTCGTGGAGGCGATCTCGGGCAATATCTGCCGCTGCACCGGCTACGAGCCGATCATCAATGCCGTGCTGGCGGCGGCGGCGGCGCGCGCGAGCGCTTGAGGGGAGAGCGTCATGCTGGAATTGCGCAAGGACATCTTCGCCGACGAGCGCGACGACAATCTCAACGAGGTCGGCAAGGGCACGCAGCGCCAGGACATGCTGGGCCACGTCACGGGCACCTCGACCTATTTCAACGATCACAAGCTGCAGGGCATGCTGCATTTGCGGGTCGTGAGGTCCACGCAGCCGCATGCAAGGCTGCGCCGCATCGACACCAGCGAGGCCGAGCGAAGCGAGGGCGTCCGGCGGATCATCAAGGGCTCCGATGTGCCGCGCAATCTCAATACGCTGCTCAGCCTGATCAATTTCGGCAAGGACGACGAGCCGACGCTCGCGGTCGACAAGGTGCGCTATCGCGGCGAGCCGATCGTCGCGGTCGTTGCCGAGACGCCGCGCGCAGCCGCAGAGGCGGCCGCCAAGGTGCGCGTCGACTACGAGACCTTGCCGGCCGTGTTCGATGTCGAGGAGGCGCTGAAGCCGGGCGCGCCGACGGTCAATGAGACCTATCCGAAGAATACTTTTACGTATCACGAACGCTACGACCATCAGAAGCTGCGCTTCGGCGACGTCGAGCGGGGCTTTGCCGGCGCCGACCATGTGCTGGAGCAGCGCTACCAGATGTCGCCGATCGAGCATGCGCCGGTCGAGACCAACGGCTCGATCGCGGCGCCTGATGCGAACGGCCGCTACGTGGTCTACACCTCGACCCAGGCGCTGTTCTTCTCGCTCGACACCTGCGCCAAGATCCTCGATCTTCCGTCGAACACCTTCCACTTCATCGGCGGCACCGTCGGGGGCGGCTTCGGCGGTAAGGTCGACACCTTGACCGAGCCGCTCGCGATTCTCGCGGCGATGCTGACCGGGCGGCCGGTGCGCTACGTGTTCGGGCGCGAAGAGGAGATGCAGTTCGGGCCGCCGCGCGGCGCCGAGCGGATCTACATCAAGGACGGCGTGATGCGTGACGGCCGTATCGTCGCGCGACAGATCCGCGGCTATTTCGACTCCGGCGCCTACACCCGGCTGTCGAGCTATGCGGTGGTGAAATGCGCGGCGCATCTGCCTGGGCCTTATACGATCCCCAACGTTCACGGCGACATCTACTGTGTCTTCACCAACCGCACCCCGGCGACCGCGATGCGCGGCTTCGGCATCACCGGCATGGATTTCGCGCTCGAATGCCAGATGGACAAGCTTGCGCATCTCATCGGCATGGACCCCATGGAGTTCCGCATCCTGAATGCGTATCGCGACGGCGACATGAAGGCGCATCGCCGTGAGGCCAAGAACACCGCGCTGATCGAATGCGTGCAGGTTGCGGCTGAGAAGGCCAAATGGCCGATCCGCGAGGAATTCCGCCGGATGTCGTCGCGCAAGGACGGAGGCGGGGCGCGGGCGGCGGTGCCGTCGACGCCACGCGAGTCCGTGCCGCCGCGGTCTGCGCCGGCGCAGCAGCGAACCAGCTACGACCGCGGGCTCCCGATTTCTCCGCCGCCCGAACCGCCACCACCTCCGCCGCCTTCCGCGCCATCGCCGGCGGGACATGGCGCTACCCGGTTCTCATCCGTGTTCGGCACGAGGAGGCGCTGAGATGGCGAGGCACCGCGGCCGCGGCATGGCGGCGATCAACTATCCCATCGGCATGAATCTCGGCGGCGATCCGAGCCAGGCGCTGGTGCACTCCAATCCCAGCGGCAAGTTCACGGTGGCGCTGTCGTCGATCGATCTGGGGCAGGGCATGAAGTCGGTGACGCGGCAGATCTGCGCCGAGACGCTCGGTGTGCCCGTTGAGGACGTCTATGTCGACACCGCGGACTCCGACACCGGGCCGCATTGCATGGGCTCGTTCGCTTCGCGCGGCACCCATCGCGTCGGCAATGCGGTGATGGCGGCGGCGAAGGAGGCGCGCGGCGTCATGATGGAGGCGGCGGCCGAGGAACTCGAAGTGAACGCCAGCGACCTTGAGACCGACGGCCGCGGCAACATTCACGTCAAGGGCGCGCCGCATCGTTCGATCTCGGTCAAGGACGTCGCCATCGCCGCACAGTTCCGGCAGGGCAAGACGATCTCCGGCCGCGGCATCTTCCTGGTGCCGTTGTCGGACGTCGATCCGGAGACCGGCGAGATGTCGCCGGCGACTTGCTACGCGCATGCCTGTCTGGTGGCCGAGGTCGACGTCGATGACGAGACCGGCGAGGTCGGCGTGGTCAGGATGGACTCGGCCTATGAGCTGGGTCGCGCACTCAATCCGCGTCTCGTCGAGCAGCAGCTGGTCGGCGGCGCCTGGATGGGCATGAGCCACGCGCTGTATGAGACGACGGAGCCGTATTATCCAGATTCGAAGCAAGGTCCGCGCGACTTCGTCGAATATCTGATGCCGGGGCCCGGCGACATTTGTCCGCACGACATCGCGGTGCTGGAGCGGCCCGCGCCCGACGGTCCGTTCGGCGGCAAGGGGCCGGGCGAGATGTGCGCCAATCCGGTGCTGCCTGCGATTGCGAACGCGATCTTCAATGCGGTCGGCGTGCGCATCGACGAGCTGCCGATCACGCCGGAGAAGGTGCTGCGCGCGATCAAGGCCCAGGGCGGCGCGCGGCCGCAGACCAGGCGGTAACGGCGCATGGTGGTCCGCAGCAACATCGTCGGCATCGACTCGCCGCAGGCGCTGGAGAAGGCGCTGCGCGCGGCCTATTACCTCGCCGATGACGGGCTCTCCACCGCGGCCTATCTCGCGCTCGCGCTCGGCAAGCCGCTGCTGCTGGAGGGCGCGCCGGGTGTCGGCAAGACCGAGGCCGCGAAGGCGATCGCCGCCGTGCTCGGCCGTAAGCTGATCCGGTTGCAATGCTATGAGGGCATCGACGCGGCGGCTGCGCTCTACGAGTGGAACTATCCGCGCCAGATGCTGGCGATCCGCCAGGCCGGCGAAGAGAGCATCGACATCTATGGCGAAAGCTTTCTGATCGAACGGCCGATGCTGGCCTGCCTGCGCGCGCCTGACGCGACGGTGCTGCTGATCGACGAGATCGATCGCGCCGATCAGGAATTCGAGGCGTTCCTGCTCGAGTTCCTCTCCGACTTCCAGATCTCGATTCCCGAGCGTGGCACCGTGCGTGCGGCCGAGCGACCGATCGTCGTGCTCACCTCGAACCGCACCCGTGACCTGCATGAAGCGCTCCGCCGCCGGTGCGTATATCATTGGATCGACTACCCCGATGCGGAGCGCGAAGCGCGGATTGTCATGATGCGCGCGTCAAGCGTCGCTGAGGCGACTGCGCGCGCGGTGGTCGCAGCCGTCGCAAAGCTCAGGCGTGAGCCGCTGAGCAAGGCTCCGGGGATTGCCGAAGCCGTCGACTGGGCGGAGGCTGCGACCTTGCTGAACCGCACCGGCGCGCGCTGGCCGGATGCGTTCAAGCGCTCGATCGGTGTCGCGCTGAAGGACGAGGAGGATCTGTCTTTCATCGCCCCGCGGCTGGACGCGCTGCTGGCGGAGGCGACGACATGAGCGATCTCCGCCTGCCACGAGCCACCGAGGTTTTCGTGACCTTTGCCGCGCTGCTGCGGCGGAACGGCTTTGCCATCGCGCCCGAGCAGACCACGACCTTTCTTGCGGCGATCGAACTGCTCGGGCCAACCAGTCTCGACGACATCAGGCGTGCGGGAGCCGCGACCTTGGCGCCGCCGCCGGAACGGCTTTCGACCTACAATCTGCTGTTCGACATCCATTTCGGCGTGACCGAGGCGACGGCCCTCAGCGAGACCGACCAGCAGGACGACGTCGTCCGTCTTCAGGAGGAAGGCGACGACGGCGTCGATCCCGACAGCGCCCAGGAGCAGAACGAGTCCGGTCTCGCGGCCACGCAAGCCGAGGCATTGGTCGCACGCCGCCTCGCGGCGACCAGCGGCGGTAATGCCTTGCAGCGCCTCGCGCGGCAGGCGCGCGCAAGATTGCCAAAGCGGCGCGGCCATCGGCGGATGCGTGCGCGGCGCGGCAGCTTCGTCGATTTGCGCCGCACCTTGCGGGAGAGCGTGCGCCGCGACGGCGAGGTGCTGTCGTTGCGGCGGCTGAAGCGGCGGCCGCGGCTGCGCCGTCTGCTGCTGCTCATTGACGTCTCCGGCTCGATGAAGGCGCGCACCGAGGACAATATGCGGCTGGCGCATGTGCTGGTGCAGGCGGTGCCGCAGGCCGAGGTGTTCACCCTGGGCACGCGGCTGACGCGGGTCACGCGGCCACTGCGGCTGAAGCGGCGCGAGCAGGCGCTACTGGCCGCCTCGCATCTCGTCAGCGACTGGGACGGCGGCACGCGCATCGGTGAGGCGTTGCAGGCCTTCCTCGCGGTGCCGCGCTTCTCGACCTATGCGCGTGGCGCGTCGGTGCTGGTGATCTCCGACGGGCTGGAGCGCGGTGATCATACGGCGCTCCGCGATGCCGTCTGGAAGCTGTCGCTGCGCGCATGGCGGCTGAGCTGGCTAACGCCGCTCGCCACAAGTGCCGGCTTCAAGCCGCAGACCGAAGCGCTGCAGGCGATCGCGCCGTTCGTCGACGACATCGTTCCCGGCGGTTCCGACGAGGCCATCGTCGCGCACGTGCTGTCGCTGGCGCAGAGGAGGGCGGCATGAGCGGCTATGTCGACGCGCATCATCACATCTGGCGCCAGGCCGATCTGCCCTGGCTGGTCGGGCCGATGCAGCCGCGCATCTTCGGCCCGTATGAGCCGATCCGCCGCGACTACCCCATCGAAGAGTATCTGCAAGACCTCGCAGGGAGCGGCATGACCCAGTCGGTCTATGTCCAGACCAATTGGGCCAAGGACGGTTTCGAGAACGAGGCCGCATGTGTGCAGCGAACCGCCGACCAGCACGGCTTTCCCCACGCCATCGTCGCCTACGCTGACCTCGCCGTCGATGACGCGCGGCCGCAATTCGACCGGCTCGCGCGTTATCCGCTGCTGCGCGGCGTTCGGATGCAACTGCACTGGCATGACAATCCCTTGTATCGCTTCGCCGCCTCTCCCGATCTCTGCAACGATCCGAACATCCGTGCCAACATCGCGCGGCTCGCCGACTATGGCTGGTCGTTCGACCTGCAGCTCTTCGCCGGCCAGATGGCGAGTGCTGCGGCGCTGGCCGAGAGCTGTCCGTCCGTCACCTTCATCCTGCAGCACGCCGGCATGCTGGAGGATCTCTCTGCGGCGGGACGGGAGCAATGGCGCACGGGCATGCAGCGGCTCGCCGCCTGCCGCAACGTCGTCAGCAAGCTCTCGGGCCTCGGCACCTTTATCCGCCGCAACGATCCGGCGCATGTCGCCGATGTCGTGCGCGAGACGATCGAGCTGTTCGGCGCCGACCGCTGCTTGTTCGGATCGAACTTCCCGATTGAAAAACTCTGGACGAACTATCGCGCGCTGGTCGCTGGCTACGAGGCTGCCATCAAAGACTTGGACGAGCGAGCGCGAGAACAGGTGATGGGAGAGACCGCGCGGCTTGTGTACCGGCTGGGATGATGCTGCGCGCAACGACAACAAAAGCAACAGGGAACGCTCATGGCGCTGGAAATCAAGGTTCTCGACTATGGTGATATCGAGCTGGAATCGAGCTTCCTCGTGCTCGGCCGCGACTGCGGCCGCACCCGCCGGGTGCTGACGCTCGGCTTCCTGATCCTCGGCGGCCCGTATCCGGTCGTGGTCGACACCGGCTACCGCTCCAACCAGATCATGGAGACCTTGGGCATGCGCGGGCTGCAGTATCATGAGAACATGATCGAGAACCAACTGGCGCGTCACGGCGTGCGGATGGGGGACGTGCGCTATGTCTGCCACACCCATCTGCACATCGATCATGCCGGCAAGGACGACCTGTTTCCGATGAACACGACGGTGGTGCTGAACCGCCGGGAGCTGGAATACTCCGTGTCCGGCCTGATGCATCCGCAATATCCCGCGCCTGACATCAAGCACCTGATCGACCGGCTGCACACCAAGAGCGCGTTGCGCTTCCTCGATCTGGAGCTCACCGGCGCGGTCGAGCTGATGCCCGGCGTGTATTGCGAGGCCGCCAACGCCCATACCGAGGGCTCGATGAACATCCATGTTCATACGGCTGACGGCATCGCCACGATCTGCGGCGACGTGATCTACGATTTCAACGACCAGATCGTGACGCCGTTCAATGAAATCCAGGATGGCGAGCCGCGCACCACCGGCAATCACGGCACCAGCAAGCGGGCGGAGAAGGCGGCCATCAAGAAGCTGCTGTCGAGCTCGCGCTACCTGCTGCCCATCCACGATCGTCCCGCCAAGATCGAGGGAGGCATGGTCACCGGGCGGCTCCACGACCAGGTGCCGGGCCCGCTGGTGCAGTCGCTGCCGCAGCGACACTGGTTTCCGGTGTGAGGACGCGTCATGACCCACGTCACCTTGCGCCCTGAGTTCGAGAGCCTGATCGACCCCTATGCGCCGGTGGCGCAGGTCGCAACCGGCTTCGACTTCACGGAGGGGCCGATCTGGCATCCGGTTGAGCAATTCCTGCTGTTCTCCGACATGCCGGCGGATGTCCGCCGCCGCTGGGATGCGAAGCGCGGCGTGGTCGAGATGCGGCGGCCGTCCAATAAGTGCAACGGCATGACCTATGATGCCGAGCTCAACCTGATCGTCTGCGAGCATGCGACGTCGTCGCTGGTGCGCGAGCGGCCGGACGGGCGGCGGGAGATCCTGGCGTCGCATTTTCAGAACCAGGAGCTGAACAGTCCGAACGACGTCTGCGTCCACTCCAGCGGCGCGATCTATTTCTCCGATCCCTGGTACGGCCGCATGCCGGTCTTCGGCGTCGAGCGCCCGCGGCAGCTCGGCTTCCAGGGGGTCTACCGGGTGCCGCCGGGCGGCGGCGCGCCGCTTCTGCTGGTCGACCGTTACATGTTTGATCAGCCGAACGGGCTGTGCTTCTCGCCGGATGAGACGCTGCTGTATGTCAACGACACGGTGCAGGCGCTGATCCGCGTGTTCGACGTCGGCAGTGACGGCAGCCTGTCGAACGGCCGTGTCTTCGCCAGCGGCATCCGCTCCGAGCTCGAGCCCGGCGTGCCCGACGGCATGAAGTGCGATCAGCGTGGCAATGTCTGGGTCACCGCGCCCGGCGGCGTCTGGGTCTATGCGCCCACGGGCGAACTGCTCGGCAAGGTGCGCGTGCCGGAACTGGTCGCCAATCTCGCCTGGGGCGGGGCGGACTTCCGCACGCTGTATCTCACCGCCACGCATTCGGTCTACGCCATCGCGACCAAGGTCGGCCCGCGCCACGAGCCTTATATGAGCGCGCGGCGGACGGCCGGACCCACATCGGCTGCGTCGTCGTCGACGGCACCGGCAGCGCCGCAACTCGCCTCCGGCGATATGCAGCTCGATCCTCGGCGCTGCGCCATGATCATCCAGGATCTGCAGAACGACGTCATCATGGATGGCGGCGCCTTTGCCGACTCCGGTGCGCCCGGGCATGCCAAGCAGCAGCGCGTCGTTGATAATGTGCGGCGACTGGCCGAGGTCGCGCGCGCCCGCGGCGTCGTCATCATCTTCGTCTGGTTCGTGGTCGAGCCGGGCGCGCCCGGGGTGACCTTGAACGCGCCGCTGTTCGAAGGGCTGGTCGACAGCCGGGCGATGGTGCGCGGCAGTTGGGGCGCGGCGCCTGTTGCGGGGCTGGAGCCGCGCGGCGGCGACTTCGTCGTCGAGAAGATGCGGATGAGCGCGTGGGAGGGCACGAAGCTCGAGACCATCCTGAAGGCGACGGGGCGCGACGTCATCATCAATACGGGGGCGTGGACCAACATGTCGGTCGAGCACACCGCGCGCACCGGCGCCGACAAGGGCTACTTCATGGTCGTGCCCGAGGACTGTTGCTCGACGATGAATGCCGACTGGCACAATGCCGCAATCAACTTCGCCCTGCAGAACGTCTCCGTCGTCACCAACGCCGATGCGGTCATCAAGGCGCTGGGGTAGGGGATGCCCAAGCTGTTTCATCTCGTTGCCTCGCCGCGGGCGGACTCGGAGTCCAGCGCCGGCGCGCGCGTTTTCCTCGATCGTTTCATGCAGGCGCGGCCCGGGTTCGACATCGACGAGATGAACCTGTGGCGCGAGAATCTGCCCGAGTTCGACGGCGAGATCCTGCAGGCGAAATACGCGCGCATGGGCGGGCGCGACTTCACCGAGGGCCAGCGCGCGGCGTTCGCGGTGGCCGAGCGCATGGCGGTGCGGCTCGATCTCGCCGAGCGCGTGGTGATCTCGACGCCGATGTGGAATTTCGGCATCCCCTACAAGCTCAAGCACTGGCTCGACATCATCAACCAGCCCGGGCTCACCTTCCGCTTCGATCCCGCCAGGGGCTATCTGCCGCTGTTGAAGGACCGGCCGACCGTCGTGATCCTGGCGAGCGGCGGTGACTTCACCACCGGTATGAGCCGCGGCCGTACCGACCACGCCACGCCCAATTTGCGCGAGGCGCTGCGCTTCATGGGCATCAACGACGTGCGCTTCGTCGCGATCGGACCGACCAGCGGTCCCGCCGATCACACCGGCGCGGCGCGGGAGCGGGCGCACAGGCGACTGATCGAGCTGGCGGTCCAATTCTGACAGGATGCATCGACAGGCCGTCAGCCAACTTGTTAGTTGGTCGCGATGACAGCGGATCATGACGGTGCGGCTCTGATCGGATCCCGCTTCTCCTCGCCTGACAATACGGCGAATTGAAGCACCCACGCAGGCGCGCGCGCAACGTTGCTCAATCGCTTCTCAGACAGGTGACGCCGTTCTGGGCGATTGCTGCGCGTTAAAGCAGCAGTGTCCCGACATTAGCGGCGCTTATATCCGCAATTTTTGCTTCCAATTTTACTTCGCGGAATCCCGTCGATAGCCTCGCGTCAAGATCGAAACGCAAGCGGGCCGGCAGCCAACGAGGGATGTCGCGCCGCCTTGTAACCAGCGGGGGTTGCTATGCGCGACAATGAGAAACGTACGTCCAAGGGTGAGATGGTGAAGCAGAAGGCGCCGAAAGATCAAAAACTGAGCCGGCGCTCCCTGCTCAAAGGCGCGGCCGCGCTCGCGGGTGCCGCGGTCGGCTCGGAGATCGTGGGCGCGCCGACGATCTGGGCGCAGGAGATCAAGGACATCGAGCTGCGCCATGTCGGCGTGTCCTACTCGGTGGTGAAGGCGATAGGTGACCAGGCTGCGAAGGATCTCGGCTTCAAGGTCACGATGCAGAACCTCGATACGTCGGCCGCGATCAACCGCTTCATCAGCCAGCCGAACAGCGTCGACATCGCCGATCTCGAGGGCTGGCAGGCCAAGCTCGCCGCCAAGCGCGGCGTCATCCAGGGCATCGAGGTCAAGAAGATCAAGGAATTCGACAACATCCTGCCGATCTTCACCAAGGGCGAGATCAACGGCCACAAGATTCCGCGCCAGGGCATCTCGCCGTATGAGGCGATGTACATTTCCAAGCCCGACTCCACCGATCTGCATGACGGCGTCACCGAATGGGCGACCTTCCTGCCGCAGGTCTACAACGCCGACTCGATCGGCTATCGCCCCGACCTCGTCGGCCACGAAGTCACCGAGTGGAAGGACCTGATCGACCCGAAGTTCAAGGGCAAGGCCGCCATCCTCGACGTGCCCGCGATCGGCATCATGGATGCCGCGCTGTGCTTCGAGAGCGCCGGGCTGATCAAGTACGGCAACAAGGGCAACATGACCAAGGAGGAGATCGACTTCACCTGCAACAAGCTGATCGAGCTGAAGAAGCAGGGGCAGTTCCGCGCCACCTGGACCACCTTCGATCAGTCGGTGCAGCTGATGGCCGCGGGCGAGGTGGTGATCCAGTCGATGTGGTCGCCGGCCGTGGCCGCGGTGCGCGTGAAGGAGATCCCGTGCGTCTACGCGCCGGTCAATATCAAGAACGGCAAGGAAGGCTATCGCGGCTGGTGCAACGGCATGGGCCTCATGAAGCACCTCACCGGCAAGAAGCTCGACGCCGCCTATGAGTATCTGAACTGGTACCTGTCCGGCTGGCAGGGCGGCTTCGTCGCGCGCTACGGCTATTACAGCCCGGTGCCGTCGACGGCGAAGAAATTCCTCACTCCCGCGGAATGGGACTTCTGGTACGAGGGCAAGCCCGCGCCGGAGGTCGTCAACGACCCCTACGGCGTGCCGATGGAGAAGGCCGGCACCAAGCGCGACGGCGGCTCCTTCCTCGACCGCGTCACCAACATCTCCTGCTGGAATACGCTGATGGACGAGGCCGCCTACATGAACAAGCGCTGGAACGACTTCAAGGTGGCCTGAATCCTGCCTCTCTCAACGGACGCCGGCACGATGTTCGTGCCGGCGCAGGCGACAGCGAAGTAGCTCACAAGATGATGCCGAGTCCTTCTTCAACCTCACGTGCAAGAACCTCACGTGCAAGCTTGGCCGGCTGGCTCTACGTCTCGCCGCTGGTCGCCGTGCTCGTGCCGTTCTTCCTGGCGCCGATCCTGGTCGTGCTGGCGGCGAGCTTCTTCGGCTCGGACGGCTTCGGCGGGCTCACGCCCGACTTCACGCTCGCGAACTATGTCGAGGTGCTGCACTCGGCGCTGACCCTGAAGCTCTATCTCGCGACGATCAAGTTCACGGTGCTGACCTGGATCTTCACGCTGCTGATCGGCTTCTTCGTCGCCTATTTCCTGGTTTTCCATGTGCGCAACCAGCTGCTGGCGATCGGGCTGTTCCTGCTGTGCACCGTGCCGTTCTGGACCTCCAACATCATCCGCATGATCTCGTGGATCCCGCTGCTCGGCAAGGAAGGGCTGATCAACGCGGCGCTGCTGTCGACCGGCGTGATCCGCCAGCCGCTCGAGGTGCTGCTGTTCTCCGATCTCGCCGTCGTCATCGCCTATGTGCACCAACTGACGATCTTCATGATCGTGCCGATCTTCAACGCGATGGCGCGCATCGACAAGCGGCTGATCGAGGCGGCGGTGGACGCCGGCGCCAGCCGCTTCGATATCCTCAGGCTCATCGTCGTGCCGATGGCCAAGAGCGGCATCGCGCTCGGTTCGATTTTCGTGGTCTCGATCGTCATGGGCGACTTCTTCGTCGTGAAGGTGATGTCCGGCGGCGGCTCAGCTTCGGTCGTCAGCGCCTTCTATGAGGATGTCGGCGTGCTGCAATATCCGACGGCGGCGGCCAGCGCCGTGCTGCTGACACTGGTTCTGCTCGCCATGGTCACCTTGATCCTGCGCACCGTGGACATCCGCCGGGAGATCGCCCGATGAGCGCCATGGTGGTCGACGCACCTGAGAAGGACACGGTATCGCGCAAGGCGATCGCGCCGAGCCGCGGCCGGCGGCCCTGGACGTTCTATGTCCTGGCCTCGCTGTTCACCGCCTATGTGATCGCGCTGTATGGCCCGATGTTCTGCATCTATGTCCTGTCGTTCCAGGACATTCGCGGCGGCCTGGTGTTTCCGATGAAGGGACGCTCGCTGCACTGGTTCGTCGACCTGTTCACCCAGGTGCGCACCGGCGACGTCAAGGGCTCCTTCGACCGCTCGATCAAGCTCGCGATCATGGTCACGATCATCACGGTGGTGATCTCGTTCCTGGCCGGCCTCGGCTTCCGCCGCCGCTTCAAGGGCGACAGCATCGTGTTCTACATGATGATCGGCAGCCTCGTGGCGCCCGGCCTCGTGCTCGGGCTGGGCACGGGTCTCTTGTTCCAGGCGCTGGGACTGAGCCCAGCCTGGTACTCCTCCGCGCTCGGGGCGCAGCTGTCCTGGACCCTGCCGTTCGGCGTGCTGGTGATGTTCGCGGTGATGTCGCGCTTCAACAATGCCTGGGACGAGGCGGCGCGCGATCTCGGCGCCAGCCGCTGGCAGGCGATCCGGCTGGTGATGATCCCGGTGCTGGCGCCCGGTCTCGTGGCTGTCGCGCTGTTCGGCTTCACGCTGTCCTATGACGAATTCGCCCGCACCCTTCAGACGGCGGGCTCGCTCAACACGCTGCCGCTGGAGATCTGGAGCATGACACTGAACGTCACTTCGCCCTCGCTCTATGCGCTCGGCACGGTGACCACGATCGTCTCTTTCATCGTGATCGGCGTCAGCCTGGGCAGCATCGTGCTGATCCAGAAGCGGCGCGGCGCGCAGAAGATCAAGGGATAAGGCTCAGCGATGCGGATCGAACGAGGCGATATCGAGCTTGCGGGTGTCTGCAAGAGCTATGACGGCGTCGTCAATGCCGTCGACGGCGTCAATCTGCGGATTGCCGACGGCGCCTATTGCTGCTTCATCGGCCCGTCCGGCTGCGGCAAGACGACCATCCTGCGCATGATCGCAGGCCATGAGGACCCGACCGCGGGCGAGATCGTGATCGGCGGCCACAATGTGGTCGGCCTGCCGCCGGTGCAGCGGCGCACGGCGATGATGTTCCAGTCCTACGCGCTGTTTCCGCATCTGACCGTGCGCGAGAACATTGCCTTTGCGCTGCAGGTGCGCGGCCAGTCCAAGGCCGAGCGGCTGCGCGCGGCGGATGCGATGATCGAGAAGGTGCGGCTGACGCAGTTCGCCGACCGGCTGCCGGCGCAACTCTCCGGCGGACAGCAGCAGCGCGTGGCGCTGGCGCGCGCCGCGATCACCGAGCCGCGGGTGCTGCTGCTCGACGAGCCCCTGTCGGCGCTGGACGAGCAGTTGCGCGTGCAGATGCGCCAGGAGTTGCGGCGGATGCAGCGCGAGCTCGGCATCACCTTCATCCACGTCACCCACACCCAGCTCGAGGCGATCGCGCTCGCCGATCTCGTGGTGGTGATGGAGCAGGGCAAGATCAAGCAGGCCGGGCCGGCGCGCGAGGTCTACGCCAATCCGCGCGACCGCTATGTGGCCGAGTTCATGGGCGGCCAGAACGTGCTGTCCGGCCGGGTCGAGAAGGTCAACGGCGAGAGCCTGGTGCTGAAGCAGAACACGCAGCAGGCCATTGAGCTGCCGCTGCCGCCGCAGCGCACGAGCATCGGCGTCGGCGACACCATCGACATCGCCGTACGGCGCGACGACGTGGCGCTGGTCCGCCCCGGTGCGACGCTGCCGCCGGGCTGCGGCACAGCGCTGCCGAGCCGCGTCACGGCGATCGAGTACCAGGGCTATTTCGTCAAGGTTATGCTCGACACCGTGCCCGACGACGAGTTCGTCGCCTATGTGCCCGAGAAGACCTACTTCGCAGATCCCTTCAATGTCGGCGACGTCGTCCTGGCCACCTGGGTGGCCGACCGCGCCCGCCCGCTCGCCTGATTTCATTTCGACAACGGAGAGTAGACCGTGCAGATCTCCTTCACCCTCAATGGCCGTGCGACCACGGTCGACGTGGACCCGGCAACGCTGGTCAGCGATCTCTTGCGCGAGCAGCTGAACCTGACCGGCACACATGTCGGCTGCGACACCAGCCAATGCGGCGCCTGCGTCGTGCATCTCGACGGCGTTCCGGTGAAGAGCTGCACCTTGCTCGCGCCGGCGCTTGGCGGCGCGACCTTGCTGACCATCGAGGGGCTCGGCGCTACCGCGGGCTCGAACGGGCTGCATCCGATGCAGGAGGCGTTCCGCGAGCATCATGGCCTGCAATGCGGCTTCTGTACGCCGGGCATGGTGATGACCGCGACCGCGCTTGCCGCCGCCAATCCGACGCCCACCGAGGCCGAGGTGCGCCACGGGCTTGAAGGCAACATCTGCCGGTGCACCGGCTATCAGAACATCGTCATCGCGGTCATGGCTGGTGCAGCCGCCATGCACGCCACGTCAGCGGGAGAGTGACCATGGGGCAGGTGATCGGAATCGGCGCGGCGCCGAAGCGCAAGGAAGACCAGCGCTTCCTCACCGGACGCGGCAACTACGTGTCCGACATCAAGCGGCCGGGCATGACGTTTGGCGTGTTCGTGCGCTCGCCGCATGCGCATGCCGTGCTGCGCGGCATCGACAAGGCGGCGGCGCTGGCCGCGCCCGGCGTGGTCGCGGTGCTGACCGGCGAGGATGTTGCCGCGGACGGGCTCGGCTCGCTGCCCTGCGGCTGGGGCATCTCGGACGCCAAGGGCGTGCCAATGAAGGAGCCGCCATTCCCCATGCTCGCGCAGGGCAAGGTGCGCTTCGTCGGCGACATGGTGGCGTTCGTCATCGCCGAGACGCTGGAGCAGGCGAAGTCGGCGGCGGAGCTGCTCAGCGTCGACTACGAGGTGTTGCCCTCGGTGGTCGGCGTGCTCGATGCCGTCAGGCCGGATGCGCCGCAACTGTTCGACGACGTGCCCAACAATGTCTGTTGCGACTGGGAGCTCGGCGACAAGGCGGCGGTGGAGCAGGCGTTCCGCAAGGCGGCGCATGTCGCCAAGCTGAGCCTGGTCAACAACCGGCTGATCGGCAATCCGATGGAGCCGCGCGCCGCGATCGCCGAATATGATCCCGGCAAGGGCCATCACACGCTGTGGACCACCAGTCAGTTTCCCCATGTCGTGCGCTTCCTGATGAGCGCGCTGGTGCTGAAGCTGCCGGAACACAAGGTGCGCGTGGTCGCGCCGGACGTCGGCGGCGGCTTCGGCGTCAAGCAGTTCCACTATGGCGAGGAGGCCGTCATCACCTGGGCGGCCAAGCGCGCGCTGCGCCCGGTGAAATGGGTGGCCGACCGCTCCGAGGGCTATCTGTCCGACCGGCACGGCCGCGACCACGTCACTGAGGCGGAGCTCGCGCTCGACGAGAACGGCAAATTCCTGGCGCTGCGAGTCAAGACGCTCGCCAACATGGGCGGCTATCTCTCGACCTTCGGTCCGAACATCCCGACCAACCTCTACGGGCCGCTGCTCGGCGGCGTCTACACGACGCCCGCGATCTACTGCAACGTCAAGGTCGTGTTCACCAACACGGTCCCCGTCGACGCCTATCGCGGCGCCGGCCGTCCGGAGGCGACCTTCGTCGTCGAGCGCATCGTCGATGTCGCCGCGGCCGAGATGGGCATCGACCGCGTCGAGCTGCGCCGGCGCAACATGATCCCGAAGGAGGCCTATCCGTATCAGACGCCGGTGCTGGTGCAGTACGATTCGGGCGATCCGATGGGCTGTCTCGACGGCGCGCTGGTCGCTGCCGACGTCAAGAATTTCGGCGTGCGCAAGGCGGAGTCGGCGCGCAACGGCAAGTTCCGCGGGCTCGGCTTCTCCACCTATGTCGAGGCCTGCGGCCTCGCGCCATCACGCTTCGCCGGCCGGCTCGGCGCGCGCGGCGGTCTCTATGAGAGCGCCACGGTGCGCGTGCATCCCGCGGGGCAGGTGACCGTGCTGATCGGCACGCATAACCACGGCCAGGGCCACGAGACGACCTTTGCGCAGATTGTGTCCGACAAGCTCGGCGTGCCCTTCGAGAATGTCGACATCGTGTTCGGCGACACCGACCGCGTCCAGTTCGGCATGGGCACCTATGGCTCGCGCTCCCTGGTGGTCGGCGGCGCCGCGTTGTCGAAGGCGGCCGACAAGGTGATCGTCAAGGGCAAGAAGATCGCCGCGCATCTGCTCGAAGCGAGCGAGCAGGACATCCATTACGAGGCCGGCAAGTTCTCGGTCGCGGGCACCGATCGCGTCAAGACGATCGAGGAGATCGCTGGCGCGGCCTATGTGCCGCACAATTATCCGCTGGAGATCCTCGAGCCGGGTCTCGAAGAGCAGGCCTATTACGATCCGGTCAACTTCACCTATCCCGGCGGCTGCCACATCGCCGAGGTCGAGATCGATCCGGAAACCGGAATCGTCACTTTGGTCAACTACACCGGCGTGGACGATGTCGGCACGGTCATCAATCCGATGATCGTCGAGGGCCAGCTGCATGGCGGCATCGTGCAGGGCATCGGCCAGGCGCTGTACGAGAACGCGGTCTATGATGAGAGCTCCGGACAGCTCGTCTCGGGCTCGCTGATGGACTATTGCGTGCCGCGCGCCGACCATCTGCCGATGATGAAGGTCGCGACGCATTCCACCCTGTGCACGCATACGCCGATGGGCGTGAAGGGCTGCGGCGAGGTCGGCACCATCGGCTCGCCCGCGGCGGTGATCAACGCGGTGGTCGATGCGCTGTCGCATCTCGGCGTCACCCATGTCGACATGCCGGCGACGCCGAACCGGATCTGGCGGCTGCTGCAGAACGCCTCGCTGCCGGTGGCGGCGGAGTAGGAGGGACACATGAGAGCATTTGCCTATCATCAGCCGAGCGAGATCTCGGACGCCGTGAAGCTCCTGACCTCGGTCGAGGACAGCAAGGTGCTCGGCGGCGGCATGACCCTGATCCCGACCATCAAGCAGCGCCTCGCGGCGCCCGCGGCGGTGGTCGATCTCGCCAAGATGCCCGCGCTGAAGGGCATCAGCGACGACGGCCAGACCGTGACGATCGGGGCGATGACGCCGCATGCGGTCGTCGCGTCCTCGCCGATCGTGCAGGTGCGCATCCCCGCGCTGGCGCATCTCGCCTCCGAGATCGGCGATCCCGCCGTCCGCAACCGCGGTACGCTCGGCGGCTCGGTCGCCAACAACGATCCTTCGGCGGACTATCCGGCCGCCGTACTCGGCTTAGGTGCCACCATCATCACCAGCGCGCGCGAGATCGCGGCGGATCAGTTCTTCCTCGGCCTGTTCGAGACAGCCTTGCAGCCGGGCGAGATCATCACCGCCATCCGCTTTCCGGTGCCGCAAGCGGCGGGCTACGCCAAGTTCAAGGCGCCGGCGTCGCGCTATGCGCTGGTCGGCGTGTTCGTCGCGAAATTCGCCAGCGGCGTGCGCGTCGCGGTGACCGGCGCGGGGCCCGGCGTGTTCCGCGTCGCGGCGATGGAGCAGGCGCTGAGCGAGAGCTTCGAGCCGACCAGCATCGCCTCGATCAAGATCGACGCCGCCGGCTTGGCCTCCGATATCCATGCCGAGGCCGACTACAGGGCGCATCTCGTCACGGTGATGGCCAAGCGCGCCGTCGCGGCCGCCTCGGGCTAGCGCGAGCGGCGAGGAGACCAGCGGTTTTTCGAACCGATGCGATGGCGTGCCATCGCATCGGATCCAGCCTTCAGGACTTAATCATGACAGCCTTGTCTGCCCATGCGGCCGCCGCCGGTGCGCCGTCCGATCTCGCTCGCCTGTCCGCCGTCGAACTGCTGGCGGGATACCGGCGCAAGCGCTTCACGCCGGTCGATGTGGTCGAGGACGTCATCGTGGCGCTGGACGCCACGAACGCCCGCTGCAACGTCGTGGTGACCGCGATGTACGAGCAGGCAAGGGCGGACGCCAAGCGCATCACCGCCGCGATGCAAGCTGGCGAGCCCTGCGGTCCGCTGGCCGGCGTGCCCGTGACCATCAAGGACCTGGTGTTCGTTGCCGGCGTGCCGGCCTATGCCGGCTCGCCGATGAACAAGGGCTTCGTGCCGGAGGCGGACGGGGCGGTGGTCGCGGCGCTGAAGAGCGCCGGCGCGATCATCACCTGCAAGACCACCACCTGCGAGTCCGGCTACAAGCTAACCGCGGACAGCCCGGTCACGGGATTGACGCGCAATCCGTGGAATCCGGCGCATACCAGTGGTGGGTCGAGCGGCGGCGCGTCGGCCGCGGTCGCAGCCGGCTGCGGCCCGATCGCGATCGGCACCGACGGCGTCGGCTCGATCCGGGTGCCGTCGTCGTTCTGCGGCGTGTTCGGGCTGAAGCCGACCTTCGGCCTGGTGCCGCGTTCGCCGGGCTTCGCGCCGCCGTCCTGGGCCTCGCTGGCGCATACCGGCCCGATCACGCGCACCGTGGCGGATGCCGCGCTGGCGCTGGAGACGATCGCGATGCACGACCTGCGCGATGTGGCGAGCCTCGCGGTGGCGCAGCGGCGTTTCGATGCGACCCCGCGGCCGCTGACGGGCCTGCGCATCGCCGCCAGTGCCGATTTCGGCTATGCCGCGGTCAGCCCCGATGTCCGTGCCTCCTTCTCGAAGGCGCTCGCGGTGCTGGAAAGCTGCGGGGCGCGGATCGCCGCCGATCAGATCGCGC
The DNA here is from genome assembly GCF_051167855.1 of Bradyrhizobium sp. HKCCYLRH3099. Classification (NCBI taxonomy): domain Bacteria; kingdom Pseudomonadati; phylum Pseudomonadota; class Alphaproteobacteria; order Hyphomicrobiales; family Nitrobacteraceae; genus Bradyrhizobium; species Bradyrhizobium sp. HKCCYLRH3099. Next base: position 82,710 of record NZ_JBNPTW010000005.1, read on the forward strand.
TTGATCGCGAGATCCTGGAACGCACGTTGAAGCCGATCGCCTTTGTCGAGCAGGCCGCCGCCGTCGCGCACAAGACCGGCGATGAGCTGTCGAGCTCCGAGACCGACTACCGCGACGTGATCGCGGCCGGCCGGCGCTACAGCGGCGTCGACTACATCGAGGCGAGCTACCGCCGGACCCAGGCCCGCGCCGCCTTCGCCAATTTGTTCGAGCGCTTCGACGCGCTGGTGACGCCGACGGTCGCGGTCACCGCCTTCGGCGCCGGCCAGCTCGGCGTCGCCATGGTCGACGGCCGCCCGGTCGATCCGCATCTCGGCTGGTCGCCGTTCTCCTGGCCGATGAATCTCGCCGGCCTGCCGGCGGCGACCGTGCCCTGCGGCTTCGACAGCCAGGGGCTGCCGATCGGCCTGCAGATCGTCGCGCCCTGGCTCGACGAGCCCACCATCTTCAAGATCGCCGCCGCGTTCGAGGAGGCGCAGCCCTGGGCGGGGATTTGGCCGGAAGCGAAGTAGCCGTAGGATGGGCAAAGGCGCGGCCGTGCGATCTCCACAAGTGAGATCGCGGTGGCGCCGTGCCCACCATCTTGCTGATGAGTTCGCCGCGCGATGGTGGGCACGCTGTCGCCTCCGGCGGCTGCTTTGCCCACCCTCGCTACGGCAGCGCGCCGTGGCAAGGGAGCGTTCAGTCCTGGGTGAAATCCCGGCTGTTTCGGCTTGCTCCGTCATTGCGAGCGCAGCGAAGCAATCCAGGATGGTGGGCGGGACTCTGGATTGCTTCGCTGCGCTCGCAATGACGTGTGGCGAGAGGAGGGGATCCAACCAGCAGTGCGGGTTGCGTAGGTTCACGCCATCTCGATCGACACGCCGGTCTCGCCGTGCTGGTCGCCAAGCCGCAAATAGTGCGCGAGATAGTCGTGCAGCGCGGTCGCCGCCTTTGACGTCGCGCCGCTGGATTTGTACAGCAGCAGCTCGACCTGGGGCAGCGGCGGCAGGCCGTCGGCGGAGCCAAGCTCGCGCATGCCCGCCACCAGCGCGCTGCGGCCGAGCACGGTGACCGCCATGCCTGCGAAGGCCGCCGCCTGCAGGCCGCCGACGCTTTCGCTTTGGCAGGCGATGCGCCAGCGCAGGTTCGCGGCCTCCAGCGCCGCGATCGCATGGTCGCGATAGATGTTGCCCTGGGGCAAGAGCGCCAGCGGAATGGGATGCTCCTGATGCGCCGCCGACTGCTCGCCGGTCATCCACACCAGCTGCTCGCGGCGCACGACCTGGCCGCCGGTGAAATCGTTCATGCGGGTGACCAGCGCGATGTCGACCTCGCTACGCTTGACCAGCCCGACTAGCGGCGTCGACAGCGCGCAGTTGAGCTCGACTTGGATACGCGGGAACGATTTTCGGAACACGCTGAGGATCGAGGGCAGCATGAACGCCGCATAGAGATCGGGCGTGCCGAGCACGACCTGGCCCTCGATCTCCTGCGACGCGAGCTGCGAGATCAGCTCGTCATGCAGCCGCAGGATCGAGCGCGCATAGGTCAGCACGATCCCGCCGTCCTCGGTGAGCGCCAGCCGTCGGCCGCCATGCAGGAACAGCTGCTTGCCGGTGAGCTCCTCCAGCCGCTGCAGCTGCAGGGTGATCGCCGGCTGGGTGCGTCCCAGCCGCCGGGCGGTTTCGGTGATGCTGCCGGTCTCGACCACCGAGATCAACGACCGGAGCATGCGGATGTCGAGGCTGATGAGGTTCATTCGTGATCCGTACTGCGGGCCTCGATGCAAGTTTCGTGCAAGTATCAGGGCGCCATGGCGTTGACACGGGTCGCCCTCGACCACATAACCGGTCGCAAATGACGTGAATTGAGGGAGAGGAACAGTGGCGGTCGGCTTGTTCGATCTGACGGGACGCCGCGCCCTGGTGACCGGGTCGTCGCAAGGCATCGGTCTGGCTCTGGCGCGTGGGCTGGCCGAGGCTGGCGCCGAAATCGTGCTCAACGGCCGCGATGAGGCGAAGCTCGCCACCGCGGCAAGCGAAATCAAGGGCGCGCGCGTGCTGGCCTTCGACGTCACGGACCACGCAGCGGTCCGCGCCGCGGTCGACCGGTTCGAGGCCGACATCGGGCCCATCGACATCCTCGTCAACAATGCCGGCATGCAGCACCGCGCGCCGCTGGAGGATTTTCCGGACGACGCGTTTCAACGGCTGCTGCAGACCAACATCGCCTCCGTGTTCAATGTCGGTCAGGCCTGCGGGCGTCACATGATCGGACGCCGCGCCGGCAAGATCATCAACATCGCCTCGGTGCAGACCTCGCTTGCGCGCCCCTCGATCGCGCCGTACACGGCGACCAAGGGCGCGGTTGGAAATCTCACCAAGGGCATGGCCACGGACTGGGCGAAGCACGGCCTGCAGGTCAATGCCATCGCGCCGGGCTATTTCGACACGCCGCTGAACGCTGCGCTGGTGGCCGACCCTTCGTTTTCGGCGTGGCTGGAGAAGCGCACGCCGGCGGGGCGCTGGGGCAGGGTCGAGGAGCTGGTCGGGGCGTGCATCTTTCTCGCCTCGGCCGCGTCGTCCTTCGTCAACGGCCACGTGCTCTATGTCGACGGCGGCATCACGGCTTCGCTGTGAAACCGCAGCCCGGATGTCGCCAAGTGGTCACGCCTTCTGGCGGCCGTAGATCAGCAGCATCAGGATGATCACCGCGCCATAGATCAACTGCCGTCCGGCTTCGCTGATCTGCATCACCGAGAGAATGGACTGGAGCAGGGTGATCAGCACCACGCCGGCGACGGTCCCGAGATAGCTGCCGCGGCCGCCGAGAATGTGGGTGCCGCCGAGCACGACCGCGGCGATCGACGGCAGCAGATAGGCATCGCCCATCGATTGCGCCGCCTTCGAGGCATAGCCCGCCAGCAGCACGCCGCCGAAGGCCGAGAGCGCGCCTGACAGCGCGAAGGCGAGCATCGTGATGCGGCGGGTGTCGATCCCCGAGAGATAGGCGGCGCGCTCGCGATTGCCGATCGCGTAGATGGCGCGGCCGAAGGTCGTGCGCGACAGCAGCCAGACCGCGGCGGCGCCGATCACGATCCAGACCAACACCGCATTGGGAAGCCCCGGCACGATGGTGCCGGTTGCGAGATAGCGCATCGCCTTGGAAGCGGAATCCTGCGGCGCGAAGCCGCCGGTATAGGCGACCATCAGGCCCTGCGCGACCGCGTTGGTGGCAAGCGTGATGATCATCGACGGGATGCGTAGATAGGCGACGCCGATGCCGTTCAGCAGGCCGATGGCGGCGCCGCAGAGGATGCCGAACGGGATCGCCAGCACGCCGCCGGTAGTGCCATGCGCGGCGGCCGCGCAGGCCATCATCGCGCCCGATGTCACCACCCAGGGCACGGAGAGGTCGATCTGGCCGAGCAAGATCACCAGCATCATGCCGGTCGCGATGACGCCGAGGAAGCTCGCGACCTTCAACTGCTGCAGCAGATAGTCCGGCGACAGGAAGCTGCGCGAGTAGAGACTTCCGACCAGGAGCAACAGCAGGATGCAGCCGAACGAGGCCGCCACCGCTGGATCGATCCGGCGCAGCAGGGCAGCCCCGCGATGAGCCGATGGAGATGCCGCGGCGTCACTCATGCGAACCACTCCAGGCGATTGCGCACGCGTACCAGGCCGAACGCGCCGATCGAGACCGCGAGCATCAGCACGACGCCCTGGAACAGCGGCTGCCACAGCGGATCGAAATCGAACACGAACAGGAGATCGCCAATGGTGCGGAACGCCAGTGCGCCGAAGATCGCGCCGATCGCGCTGCCGCGTCCGCCCATCAGCGAGACGCCGCCGAGCACCACGGCCGCGATCGAGAACAGCGTATAGGCGTTGCCGCTCGCATAGGCCGCCTCGCCGGTGTAGGAGAAGAAGGTCAGAAACAGGCCGCCGACGGCCGACAACAATCCGGCCAGCGCGTAGGCTGTGAACTTCGCGGCGCGGATCGGCGCGCCGGACATGTAGGCTGCGACCTCCGAGGAGCCGGTCGCGAATGCGGCGCGGCCGACGACCGAGCGGCTATAGGGCACCCAGATCACCAGCGCCGTGACGGCCAGCGCCACGAGACTGGTCGGCAGCACGCCGAACAGCCGCCCCGTCATCGCATCGGCCAAGGTCTCGTTGACTGAGCCGCCAGGATTGGGCCGCAGCATCAGGGCAAGGCCATAATACATGGCGCCGGTGGCGATGGTCGTCACGATCGGCTGCAGCCGGCCGAAGATCACGATCGCGCCGTTGAGCATGCCGCACAGGAGCCCGGTGCCGAGCACGCCGGCGACGCCGAGCGCGGTCTCGGTGGCGGTGCCGACGACGATCCAGGACGCCAGGCAATTGGTGAGCGTCAGGATCATGCCGACGGAGAGATCGATGCCGGCGGTGATCACCACGATGGCCTGCGCCATCGCGACGAAGGCGAGCAGGGTGGCCTTGTTGGACGCGGTCTGCACCATGTTGGCGCTGAAGCCGGCCGGATGGTTGGTGGCATAGATCAGGAACATTGCGATGAAGATGCCGATCGCGAGCAAGGTGCCGCGCTGCTCGGCGAGCCAGTATCGCCACTCGGTCATGTCAGACTCGCTTCCGCCCGTTCGCTGTCGTCGATGTTGAGGGCGCTGCTGACCAGCGCGCGCTCGGTGATCTCGGCGCCCGCGAGCTCGCGCCGGATGGCGCCATCATACATCACCAGCACGCGGTCGCAGCAGCCGATCAGCTCGTCGTAATCGGTGGAGTATAGCAGGATGGCTGCGCCGTCGTCGGCGAGCCGGCGCAGCAGACGATAGATCTCCTGCTTGGTGCCGACGTCGATGCCGCGCGTGGGATCGTTGAGCAGGATGATGCGCGGCTTGTTCATCAGCCATTTCGCGATCACGACCTTCTGCTGATTGCCGCCGGACAGCGCGCTGACGGGGAGATCGGGGGAGGCGGTCTTGATCTCGATCAGGCGGATCATCTCGTCGATCAGCGCCGATTGCTGCTGGCGGTCGATGACGCCGAACCGCGCGAAACGGTCGAAGGCGGCGGCCGAAAGGTTGTCGCGCACCGACATCGGCAGCATCAGCCCCTCGGTCTTGCGGTCCTCGGGAATCAGCGCAAGTCCGATCCGCTCGGATTTCGCCGTCACGGGACTGTCGATCGTCACCTTGGCGCCGTCGATCAGGATATCGCCGCTGGTGTCGCTGAGCACGCCGAACAGCGCCAGCAGCAGTTCGCGCTGGCCCTGGCCGTCGAGCCCGCCGAGGCCGATGATCTCGCCAGCGCTCAGTGAGAAGGAGATGTTCTTGAGGCGATCCCCCCAGCCGAGGTTCCGGCACTGCAGGGCCGCGGGACGATCGTTCGCCTTGGGTGCTGGCTTGTCGGGGAAGGCATGCTTGTACTCGCGCCCGATCATCAGCTCGATCACCTCGGCATCGGTCTTGGTGCCAGCGGCGAAGGTCGAGATGCGACGGCCGTTGCGGAACACGCTGCAGTCGTCGGCGAGCTCGGCGATCTCGTGCATGCGATGGGAGATGTAGAGCAAAGCGAGACCTTCGCTGCGCAGGCGCTTCAGCACCTCGAACACCTTGGTGACGTCGGACGCCGTCAGCGCCGACGTGGCCTCGTCGAGGATCAGGATCTTCGGCCGGCGCGACAGCGCCTTGGCGATCTCGACCATCTGCCGGCGGGACAGCGGAAGGTCCTTCACCAGCGCCCGCGGATGGATGTCGCCAGCGCCGGCGCGCTGCAGCGCCTCCTCGGCGATCCGCCGTTGCGCACGTCGGTCGATCATGCCGAACCGCGTCGGCGGATGCGAGATCATGATGTTGTCGGCGACCGACAGATCGGGGATCAGCGACAGCTCCTGGAAGATGCAGACGACTCCGGCATCGGTGGCCGCGGCCGGACGCGCGAAGGCGACCTCGCGCCCTTCGAGCGTCATGCGGCCTTCGTCGGGCGCGACCACGCCGACCATCAGCTTGATGAGCGTCGATTTGCCGGCGCCGTTCTCGCCGAGAATGGCGTGGATGCGGCCGGGATGGACCTCGAGATCCGCCCGGTCCAGTGCGACCACGCCGCCATAGCGCTTGGACAAACCTTCGGCGCGAAACAGCGGCTCGGCCGCGATCATGCTTGCTTCCTCGCTTGCGCGACAGTCATATCGGATCTGCCGCGCCATCCCTCGGAGATCGCGCGGCAGACCGGGGGCGTGCGGGCCGCCTACTGGTTTTCCTTCGACTGGCCCATGATCTCCTGCGCCGTGAAGTTGATGCCGCAGGTCGGGAAGGAGTTGCCGACGAAGAAATTGTCGGATTGCGACGGGAAGTAGTCGACGTCCTTCTTGAAGTTCGGATCCTCGACGACGGCGAGCGGCAGCTTGACCGATTGCGGCACGACCTTGCCTTCGAGAGCTGCGAGCGCGACCTTGATCGCGACCGCGACCTGCGCCGGGCCGGTGCCGGCCGAGGAGCACTTCAGGCCTTCCGACGCCTTGGCGGCGCAGAATTTGCGGAAGCCGTTCTCGGTCTCGCCGCCGAACGGCACCATCTTGTGCTTGGCGTCGAGCATCGCCTGCACGATGCCGGTGTCGCCGCCCTGGCCGGAGATCGCATCGAACGGACCGTTGGTCGCGATCGCATCCGCCGTCGCTTTCTGAGCGACGCCGTCGTCCCACTTGCCGACGACCTCGGTGACCTGCCACTTCTTGCCGGAGCCGTTGAGGACGGAGTGGAAGCCGTTGTGCCGGTCGGTATCGACGGACGTGCCGGCAACGCCGCGCACCTCGAGCACCTTGCCGCCATCGGGCACGTTCTTCACCAGCCATCGCGCCCAGAGTTCGCCGAGGCCCTTCTGGTCGACATTGACGTTGATCGCGTCCTCGGTCGCGAGGATATTGTCGAAGGCGACCAGGATCACGCCGGCCTGCTTGGCGCGCTTGATCACCGGGCCGAAGGCGGTCGGGTTCTGCGCGTTGACGACGATGGCGTCATACCCGGAATCGATGAAATTATTGATCGCCGAGATCTGCGCCGGCACGTCCTCGCCGGTCGAGACGACCTTGAACTCCTTCAGCTTGGCCTTGACCTCCGGCTGCGCCGCATAGGCCTTGGCCGTCTGGATCATCTGGATGCGCCAAGTGTTGGCGATGTAGCCGTTCGCAAGCGCGATACGGTAGGGGCCTTTCTTGGCGGGAAACTTGAAAAACTTGGTGTCCGCGGTCCACGGCACCATGCATTCGGGCTCGGCCGCGGGACCCTTCACCATTTCGGGCTCCGCCAGCGCCTTGCTGGCAAATGCCGAGAGCAGCACCAGCGATGCGCAGGTGGCAAGGCATCGCGCCCTCATCGACTTGGACGACATTCGTGACCTCCCCTGTTGTTGTCACGTCAATCATTGACGCATGTGCGAGACGCCTCACTTGTGTCCGGAGGTTCGTCGTCTCAACGCGCCTAGGGTTACTGAGCAATGACAGCGCTGTCAATTACCGCTGCTCGGCTTTTGCCAAGCGAACGGTCTCGTGCAAATAATGGCGTCCTGACGAAGCCTTTGCCAAGCAGCGCATGAAAGCTCATGTCTCAGAAGCGTCGCACAACGTTGGAGGACGTCGCGCGGATCGCCAATGTCAGCGCTATCACGGTGTCGCGGGCGCTGCGGCGGCCCGACATGGTCTCGGTGGAGCTGCGGCGCCGCATCGAGGCGGCGGTGGAGCGGCTGGCCTATGTGCCGAACTTCGCCGCCAGCCGGCTCGCCTCGGCGCGCACGCATGCGGTCGGCGTGGTGGTCTCCTCGCTCTCCAACGGCATCTTCGCGGACTATCTGCAGGCGATCTATAACAGCCTGCTGCCGCTCGGCTTTCGCCCGGTGGTCGTGAGCAGCCGCTACTCGGCCGAGGAGGAGGAGGGCGCGATCAAGGCGCTGCTCGGCCAGAACATCGAGGCGCTGATCCTGGTCGGGGTCAACCAGACGCGTGCGGCGCGGCGGGTGCTCGAACGCTCGCGCATTCCGGTGGTGCAGACATTCGAGCTCACCGACGATCCGATCGATCTCAATGTCGGCCTGTCGCAGCGCAAGGGCGGCTATGCCGCCACGCATTTTCTGCTCGAGCTCGGCCACCGCCGCATCGCCTATCTCTCGGGCCAGCGCGACGATCGCGCCATGGCGCGGCTCGAAGGCTATCGCGCGGCCCTCGACGAAGCCGGGCTCGACTGCGCCTCGCTGGTCGCCTCGCGGCCGGCGCAGGCGACGATTTCGCTCGGGCGCAAGCTGACCTCGGACCTGCTCGCCACGGAGGTGCCCGACGCGATCTTCTGCTGCGACGACAACATCGCGCTCGGCGCGTTGTTCGCCTGCCAGCAGGCAGGACTGGATGTGCCGGGGCGGATTTCGCTGATCGGATTCAACGATCTCGAATTCGCAGCGGCGTCCAACCCGCCGCTGTCCACGGTGCTGACGCCCCGCGCCGACATGGGGCGCGTGGCCTCCGAAATGGTGCTGCAGGTGATCGCGACCGGCAAACGCTCGGGCAAGCGACAGGTCGATCTCGGCTTCGAGATCGTCGCACGGGGCAGCACCGGCCCGCGGACTCCGCGTGAGTGATCTCGCGCGCTGTTGCGTGGCCGCCAGGAGCCGCGATGGCTCAGGACCGTCCCAGTTCGAGGTCACGCACCTTCTGCACCATGTCGGTCACCGATCTCGCGCCGAGCTTCTTGAAGGCATTGCTCCGGTGCATCTTGACCGTGATCAGGGAGATGCCGAGCTCGGTGGCGATCTGCTTGTTGACCAGTCCGCGATCGAGCGCCATCAGGACCTCGGTCTCGCGCGGCGTCAGCCGGCTGGCCAGCTCGCGCAGGCCATCCGTCGCGCGCTCCTCGGCCTGCCGCACCGTCTCGATCTCGACTGCTTCCTGGATCGCGACCAGCATCTCCAGCGGGCTACAGGACTTTACGACGAAATTGAGCGCGCCGGAGCGCATCGCGCGCACGGCGGTCGCGACGTCGGGGGCCGTTGACGTCACGATGATCGGCGCGCGGATATTGCGTGCCCGCAGCGACGAGACAAGCTCCCGGCCATCGTCACCACGCATCCCCGCATCGATGACGAGGCAACCGACGTCGCGCGCGACGCCGGCCGCGAGCAGCCGCGCCGAAGAGGCGAACCACCGGGCCTCGAGACCGACGGACAACAGTGCCGCTTCGAGCCGGCACCTCGACGCCGTGTCGTCGTCGGCGATGGCGACGACGTTCGGGCGAGTGATCTCCGCTTCGTCGCGTCTCGGCGCGTGCCCCTTGCCGCAGCCACGGGCGGGCCATCCGCCTTGAAGAGGGCGAGCCTGCGGAGCCGGTTGCACCGCTGCATGTTGTCGTAGGAGCTGCACCGTCATGGTCAATCCAGAGTCCGTGGCGCGTCCGAATGCGACGTCGTGACGTCTCGAAAGCAATCCTGGGCGGCGGCGCCAACTAAGATGTGAGCTGGCGGGGAAAGCGAGGCCAAGCCCATCGTCGAGTCCGTAAGCGAGGCCGGTGCATGTCGTCTTCCGGAATCGATCTGACGCCTGAACATTTGCACGGTCGTCGTTCGCACCGCGATTCCTCCTGTTCGACGTCAAGACGCCTGTCGCCGCCACAGCGCAGGCGAGGTTCCCGTGATTTTGTGAAACGCCGCGCTGAAGTGAGCCTGGCTGCTGAAGCCAAGCGCGAGTGCGACGGAGACGACCGGTTGCCGGGTCTGGCGAAGCAGGTCCTGGGCACGGCGAATGCGTCGGTCGAGGATGTAGGCATAAGGCGGTCGCCCCGTCGCGGCCTTGAACTTTGCCGCCAAACGGACGCGTGGCAGGCCGGTGACGTCGCTGAGCTGTGACAGGTAGATCGCCTCTCCGAGATGCGCCTCGATGTAGTCGATGGCGCGATGAACCGCGTTGTCGGCCGTCGATGTCTTGTCGTGAACCTTGGCCATGCCGCCCTCGTGAAGCGCGATCAGGCGCGAGCCGAACGCCAGCGCGATCCCCTCCACGAAGGACGGGCCCGCGATGCCGTCGTAGATGTCGGCAGCCTTGAAGGCGAGGGCCAGTTGGCGGAGACCTTCGTCGTCGACCTCAGCGGTTTCGAACAGGCAGATGCTGCTGCGCTGCTCACGCCTGCACGAGCCGGCGATGCAATCGCGCAGCAACTCCTGTGAGAGAAAGATCCTCAGATTGTCGAACCGCCCGCCGATCATGCCGCGCCAGCCGCCCTGACGTGGACCGGTGATCAGCATCGCGTCCGCGTCTTCGCCGCCCGTCCATACGCGGCGGCCACCGATCAGCAATTCCTGCCGCACACGCCGCTGCACCAGCGTCAGGACATGGGAGTCGTCATCGTCATCGGCGCGGACTTCGACCGGTCCGTCGCACGCGCCGCGCCAGCGCGACAGCGAGACCTGGAGATCGCGGCCGTTCGAGAGCGTGACAGGGTCAGGTCTTGCGCGCCATTGCGTTTCATCATGGACCAACATGACAAGTCCTCACGATCGGCATCTGATTAGTCACTCGCGTGCATCCGCAACAGAGGCAAAGGCGGTGCCGCTGTGGTTTGTCGTGCAAATTGGAAGGTGGGGAACGCTTGCTGGAAGAACCGATGAGTTCCTGCGTTACGTTGCGGCACGAAGGCGGTGGCTGCCGTCGAAGCAGGCAACGGGAGATCGCAGGATGATCGAGGCTCGGCACCTTTCGCGACGGGGATTCTGCATCTGCTGTCTCGCTGCAGCCGGCACGGTGGCCGCCGGCGGCTGGCTGACACCCTCGCAAGCGTTTGCCGAAGCCCGCAACATCGTCGACCTGATCCGCGATTCCGCCGCTCATGAGCCGGTCAAGACGCATCGGCTGCGGGGCGGCGTGAGCGTGCTCGAGGGCTCCGGTGGCAATATCGCCGTGCTCGCCGGCAAGGAGGGAAAACTGCTCGTCGACGCCGGCATCACGGCCTCGCGGCGCAAGCTGCTGCAGAGCCTCAATGACATCGGCCGCGCGCCCATCACCCACCTGATCAACTCGCACTGGCATTTCGATCACACCGACGGGAATGCGTGGTTGAACGGCGAGGGGGCGGCGATCATCGCCCACGCGAACACACGCAAGCATCTGCTATCGGCGCAGCGCGTGGAGGACTGGGACTACAATTTCCCGACCTCGCCGCTCGCGGCGGTTCCCAGCGAGATCGTCAGCGCCGAGACGACGATGAAGCACAGTGGCGCGACGATCGTCCTCAGGCCCTACGGGTCTGCGCATACCGACTCCGATCTGTCGATCATCTTCACCGAAGCCGACATCCTGCATTGCGGCGATACCTATTGGAACGGGATCTATCCCTTCATCGACTATTCGACCGGCGGCAGCATCGACGGCATGATCAAGGCGGCCGATGCCAATCTCGCCGCGGCCGGTGACAAGACCATCGTCATTCCCGGACATGGCGCGCCCGCGAGCAACAAGAAGGAGCTCGCGGCCTATCGCGAGATGCTCGTGACGATTCGCGACAACGTCGCGAAGCTCAAGCAGCAGGGGCGCTCGGTGGATGACGCCATTGCCGCCAAGCCGACGGCCGCGTTCGACAGCCGTTTCGGGCAATTCCTGATCACGCCGGCCTTCTTCACCCGGCTGGTGTATCAAGGCGTTTGAGCGGGCCGTCACCCCGTCAGCCGTGTCACAGAATGGATCGGCGCCAGCGTCCGGGCGCCTCGCCGACCAGACGCCGGAACACGTTGATGAAATGGGTCTCGCTCTTGAAGCCGACGGCCAGCGCGACGTCGCGGATCGAGCGCGCCGGATCCAGCAGCAGCCGTTTCGAGGCATGGACGCGGCACTGGAGCAGGTACATGTGGGGCGACAGGCCGGTCGCGGCCTTGAACTGGGCTGCGAAATGCATGCGGCTCAGGCCGGCGGCCGCACTCAGATCCGCAAGCGCGATGGGCTGGTCGAGATGAGCATCGACGAACGTCTTCGCGCGGTTCAGCCGCCACGGCGTCAACGGCGACAGCTTCCGCTTCGGAACGATCGGCTGTTTCAGGTGGTAGCGTCCGATCAGGTGGGCGGCGAAGGAAATGCTGAGGCTGTCGAGAAACAACTGGCTCGGAGCGGCGTCTTCGGTGAAGGCGCGGATGAGCGACGACACGAGATGGCGCAGCACGCGGTCATCGGTCTGGTGCGGGTCGAACGGTTCGAGCGCGTCGCCGGCAGGCCGGCCGTTGATCTCCTCGAAGCAGTCCGCCACGGCGCGTTGCGACACGAACACGCGGACAATCGCGTAATCGGCGCGATAGGTTGCGCGCGCATTCGGCAGGGCGGGCCCCGTCAGGACCGTGGTGCCCGGGACGATGTCGCCATCGATCAGCAGCCGGCCACCGACGGACAGCGACATGGTCGTGGGCCGCAGCGCGTAGGAGACGGCGTAAGGCGCATCGACAAGGTCCGTCTGTACGTCGAGCGCACCATTGCTGACGGATCCGCTCCACATCGAGATCGACAGGCGCGGCGGGCTGCCTCTCGCAAGCAATGGTGACGGCGGCGGCTCGCGCCAACGGCGTTCGGCGGGGATGCGGGCCAAGCCGAATGCGGGAGCCGGGCGATCCGCGGGCGACTCCCCGAGCTCGCTCGACGGTCGCTTTGTCAGGTCCGCCGGCCTGGTTTGGCTGACAAGGTTGCCCATGCGCGCCTCCGTTGGTGACAGAGAGAATTGATCCATACAATCCATCAATGTAAGCATGCAATCAAAGACAATCTGGAGAATTGCATGGATTGGCTCCCTACACTTTCCGAATGGCAGGGTCCGCTGTTCATGCGCATCGTTGATGCCCTCGAAGCCGACATCGCCAGCGGACGGTTGATCCGCGGCCAGCGGTTGCCGACGCATCGCAGCCTCGCGTCGGGACTTCGCATCGATCTCACCACCGTCACGCGCGCCTATAGCGAGGCGCGGCGGCGCGGGCTGATCGAAGCGCGAGTGGGGCAGGGAACGTTCGTCTCCGAGACGACGGCGCGCGCCGCGCATGATGGGCCGGCGGCGGCCACCATCGATCTGTCGATGAATTTGCCGCCGCAACCTGTCGAGGCGCAGCTCGATCGCCGGATCGAACAGGGGCTGGCGGCCATTCGCAGCGATGCCGGCCTGAGCGCGTTTCTGAGCTATGCGCCGCCTGGTGGCAGCGTGGAGCAGCGCGAGGCCGCTGCGGCCTGGCTGCGTGCGCGCGTCGCCCACGCGACGGCCGAGCGGATCGTGATCTATCCGGGATCGCAGGCCGTCATCTTCAACGCCCTGGTGTCGCTGACCAGGCCGGGAGATGTCGTGGTCACGGAGGCGCTGACCTTTCCAGGGCTCAAGGCTGCTGCCGCGCGGCTCGGCGTGCATCTCGCCGGTGTCGCCATGGATGCCGAGGGGGCGCGGCCCGAGGCGCTCGACGATGCCTTGCGCAAGCACAAGTCGAAGCTCGTCTATCTCGTGCCGAGCCAGCAGAACCCGACCACGGCGACCATGAGCGCCGCGCGCAGGGCGGCAATCGCCGGCGTCATCCGCAAGCGCGGCGCCGTCCTGATCGAGGATGACGTGTATGGCCCGCTGGAGCCGCGGCTGTCGCCGATCGCCACGCTGATCCCGGATCGGACATACTATGCGGCAAGCATCGCGAAATGCATCGCGCCGGCCTTGCGTGTCGCTTATCTTTTGGCGCCGGACGAGTCCGCCGAGCAGATGATGCGGGGGTGTCTGCAGGCGACGATGCAGATGCCGGCCTGGCCGATGGTCGCGCTGGCGACGCACTGGTTGAGATCCGGTATCGCCGACGACATCATCCGCGCCATCCGTAACGAGGCCGCCGCGCGCCAGCAACTCGCCGCGCGCGCCTTGAAAGGCGTGACCTATGCCGCGCGGCCCACGAGCCATCATCTCTGGCTGCCGCAACCGGCCCGGTTCGATGCCGCCGAGCTGCTGTCGCATCTGATGCGCAACGGCCTGGCAGTGGTCGGAGAGGCTGCGTTCGCGGCAAGCGCGTCGGCGCCGCGCGGATTGCGCATCTCGCTCGGCGCTGCCCGCAACCGGGCCGAGCTTGGGCAAGCCCTCCAGGTGGTGTCGCGCGCCCTCACGAGTCCGAGCATCAGGCAGATCGTGTAGTCCGACCTTGCTTGTGGCCACGGCCGTTCCATGCGCCCGCCAGTCCGCTGGTGTCGAATGATGATCCCCGAATGTGGGCGGAATGGCGGGAAGGGATAGCATGCTCGTTGATGCCGGGCGTTCAGATCGCGCGGCATAGATCGGGCATGGCGGCAGTTTCAATCAATCCATACGACGGCACGTCGCGTCCCATTCCTCGGTATGATGGAGCCGCGCGCGGATAACGGATAGCTCTCTGCGACCTTCATCGTCCTGAGGGCGCGCATGAGCACCGACAAGCCAAATCCAATTTTGCATCGATCAGGCGGTGACGCGCGTATGTCGCGTCGGCGCTTCGTCACGGCGTCGGCAGCGGCCGCCGGTGCTGTCATCGGCGGCGAAGCGCTCGCCGACGATCTGGCCGATGTGCCGGCGCGCGAACCGGGGGGTGTGCTGTCCGCGTTCAGCGCACGCTCGCCCTATGTCCACATCGGACGCATTCCGGAAGCGACGCCGGGCAAACGGAACATCGATCCCGCCGATGCCATCAACTCGAAGACGCCGCTCGACAGGCTGGTCGGAAGCATCACGCCGACCGATCTGCACTATGAGCGCAGCCATGCGGGCGTTCCCAATATCGATCCCGCCAAGCATCGGCTGCTGATCCACGGCATGACCCGCAAGCAGCTCGTGCTGACGCCGGATGACATCATGCGCATGCCGTCGATCTCGCGAATCGTCTTCATCGAGTGCACGGGCAATGGCTGGGAGAACTGGAAGAAGGCCGACCCGACCCTGACGGTGCAGAACACCCATGGCCTCGTCAGCAGCAACGAATGGACCGGCGTTCCGCTCCGCTACCTCATCGATCTTGTCGGCAAGGAGGCGCGCTCGGCGTGGATGCTGGCCGAGGGCGGTGATGCGGCTGCGGCGGCCCGCAGCATTCCGCTCACCGAGGAGATCATGGACGAGGCGTTCGTGGCCTATGGCCAGAACGGCGAGCCGTTGCGGCCGGCGCACGGCTTTCCGTTGCGCCTGATCATGCCGGGCTTCGAAGGCAATCTGAACATCAAATGGCTGCGCCGGCTGAAGTTCGGCGACGAGCCCTGGATGACCCGCTGGGAAACCGCGCGCTACACCCAGTTGCTCGCCAACGGCAAGGCCGCGCAGTTCCAGCTGAGGATGGAGACCAATTCGGTCATCACCTCGCCGTCGGGCACGATGACCATCCGGCCCGGCTACAACCGCATCACCGGGCTGGCCTGGAGCGGCCATGGCCGGATCGCGAAGGTCGAGGTCAGCACCGACGAGGGGCGGAGCTGGCAGCCGGCCCGCATGAACCATCCCGTGCTGCCGAAGGCGCAGGCGCGCTTCGAGCTCGACTGGCAGTGGAACGGGAAGCCGACCAAGATCGTCAGCCGCGCGACCGACGAGAAGGGCAACGTACAGCCCGATCGCAAGTCCTTCATCGCGAAGACCGGCACCAACGCGCTGTTCCATTACAACGCGCAGCAGACATGGAGCATCGACAGCGATGGCAAGGTCAGCAATGTTCTCGCCTGAACGTTGGCTCACGGCGGCGCTGGCCGCTGCGCTGCTGGTCGCTCCCGCTCATGCCGTGGATTTCGGGCGGCCGGCGACGCCGCAGGAGATCAAGCTGTGGGACATCGATGTGCGTCCTGACGGCAAGGGGCTGCCGCAAGGCAGCGGCACCGCTGCGCGCGGCAAGGAGCTGTTCGCGGAGAACTGCGCCGCCTGCCATGGCGAAGGCGGCCAGGGCGGCATCAAGGATCGGCTGGTCGGCGGCCAGGGCACGCTCGCGACCGACGCTCCGGTGAAGACCGTCGGCAGCTTCTGGCCGTATGCGACGACCCTGTTCGACTACATCCATCGTGCCATGCCGTATCAGGCGCCGGGTTCGCTCAGCGTCGACGACTACTACGCGCTGTCGGCCTACATCCTGAGTTTGAATGGCATCGTGCCGCCGGACGGCCGTCTCGATCAGACCTCGCTGCCCAAGGTGAAGATGCCGAACCGCAACGGGTTTCTGCCCGTGCCGGAGTTCAGCAACGTCCGGGCACCGAAATGATCGGGCACGGCGCTCGGCCCGGCGTCGGACGCGCGCGCAGGCGCATGCAGACGTTCGCCCTGCTGGTCTTCCTGACACTATCGACAACAATCGGAGCAAACGCCATGGACCCGCAGGGGCTGATCACGCTGCCAAGCCAGAACGATCCAGGCACGACGATGCGGAAGCTGCAGGACGCCGTCAGGGCAAAGGGCATGACGATCTTCGCCCACATCGATCATGCGGCCGGCGCCGCCGATGTCGGGATGACGCTGCGCCCGACGGATCTGCTGATCTTCGGCAGTCCCAAAGGGGGAACGCCGCTGATGCAGGCGGCGCAGAGCATCGGCATCGATCTGCCGTTGAAGGTCCTGGTCTGGCAGGATGCCGAGGGACGGACCTGGCTGTCCTACAACGATCCGGCCTGGCTGGCGCAGCGCCATGGCGGGGCGGCGGGTGCGGAGGGCGCGGTGGAGGCCATGACCGGCGCGCTCAAGGCGATCGCCGACACCGCGACGTCAGCAGAGTAGAACCGCGCCATGCCGGTCATTCCCTGGAAGTCGTTGTGGCAAGAGATGGTGTCGGATGCGCGCACGATGGGCGCCGGCGCCTATGTGCTCGTGGCCGCACTGGTATTGATGCTGGTGGCGGTGATCGTCGTCGCCGTTCTCGGATGGTCGTCGGCGGAAGGAACCGACGTGCCGTCGTCGGGCTATGCCGCTTTGGCCATCGGCGTGGTGTTCTCCATGATCTGCGGCGTAGGGCTGATGGCGCTGGTGTTCTACAGCAGCCGCGCCGGCTATGACGAGCCGCCGAAGCTCGTCTCGGACGCGACGGATAGTGAGCCTGGATCGGAGCGCGACGACCTTTCGCGCCGACCTCCGGAGTGATCGATGACCGCGCGTAGGGTCAAGCTTCCGCTGGTTCCGGCCTCCTTCTTCGGCATCGTGCTCGGCATCATCGGGCTCGGCAACAGCTGGCGCGCGGCGCATCAGCTGTGGGGATTGCCGGCCGACATCGGCGAGGTCCTGATGGCGGCGGGCGTTGTCGTCTGGGCCGTCATTGTCTTGTTCTATGTGGCCAAGTGGATCCTCTCCGCCGATGCGGCTCTGTCCGAGGCGCTGCATCCGATCCAGTGCTGCTTCATTGGACTTGCCGGCGTCTCGACCATGCTGGTCGCGATCGCAGCACAGCCCTATCATCGGATCGCGGCGCTCGTCATCTACGCGATAGGTCTCGTCTTCTCGCTCGGCTTCGCGCTGTGGCGCACCGGTCAATTGTGGCGCGGCGGCCGCGATCCCGCGGCCTCGACGCCGGTGCTGTACCTGCCGACGGTGGCTGGATCCTTCGTCACCGCCATCGGGGCAGGTGCGCTCGGCTTTCCTGAGTGGGGTCGTCTCGCCTTCGGCGCCGGACTGTTTTCCTGGCTGGCGGTGGAGTCGGTCCTGCTGCACCGGCTCTACACGGCCGACGCGTTGCCGGCCACGATCCGTCCGACCCTCGGCATTCAGCTGGCGCCGCCGACGGCGGGCGCGCTTGCCTATCTCAGCGTGACAGAGGGACCCCCTGACATGGTCGTCAGCGCGCTGATCGGTTATGGCATGCTGCAATTGCTGCTGCTCGTCCGGCTGCTGCCTTGGATTCTCGAACATCGGCTCTCGGCGTCCTATTGGGGATTCACGTTCGGCCTGACCGCGCTTGCCAGCTCGTTATTGAAGATGGTGATCCGCGGCGATCACGGACCTGCCGCGACGATGGCGCCGATCGTGTTCGTCGTCGTCAACCTCGTCATCGGGGCGCTGGTGCTACGCACGATCTGGCTGCTCGTGTCAGGCCGCATTCTCGCACCGGCTGTCGCTCCTCCGCAGCAGGCTTGAACCGGTCGAGCCGTGAGCTCGCGCCATCTCGCTATTGCGTTGCAGCTTGCTGATAACCGGATGATATAGCCGCTAGCTCAAATCCGTATTTCCGCTCACGGCAGGACCTCACCTAGCTTCAAGCTCCAAAATTCGCTCGAACGCGGCATGCGGGCCTCCAGCTCCGACGTGCCGGACAGAGGGCGCGCAGATCCAATCTGCCGCCGCGATCGGGCCGGGGTGAAGCGACAAGGGCTTAAGGCAGCGGATGCGCGCGTGGTCTCATTATTTCAACCAGGAGCGCATCGTCTTCGCGCTCACGGTGCTGCTGCTGATCGTCTTCGCTCTGACGTTGCCGAAATTCCTGGCGCCGAGCAATCTGCTGTCACTCGTCCGTAGCGTCGCCGTGCTCGGCATTCTCGGGCTCGGCATGCTCATCGTCGTGCTCGGTCGCGGCATCGACCTGTCGCTGGTGGCGACGATGGCGATCTCGGTGGCGTGGAGCCTGCAGCTTGCTGCGAGCGGAATGTCGATGGCGGGCGCGATGGGCATCGGCCTGTTGCTCGCGCTCGGCATGAGCCTCGTCACCGGCATCCTGATCGCCTATGCCGAGATCCCGTCGCTGTTCGCGACCTTGGCGATGGCCACCTTCGTCTACGGCTTCGGCCGCGCGCATCTCATCACGGGCACGGACGTCGTCTATCTGCCGCCGAACATCGGCGCGGTCGCGAGCCTGGGGCAGGGCGCGCTGTTCGGCATTCCCATGCCGATCGTCGTCGCCGCTGTGGTGGCGCTGATCGCCTATCTGTTCCTGCGCTACACCAAGCCCGGGCGTTTCATCTATGCGATCGGCGACAATCTCGCGAGCGCGCGCATCGGCGGAGTGCCGGTGCGTCCCATTCTCGTCGCGCAATATGTCATCGCCGGCGGCATCGCCTTCGTTGCCGGTCTCGTGACCGCCACGTCGGCGGAGGCGATGAACACCCGCGTCGTCAACTCCAACATGATCTACGACGTCATCCTGGTCGTCGTGCTCGGCGGCGTCGGCCTGTCCGGCGGCCGCGGCAATGTCCGCAACGTGATCGTCGGCGCACTTCTGATCGGCGTGCTGATGAACGGCATGACGATCATGGACGTGCAGTACACGATCCAGAACGTCGTCAAGAGCCTAATCCTGCTGCTCGCCATCGTCGTCGACAGCATCGTCAATCCCCGCGACGAGCAGACGGGACAGCAGGGCGACATCTGAAGCCCCAACCAACGCGCCTCAATCAACAAAATCGGAGGAGACCATCTTGAAGAACCTGCACCGCCTGGCCCTTGCGGCCACCGCATTCGCGAGCATCGCCGCGGCCGCATTCGGCGCCCGCGCCGACGACATGAACGATCCCTATCGCCAGCCGGCGCTCGACGCGCTCAAGGGCAAGTCGATCGTCTATCTGCCGATCTCGATCGGCTTCGACCTCGCCCAGGCCTGGGGCGGCGTCGTCAAGACCGAAGCCGAGCGCTACGGCATGAAGTTCAAGTCGCAGGATCCGAACTGGAACACCGGCGCAATGGCACAGGGCCTGACCTCGCTGATCGCCGAGAAGCCCGACGTGATCGTGACGCAGAACCCCGACCTGCAGTCGCTGGCGCGCCTGCTGAAGCAGGCGAATGCTGCCGGCATCGTCGTCATCCAGATGAATATGCAGGGCGCGGTGCAGACCGACGCCTTCGTCGGTCCCGACTTCATTTCGATGGGCGAGCAGGCCGCCAAGATGGTGGTTGCCAAATGCGGCAAGGGCACCGAGACCTCGCACAAGGTGTCGATCGTGCAGGGCGTGCTGACCGGCGGCGTCAGCTACTATCAGGTGCAGGGCATCAAGAAGGTGTTCGACGCCAATCCGGAGATCAAGGTGGTATCGAGCCAGGCGGCCGACTGGGACGCCTCCAAGGCGCGCGCGATCACCGAGACGGTGCTGCAGCAGAACCCCGATCTCTGCGGCGTCATCGACGTCTGGGATGGCCAGGGCGTCGGCACCGGTGCGGCGATCAAGCAGGCCGGCAAGCAGGACCAGGTCTACTTCGTGACCTCCGGCGGCGGCGCGCAGAGCATGTGCGATCGTCTGGCCGACGGCACCTTCTCGGCCGCGATCAACTATGACGCGCCGGGCATGGGCCGCGACGCCTTCACCGCGATCTCCGCGGTGCTGCAGGGCAAGCAGAAGGCCGGCACGATGAAGTTCCAGCTGTATTCGCCGACCCGCGTCATGACCAAGGCTGACGTCAAGGCCGGCACCTGCTGGGATCCCGAGCAGTACGCCAAGCTGCTGCGCTGATCCGGACTAGCCATGCGTGGCCGCCGGGTGCGGCGGCCACGCACCCTCTTTGATTTGACCTTAAGCGACTACGTGCAGAGGCTCCTTTGGCGTCGACCAGTACTTTGACGAAGCTGAGATATCGCTTCATTCCGGACCACGTCATCGGCGAGCTGCTCTCGAAGAAGTGGATCGACAACGCGATCCCGTTCCTGGTGCTGCTGTGCGTGATCGCGGTCTTCGGGTCGCTGATCCCCAACTTCTTCACCGGCGCCAATCTCGCGATCAGCGCCCGCGAGCTCGGCGAGTTCGGCCTGGTCTGCATGGCGATGATGATCGTCATCGTCGTCGGCGGCATCGACCTCAGCGTCGGCTCCAATTTCGCGCTCGGCAATTTCATGACGCTCGCGCTGCTCAACCTCGGCGGCTGGCCGGTGGGGCTCGCGATCCCCGCGGTCGTGCTGATCTGCGGGGGTGTCGGGCTGCTCAACGGCTACCTCATCGGCTTCCTCCGGCTGCGCGCGTTCCTCACCACGCTGGTGACCCTGATCATCGTGCGCGCCATCGTCGACATGCTGCTGTTGAAATACGCGCAGGCGATGTCGGTGAGCTTCTATCAGTCCGACGTCTGGGACGTGATCGGGCTCGGCGGCTTCGCCGAGGTGCCGTCGAGCTTCATCATCCTGGTCGTCGTCGCGCTGATCGGCCATGTGCTGCTGACGCGCAGCCGGCCGGGCTGGCGCATGATGGCGATCGGCGGCTCGCGCCGCTCGGCGCACAACATCGGTCTCTCCGTGCGCGGCATGGTCTGCGCCGCCTATACGATCTCCGGCATGCTCTGCGGCCTCGCTGGCGTGCTCTATGCGGCACGGCTCAGCGGGGCGGGCACCGACACCGGCATGGGCCTGGAAATCTCGGCGCTGACGGCGGCCGTGCTCGGCGGCAACAGCCTGGGCGGCGGCCGCGGCTCGGTGGCGAAGGCGCTGATCGGCGCGGTCATCGTGCTGGTCATGACCAACGGCGTGCTGCGCATCGGCCTGAACAGCGGTTCGGGGCCGATGGTGCTCGGCCTTACCTTGCTGCTTGCCGTGTTCATCGACGTGCGCTGGCTCAAGAACCGCGACAAGCTGCTGTCCAAGGTCTACGTGTCGCCGACCTATGTCGAGCTGCCGGCGCCGCGCTCGACGTCCGCCGAGACCGGCGGGGCGTTCGCGCTCAACGACCGGCTCGGCGCGGTGGAGATCATCGGCCTCGGCGAGGTCGAGTCTCCGGAGGACGTCATCCTCGATGACGAGGACAATCTCTATTGCGGCACGCGTCACGGCGACATCGTCCGCTTCGCGCCGCCGGACTACAAGACCTGGGAAGTCTACGCCCATATTGGCGGCTCGCCGCTCGGCATGGCGTTCGACCGCACAGGCGACCTGCATGTCTGTGTCGGCGGCATGGGGCTCTATAAGATCGACCGCGCGCGCAACGTCAGCAAGGTCACCGACGAGACCAACCGCTCGACCTTCTCCATCGTCGACGATTCCCGGCTGCGGCTCGCCGACGATCTCGACATCGCGCCGGATGGCCGGATCTATTTCAGCGAGGCCACGATCCGCTACGAGATGCACGACTGGCCGGTCGATGCGCTGGAGAGCCGCGGCAATGGCCGGATCATCTGCTACGACCCGAACACCGGCAAGACGCATACGGCGCTGCGCAACCTGATCTTCCCGAACGGCGTCTGTCTCGCCCATGACGGCCAGTCGGTGCTGTTCGCCGAGAGCTGGGCCTGCCGCGTCAGCCGCCTGTGGATCTCCGGGCCGAAGGCGGGGCAGGTCGAGCGCGTGCTCGACGCACTGCCCGGCTATCCCGACAACATCAATCGCGCCTCGGACGGCTCCTATTGGTGCGCGATCATGGGGATGCGCTCGCCGGCGCTCGACCTCGCGCTGCGCATGCCCGGCTTCCGCCGCCGGATGGCGCGCCGCATCGCGCCTGACCAGTGGCTGTATCCCAACCTCAACATCGGCTGCGTGATCCGCTTCAACGACAAGGGCGAGGTGCTGGAGTCGCTGTGGGATCAGGGCGCCAAGAACCATCCGATGATCACCTCGATGCGCGAGCACCGCGGCTATCTCTATCTCGGCGGCATCACCAACAACCGGATCGGACGCATCAAGCTCGATTATGCCGATCCGAACTGGAGCGCCATGCGCAGCTATTGGGGGCGGGCATGAACGCCTTGGTCGGAAGCTGGCTGGAGCGCTTCCTCGGACGCGGCCGCGCCGCGGTCACGGTGCCGCCGCTGGACGGTGCGCTGAAGCCGAACAATCGTCTGGAAGATGCGCCGCGCGGCATCGCGAGCGCCGCGCCGGATAATCTGGTCGTGTGCGATGGCGCGATGTTCTGGTCGAGCGGTGTCAGGCTGTTTCGGATGGCCGATGGCGCCGAGCTCGAAGCGGTGGCGACGCTCGATGGCGTGATCTCGGCGCTGGCCGTCTCGCCGCGCGGACAGATCGCGGTGGCCTGCGAAGGCAAGGGCATCTCGATCCTGGCGCGTGACGGCACCGTCACCAATGCTGGCCGGCGAAGCGGCTGGCCGACGGCCTGCATCACCGCGATGACCTTCGTCGACGAGACGAGCCTCGTCGTCTGCGTCGGCTCGGTCGAGACCGGGCTGGAGGCTTGGCAGCGCGACCTGATGGAGCATCGCCGCGCCGGTGAAATGTGGAAGCTCGATCTCGTCAAGCGCGAGGCCAAGCGGCTGGCCGCCGGGCTCGGCTATCCCAATGGCGTGGTGGTCGCGGCCGATCAGTCGCTGATCGTCAGCGAGGCCTGGGACGTCCGGCTGGTGCGCCGCGCCGCCGATGGCCGCGAGCTCGCTGTCGTGCTCGACGATCTGCCCGGCTATCCCGGCCGCATCGCGCCGTCGGCGCGTGGCGGCTATTGGCTGACCGTGTTCGCGCCGCGCAGCCCGCTGATCGAATTCGTGCTGCGCGAGGATGCCTACCGCCGCGCGATGCTGGCCGAGGTGCCGCCGGCCTATTGGATCGCACCGGCCTTGCGCAGCGGCGTCTCGTTCCACGAGCCGATGCAGGGCGGCGCCTTGAAGCAGATGGGCATCCTCAAGCCGTGGGCGCCGACATTGTCCTATGGCCTCGTCATCGAGCTCGACGCCAATTTCGTGCCGCTGCAGAGCCTGCACAGCCGGGCCGGGGGCAAACGTCACGGCATCACGTCGGCGGTGGAGGTGAATGGACGGCTGTGGCTGACCGCGAAGGGCGGCGACGAGATCATCGCGATCGATCGCGTGGGCCGGGAGGGGAAGTGATGCAGCCGGTCGTCGAACTGAAGAACGTCACCAAGGAATTCCACGGCATTCCGGCGCTGCGCAGCATCTCGTTCGACCTGCGGCCGGGCGAGGTCCATGCGCTGCTCGGCGAGAACGGCGCCGGCAAGTCGACGCTGACCAAGATCATGGCCGGCGTCTACGAGGTCACCAGCGGCGAGCTGATCGTCAACGGTGCGAAGGTCTCGTTCAAGACGCCGGCGGAGGCGCTGCGCAGCGGCATCGCGATGGTGTTCCAGGAGACCAGCCTGGTGCCGTCGCTCACGGTGGCGCAGAACATCTATCTCGGCAATGAGAAGTTCCTCAACCGGCTGCGCGGCATCTACATCGCCGCCCAGCAGTTCCTGCAATCGCTGAATTTCGGCGTCGATCCGACGATGTATGTGTCGCAGCTCGGCGCGGCGCAGAAGCAGATGGTCGAGATCGCGCGGGCCGTGCACCACAAGGCACGCGTCATCATCTTCGACGAGCCCACGGCCACGCTGACGCCGGAGGAGAAGCACCATTTCTTCGCGCTGGTGAAGCGGCTGAAGCGCGACGGCGTCTCGATCATCTTCATCTCGCACGCGCTGGAGGAGGCGCTGTCGATCTCCGACCGCATCACCATCATGCGCGACGGCCAGCATGTCGTGACCGACGACGCGAAGAATTTCGATCGCGACAAGATCATCACCGCGATGGTCGGGCGCACGCTGTCCGACGAGCTCTACGGCAAGGCCGGCGAGGGTCACGCGACGCGGCCCTACGGCCGCAAGATGCTGAGCGTGCAGAACCTGTCGATGGGCCGCATGGTCCGCAACAACTCGTTCTCGGTCTATGCCGGCCAGATCACCGGGATCTTCGGCCTGATCGGTTCGGGGCGCACCGAGACCGCCAAGATCATCTCCGGCGTGGTCAAGCGCGACTTCTTCCATGGCGGCGAGGTCAAGCTGGACGGGCGTTCGGTCCGCTACCGAGTGCCGCGCCAGGCGGTGCGCGACGGCATCGTCTACGTCACCGAGGACCGCAAGATCGAAGGATTCTTCGAGACCAAGTCGATCGCCGAGAACATCTATCTCAATCTCCTGGCCGCCGATCTCAACAAGAGCGTCGTCATCTCCTACGCCGAGATGATGGAACTGGCCGCGACCTGGACCAAGCGGCTCAATGTGCGCGCGATCAGCAATGCGGCGCGCGTGGTCGAGCTGTCCGGCGGCAATCAGCAGAAGGTCGTCATCGCGCGCTCGCTGGTGCAGGAGCCGAAGCTCGTCATTTTCGACGAGCCGACGCGCGGCGTCGACGTCGGCGCGATCGCCGAGTTGCACCACGTCATCAACGAGCTGGCGGATGCCGGGCTCGCGGTGGTCGTGATCTCGTCCTACCTGCCGGAAATCCTCAACCTCGCCGACCGCATCCTGGTGTCGCGCCAGGGCCGCGTCGTCGAGGAGTTCTCGGCCGACGAGGCGACCGAGGAGAAGATCATGTACGCGGCCGTCCACTGAGCGACAGGCCGCAGAGTTCAAGGGAATGACATCATGAAGATCAGGGCCGCCGTTCTCGAGGACATGGGCCTCGCCGGACCCTATGCCGCCTCGCGTCCCCTCCGCATTCAGGAGGTCGAGCTCGATGGTCCAGGTCCCGGGGAGGTGCTGGTGCGCATCGCCGCCGCCGGCCTGTGCCACTCCGATCTCTCGGTGATCAATGGCGACCGGCCGCGCCCGCTGCCGATGGTGCTTGGCCACGAGGCGTCGGGCGTGGTCGAGGAGGTCGGCGCCGGCGTCGATGATCTCGTGCGCGGCGATCACGTCGTCTGCGTGTTCGTGCCGAGCTGCGGCCATTGCGCGCCATGTGCGCAAGGGCGGCCGGCGCTGTGCGAGCCGGGCGCCGAGCACAACGGCAAGGGCGATCTGCTCAGCGGCGGCTTCCGGCTGCATCGCGCCGAGGAGAGGGTGCATCATCATTGCGGCGTGTCGTGCTTCGCCGAATACGCCACGATGTCGCGCCGCTCGCTGGTGAAGGTGCAGAAGGAAGTGCCGCTGCACATCGCGGCGCTGATGGGCTGTGCGGTGCTGACGGGCACGGGCGCCGTCTTCAACGGCGGCGATGTCGGCCCTGGCGGCAAGGCGGCGATCATCGGGCTCGGCGGCGTCGGGCTCGCCGCAGTGATGGGTGCAGTCGCGATCGGCGCTGAGAGCGTGATTGCGATCGACATGTTCGAGCCGAAGCTCGCGCTGGCGCGCGAGCTCGGCGCGACCCACACCTTTCATGGCGCCGATCCCGATCTGGTCGCGAAAGTGAAGGAGGCGACCAAGGGTGGCGTCGACGCGGCGCTGGAATTCGCCGGCTCCGTGAAGGCGCTGGAGATGAGCTACGCCATCACCCGTCGCGGCGGCACCACGGTGACCGCCGGCCTGCCGAACCCCAAGGCGGTGCTGTCGCTGCCGGCCGTCTCCTTGGTCGCCGAGGAGCGCACGCTCAAGGGCAGCTATCTCGGCTCCGGCGTGCCGTCGCGCGACATCCCGCGCTTCCTCGGCCTCTATCATCGCGGCCGTTTGCCGGTCGATAAATTGCTGACCCATCGCATCAAGCTCGACGACATCAACGCCGGCTTCGATCGCCTCGCCGACGGCAGCGCGATCCGCCAGGTCGTGGAATTCAACTGAGAGATTTTCACATGAGCAGGATTGAGCCCATGCGGCGCTATCAATGTTTCATCGACGGCCAATGGCATCAGCCGGCGTCCGGCGATTATTTCGAGAGCTTCGATCCGTACCTGGCCCAGCCCTGGGCCCTGATCCCCAAATGCGACGCGCATGATGTCGATCTGGCTGTCGCCGCGGCCCGCCGGGCGCTGGAGCAGGGCGAGTGGGCCACCATGCATCCGTCGCAGCGCGGCCAGCTGCTGCGCCGGTTCGGCGAGCTGATCGCGCGCGACGCCGATCAGCTCGCCGCCGTCGAAGTGCAGGACAACGGCAAGCTCTATGCGGAGATGCGCGGCCAGGTCGGCTATATCCCGCAATGGTTTCATTACTTCGGCGGGCTCGCCGACAAGGTCGAGGGTGCGATCGTCCCGATCGACAAGCCCGACATGTTCACCTACACGCGGCATGAGCCGGTCGGCGTGGTCGCGGCGATCACGCCGTGGAATTCGCCGCTGCTGCTGGCGACCTGGAAGCTCGCGCCGGCGCTCGCGGCCGGCTGCACCATCGTGATCAAGCCGTCAGAGTTCACCTCGGCCTCGACGCTGGAACTGATGCGGCTGGTCGAGGAGGCGGGCTTTCCGCCGGGCGTACTCAACGTCGTCACCGGTTTCGGCGCCGATGTCGGCGAGCCGCTGACCAGCCACAAGGGCATCGACAAGATCGCCTTCACCGGCGGCGAGAATTCCGGCCGCCACGTGCTGCGCAACGCGGCGCAGACCTTCAAGCGCACCACCCTGGAGCTCGGCGGCAAGTCGGCGCAGCTCGTCTTCCCTGACGCCGATCTCGACAATGCCGTGAAGGGCGTGGTGTCCGGCATCTTCGCCGCCACGGGCCAGACCTGCATCGCCGGCTCGCGCCTCCTGGTGCATGAGAGCATCCACGACGCGTTCCTGGAGAAGTTCGTCGCGCTGGCGCAGACCGCGCGCATGGGCGATCCGATGAACATGGATACGCAGGTGGGGCCAGTGACCACGCAGCCGCAATATCAGCGCGTGTTGTCCTGCATCGCGATGGCGCGCGAGGAGGGCGCCGAATGCGTCATGGGCGGCAAGCCGGCCAGCCGTCCGGAATGCGGCCAGGGCTGGTTCGTCGAGCCGACGGTGTTCGCGGGCGTCCACAATGCGATGCGGATCGCGCAGGAGGAAGTGTTCGGCCCGGTGCTCTCGGTGATCAAGTTCCGCGAGGATGACGAGGCCTTTGCGATCGCCAACGACACGGCTTACGGCCTCGCCGCCGGTGTCTGGACCAACGACCAGCGCCGAGCCTTCACCGCGGCCAAGCGGCTGCGCGCCGGCACGGTCTGGACCAACACCTATCGCGCCGTCAGCTACATGGCGCCGTTCGGCGGCTTCAAGGCCTCTGGCATCGGCCGGGAGAGCGGACAGGAGGCGATCATGGAATATCTGGAAACGAAATGTGTCTGGATGTCTTATGGCAAGGATGTGCCGAACCCGTTCGTGATGCGTTAGCGCGCCGCAACCGGAAGCGATGAGGGACGATGGCTGCCGACTTCGAGGGACTGCTGGTTGTGTCGATCGAGCAGGCGGTGGCGGCAGCCTACGCCTCCTGCAAGCTGGCCGACGCCGGCGCCCGCGTCATCAAGATCGAGCGTCCCGAGGGCGATTTCTCCCGGGAGTACGATCATTTCGTCCATGGCGAGAGCGCCTATTTCGTCTGGCTCAATCGCGGCAAGGAATCGATTGCGCTGAACCTCGCCGATGACGGCGACAAGGCGGTGCTGGCAGCGATGCTGGCGCAGGCCGACGTCTTCATCCAGAACCTGGCGCCCGGCGCGATCGACCGGCTCGGCTTCTCGATGCAGGGCCTGCGGGCCAGGCATGAGCGGCTGATCACCTGCGCGATTTCCGGCTATGGCGACGAAGGTCCGCTGCGCGACGCCAAGGCCTATGACCTGCTGGTGCAGGGCGAGAGCGGGCTCGCCAACATCACCGGCAATGAATATGGCGCGGCGCGCGTCGGCGTCTCCGTCTGCGACATCAATGCCGGGATGACCGCGACGCAGGCGATCTTCCAGGCGCTGTATGCGCGTGAGCTCACCGGCCGCGGCCGCCACATCACGGTGTCGCTGTTTCACGCGATGGCCGACTGGATGAACGTGCCGTATCTGCAATATGCCTATGGCGGCGTGCCGATCGGCCGCGTCGGGCTGCATCATCCGACGATCGCGCCCTATGGCAGCTATGCCTGCGGCGGCGGCCGCTCGATCCTGATCGCGATCCAGAACGAGCGGGAATGGGTGATCCTGTGCCGCGACGTGCTCAAGCGGCCAAGCCTCGCCACCGATCCGCGCTTCCTGAACAATGGTGAGCGCGTGAAGAACCGCGCGGCGCTCGATGCCGAGATCGGGCCGATTCTGCTGAGCATGGATCTCGATCGCGCAATCAAATTACTCAACGATGCCCGGCTCGCGTTCGGACGAGTTTCCACTTTGGCCGACTTCGCCGAGCATCCGCAGAACCGCTATATCGAGATCGATACGCCGACAGGGCCCGTGGTGCTGATGGCTCCCGGCGCCGTCGCGGACGGGCAGGTGCCCGCGTTCGGACCAATCCCGGCGCTCGATGCGCATGGCGAACGTTTGCGCCGCGAATTCGCGCCCAAGCCGCAGGACTAGAGCAACGCCGCCTCTGCGAGCGAGCCCACGCGTGGCTTGCAATCCGGCTGCGCGACGGGCTCGCTTGACAGCCTCCTGATGCCGCTGATCTATAGCGTTCCTTGATCGTGTGTATGCTGGACATAGCAAAAAGTTATGGCAGACATACAGGAATGTTGGGACGGAAATGGACCTGCGGCAGCTTCGCTATTTCATTGCGATCGTCGAGCAGGGCTCCTTTTCCAAGGCGGCCGAAACGCTGAATGTCGCGCAGCCGGCGCTCAGCCTGCATGTCCGCAACATGGAGGCCGAGCTCGGCTCGGCGCTGCTGTTTCGCAGTCCGCAGGGCGTCGTCGCGACCGAAGCCGGCGAGATCCTGATCCGCCATGCGCGTATCGTCATCGACCAGCTCTCGATCGCGCGGCACGAGATCAAGGGCCAGGAGGCGGAGCCGTCCGGCGAGGTGCGGCTCGGGCTGCCCGGCACGATCAGCCAGATCCTGTCGGTGCCGCTGATCATCGAGGTGCGCAAGCGCTTTCCCAAGATCAAGCTGTGCGTCGCAGAGGCGATGAGCGGCTTCGTCACCGAGTGGATCCGCGAGGGCCGCATCGATCTCGCCGTGCTGTATCAGCCGGTCAGCGACAGCGCGCTCAACTCGTCGGAGGTGATCACCGAGGAGCTCTGGCTGCTCGGTCCGATGAGGCCGCCGTCAGGCGTCAAGCCGCCCGCCTCGGGCGCCGTGGCCTATGCCGATGTGACGCAGCTGCCGCTGATCCTGCCGAGCGCGGACCACGGCCTGCGCATGCTGCTGGAGCGCGAGGCGTCCGCGCGCGGCCTGTCGCTCGATCCGGTGATCGAGGTCGACTCCTACGCGAACATCAAGGGCCTCGTGGAGGAGGGCATCGGCTATTCGGTGCTGCCCTACAACTCGATTGCACGCGACGTGCAGAGCGAACGCCTGCTGGCCTGGCCGATCACGCAGCCCGAGATCAAGCGCTCGGTGCATCTGGCGCATCCCGTCGACCGGCCGCTCAGCCACGCCGTCTCCAGCGTGCATGCGCTCTGCCGCACGGTGCTGCTCAACCTCGTCGCGAAGGGCAAGTGGAACGGCGCGCGCGCCTTGCAGACCGGGTCGGAGCCGGATGCGGCGACGTCTCGGCCGAGCGGCAGAAAGCGTTAGCCGGACGGCGAGGGCGACACGGGGCGGTGTCGTCTACCCCGGCTCAGATCGGCATCGCCAGTTGCGTCTCGACGCCGGCCTTTGCCTCCTGCAGCGATGACAAGGAGACACCGAGCAGCCGCACCGGCTTGGGCAACGGCATTTCGGCTTCCAGCAGCGCCAGCGACAGACGTTCGAGCTCGGCGCGACTCGACACCGCCATGGCGGTGGACCTGCTGCGCGTGATGATCTCGAAATCCGTGAACTTGACCTTCAGCGTGACCGTGCGGCCCCGGTTGCCGGTCGCCTCGCAATGGCGCCAGACCTTGTCGATCAGCGGCTGCAACTCGGCGGCCATCGCCTCGAACGCGGTCAGGTCGGCGGCAAAGGTGTTTTCGGCGCCAACCGATTTGCGGATGCGGTTGGCTCGGACCGGGCGATGATCGATCCCGCGTGAGATCCAGTAGTAATAGTTGCCCGCCTTGCCGAACTGCTGTTGCAGGAATGGCAGTGTCTGATTGCGGATGTCGAGGCCGGTGTGGATGCCGAGCGCATTGAACCTGGCGGCGGTCGCCGGACCGATGCCGTGAAACTTGCCGACGGGCAGCGCCTCCACGAAAGCCGCGCCCATCTCCGGCGAGATCACGTACTGCCCGTTGGGCTTGCGATGGTCGGAGGCGAGCTTCGCCAGGAACTTGTTGTAGGAGATGCCGGCGGAGGCATTGAGGTCGGTCTCCGCCTTGATCCGGGCGCGGATCTGCAACGCGATGTCGCGCGCCAGCGGAATGCCCTGCAGATTGTCGGTGACGTCGAGATAGGCCTCGTCGAGTGACAGCGGCTCGATGATCGGCGTATGCTCGGCAAAGATCGCGCGGATCTGCTGGCTGATCGCCTTGTAGATCTCGAAGCGCGGCTTGACGAAGATCAGGTCCGGGCACAGGCGCTTGGCGGTCACGGCGGGCATTGCCGAGCGCACGCCGAACTTGCGCGCCTCATAGCTCGCGGCCGCCACCACGCCACGCTCGCGCGAGCCGCCGACCGCCACGGGCTTGCCGCGGAGTTCAGGATTGTCGCGCTGCTCGACCGACGCGTAGAATGCATCCATGTCGATGTGGATGATTTTGCGGATGACCGTCGGCGCGGCATCCGGGTCCGGACCGGAGCTTGGCATGATCGTCATTTATCAGAGCTTGGCGACGAAGTCTGCCGATCAGGGGACATCGTGACCAACGCCTGTTTGACACGGGCGCGTTTCAGCAGCGACAACGCGCGCGAGACCGAGGAGGACCGGGTGACTGACACGAGGACGCCGGCTGACATGCTGCATCCTGATCAGGCCTGACACCGCATGTTCGAGCTGACATTCCTCGGAACCTCGGCCAGCGTCCCGTCGGAGGACCGCAACCATCCGGCACTCCTGATCCAGGCCGGCGGGCAGCGCCTTCTCGTCGATTGCGGCGAGGGGACTCAACGCCAGCTGCTGCGCAGCGGCGCAGGTTTCCGGCGGTTGGACCGCATCCTGCTCACCCACGGTCATTTCGACCACGTCCTCGGCCTTCCCGGGCTGTTCTCCACCCTGCGGCTGCGCCGGAGCGACGACGTCATGCATGTTCATGCAAGCCCGGGTACGCTCGACGTCGTGATCCGGATGCTCGCGGGATTGTGGGGCGAGGGCCGTGCGCCGATCCCGCTGCAACTCGTTCCGCTCTCGCCCGGGCAGGTCTTCGATGCCGGCGAGTTCACGATCGACTGCTTCCCGGTCCGGCATCGCGACACCGACAGTCTTGGCTTCGCATTCACGAGACCGCCGCGCCGGCATTTGCTACCCGACCGTCTGGCCGCTCTTGCCGTTCCCGACGGACCGATCCGAAAGGCGTTGGCGGAGGGACAGGTGGTCACGCTGGATGACGGCCGCACGATCCAGCCCGAGGATGTCCTAGGGCCGCCGGGCGGCGGCAAGAGGCTCGTGATCGTCGGCGATACCGAAACGACCGACGGCCTGGAGCAGCATGTCCGCGATGCGGATATGCTGGTGATCGAGGCCACCTTCCTCGCGCGCGACACCGCCACGGCACGCGACTATGGCCATCTCACGGCGGCGGAAGCCGCCACGCTGGCTGCTACTGCCAATGTCGGTCAGCTCGTGCTGAACCACATTTCCGGCCGCTATGGCGACGAAGAGATCCTTGCCGAGGCCAAGGCGATCTTTCCTGCCAGCCGTATCGCCAGCGACTTCGATCGCATCATCGTTTAGCCGTCGCGCGACGCGGCCGACGGAATCGCCGCGGGAGCCCGCGAGCAAGGCCGCGGAGAAGCGCTGGATCGCCGGCCAGATCCCGATGGTTTCCTGTTCGAG
Organism: Bradyrhizobium sp. HKCCYLRH3099; assembly: GCF_051167855.1. Taxonomy (NCBI): domain Bacteria; kingdom Pseudomonadati; phylum Pseudomonadota; class Alphaproteobacteria; order Hyphomicrobiales; family Nitrobacteraceae; genus Bradyrhizobium; species Bradyrhizobium sp. HKCCYLRH3099. The sequence goes on from NZ_JBNPTW010000005.1 coordinate 115,209, forward strand.
AATGTCGCCGAGCAATTTCGTTCAACTCAGCGCAATCACGCGCAATATCGCAAGCAGCGAGGCGGCCTATCCTGCGCTTGTCGAAAACATCTCACCGACCCGATCGCTCCGTGCGCCACATCGGCTCGCCGGAGCGCTGACCCTTTCAGTTGCGAAGGCGCGGACCGAGCGATCGTCCCGATGACAGAGTCTTACATGGAAAATTCGGCCAGCGTGGAAGCGCGGCAGCCCTCCGCTCCCGGTGACCGCGCGCTTCGCGCGGGCCCGACGGCTGTCCCATTTGCCATCGTGGTGCTGATCGCAGCGGCCGTGGCCGGCCTTTCCGTGTTCTACCTTCTGAGGCCGCAGCCATTGCTCGTGCAGGGCGAGGTCGACGCCACGCGGCTCGATATCGCGGCGCGCGTCGATGGCCGGGTGAAGGACGTGCCGGTCGCGCGCGGCGAGAACGTCGCCGCCGGAGCCGTTCTGGTGAGCATCGACAATCCGGAGACGGTCGCCAAGCGCGAGCAGATGAAGGCCGGCAAGGCCGTCGCGGAAGCCCAGCTCGCCAACGTCATGGCGGGGACGCGGCCGGAAACCGTGGCGGCGCGGAAAGCCGAGCTGTCGCGGGCGCAGGCCAACCGGGTTCTCGCGCAGAAGACGTTCGATCGCGTCCGTACGCTGACCGAGCAGGGCAATGCGCCACAGGCCCGCCTTGATCAGGCAACCGATTCTCTTCATGAGAGCGAGCGGGCCGTGGACCAGGCCCAGTCCGCCTACGACCAGGCCGTCAATGGCTATACCAAGGAAGAGCGCGACATCGCCAAGGCGAACGTGGAGAAGGCCGAGGCGGATATCAAGACGGTTCAGTCGATCATCGATCAGCTCATTGTCCAGGCGCCGATCGCCTCGCAGGTCTATCAGCGCAACGTCGAGCCCGGCGAATATGTTGCCCCCGGCGTGCCGCTGATATCGCTGATCAATCTCGACGATCTCTGGATTCACTTCGATCTGCGCGAAGACCTCATGAAGGAGGTGAAGGTCGGCGACCGGTTCGACGTTCGGATTCCCGCGCTCGGTGACCGCAAGGTGACGGTGGCCGTCAAGCTGATCGCGTCGAAGGGAGAGTATGTGAGCTGGCGCGCGACGCGGGCCACGGGTGACTTCGATCTGCGCACGTTCTCGGTCCGCGCCTATCCGGTGCAGCCGGTGCCCGAGCTGCGGCCGGGCATGAGCGCCTACCTGGATTGGCGGTCGCGCTGATGGGCACGTCATCCGCTTCCGGCTTCCTGTGCGTCGCCCGGCGCGAGTGCCGATGGCTCGTTCATGATCGCGTCGCCCTGATCCTGATCTTCGGCGTCCCGCTGTTTGCGTTCCTGGTTCTCACGACCGTGTTCAGCCAGTCCGTCATCCGCGGGCTCGGCGTCACCGTCGTCGATGAAGACAGGTCGGATGCCTCGGATGCACTCACGGAATACATTGCGGCATCGCCAAGTCTGCGCATCGTCGGCCGCTCTGCGTCCCTGTCGGACGCGGTGGAGGATCTCAGATCCGGCAAGTCGATCTCCGCCGTGTATATCCCTCCCAATTTCGAACGCGACCTGAAGGCTCAGCGGCGGCCGCAGGTGGTCGGCTTCTACGACCAGCAATTCCTGACGGCGGCGGGCATCGCTTCCGCAGGAATCAGCGACAGCTTGTCGGCGGCTGCCGTCGCGGCCGCGCCCGCGGGCCGCGCCGCGCCATCGCCGGCCTCCATGGGGACGATGGTCAGCGAGACCATCACGCTGGTCAATCCGCAGAAGAACTACGCCCAGTTCCTGCTGCGGACATTGCTGCCGATGGTCGTCCACGTCATCGTCGCCGTGGCCGCCGGCTATTCGGTCGGCTCCGAATTCCGCCGGCGAAATGCGCGGGAATGGATCGCATGCGCCGGGGGAAATCCGCTCGTGGCCCTGGCAGGAAAGCTGGCGCCGCTGCTCGGCCTGTTCGCGCTGATGATGTTCGCGGTGCCGCTCTTGCTGGAAGGCGTGCTGGAGATTCCCTTCAAGGGCGATCTACCGATGATGGTGGCCTCGGGCATCCTTCTGATCGTCTCCTATCTCTCGCTCGGTGCGCTTCTGCAATTGCTGGCGCGTGACCTGGCGACAGGCCTGGGCCTGACGGGACTGCTGGTCTCGCCTGCCTTCGGCTACGCCGGCGTCGGTTTCCCGATCAGCGGCATGAACATATTTGCGCAGGGCCTGAGCGTGGTTCTGCCACTGCGCTGGTACATGTCGGTGCTGCTGGGGCAGGCGGCGCGCGGTCTCCCGGTGGCGGAGTCCGCGGCCTCGTTTGCCATGCTCGCTGGCCTGACAGCGCTCTACGCCACGCTCGCTGTTCTGCTCATGCGGCGCGTGAGCCGGAGCCTTCCGGGCGATCGGGACGTTCCCGGCGAGCCAACCATGGACGAGATGCGCACGGCCGGCGTCGGCGGTGCCTTTCTGGCGGAGTGGCGCCGCGTACTCGGCAACCGCAGCGCCTTCACCATCATCATCCTCGCGCCGATCATCTATGGCCTCTATTACCCGCAGCCCTATCTCAACCAGATCCTGCGCAAGCTGCCGATCGCCGTCGTCGACAACGACATGAGCGACATCAGCCGCCGGCTGGCCGAGATGCTGGACGCGAGCGGCGCATTGCGGGTGGTCGCACGACCCCGAACCCTGGCCGAGGCTCGCGAATTCATCGACCGCGGACTGGCCTTTGCGGCCGTCGAGATGCCGTCGGGGACGGAGCGCGATCTCCTCAAAGGGCTCAACGTCCATATTCCTGTCTATGCGGATGCCACCTATCTCTTCATCTTCCGGGCGACCGCAAGCGGTGTGGCGACGGCCATCGGCAGCTTGACCTCCGAGCTCGTGTCCAGAGGCGGCCGGTCCGAAGGCAGTCTCGTCAAGGCGAAGCTCGCCGCGACCAGCCCCGCGGACGTCCTGTTGCAGCCGATCTTCAATCCGGTTGGCGGCTATGCCAGCTATATCGTTCCCGCCGTCTTCATTCTTATTCTGCAGCAGACCCTTCTGATCGGTGCCGCGATGCTGACGCGCGAGGCGTTGCGCGGTGGCGGCAACGTGTTGGCCGGGGTGGCGGGCCGTGGCTGTGCGCACCTGACCCTTTGCCTGCCCGCGCTCGCGCTCTATCTGATCGTGCTCCCGCGCGTCTATGGCTTCTCGACCCTGGGGCAGCTCCCCCAGCTGTTCGCCCTCGCGTCGCTGTTCCTGCTCGCGACCAGCTTTCTGGGGCAGGCGATCGGCACGCTGCTCACGCGGCCGGAGAATGCCACGCTGCTGCTGTTGGCGACGAGCTTGCCGCTATTCTTCATGACCGGCTTCGCATGGCCGCGAGAGGCGATACCCGACATCGCACTCGCCTTCGGTCGGATCTTTCCGGCTGATTTCGCGATCGACGGGCTGGTCCGCATCAATCAGCTTGGTGCGAGCCTGTGGGACGTCGCATCCAGTTGGCTCGGCTTGTGGTGCCTTGCGGTCGTGTATTTCGGCCTTGCCGCGAGCCTCGCGGGCCTGACCAGGAAGAGGCTGGCATCATGAAGGTCAAGTCCATCGTCGCCGCGTCTCTTGTCGTCGTCATCGCCGCGGGCATCGTGATCTACGAGACGGCGGCTGACGAGCCGGTGCCGGCCATCGTGGGCGTCGTTCGCGCCACCGAGATTGGACTCGCCCCGGAAGTCGGCGGCCAGTTGGCCGCGATGGAGGTCCGCCAAGGCATGCGCGTTCATGCCGGCGATGTGCTGGCCACATTGTCCGCGGTGGAGCTCACGGCCCAGCTCGACCAGGCGCGTGCCGCGCTGGCGGCGGCGATTGCGAACCGGGACCATGTCCTCGCCGGCGTGCGGCGCGAGCAGGTCGACTCGCTGCGAAGCGGAATATCCAAGGCCGGTGCTCGCCTCGACTTCATGCAGCTGCAATTGGCGCGAACGAGCTCGCTGACACGCCAGAACGTCGAATCGCTGCAGGCGCTCGACCAGGCGCAACACGACGCCGACACCGCCCTAATGGATGTCGCTCAAGCCCAGGCTCTGTATGATGCGGCGGTGGCAGGGCCGACGCCCCAGGAGCGCGCGATTGCGGAGGCTCAGGTCCAGGCCGCGTCGGCGGCGGTGGAGGTGCTCGCGCGCAAGCTGGACAAGACCGTGCTGCGCGCACCGGCGGACGGCATCGTCAGTGTCGTCGTTGCGGAAGTGGGCGAGAACGTGCGAGCGGGGCAACCCGTTCTGACGCTCGAAGCCAGCGGCAGGACATGGCTGTCCTTCAACGTGCGCGAGGATCATCTCGAAGGCCTTGCGGTCGGGCGCGGTGTCAGGGTCGGCCGTGCGGGAAGCCGGGAGATCTTCACCGGATCCGTCACCGAAATCCGCCGGCTTGGCGCGTTCGCGACATGGCAGGCCCGCAGGGTCGTCGGCGATCATGACCGAAACACTCTCAGGCTGCGCGTCGATCCTTCAAGCGACAGGGCCGACCTGGAGCCCGGAATGACGGTGTGGATCGAACGATGACGCCGACCTCCCGACATTCGCGCGAATCGTCCTTGCGCATCGATCCACGGTTGCAGCAAGGTTTCAGGCCGAATTGGCCTGCGGGCAACCGCTGTGGTAGCCGATCGCGTCCGATGGTGTCACGGCCGGCGTGCGCCGATCACTTCGCCCTTGGCTGCTCGTTCCTGATCTCGCTCGGCGTCTTGTTGGTCCAGCGCTGGAAGGCGCGCCGGAATGCCGCGGCATCGCTGAACCCCAAGGCAACCGCGATGTCGTCGTTGGTGAGGGCGGTGCCGCGCAGATATTCGAGCGCCAAGCGGCCTCTCAGTTCGTCCCGGAGAGCCCGGAACGACAGTCCTTGTTTCTCGAGCGCGCGGCGCAGCGACCGCTCATTCGTTCCGAGCCGACGCGCAACGGCCTCGAACGAGGGAGGATTGGCGATGTCGCGCAGCAGGATCTCGCGGATCTGGCCGGCCACGCCTGCGCGTACCGTGAGATCGGCGAGCAAATTGTTGCACATGTCGACCATGTGCGAGAACGTCGTCCGGTTGCCCAGGACCGCCTTGGAGTCCAGCCATTCGCTCTTGAAGATCATCCGGTTGGCGGTCTGCGAAAAGCGCACCTCGCAGCCGACGTCACCCGGGTTGATCCCGAAATCAGTCGCCTTGGCGTATGTCAGATGGATCGCTTCCGGAACAAAAGCCGGGCCCATGATGTCCCGCATCACCGAGATGTGGACTCCCATCTGCTTCTCCATCACGAAGCGATAAAGCGGGGAGTCATCGACCGTATGGGCGTTGGGTTCGAAGATCCAGGTGGCCAGGCCATCCTTCTCCGTCAGCCCGACCGAGGCGAGCGGCGTCGCGAGCACGTGGTAGCGGATCGTCACATCCACGGCCGTCCGGAAGTCCGGGCTGCAGAGGATGGCATAGCCATACATACCATAGGCCGATATGTGGATGGTCTCGCCGATACGATAGGCAATATGCGGGTCGGCCGACAACCTGATGGCGTTCCGGTAGGCGGTCATCAGCTGACTCAGCGAGATCCGCGTGTCCGGCGAATGAACGTCTTCTGGTCTGAGGCCGATGCCCTTCAAGGCGTCCGACGGTGAGTGACCTTCTTTCACCAACGCGTCGTAGACGGAGGCCAGCTTGGTAGGAGTGTATAGCCGCTCATGGAGCCCGACGGCCGGCGCTTCCATCGCGCCCGGTCCTATTGATCCGTTTCGACGCGAAGACGTGCCCGGCTGCTGCAATGATATTGGCCTCTCCAACTGAATCGATTGCCCGCGCGACGACGCGCTGTCCCCGAGGCAGAATTTGCCAAGGAGCCGGCAAAGCCCCCGCGGCCCGAATTGTTCTTAGTGGCGTGCCGGGCGACAATCAAGATGGTAACATGTGACAATCGGGATCGACGGAAGCTGTTGTTTTGGGCAGATGCAGGACGGCTCGCCACCAATTACGACAGTGGCTGACGACCGAGATCGCCATCAGCCATGCTGGGAGCGCCGGCCGATCATGTTGGGACGACTCGTTAGTTGCATCGTCGGAAATTAGTTGACGAGAGCTGTACGATCGCGGGTCCCCTGATGGGAAAAGTCCTATCCTAACGCTTGGCCCGCCGTTTGCGTGGGGATCGTCGAGCGGGGCAGACTGAGTTGGCCGTGTCAGGAGAAAACTCATCTCTGGTCGAGGCGGATCTGACCGGTCGGGTATGCCAACTGTCCGCTACGAGCCTTCACAACAAAAGTCAGCCAGAGATAATCGCGCGGAGATCAACGAATTCGACGAACCTTGGAAGTCCGCGAAAATGCTCATGGATTATCGACGCGAGGATGATGGGGGCAGCGGCATCAATCTGGTGCGGCGCGAGCTTGGTGACCGCCCCCGCGTGGCGACGAGCGAAGGGCGGTGCTGGGACGGAATCTGGCTGGACGAATACGGTGCGTTTCACGCCGGCGGTACTGAGCCGATGCCGCCGCGTGATCATCATGTCGTCCTGATCGCGCGGGAGCATTCGTCCTACGTCCTTCAACAGCGTCTCGGCCAACGCTTCGAAAGCGCGTGCAGGCCTGGAGACCTGTCGATTGTGCCCGCGGGTCATGAAACGACGTTTCGCGGCCGCTTACCGGCTCATTTGCGCATCGGTCTGTCGCTCGAACGCCTGAGGGAGGTTGCCGAAGAATTGGGCAGGAGCGGCGTCTATGCGCGGCCCGAACTGGCCAATGTCTTCCGCGCGCAGGACTGTGTCGTAGATCGCCTCGGGGCGATCATGTCTGCCGAGCTTCTGCGACCGGCGCATCCGGCGCAGGATCTTCTGATGGAGTCGGTCGCGACAGTGCTGTCGACGCATCTTCTCCGAAGCTTCGGCACTTCGATGGAACGGGAGGGGCGCTCCGCGGCGAGCAACGTGGCGGCGATCCGCCGCGCTCTGGAGTTCATGCGGCAGCCGCTCGATATCAAGATCACCCTGGCTGAGCTCGCCGATGCCTCGGGCATCAGCCGCTTCCATCTCAGCCGCATCTTCAAGAAGCATTTCGGCCTGTCGCCCATCGCTTACCTCGAACGGACGCGGATCGAGCGGGCCAAGGACCTGATCCGGCGCGCCGAGATGTCGCTCGCCGAGGTGGCGCAGACGGTCGGTTTTGCCGATCAGAGCCATTTCACGCGCCGCTTCAAGCACTACACCGGACATACGCCGGGTGCGTATTCGCGAGAGCACGCACGCAAGCGACTGCCATCCTAGTCATCACGCCTCCATTCGTCGCGTAACCACTGCGCAACAGGGCACCTTCGAACGGCCGAGCCTTTCGGAGGTCGCCTCTCGTCGCGCATGGCCCAGTCACGACCAATCCTCATCACCCAGATTGCCAACACGACGAAGATTGAAGACGAGCCGTTCAAATGCCACCCGGACCTCAAAGACACATTGCACCCACCCACCAGAGCGTCAGAAGCCGAGCCCCCGCCGGCTTGAGCAGACTGCTGATCTCAAGCCTTGCGGCGATAAGCCTGTTGTTGCCGCCTGCGGCGAGGGCCGATGTCGGGCGTGACCATCCCACAGCCGCGGCCGGCGAGCCTGCGCCGCGCGCGGAGCCCTCCGAGCAGGAGGCGACCGAAGCCGAAATCCGCCGGTTCAAAACGGCATCGATCTCGCTGCGCGATGCGCTCGGGATCGCGCGCGAGCGTCATAGTGGCTCCCGCGCGGTCGACGCGAGTTTCGACGGCGAGACCGGCGTGCCGATCTATCAGGTGCGGATGGTGAGGGGAAACCGCCTGTGGGAGACCACCATCGATGCCCGGACCGGCGCCACGATCAAGACCGAGGTGCTGTCCGCGATCCCCGATCTGGAGCCGCACGATCGCGAGCTGCTCGTCCGGCTGCGTGCGGTGCGGCAGGACCTGCCGGACGCGATCGTGGTGGCTGAACGAAGCACGAATGGACGAGCGATCAGCGCCAGCCTGATGGTGGAGCAGGGCCGCCTGCAATTCGTGATCGTGTGTGTTGCCGGCAGTGATCTGAAGCAGGTTCTGCTCGAGCCGCCGGTGGCGGCCGGTGTGAAACGATGATCGGCCCGGAAGGTGATCGAGACATGACGGATGCACTGACAATCGAACGGCGTATTGCCCCGCGCAAAGGTGTGGCGGTCGGCGCGGGCCGGCGCGCGAGATGGACCTGTGCGGCCGCCTTCGTGGCGATCTGCGGCGTGCTGATCGGATGGGCAACGCCGCTGAGTGCGCAGGGAACGGCGGAGGAACGGGAGGCTTGCACCCCCGATGTCTTCCGGCTGTGCAGTTATTTTATCCCCGACCCGACCGCCATCGAGGCCTGCCTCAGGAGGAAGAAGCCGGAGCTGAGCGTTGCGTGCCGCAAGGTAGTGTTTCCGGCGACGCAACCGGACGAACTTGGTGCGAGCCCCGCCGTCCGGGGAGGCCGCTGAGCAAGATCAGTCAAATCGCGGCGAGGGCGTGCAAGACGCGGCGAGCATAGCACGTGTAGTTCGCACTTCGCCACCGCGCCGCGGACGGGTGTCTCTCCCGACAGAACTGGCACAGAGAGCGTTGATCAGATGTCTGACGAGAAGCATCGCATATCGGCTTGCCCGGCGGCGCCCCGCAGAAGGCAATCGTCGACGGCGTTCCTTGCGCTGAGCTGGCTGACGGCCGCCATGGCTGTGTTGCTGGGGGGGCTTTTGCCGTCCGCCACCGCGCAGACGGCGGCTCAACCGCCCGACACGATGGCGGCGCGCGTCGAGGCCTGCACGCCCTGTCATGGCAACCGGGGCGAGGGCACCAACGACGTCTATTTCCCGCGCCTCGCCGGCAAGCCGGCGGGCTATCTCCACAACCAGTTGCTCGCCTTCCGCAGTGGCCGCCGGAAGTATCCGCCGATGAACTATTTGCTGGAGTTTCTGCCGAACGATTATCTGCAGGACATGGCGGATTATTTTGCCAGCCAGCGTCCGCCGCTGCCGCAACCCGCCCCGACCGCTGTGAGCGCGGAGATCCTCAGCCGCGGCGAGGCGCTGGTGACCGGCGGCGATGCGGCCGCGCAAGTCCCGGCCTGTGCGAGCTGTCACGGTCCGGATCTGACCGGCATGGAGCCGGGCATTCCGGGGCTGCTCGGCTTGCGGCCCAACTATGTCAGCGCCCAGCTCGGCGCCTGGCGCTACGGCACGCGGACGGCGAAGTCGCCGGACTGCATGCAGCGGGTGGCGGCAAAGCTGACCGAGACCGACGTGACGGCGGTCGCGGCCTATCTCGCGACCCTGCCGGCATCGGAGAACGCAGCGCCCGCGCCGAAGGGCAGCTACGCCTTGCCGTTCGCCTGCGGCAGCGCGCCGAATTGAGGGGCAGGGTCATGCAAGGGACGCTCCGTCTGTTCTCCATCGTCGCGGGTCTTCTGGTTGCGACGCCGATCCTGCATGCGCAACCCGGCAGCGATGCGGCCGGCAGCGACATCATCGCGCGCGGCGAATATCTGGCGCGGGCCGGGGACTGCATCGCCTGCCACACCGCCCCGGAGGGACGGCCCTTCGCTGGCGGCCGTGCCATGAAAACCCCGTTCGGCGCGCTCTACACCTCCAACATCACGCCGGATCCGGCGACGGGCATCGGCCGGTGGAGCGCCGACGACTTCTACAAGACCATGCATACCGGGCGCTTTCCCGATGGCGGCCTGCTGTATCCGGCGATGCCGTTCGCCTCCTACACCAAGGTGACCCGCGGCGACAGTGATGCGATCTTCGCCTATCTCAGGTCGATCCCGGCCGTGAACCAGAAGAACCGCAACCACGAACTGCGCTTTCCCTACGACAATCGCGAACTGATCCTGGGCTGGCGCACGCTGTTCTTCCGCGAGGGCGAGTTCAAGAACGATCCGTCCAAATCGGCCGAGTGGAATCGCGGCGCCTATCTCGTCGAGGGACTCGGCCATTGCGGCATGTGCCATTCGCCGATCAATGCGCTCGGCGGTAGCTCGCAATCGGACGCGTTCAAGGGCGGCCTGATCCCGATGCAGAACTGGTACGCGCCGTCGCTGACGTCCAACCGCGAGGCGGGGCTCGGGGATTGGAGCATCAAGGATATCACTGATCTGCTCCAGACCGGCGTCTCCAACCGCGGCGTCGTGTTCGGCCCCATGGCCGAGGTCGTGCACAACAGCCTGCAATATCTCAGCGACGACGATGCACGCGCGATGGCGGTCTATCTGAAGGGCATCGCCGAGCCGTCGCCGAAGGCGCCGCCGGTGTCGAGCCTGCCGGGAACCGAGAGCAGCCTGCTGATCAGCCTCGGCAAGACCGTTTACGACGCGCGCTGCGCCAGCTGCCACGGCACGAACGGCGAGGGCAGGCCGCCGCACTGGCCGCCGCTGGCCAACAACCAGTCGATCAACATGGCATCCGCGGTCAATCCGATCCGTATGGTGCTCAATGGCGGCTATCCGCCGGGGACAAAGGGCAATCCCAGGCCGTACGGCATGCCGCCCTTCGCAGGCCTTTTGTCCGACAACGAGATCGCGGCGGTCGTGAGCTATATCCGCACCTCCTGGGGCAATCGCGGCACGCCCGTGAGCGCTCGCGAAGCCAACGAGCTGCGCTCCGCACCGCTCGACTGAGAGGCACCATGCTGAACACCGACTCTTCCGAGCGAGACGGCCCAGATGAGAAGGCGGTCGCGCTCGTCGTTGCCAGGGGGCCGCATGGCGCGCTGACCATCGCCGGCATCGCGACCGCAATCGTCGTCGCGCTCTGGCTTGCGTTTTATCTGTTCGTCTTTCTACCCCGGGGAGCCCTGCAATGAGCGTCGAGGAAAGGGGCGACGTGGCTGCGATCGCTGCGCGCACCGAGCGCAATTGGGCGATGATCTCGGTCGTCATCATCGTCGTGATGACGGGGCTCGCCGCCGGCGCCGGCCTGCATCGGGCGACCATGCCGCAGGCCCAGCTCCAGACCATCGATCCGGCGCGGCTGCATCTCGCCGGCGAGTTCGTCGAGTCCAATCTCGGCACAGAGCTCGGCGCCGATGGCGTGGTGACCGTGCGCGCGATCGGCCAGCAATATTCCTTCACGCCGGCCTGCATCCTGGTGCCGACGGACACGCCGGTCACGTTGCGCGCCACCAGCGCCGACGTCGTGCACGGCATCCTGGTCCAGGGCACCAACGTCAACACCATGCTCGTGCCCGGCTACATCTCGGAGCAGCCCATGCGCTTCACCAGGACCGGCGATTACCTGATGCCGTGCCAGGAATTCTGCAGCTTCGGCCATGAGGGCATGTGGGGCAAAGTGAGGGTGATCGACAAGGCCGCGTTTGCCGAGCGTGCAAAGGGCGGGGGGAGGCTCAGCTGTGTTGGCGAATAGGAAGCTCATCCTCGCTCATTTCTGGCTGGCATTCGGGGTGTTCTCGCTGGCGCTGCTGCTCGGCGCCTGGCAGATGTTCATCCGCAGTCCGCTGCACACCTGGCTGTCCAACCCCGAATGGTACTACCGCTCGCTGACCGCGCATGGCACCGTCATGGCCTATGTGTTTCCGACGCTGGTGGCGATGGGCTTCGGCTATGCGATCAGTGAATCAGCGCTGTCGCAGCGCCTGGTCGGCGCGCGCTGGGCGTGGGCGGGATTCGGCCTGGTGGCCGCGGGATCGGTCATAGCGATGGTTCCGGTTTCGCTCGGCCGCGCCTCGGTGCTCTACACCTTCTATCCGCCGCTGATCGGCAGTCCGCTTTACTACATCGGCCTCGTGCTGATCGTGGTCGGTTCCTGGATCTGGGTCGCGCTGATGGCGATCAACCTGCGGGTCTGGAAGAAGGCCAATCCGGGCGCGCCGGTGCCGCTGGCGATGTTCGCCAATGTTGCCGGCGCCTCGCTCTGGGCCTGGACGGCGGTGGGGGCCGCGCTCGAACTGCTGTTGCAGATCATTCCGGTGGCGCTCGGATTCAAGTCGACGATCGACGCCGGGCTCTCGCGCGTCTTCTTCTCCTGGACCCTGCATGCGATCGTCTATTTCTGGCTGATCCCGAGCTACATCGCCTATTACACCATCGTGCCGCGCGCCATCGGCGGACTGCTCTACAGCGACACCATGGCACGGATATCCTTCATCCTGTTCCTGGTGGTCGCGATGCCGATCGGCGTCCATCATGTGTTCGCGGATCCGATGGTGGGCGCCGGCTTCAAGTTCATCCATTCTGCCTTCACTGCGCTGGTGGCGCTGCCGACTCTTCTCACGGTGTTTACGATCTGCGCCTCGGTCGAGATCGCGGCGCGGCTGCGCGGCGGCCGCGGCCTGTTCGGCTGGGTGAGGGCGCTGCCCTGGGACAATCCGGTGATGCTGGCGGTCGCCTTTTCCTTCGTCATGCTCGGTTTCGGCGGCGCCGGCGGCATCATCAATATGAGCTACCAGCTCGATGCCTCCATCCACAACACGCAGTGGATCACCGGCCACTTCCATCTCATCTTCGGCGGCGCCATCGTCATCATGTATTTCGCGATCGCCTATGATCTCTGGCCGCATCTGACGGGGCGCGCGCTGGCCGATGTCGGGCTGATGCGGCTTCAGCTCTGGCTTTGGACCGCCGGCATGGTGGTGACGACGTTCCCCTGGCACTATGTCGGGATCCTCGGCATGCCCCGCCGCATGGCCTATTTCGAGTTCAGCCATCCCGCCCTGGCGCCGGAAGCGCTGTCGGTGATCATCTCGGTGATTGGGGCCCTCATCATCCTGGTCTCCGGCGCATTGTTCCTGGTGATCCTCGCGCGGGGCCAGATGACGCCGAAACAGGATGCCGGCGCCTATCGCTTCAGCCGGGCGCTGCATCCGCCGACGCGGCTTCCGGTGGTGCTCAACAGCCACGGGCTGTGGATCGCGCTGATGATCGTGCTGACCATCACCAATTATGGCGTTCCGATCCTCAACCTTGCGGTCCGGTCGGATACGGCCGTGCCTGCGGTCTATGTGGGAGCGCAGCGATGACGGAGCGTGAGGTGCTGTCGCTGCGCGATCGCCATGTCAGGATCAGCGTCGGGCTGACGCTGGGGCTGCTGGTGCTGACGGTGCTGGTCGGCTTCATCGTGCTGCCTTATGCGCAGCGCGAGTTCGAATTCGCCGGCCTGTGGGACGTGATCTGCCGCGCCGCCGGACTGCCGCGGGACACAGTGGCCGGCTCGGCCAAGCCGGCCGCGCCGACCTCCAAGGTGGTGCTGACCGCGGCGACGCTGGCCAAGCCAAGCCCGCAATCGATCGGCCGCGGCGCAACCCTGGCGCAGCGTTGCGCCATGTGCCACGGCCCGACCGGGATCAGCCGCGCTGATTTCCCCAATCTGGCGGGCCAATATGGCGCGGTGATCTACAAGCAGCTCGAGGACTTCCGCTCCGGCGCGCGGGTGAATGCGGTGATGTCGCCATTCGCGGCCCATCTGTCCGACCAGGACATCGTCGATCTCGCAGCCTACTATGCCTATCTGCCGCGATTGCCGGCCTATCACCCGGAGCCGCAGCGCCAGCCGACGCGCATCGTGGTCTATGGCGCGCCGACCCGCGGCATCGCACCCTGCGGTGCATGCCACGGGAGCCTCGACAACAAGACCGGCAGCCCGTGGCTCGAAGGGCAGTCGGCGGTCTATCTGAAAGCCCAGCTCGAGGCCTTCGCGTCCGGTCAGCGCCGCAACGACATCAGCTCCCAGATGCGCAACATCGCGCGGGCGATGACCTCCGAGGAGATCGACGAGGCCGCGGCCTACTACGCCTCGCAGCCGGTCGAAGCGGTGAATGTGGCCGAATAGGCCGGCCCGCCGCGCTACATTGACCGTCCATTCCGTTGCGTCATCAGGCGAAGAAATGGCCCGTTGACATCTTTCCCCTTTCGGGACCTGAGCTTCCAAAAGCTGACGTCCATTCGGGCGGCGTTTGCCACGCGGGTGCGCGATGGGGCCGGGACGCCGGAGAAATGCGTTGGGCCACGACGGAGAGGGTGTGCACATGGCGCCACCGGATGACTTGAAGCCGCTCGAATATTGCTGAAAATCGCCGTGACGCAGCGATCGCCAACGTCGTGTTTCCAAGCGGCTCGGCGTTGAGCGGGAACGTGTCGGCTTTCCCAGGGGCGGACGAGGCCGATGCCATGCCGCGGCAAGCCGGATCAGAAGAGAGGAGACGTGAGGTCGATGCGCAAGCAATCCTCGATCGGGACTTTCGGCAGTGCCGGCATGGGCCACAAGGCAACTCGGAGCGCAAACACCACGTGAACGTGGCGGTCGGTCTGGTTCAGCACCAACACAGGCGAGGAGATGGTGATGCAGCCGTTGCCGCACCAGAAACTCCCAGACGGCGCGCGACACGCAGCGGCAGCCTGGATCATCTCTCTCGGAATGCCTTGGAAAGCTGGTCCTCGAGCGGCTTGATGAGGTAGGACAGCGCCGTGCGGTCACCAGTGCGGATGTGAATCTCCGCGGGCATGCCCGGGACGAGTTTCTTGCCGTCGAGGCGGGCGAGTTCGAACTCGGGAATCTCGACGCGCACCGTGAAGTACGGCTCGCCCGACCGCTCGTCCTTGCTGAGGTCGGCCGCCACCGAATGCACGAGGCCTTCGAGCTCCGGCGTTCGGCGCTGGTTGAAGGCGGCGAAGCGGACCAAGGCCTGCTGGCTTTGCAGAACCTGATCGATGTCGTGCGGCGCGACCTTGGCCTCGATGACGAGCTTGTCGCCTTCCGGCACGATCAGCATCACCGGCTCGCCGGCATTGATGACCCCTCCGACCGTGTGCACACTGAGCTGATGGACGATGCCGGATTGAGGCGCGCGGATGTCGATCCGCTTCAACTGATCCTCGGCGGCGATGCGGCGCTCGACGAGGCCGGCCTGCCTGGACTGATTCTCCGTCAGCTCCTGGAGCACCTGTGACTTGAAATCCTGGTCGATCCGCAGAATTTGCAGCTCGATCTCGGCCACCTTGCCCTTTGTCTGCGCGGCCGAGGCCTTCAACTGCGCGTATTCCCCCTCGAGACGCGCGGCGTCGCGCCGAAGCGCGAGCATCTTTGCGCTGGTCACGAGCTTCTGCACTTCGAGGCCGGCCAGGCTTTCGAGCTCCTTGCCGATCAGCGCGATTTCCTTGGCCTTCGCGGTGATCTGGCCCGTGACTCCCCGAAACTCCTCATTGAGCTGGATCACGCGTTCCCTGAGCTGGGATTTCTGGCCTTCGCGCGAGTCGCGACGACTCGCGAACAGGCTTCGTTCCGCACTGCTCAGCTCGGCAATGGCAGGCTCACCTTTGCGCGCCTCCAATGCCGCAGCCAGCCTGACCTCGGCGAGGCCATCCCGCTCCGCCTTCAATCGTGCTTCGCGCACCATGAGTTCGTCGAGCTGCTTGGTGACCGTCTCGAGGTTTGCACGCGTCACCGTCTCATCGAGGCGAAGAAGGAGCTCTCCCTCCTTCACCTTCGCGCCGTCCCGCACCTTGATGTCGCCGACGACGCCGCCGGTCGGATGCTGAACCTTCTTCACGCTGCTATCGACCACGACGAGGCCCGAGGCGATCACTGCGCCGGCGATGTCGGTGCTCGCCGCCCACACGCCGATCCCGCCGAAGAGCAGGAACAGGGCGGCAAGGCCCGACAGCATGTAGCCTTGCACCCGGCCGTTGGCGCTGATCGTGAGCCGTTCGCGCGGCTTCATGAAGCGGCCTCCGCTGTGACGTCGTTGACGACCTTGAGATTGGCGGCTCCGGCGGCCGCCGTGCGTTGAGCAGCAGGCAACGCAGGCTGCAGCATCCGCCGCAGGATCTCCTCCTTGGCACCGAAGGCCTGGACACGCCCGTCGATCAGGGCCAGCACCTTGTCGATCCCCGCGAGAGCCGAGGGCCGGTGGGCGATCACGACGACGATGCCGCCGCGCTCACGCACCGAGCGTATGGCATGCGTGAGCGCGACATCCCCTGCGTGGTCGAGATTGGCGTTGGGCTCGTCGAGAACGATGAGGAATGGGTCGCCGTAGAGCGCCCGCGCCAGGGCGACTCTCTGACGCTGGCCGGCCGATAGTGCACAGCCGCCTTCGCCGACCTCGGTCTCGTAGCCCGCCGGAAGATGCACGATGAGTTTATGGACGCCGGCGGCGCGTGCGGCTGCAATGATCCGTTCGCTCGTTGCGGCCTCATCGAAACGACAGATGTTCTCCGCCACGGTCCCTTCGAAGAGCTCGATCGACTGAGGCAGATATCCGATGTGCCGTCCGAGCTGCGCAGGCGCCCACTGGTCGAGCGCCGCCCCGTCGAGGCGCACGCAGCCGCCGACACCGCTGCCGCTCGATCTCAGCGGCTGCCAGACTCCGACCAAGGCCCGCGCGAGGCTCGACTTCCCCGAGGCGCTCGGTCCGATGATCCCAAGCGCCTCGCCGGCGCTGAGCGCAAAGCCCACGTTGAGGAGAACGGGCCTGGCCGCGCCGGGCGGTGCGACCGAGAGATTTTCGACGGTCAGCGAGGATCTGGGCGCCGTCAATTGGAGGCTCGCGATCGGCTCGGATGGCAGCGCCATGAAGAGCTCCGATAGCCGCCGGTAGCTCTGGCGCGCGGACACGAACCCGCGCCAATGCGCGATCGATGTCTCGATCGGGGCCAGCGATCGAGACATGATGATGGAGGCCGCGATGATCGAGCCGGCGGAGAGGCCGCCGATGATGACCAGATAGGCTCCGAGGCCCAGCATCCCGGATTGCAGGAGCAGCCTGAACACTTTCGAGACGGACGAGATGCCGCCGATTGCGTCGGACGCTTGCAGCTGATCGGCGATATGGACGGCATTCAACTCGTTCCAGCGGTGCGAAAGACGCTGCCCGAGGCCCATCGCCCGCACGACCTCCGAGTTGCGCCGCGCGGCCTCGCCGAAGGCGAGTCGGCGCGAGGCCGAATGTGCGGCGGCCTTCAACGGTCCCTTGCTCCTCATCTCCGTGACGAAGGCCAGCGCCACCAAGACGAGCCCGCCCGCGACACTGAACAGGCCGAGGAGGGGATGAAGCAGGAAGATCACGGCGAGATATATCGGGATCCAGGGAAGATCGAACAGCGCGGTCGGCCCGAGACCGGAGAGATACGAACGGATCTGATCGAGGTCGCGCACCGGCTGCAGTCCGTCGCCGGACGGCCGTGATCTCAGCGGCAGCAGCTGGACGAGGGCAAACACCCGCTCTCTCAGCGCGTCGTCAATCCTGACGCCGACCCTGCTCATCACGCGTCCGCGGATGAAGTCGAGGTAGCCGTTGCCCAGATAGAGCCCGGCCATCAGCAGCGACAGGCCCACGAGGGTCGGCACGCTCCGCGACGGCAGAACGCGGTCATAGACCTGGAGCATGTAGAGCGAGCCGGTCAGTGCGAGCAGATTGATCGCGCCCGAGAACAGCGCAACGCCGGCAAAGATCGGGCTGCAGCGGGCAAGCGCCTGTTGCAGCGGCCCGCCGAACATGCCTGCCGCACGACGGTCATGCATCGACCATTTTCCGCGCCGGGGGCGGCTGCGATGCGCCTGCCGCCGTCTGCTTCACCTCGAGATGGCCAACGGACAGCTTGCCGTCAGTTCCGCGCATCCGCATCTTGGGCTGGCGGCCCTCGAACGCGGCTTTGGGTAGCCTCTGGATCAGGCCTGCGAGCACCTTCGCGTCTCCGGCTGCGTGGATGATCCAGGGAACGTTCCCCGATCGCCATTCGTCCGGTTTCAGGCGCAGCGGTGTCGAAAGATCTGACAGGCGCTGATCGACCTCCTCGGAGACGAGCGCCCAGAGGACGGCTGCGACGGGAGCGGTGGCCCCCGTATCCTTCGACTGGGCATCGGCGAGCGCATACTGCCCGCGCACGATCGCCGGCACCACCAGCCATTCGAGGTCAGCCAGCGATTGATGCTTGTCTCGCGGAGAGCGCATGAGAAGCGTGACGATCTCGCCGAAGGCCGCAGCCATCTGTTTGGACGCGATCATCCGCTTCCTGATCTCCTCGGGGGGCAACGCCGCATGGACGGGCGGTGGCTTGCCTTCGTGCGCGGCCGCGGATGCAGGCTCGGTCACGGAGGCTCCATTGATCCGCTCCGCGCTGGTGGGACGGGCGGCCGCGTCGTCGCCGCTGCTCCTTTTGCCGAACAACATTGCGATCTCTCCTCTTCCATGAGTTTTGCCACGTCCCTCGTCGCGCAGGAGGGCGATCGGCGGAGTCCTTGATCGGATGTGCTTCCGCGCCCGTCAGCTACACAAGGAGGAAATCCTCGTTGGTCATGGCGAGCCCCTTGGAGAGGATTGCGATCTCGACCGCGCCACCGGCCTTGCTGCCGTTCGCGTCATAGATCAGCACGCCGGTCTCCGCGTTGTAGATGATGTGGTCGTCGGCATCGAGCGCCTTCGACCCGATGCGGAATTCGCAGGCCGATAGGGTCTCGCCCTCCTTGCCGTGAAGCGCCGTGAAGATGTTGCGGTCGAGCCAGATCGTGTCCTCGGCAACGGAGAAATCCGTGATCGTGTCGCGGTTCTCCGCTCCGCGATGGCTCCAGCCGCCATCGTGACTCCAGGCGTTCCACTGACAGCCCGATGACAGCTTCGAGCTGAACACGAAGGCATCGGCGCCATCGCCTCCCGTGAGGACGTCATTGCCTGCCCCGCCGTCGATGAAATCATTGCCAGCGCCACCATCGATGACGTTTGCCTTGCGATCGCCCTCGAGATGATCGTCGAAGGCCGACCCCTTCAGGTTCTCGAAGCCTCGAAGCGTATCGACGCCGGTAGCTTCGCCGGTATCCTGCGCGTCTGTCAGCGCAAGGCTGACCGTGACGGCCGACGTCGCATGCTCGTAGGAGACGGTATCGAGGCCGGAGCCGCCGTCCATATGGTCATCGCCGGCACCGCCCTCGATGACGTCATTGCCCGCGCGGCCGGAGAGATAGTTGTCGCCGGCATTGCCGGTGATCTCGTTGGCCTCGGAGTTGCCGGTGCCGGTTTTGGCGCCGTCGAGCAGCACGAGGTTCTCGACATTGTGCGCAAGCGTATAGCTGGTTGCCGCGCTTTTCACCGTGTCGGTGCCGTCGTGGCAGCGTTCAATGACCTTGTCGTTCCAGCTGTCGACAAGATAGGTGTCGTCCCCGCCACGGCCGATGAAGGTGTCGCGCCCGCCACCGCCGTCGAACAGATCGTTGCCGTCGGTGCCAAGGAGCCTGTCATTGCAGGAGGTGCCGTGGATGACGGGCGTCTCGTTCACATCGGCGATGGCGAGCGTGTAGGACGCCGAATCCTCATGCCCGCCGGGCAGCGACGCGTCGTCGACGACGACCGTCACATCGACGCTCTTCATCTGCTCGTAATCGAGCTGAACGCCGGCCTTCAGATAGAGCCCGGCGACGCCTGCAATGGTGAGGATCTCGAACATGGCGGCTTGGCTGCCGGACAGGGACAGCGTGTTCTGCCGGAAGGTGCTCGCCGTGTCGGGATCGTTCAGGACGATGTCGGCCACCTTGAGCGGGGTGGTGACGGCCGTGTTTTCCGCAATCGACGCGAGCACCGGCGTCAGCGATATCGAGGCCTTCTCGTTGACGTCGGCGACGTCGATCGCAATCGTCCTGTCGATGCTGAGTCCGCCCGCATCGGTCACCTTCACCGTGATCTCGGGCGATGCGTCCGTCTCGAAATCAAGCGCGTCACCCCGGGCCAGCACGAGCTTGCCGTCGACGATCGCGAAGCGCCCTCCGGCGTCATCGGTCAGCGCGTAGCTGATGACGTCGCCGCTGTCGGGATCGGTTGCTGACAGGGCGCCGACCACCGTGCCTGCCGCCGCGTTCTCCGCGACCGGGTTGCTCGCGAGCGCGACCCCGGTCGGCGCCTCGTTCACGTTGGTGACCGCGATGGTCAAGGCGACGCTGGCGTCCGGCGTGGCTCCGACCGCGGCGTCGTCAACGGTGATGACGACGTCGAACTGCGTCTTTCCGCCTTCGAAGTCGAGCACCGCCCCGGCCTTGAGATACAGCGCGTTGCCGTCGATCTCGAACGAGCCGCTGTCGTCGCCGGCAAGGCCGATCGCGTTCGTGCCCTTGCCGTCATCGGTGACCGCGATGTCGGCGACCTTGATCCGTACGTCGGTTGCCATGTCTTCGGCGATCGACGTCAATAGGTTTGCGAGGGAGATGCCGCTGGGCGCCTGGTTGGCGGCGGGGAGCCCGATGTCCTCGCCGGTCAGCGTTCCGTCGTCGAACTGGAACCGCTCGACGTCGGTGACGGTGTCGATGCTGCCGTCTTGGCGGTTTGCGACGCTCACGACGTTGCCGTCGACGCTGATGGTATAGTCGGAGATCTTGCCGGCGAACACTGCCGTGTCCGTCCCCGCGCCGCCATCGAGAACGTCGTTCCCACCGGCGCCACCCGCGAGCGTATCGTCGCCGGCATTGCCTGTGAGCGCGTCATTGCCCATGCCGCCGGTGAAAGTGACGGCCTCGCTGGTCTGTGCCATGGCCTTCACGGCGCCGATGGCACCTTCACCGGTGACGCCCGAGGCGTCGAGCGTCCGCAACTTGCCAATATCCGTGCCGTCGACCGTCAGATCCCAGCCGGTGTTTCCCGCGATCGTCAGCGTCGTCGTGGCGTCCAGATCGAGCACCTGCGCGAACGCATCCGTCGGCTGCTGGGACAGAGGTGGCTGGTCGATGTTCGGATCGAACGGCGCGTCGTGATAGGAAGCGTCGCGCGAATCCGTCGTGATGGCGACGGTTTCGGCATCGGCCACATGGATCGTGCCATAGTCCACCCCATCCGTCGCCAGTCCGATGAAGCGGAGCGTGATCGAATCGTTCCCTGCGTCGCCAGCGAGATCGAGGTTGAACGTCCCGAACGCATTCCCATAGCTCGTGAAGACATAGCCTCCGAGGCCGTCGACGTTTTGCGCCGGATCGGAGACGGAGCGAATGGTCACGTCCGCGTTGTTGACGAGGCCGACGACCGAGTTGTCGACATCGGCGTACGCACCGCCGATGAATCGCAGCTTGGCGAGACTGTCGAAGTCGGCAACGTCGACGACCTGGTTGGTCAGCGACGTCGCATCGAGCTGGAGGATCTCGAAATTCTGGATGCGGTCACTGATGTCGCCAATGGCCGCGGCCACTGCAAAGGTCATGCGCAGCGTGTCACCTGCCACTTCGGTCTCGACCGTCGTGGAGTCCGGCTGCGTGAATGTGGAGACGCCGCCATCGAGCGTGCCGCCATTCTGGAACGCGCCACTTCCCAGAATACGGGCTTCATCGTCGCCCGCGCCGAGATCGATGCTGCCGCGCAGCCCGCGGCCGGCATTCATGGCGGCCTCGTCACCTTGCGTGCCGTCATTCGACAGGTTGACGTCGCCGAGATTCCCGAAGCGGATCAACTCGCTCCCGAAACCGCCCGAGAACGAGTAGTTGGCATTGCCCCCTGCGGTGGCGAGTATGGCGTCGTCCAGCGGCGTCTCGATGGTGAGAATTCCGGACTGGCCGTAATAGGAGAAGTGCTCGACCGGACTGAAGCCTGCGAACGGAGCGGCAATCGTCGTGACGTTCGGAATGTACCATTTGATGGCGCCTCCGGCGACATTCTGAAAGGTGAACGATGTCGCGGACGCAAATGACAGGTTGAAGTCGTTGACGGCGGCGCCGTTCCATTTGTCCGCCAGCAGGCCGGAGCCGACCGAGTCCGATATCAGATAGATGCTCGTTGCCGTGTCGTCGATGATCTTGGCGTCGGCGCCCATGTTCAGGCCGAACGACATCAATGTGAGATCGCGCGCGCCCTCCGCAGCGTGGACCGTCACGGTTTCCGTCATCTCCTGGCTGAGATAGTTGTCAATCTGCGCGTAGGATCCGAGCCAGGTCAGCTTCAGCAGCGTCAGCGCATCGCTCTCGATGTCGACTGAACCATAGGTGTGCTCGATGCCGACGGTCTGCAGCATGTCACGCCCGCCGTGCTCGGTTCCGAGGTCGGCAATGGTGACGTCCTGCGCCCAATCGATGACGGCGCCGATCTCGTAGCCGTCATATTGCCGCACGATCGGATCGTAGCTTGGCTGGAAGAACGCGTTCTGGATGACGTCGACGAGCGGGTTCGGAAGTTCCGTCGTCCGGTCCGCAAACTCGATCTTCTCGACATCGTCGAACTTGATGCCGGTGCGCTCGACGACGCCATCGACGACTCTCTCGAAATAGACCGTCTGATTGTTGAACCCAGGGTTGACCGCGTCGAGCATATAGAGGCGGTATTCGGATCGCGCGCCGGCGAGCACCAGCGTATCGATGCCCTCTCCGCCAGAGACGTAGTCGACGTCGCCGGTGCCCGGCAGCAGCCGGTCGTTGCCGTCGCCGCCGATGAGCTGATCGCTGCCGGAGCCGCCGACGATGAGGTCGTTCCCGTCACCGCCGACCAGGAGGTCATCGCCGCTCAAGCCATAGAGCTTGTCGTTGCCGGATCCGCCATTCAGGGTGTCGCCGTGGGCGCCGAGATATTTCCAGGTTTCGTCGTTGGTCTGATCGTCGCTGCCGATGATCAGGTCGTTGCCGCCGCCGCCGAAGATGGAGTCTCCCAGCAGCGGATAGGCGCCGCCGCCGATCAGCGTATCGTTGCCGTCGCCGGCGATGATGGTATCGAGACCTGCGCCGCCGTCGACGAAATTGTTGCCGCTGCCGGTGAAGATGATGTCTTCCCCGCCCAGACCGTAGATCTCATTGTCTCCAAAATCGCCCCTGAGCGTCTCGCTCGCGGCAGTGCCGGTGATGGTCCCGGCGCCCTGGCGGTCAGCCTCGGAGGTGGTGACCGTTGCTGTTGTATCGGCGGTTCGATCGCCGGCGCTGACGATGGGTTGCGGAGTGGACGAGACGACGACGATGTCGTCGAACGACAGGTCCGCCGGTGTCTGGGCGAGCAGCGCGAACTGCACGGCAGCGCTGCTGCCACTGCCGTCGGCATCGAAGAACAGGGCGCCGGTTGCCGCGTCGTAGATGATGCGGTCGGCAGCCGTCTCCGCGCCCTGGCCGATGACATAGAAGACATCGGCATCGAGCGTTCCGAGATTGAGCCCTGCGAAGATCGACGAGTCCAGCCAGATCGTATCGACGTGATGGGCGAAATCGAGAATGATGTCGAGATTGATCGCAGCGTTGAGGGCGCGGTCGAACAGGAAGTGGTCGGCGCCCTCGTCACCCTCGAGAATATCATTGCCGGCACCGCCCGAGAGGGTGTCGCTGCCTTCGCCGCCGCTCAGCGTATCGCCGCCGCGCATGCCGTACAGCCGGTTGTCGAGAGCGTTGCCCGCGATATCGTCGTTGCCATCTCCGGTGACGGCGTTCTCGATCTCGGTGCCACCCGCCAGCGTCAGGAATGCGGCTCCGTTCACGGTCGAGGTGGCGCCTTCCGCAAGCGAGATGACGAGATTGCCGGACATCGCGGCCATGTCGAGCCAGTCTGCGCTGCCCCCATCGTCGCTCAACGTCTGGCGGGAGCCGTCCTTGGCCAATGTGGTCAGGATCTCGTTGGTATAGTGATAGACGTCGCTGTCGAGATCGTTGCCGCCGGAAGCGCCATCGCGGCCGTGCAGTGTGACCGTGGCCGCGCTGAGAAGGCCCGGATCGTTGCCGAACCAGGCGTCCGTGATGCGCAAGGTCCAGACGCCGTTGGCATCCTCTCCCCGGAAGGCGTTTGCGCCGAGTGCGAGATGCACCCCACCGGTCGCGTTATCGAACAGGAAGTCCCGGTTGAAGTCGGCGAGCTCGACGACCGTCCCGTCGGGAGATATCAGCGAGATGCTGAGGTCTGCGAGATACTTCGTTCCGATACCCTCGACACCGCCGAAGATGTCGATCACGACCGAAGCCGTCGCCGAACTGTGGGCAATGTCGAGGTCGATGTTGACGAACTCGACGTCGAATTCATTGCCCGAGAAGTCGAATGTGATGTCGGTGTTGGTCAGGTCGTTGATCACCGCGCCCGTGGAGAACGTCGACGAGAACGACGTTTCGTTGGCGCTGACCTGGGGAGCCGCAAACAAGCCCCACACCTCGGCCATGCGCACGGCGTTGTAGGCGTCGATGGCGCCAAAGCCGTAGTCGGCCGAGAAGTGCAGGCCGCCGCCGTTCCAATTGCCGGCATTGTTGTAGAACCAGCTGTTATCCTCGGATGCCGTGCGATTGCCGCCGATACCGCTTCCGATCTCCCGCGCCGAGTAGGCGAGGATGGTCTGCACGTCGCGCCAGCCGAGATCGGCGTTGGCATCCAGCATCAGGGCGACAACGCCGGAGACGATGGGCGTTGCTCCGGAGGTGCCGCCGAACTGGTTCGTGTAGTCGGACGGCACGATGACATCGCCGCTCATGTTGTATCCGAGCTCGCCTTGCAGGTCGGTCGTGACGAGGCCGGGATCGATGTGTACGCCGGGTGGATCGAGGAAGCCGCGGCGATCCCCGCTCGACGGCGCGGAGACGAGCAGATTGGCGCCGAAATTCGAGTACCAGGCGGCGTCGCCAGTCGCATCATAGGCGCCAACCACGATCGTCGCGCGTGATGTGTCCGCAGCGTCACCGTTGGCGTTGAGATCGTCGTTGCCGGCCGCCTTGGTAATGATCGTTCCTAGTCCGCCGCGGCCGGACTCGACCGCCGCCATCCAGCCCGCAACGATCTGCGCGTTCGAGGCGCTGGCCGCCTGGTAGAAGATCGGCTGCGCGCCCCAGCTGTTGGAGATGATGTCGAACTGCCCGGCATGGCCAAGTGCCTCGATGAACCCCGTGAAATTGCTGTTGATGTCGGCGGCTCCGCCGAAGATCGGGACACCGGTGATGCTGCTGCCATAGGCCACGCCGACCGCGCCGAAGCCGTCGCGTGCAGCGGCGATCAATCCTGCGACCGCCGTGCCATGCGCACCGCCGTATCCCAGCGTGACAGGGAGGCTGGCGTCGAGATGCTCGCCGCCGACGACGACTTCCAGGCTGGCGTCGTAGTTCGATTGAAGGTCCGGATGTTGCGTCTCGATACCGTCGTCGTAGATGCCGACGTGGACACCGCTGCCCGTGAATTCTTCCCAGATCTTCTGAATGTCGCCGAGAAGGCCGAAATGCCATTGATCGTCGAACAGGTCATCGGTGGGAGGCGGCTCTGTGGATGACGTGGCGGTCGAGACCGCCGTCGTGACCGCGCTCGAGCCGTCGGAGGGCGGCTGTTTCGAGATGACCGGCGCTGGCAGCGTTGCGTAGACCGGGGCAGTCTCGCCGGAGGGAGACGACGGAGAGAGCGGAACGGTGCCGGTTGCCGAAAGCTCGCTGTCGACTGCGAGATCGATGCGCGGAGCATTCCGAGAGGCTGCGTCGGTCGTTGTCATCAGATCTTTCCCGTTCAAAGGCGTCATGTCGGGCCGACATGATCCGGCCGTTGCGAAAAGCGCTCGGTCGGTGGGGTCGTTACCCACCGGTCGTGGTCACCGTCGTCTTACCGTCCAATCGCAGCGGTGGTTCTGCGCCGTAGCCTGATAGCCGATCGTACGCTTGGAGAGAGTGCGCGCGCCCCGCAGCTCGTCGTGGGTGTGCATGTCCCAAATGCGCTGCCTCCTTTGGTTCCGTTGTCGAACGTGCGTGACTGCAGCATTCGCGGCTTCACGTATTCCGGCTCTCGGCCGAAATACGTCGCAGCGCTCGTCAGAGCGCCAGTCGGTCTGATGACGGCGCATTGTTGCGACGTCTCGTCGATCAGTTAGTTCATCGACCTATGTGGCAAAAATTCGAGAGATGATTGCGATGTATGGCGTTCGAGGCGCGTTGCCGATCCGTCGATGAGATGTCTCTGATGATGAATGACGTGGCAAAGAAACAGACGGACGTTCGAGAATGTCCTGTTCGCGCAGCTATTTGTAGCCGGGCACGAAGCAAGACTGATCGTAAAGTTTGGTGGGAAGCTTCACGCGAATAATAAAAATTAGAAAGCCTGAAGACTTGGCGTGATACGGGATCGTCGAAGATGGCCTGGGAAAACGACGTGGCACCGTCGGGAAATGCATCGCCTGTTGATCGGGATAAATCTCACCAGGGGCGGGTGTGAGCTCCAGGTGAGAATGACCGCGCCGGCGATTCTCGCCGAAGCCGATTGGCGCGGTCCGAAATCAGAAAAGGCCCCGGCCACTTGGGGAGCCGGAGACCGGGGTGGGTTTTGGAAAGATGATGATTGAAGGAAGGATCGTCTGCCAGGACTCGCGCGTGAAGCCTGAAGTCGCGACTACATGTCAGGACAGGACACGCTATTCGAATCGGGAATTTCTCTATCTCAGTTCGGGAAGATGTTGGTGTGACGAAGTCCATCGCGAAACAATGAGCTGCTGAGTGGCGTTGGGAGTAGCTGGCGCTGGGCCGCAAAACCGATCATCTGGCGCGGCAGATCGGCGTCCGGGGTCTTCTCCACCAGCGTGCGCAGGTTCATCATGCCGCCGGTCATCGGTGGTTCCTCGGCGAGGTCGGTCTTGGCGGTCATCCGCCGCGCGATATCGATGACCCGTTCGTCGGCGCCCGCTCGGCGGAGAAACGTCCCGTTGACATATTTTCCCTTTCGTCGGACTTGGGCTCTCCACGAGCCGGATTTCAGTCCGGTGAAAGTTGCACGTGTGTGCGCTGAGGCGGCGAAAAGCCGGAAAAAAGCATCGCGCCGTGGCGTAGAATAGGGTGCACACAAGGCGGCCCAATGAACTGAACATGCTAAAAAATGAAGCGATATCAATCACATAGATTTTCAGTGGCGCCGATGATGGATTGGACGGATCGGCATTGCCGGGTGTTCCATCGGCTGCTGACGCGCCGGGCGCTGCTCTATACCGAGATGGTCACGACGGGCGCCGTCATTCACGGCGACCGCAAGCGGCTGCTCGGCTTCGACGCCAGCGAGCATCCGGTGGCGCTGCAGCTTGGCGGCTCCGATCCGGCGGATCTCGCCACCTCGGCGAGGATCGGCGAGGACTTCGGCTATGACGAAATCAACCTCAATGTCGGCTGTCCGTCGGACCGGGTGAAGGACGGTCGCTTCGGCGCGTGCTTGATGGCCGAGCCTGCGCTGGTCGCGGCCTGCGTTGCGGCGATGAAGCGCGCGGTGACGATCCCCGTCACCGTGAAGTGCCGGATCGGCATCGACGATCAGGATCCGGAGATCGCGCTCGATGCGCTCGCCGATGCCGTGGTGGACGCCGGCGCCGACGCCCTGGTCGTGCATGCGCGCAAGGCCTGGCTGAACGGCCTGTCGCCGAAGGAGAACCGCGACATCCCGCCGCTCGACTACGACCGGGTGTACCGGTTGAAGGCGCGGCTGCCGCAGGTGCCGGTGATCATCAATGGAGGCATCACCAGCATCGAGGCCGCGCAACGGCATCTTGCGCATGTCGACGGCGTGATGCTCGGGCGCGCGGCCTATCAGGAGCCGTGGCGGCTGCTCGATGTCGATCCCGTGCTGTTTGGCGAGGCCGCGCCGCATGCGTCGATGAAGGAGGCGCTCACCGCGCTCCAACCCTATATCGCGCGCCAGCTCGGGCAGGGCACGCGGCTGCACGCGATCACGCGGCATCTCGTCGGTGCCTATCATGCAGTGCCGGGTGCGCGCGGCTTCCGCCGTCATCTCGCCGAGCGCGGCGTCAAGCCCGAGGCCGGCATCGAGGTGCTGCGCGAGGCGGTGGCGATGGTCGAGGAGCGCACGCCGGCCGCCGCGCTCGCTTGAGTCAAAGGTCGGCGGACAGCAGCTCCGCCACGGCCTGCCGCGCCACCGCATTCTCCTCAGGCAGGCCGATCGAGATACGCAGCCAGGTGTCGAAATGCGGCTGGGCGCGGCCGATGATGATACCGCGAGCGGCGAGAGCCGCGGCAGCTTCGGCATGTGGACGGCCGCAATCGAAGAACACGAAGTTGGCCTGCGAGGCGCTGAAGCGGCGACCGCGTTCGCGCAGCAGCGCGTGCCACGCCTCGCGCTCCGTGGCGACCTTGGCCCGGACATCGTCGACGTAGTTGCGATCATCCAGGCTGGCCATGGCGGCGACGAGGCTCAACCGGCTCAGGCCGAAGAAGGCGCCGATGCCCATCTGCTTCAGGCCTGCAGCCAGCGGCTTCGGCGCCAGCGTGGCGCCGATGGCGAGGCTCGCCAGTCCGTAGATCTTCGAGAATGTCCTGAACACCGCGACATTGGCGCCCTCGCGCAGCAGCGGCGCGACGGTGCGCGCGGCGAAGTCCGGCAGGAATTCGAGATAGGCCTCGTCGACGATCACGAGCGTGCGCGTCGACAAGGTGCGAACGGCGGCGATGAAGTCTGCGGCGTCGCTGACGGTGCCTGACGGATTGTGCGGGTTGACGAGATAGACCGCGCGCGTGGTGCTGTCGACGGCGGCCGCGATGGCCGGCAGGTCGTTCTCGAGCCGCGTGTTCAGCGGCACGCCGACCACGCGTCCGCCCGCCGGCGCCACCGCGTCGATCAGCGCGGTGTAGCCGGGCTCGGAATAGACGAAGCTGCCGCCGGGACCGCCCTGTGCGGACAGATACAGGCCGAGCACGTTGAGGTTCTCGCCGAGCACGATCTGATCCGCCGGGATGTTGTCGCGCCCGGCGATCGCGGCCGTGAGATCGTCGACCTCCCGGCCGGTGTAGCGCGCCAGGCCGGCGAGATCGGCCCGGATGGCGTCGACAGCCGCGGGCGCGGGGCCGAACGGGTTTTCGTTCAGCGCAAGCTGGATCGGGTGTCGGGGCAGGGTGTCGGCCATGGGACGCGACCCTAGGCCGACAGTCGCTCTCGCCGCAAGCCGGTGGCCGTTGCGGACGCACTCTCAGCTGCGATCGGGATAGCCGTGCAGCATCAGCCGGTCGGAGCGGACCTCGAAGCGCTCGAGCCGGTCGAGAAAGCTCATGCCGAGCAGGTTGGTCTTCATCTGGCCGTGCGGCACGACCAGCGCGGGAACGGAGCGCTCCACGAGCTTGCCGATCGCGAGCCGATCGAGCGTCAGCCGGGCCGCCTTGGTGTGGCCGCCCGCGGTCTCGACGTCGACGTCGTAGTTCAGCAGCTCGAGCGGCAGTCCGGCGGCCTTGGCGGTCTCCCAGGTCAGCACCACCGAGGTCGCGCCGGTGTCGACCACCATCGGCGCGGTGACGCCATTGATCTTGGCGCGCAGCGCGAACTCGCCGCCCCTGGTCCGCTCGATCTCGACGGCGTTGGTCGGAGGGCTCGCCTTGGCCCTCAAGGCCCGGCTTCGCAGCATCTCCGAGACGGTGTCGCTGGCCAGCGCGGCCTGCTCGGGATCCTTGTAGACGATCACGGCGCTCGCGGTGACCACCATGGTGACGAGGACCAATGCGACCTTGTTCATGCCCGGCCTCCGACGGAGGCCGAGGCGCTCAGCCGCGCTTGCGCACCATCGCAGGCAGGCCGGCGTCGTGCATGCGCGAGGCAAGCCCGTCCATCACCGCCAGCCTTTCGTCGCGAGACATGCTGCCCCATCGCGCGATCTCCGGCAGCGTGCGGCCGCAGCCGAAGCACAGCTTGGTCTTCGGGTCGATCATGCAGACGGCGATGCAGGGCGTGTCCTGGCTCATTCCGCCAGTCAAAGAGGGTTTGGTCCGGCTTTGCAAGTGCCATCATCTCACAGTCCCGTTCCGGCATTCATGATCGGTTTGCGCAACAGTCGCCGCTTCTCCTGGGCGGGCGCGGTGGCAGGGTCAGGTTGCAGCGGCGGCGCCTCGTCGGACAGCGGCGCCAGCGCGGACATCACCCGCTCCGGCGGGAAGGTGACGATCACCTCGGTGCCGATGCGGACCTTGGATTTCAGCGTGAACGTGCCGCCATGCATCTCGATCAGGTTCTTGGCGATCGGCAGGCCCAGGCCCGCGCCCTGTTCGGCCGATTTGATCGAGTTCGAGCCCTGGCCGAACGAGGCAAGCACGATCGGAATTTCGTTCTCGGGGATGCCTGAGCCGGTGTCCCTGACGCTGAGATATTGCCCGCCCGACGCCGTCCAGCCGGCCTTCAGCCAGATCTCGCCGCCCTGCGGGGTGAACTTGATGGCGTTGGACAGCAGATTGAGAACGACCTGGCGGATGGCGCGCTCGTCCGCCCACAGCCGCGGCATCTTCTGCTCGAACACCTCGTGGATGGTGAGGCCACGGCTGGAGGCGCGCAGCTTGAGCAGGTGATGGCAGTCGGCGATGACGTGCACCAGCGCGACGGCTTCCTCGTTCAGCTCGTAGCGGCCGGCCTCGATGCGCGAGAGATCGAGGATCTCGTTGATCAGGTTGAGCAGGTGGACGCCGGAGTTGTGAATGTCGGCGGAATATTCCTTGTAGACCGGCACCGCATGCGCGCCGAAGATCTCGCTTTTCATCACCTCGGAGAAGCCGAGGATGGCGTTCAGCGGCGTGCGCAGCTCGTGGCTCATCTGCGCGAGGAAGCGCGACTTGGCGACGTTGGCGGCCTCGGCGCGGTAGCGCGCCTCGTCGGAGATCGCCTTGGCCTGTTCGAGCTCGCCGATCAGCGCGTCCTTCTCGGCGCGCGCCTCGAGCGTCGCGAGCGTCGTCGCGTGCAGCTGGTGCGCCAGCAGCACGAAATAGCCTTCGGCCGCGACAGCAAATCCGGCCAGGAGATAGTTGTCGAATGTGCCTGACAGCGCGAGGCTGAGCGTGATCGCGACCGTCACCGGCGCGGTGACCGCAACGGCTGCGATCGGGAGGTTCGCTGCGAGCATGCTGGAGACGGCGATCACCAGCAGCATCAGGAACATCATCAGCGTGCCCGACACCTCGGCAAGCGCGGGGTGGATGAGGATCGCCATCCAGCACACGCCATAGAGCAGGTCGAGCAGCACGAAGCGCGTGCGCCAGCGCCGCGTCGCCGCCAGCGACGGCTGGTCGGCGAGGAAGTTGTTGCAGTTGCGGACGATGGCGGCGTGGATGCAGAGCACGCCGAGCGTCCAGGCGCCGGCAGCGATCGTATGCAGCCAGACGCTCAGCATCAGGCCGGTGGCGACCACCAGCAGAATGACGATGTAGGACGCGGAGATGCGGGTCTGCGCGTATTGCCGCAGCAGCTCGCGATCGAAGGCGGGCCGCGTGCCCGAGGTCGACGTCAGCCGGTCGCGCGCCTCGCGCACCCGCTGCTGCGCGGCCCGGCGCTGGGCCGCCGGTGCAAGCGCCGGCGGATCGGCCGGAAGCTCGACGACTTCGGGCTTTTCAGCGGGTGTACTCATCAACAACACAAATCCTGCCCGGGGCCGCACGGGCTGCTTTCTGCATCCTCTATAACTGGCTCGAAATCCTTAAGACGGATTATAGACAACGAAAAATTTGCGTTAACCCGGCGTTAAAATTAACCATTGCGGCGAGCAACGGCGCCACGCACACGCAGCCGTCGCCAGCCGATCACGATGCCGGTGATGCTGAAGGCCAAGCCTGCCGCGCACAGACCGACGATGAGCACGGTGCGCAGCGTCCCGTGCGCGAGCAACGTCGGAAAGTTCAACGTATGCAGCGCCTGGTAGAGCCAGCGGTAGGTGCGTCGGGAGGGATCGAGCTTCTCGAGCACGGCGCCGGACGCGGCATCGATGTGATACCAGGTGTCGCCGCACACCGCGCGATAGACCGGCGCCCCCGGCACATTCGATGTGAACGGATAGTCGTCGCCGGCCTCGATCTCGGCGGACCGCGCGCAACCGGCGCCCAGTCGTGCCGTCGCTTCATTCACCTCGGCCGGCTGTAGAAATCGGCCGACGATCTGCGGCGAGTGGCCCTCAATCACCGCGATCTGCTGCTGCGTGGCAGCGCGCCGGATGCGCTGATGCAGGCGGCCGCCGAAGGCGAACCAATCGACCTCGCGGACATCACCGTGCACCGCCGACAGCGTGTCCGGCGTGAGGCTCTGCCAGTCCGGCGTGCCGACCAGGACGGCCTGTTCCGAGTCGGTCAGACGACCGGTCGTGAACAGCCGGCCGTGGTCCATCGACAGCCAGCCGCTGACGATCCAGGTCAAGACGAACTGCATGCAGACGAGGCCGGTCCAGTGATGCCACTGGTGCCAGCCACGGTAACGCGACGACAGCCGCGCCTTGCGCAGCTTCAGCCTGATCGGGCCGAGCAGGGCGCCGGTCAGGGCGGCCATCACGCCCGCCAGCGAGAGCCACCAGACGGTGACGTTCCACGCCGCCCAGTCCTTGCGCAGCACGGTCGGATAGATCCAGTGCACGACGCTGCCGACGTAGTTCCAGCCGCGTTCGTAGCGCGTCGTGTCGAGCATCACCTCGCCGGTCCGGGAGGAGACGTAGAGCTCGGTGCCCTCGGCATCGTTGAGCGCGACCCGGTAGAGCGGGCGGTGCGGATCGAACCGGTTCGGCACCGTCCATTGATCGTAGCCATCGCGTGCGACGACGGCGGCCCACGTGGTGTCGAGGCCACGGCGTTGCGCGGCCGCGCGGGCGATGGAGAGCGCGAGATCGGGCGCAGTGACATCGGCCGCCGCAAGCGTGTCGGCATGAACGGCCATGCTGCGGCCGGCGGCGGAGATCACATAGACAGGTCCATCCGGCCGCTGCGCCAGCCGGATGCGGCTGGGCTGGCGGATCCCGCTTGCGGCGAGCGCCTCTGCCGGGCTGCGCAGCGGTGCCGCGAGATCGAGCGGCGCCAGCCCGGCGAACCGCTCGCTCTCCGTTTGCGCCGGAAACGGCACGAAATGCATCACGATGCCGGTCGCGAACCACAACACGAACAGCGGACCGAGCGGAATGCTGAGCCAGCGATGCGTGAGGATCAGCGCCCGGATCATGCGCTAGAACTTGAACGAGGCTTCGACCTCGTAGGTGCGGGGGGCGCCCAGGAAGATCTGGTCGGGATAGAAGGGATCGCTCCAGGCGGCGTAGCGCTTGTCGGTGACGTTGCGGACGCGGAAGGCGAGGCGGGTGCTGGTCGCGGTGGCGAACAGCGGCACCTTCGGCAGGTCGACGAAGGCGAACAGGTCGGCCGTGGTGTAGGCCAGCAGCTTCACCGTGTTGGCATCGGTGCTCCAGCGATCGCCGACATGGCGCACGGAGAAGCCGAGCTCGACCGGCCACCAGCCGGGATTGAGGAAGCGGTAGGAGCCGCCGCCATTGACGATCACGGCCGGAATGTTGGGCGGTGTGTTGCCGGAGAACGAAGCGCTGCCGTCAGCCAGGTCATAGTCGGCATAGCGGGCGCGGACGTAGGCGACATTGCCCCACAATCTGCTCTCCGGCGTCGGCCGCACCGCGGCTGAGAACTCGACGCCCTGCGATTTGACCTTGCCGGCCAAGTTGAGCTGCTGGCCGGCCTGCGCGCTGTAGACATTGTTGCGCTCGATGTCGAACGCCGAGAAGGTCCATTCGGCCCGGCCGCTCCAGGCGAGCTGCTTGACGCCGGTCTCGTAGCTGCGCGAGTCCGACATGGTCAGGTTCTGCGTCGGGCTCAAGAGAAAGATGCTGTCGGCCGAAATATCGCTCGCCGTCGCGTATTGGCTGTAGAAGATGGTGCCAGGCAGCGCCTCCCAGGTATAGCCGATGCGGCCTGTGACCGGCTGCCAGCTCTTCGAATAGGGGAAGCCGGGCCGCTCGGCGCCGTTCCTGATCCAGTTGCGATCGAGCGTGAGCGGGTTGTAGCGCAGGCCGCCGACCAGGGCGAAGGTGTTCGTCAGCTTGAGCCGGTCCTCTAGATTGAGCGCGACGCTGTCGATCGTCGCCGTCTGCAACTGCGTTCTCAAGTCGCCATA
Organism: Bradyrhizobium sp. HKCCYLRH3099; assembly: GCF_051167855.1. Lineage (NCBI taxonomy): Bacteria > Pseudomonadati > Pseudomonadota > Alphaproteobacteria > Hyphomicrobiales > Nitrobacteraceae > Bradyrhizobium > Bradyrhizobium sp. HKCCYLRH3099. Next base: position 148,950 of record NZ_JBNPTW010000005.1, read on the forward strand.
GGTGCCGCGGTCGAAGCCGACCAGCGGAACGGGCTCGCCGGGAAAGTTTGCCGCGCCGGGGCGCGTGAAGTCGGTATGGGAGCTCTCGACCGAGCCGACCAGGCGGTTGTCAAGACCGAAGATGCTGCCGTTCCAGGTGACGTCAGTGATGTTGCCGACGATGTTGTGATTGTGGTGGACGAAGAAGCGCTCGCGATCGACTTGTTTGGTGAGCGAGTTGTAGGCCGAGATCTCGTTATTGTACCAGTCGCGGCTGGCATTGTAGTTGTAGATCTGGCTCCTCAAGATGACGGCATTGTTCAGGTCCCATTCGAAGCCGCTGCGGACCCACGACTCCTTGATCGTCTTGTGGCCGTCGACCACATTGTAATTGGTCGACAGCGTGCGGCGGTCGATCGTCACGGAGTCGAGATTGCTGCTGTTGTAGGCGGATATCTTGCTGCCCGAGACGATGCCGGCGATCGCATTGGTGCCGCTGTCGGCCGCCGGTACCAGCGGCGTGCCCTCATAGGGCTTGGCCTTGTAGTCCTTGAACTCGGCCGCGACGAACGTCCTGAAGCTGTCCGACAGGCGATAGTTCAGCTGGCCGGAAACGTGGACGTTCTTGAACTCGGTGTCGTCGATGAAGCCGACTTCCCTGGTCCGGCTGATGTCGAAACGATAATCGAGCCCCGGGACGGTCGTGCTGCCGCCGGAGCCGAAGCCGCTGCGGAACGTGCCGCGCTGGTCGAAGCCGACGAACGCCTCGTTCTGCACCGGGCCGGTGTGCGGCGCCTTGGTCACGAAGTTGATGGTGCCGCCGACCGCGCCCTGGCCCGAGATCAGCGAGGAGGGGCCCTTGAGGAACTCGACGCGGTCGAGATTGTACGTCTCCATCGTCAGCGCGGTGAAGCCGGTCGGTCCGATATTGATGCCGTTGTAGAGGACGCTGATCTGGTTGCCCTGGAAGCCGCGCATCGCGAAGCCGACATCATTCGGCGCATCGCCCGCGCTGACGCCGGTGGCGCCTCTCACCGCGTCCACCGTCGTGTGGTAGCCCTGCTCGCGCAGCGTCTCGGCGCCAACCACTTCGACGGTCGCCGGCACCTCGCGCGCGGTGAGACCGAGGCGGCTGCCGGCGGCGGCCGGTGCATTGCCGTTGAGCGGCGTCGCCACCGCCGTGGCGGAGGAGGGGACGGTCGGTTGGGTAGCCTGCGACGGCGCCGTGACGCGCCGGGATGCCGCCCGGCGTGCCGCTGGAGCGGTGTTCCTCGCCGGCGACGGGGTCCGGCCGGCGGTCGGCCGCTGTCGGGGAGCGTCAACGGTGACGTCCGGCAGCACCGTGTCGGCCGCTGCCCTGCGACCCGGCTCGAACGCCTGCTGCGCGCCGGCGCTAGTGGTCGCGGAGCAGCCCGCCGCCACCAGTGCCGCCAACGATACTGATCCCCACAAACTCCGCACGCTCATGTCGATTCCCATCGCGGCTCCCGATCGTCCCGGACGCCGCGTCCCCTTGCGTTCACGATGACAGTCCAAGCGTTAGCCCAACTCCGCCAATATGTAATGTTATAACATTACATATTTGGCATTCTGCTGCGGCGTGTCTCGATCTGGCAACACATGCGAACGGCTAGCGATTGGAACAGGTATCAGCGCGTTGTGGGGCGTGCAATCACGCGACACTGGCGGGAAGCGCGCGGACAGGTCGCGCGCGGGATCGGCGATGCCGGAGATCGTGGCGGGCAGCGATGATCCTGCCGCCGCCCGAAGCGGCGGCGACAGGGAGGGCCGTCGCGACGACGGTTTACTTCTCCAGCCGGGCCAGCAGGCTCGACGTGTCCCAGCGCTTGCCGCCGAGCTTCTCGACCTCGGAGTAGAACTGATCGACCAGCGCGGTCACCGGCAGATGGGCGCCGTTGCGGCGGGCTTCGGACAGGCAGATCGACAGGTCCTTGCGCATCCATTCCACCGCAAAACCAAAGTCATATTTGCCGTCGTTCATGGTCTTGTAGCGGTTCTCCATCTGCCAGGACTGGGCGGCGCCCTTGGAGATGGTCTCGATCACGGCGGGAACATCGAGGCCCGACTTCTTGGCGAAATGGATGCCTTCGGACAGGCCCTGCACGAGGCCGGCGATGCAGATCTGGTTGACCATCTTGGTCAGCTGGCCGGAGCCGGCCGGTCCCAGCAGCTTGCACATGCGGGCATAGGCGGCGATGACCGGCTCGGCGCCGGCATAGGCGTCGGCCGTGCCGCCGCACATCACGGTCAGCACACCGTTCTCAGCGCCCGCCTGACCGCCGGAGACTGGTGCGTCGATGAATTTGAAGCCGGCCTTGGTGGCTGCGGCGTCGAGTTCACGTGCCACTTCAGCCGACGCGGTGGTGTGGTCGACGAAGGTCGCGCCCTTGGTCATGCCAGCGAAGGCGCCATCCGGGCCGATGGTGACCGAGCGCAGGTCGTTGTCGTTGCCGACGCAGCACATCACGAAATCCTGGCCCTCGGCGGCCTGCTTCGGCGTCGCGGCGGTCTTGCCGCCGAACTTGTCGGCCCATTCCTTCGCCTTGGCCGCGGTGCGGTTGTAGACCGTGACCTCGTGACCACCCTTCTTCACGAGATGTCCCGCCATGGGGAAACCCATGACGCCGAGACCGATGAAAGCGACTTTAGCCATGTGAGCTACCTTGACCTTGGGGTTCTGCCGACGGCCTTGAACGGGCCGGGCTGTTCTTGGAAGGAACACATCAGCATCCGGCGCGGATCGCGGCGGCCTGCTGGACGCCGCACCATAACGGCTTGTCGGGCAGGGGCAACGGCTTCGTGACGGATGCGAAAGCGCGCGGCCGTGCTAAAGAGGCATCATCATGACGGCTTGCAAAGCCGTCATCGGGCAACGAAATCCGAAGATATCAACCAGCCAGGGAGTGTCTCGCATGGGCGTCAGCGTCGGCGTGCTCGATCATTTCAACATCCGGACCCGCAACCTCCAGGAGACGGTGCGCTTCTATGAAGACGTGCTCGGGCTGGAGAACGGCGCCCGGCCGAACTTCGCCTTTCCCGGCGCCTGGATGTACAGCGAGGGCCGCCCCGTGGTGCATCTCGTCGATATCTCGCCGACATCGGAGGCCCAGAAGCCGGACTCCGGCGTCGTCCATCACGTCGCCTTCGTCAGCCGCGGCTTTGCGGGGATGAAGGCCCGGCTTGCGGCCAAGGCCATGCCGTTCGAGGCGCGGCAGGTGCCGGGCGGCGAGCTGTGGCAGATCTTCGTCCGCGACCCCAACGGCGTGATGATCGAGCTCAATTACGAGGCAGCGAAAGAGCAGGCCGAAGATGCGCCTGACGAGACCGCTGCGGATATCGGAACCATGGTGGCGTTTTGAGCCGGCCGGGCTTATGAAGCAGCGCAACAGAAGGCTGGAGCGATCCCTTTCGCTCGTGCGGAAGATCGCGTCCGGCCAAGACGATAGGACGCGATGATGTGGCGCGTTCTGAACTTATTCAGGAGACGCGCCGTGAGCGTGACGCAAGAGCAGGTTGTCGAGGCACTCAAGCGGGTCCGCTCGCCGCGCGGCGTAGCGCTGCCCGATTCCGGCGTGCTGTCGCCGATCACCGCCAATGACGGCAAGGTGTTCTTCTCAATCAATGTCGAGGCCAGCGAAGCCCGCGCCTGGGAGACCACCCGTGCGCAGGCCGAGGCCGCCGTGCGCGCCATTCCCGGCGTGACCATGGCGATGATCGCGCTGACGGCCGAGCGCAAGGCCGGCGCTGCGCCGGCCCCCGCGCCGCGGCAGGGCGGCGTGCAGCCGGTCTCGGCGCATCGCCCGCATCAGCACCAGCATCCTTCCGATTCGCCGATGTCCCGGCAGGCGCCGATTCCCGGCATCGCCGCCGTCATCGCCGTGGCCTCGGGCAAGGGCGGCGTCGGCAAGTCGACCACCGCGATCAATCTGGCGCTGGGCTTGCGCGATCTCGGCCTCAAGGTCGGGCTGCTCGATGCCGACATCTACGGGCCCTCGGTGCCGCGCCTGACGGGCCTGCAGGAGAAGCCGCAGCTCACGCCCGAGAAGAAGATGATCCCGCTGACGCGCTTCGGCCTGTCGATCATGTCGATCGGCTTCCTGGTCGAGGAGGACTCGGCGCTGGTCTGGCGCGGGCCGATGGTGATGTCGGCGATCAACCAGATGCTGCGCGACGTCGCCTGGGGCACGCTCGACGTCCTCGTCGTCGACATGCCGCCCGGCACCGGCGATGCCCAGCTCACGCTGGCGCAGAACGTGCCGTTGAAGGGCGCCGTGATCGTCTCGACGCCCCAGGACCTGTCGCTGATCGACGCGCGCCGCGGGCTTGCGATGTTCCGCAAGGTGAATGTCCCCGTGCTCGGCATCATCGAGAACATGAGCTACTTCCAGTGCCCGCAATGCGGCACGCGTTCCGATATCTTCGGCCATGGCGGCGCGCGCCACGAGGCCGAGCGTCTCGGCGTGCCGTTCCTCGGCGAGATCCCGCTGCACATGGACATCCGCTCGACCTCGGATGCCGGCAATCCGGTCGTCGAGAGCGAGCCGAACGGACCTCACGCCGCGATCTACCGGACCATCGCGTCCGCCGTCCGCGATCAGCTCAAGGGCGCCATCGCTGCGGCTTGATGCGCTGCAGCAATTTGCGTGCGACCATTCGGCTGTTCGTCATCCCAACGTCGCGTTTTCGCTTAACCGGTTCCGTGCTAAGCCCGCCGCGGATCGCCTTCGACCTGACGCGGCCAATCGCGTCGGCGGATAAAGTTTTCAACGGGAAACGCCCCCAACAAGGAGATGCCTTAATATGAAGCGTCGTGATTTTCTGAAGGTTTCGGCTGCGGGTGCCGCGGCGTCGGCCGCGGTGGCCTCGCCTGCGATTGCGCAGTCGATGCCTGAGATCAAGTGGCGGTTGACCTCGAGCTTCCCGAAGTCGCTCGACACGATCTATGGCGGCGCCGAGTACATGGCGAAGCAGGTCGCCGAGATGACCGACAACAAGTTCCAGATCCAGGTCTTCCAGGCCGGTGAGCTGGTGCCCGGCCTGCAGGCGCTCGACGCGACCTCCAAGAACACCGTCGAGATGTGCCACACGGTGTCTTACTACTACGTCGGCAAGGACCCGACCTTCGCGATCTTCGCCTCGGTGCCGTTCGGCCTCAACGCCCGGCAGCAGAACTCCTGGCTCTACCAGGGCGGCGGCAACGAGCTCGCCAACGAGTTCTACAAGAAGTCCAACGTCATCGGCTTCCCCTGCGGCAACACCGGCACCCAGATGGGCGGCTGGTTCCGCAAGGAGATCAAGACCGTCGCCGATCTGTCGGGCTTGAAATTCCGTATCGGCGGCATCGCCGGCCAGGTCCTGCAGAAGCTCGGCGTCGTGCCGCAGCAGCTCGCGGGCGGCGACATCTATCCGTCGCTGGAAAAGGGCACCATCGACGCCGCCGAGTGGGTCGGCCCGTATGACGACGAGAAGCTCGGCTTCCAGAAGGTGGCGAAGTACTACTACTACCCGGGCTTCTGGGAAGGCGGTCCGACCGTTCACGCCTTCGCCAATCTCGACAAGTGGAACGAGTTGCCGAAGCACTACCAGTCGATCCTCACCAACGCGACGGTCAACGCCAACACCTGGATGGCCGCGCGCTACGATCAGGTGAACCCGGCGGCACTGAAGCGCCTCGTTGCTGGCGGCACCCAGCTTCGTCCGTTCACCAACGAAGTGCTCGAGGCCTGCCTCAAGGCGACCAATGAGCTGTGGGGCGAGATCTCGGCCAAGAACGCCGACTTCAAGAAGGTGATCGACGCGATGCAGGCCTACCGCTCGGATGAATATCTGTGGTGGCAGGTGGCCGAGTACACCTACGACAGCTTCATGATCCGCTCGCGCACCCGCGGCTGATCGCAAACGTCAGATCGGCGGATCGACATCAAGCCCGGCCTCGCAAGAGGCCGGGCTTTTTGCATTGCGTTGCGACAACGTTTCGCAATGGCACTCTGACGCACTTTGATCCACACTGGAACTGAAGCCTCACAAAGAAGGCGGCTCGGAGAACGAACAAACATCACCCTAGGGAGGGAAAATCATGAAGCGGAGAGACTTCATCAAGGTCACCGGGCTCGGCGCGGCCGGTGCGGCGGCGATCGCGGCGCCGGCCATTGCGCAGTCCATGCCGGAGCTGAAATGGCGCATGCCGACGAGCTGGCCGAAATCGCTCGACACCCTGTATGGCGGCGCCGAGATCATGGCCAAGGTGGTCGGTGAGGCCACCGACAACAAATTCCAGATCCAGCCCTTCGCCGCCGGCGAAATCGTGCCCGGCCTCCAGGTTCTCGACGCCGTGCAGAACGGCACCGTCGAGATCGGCCACACCGCGTCCTACTATTATTTCGGCAAGGATCCGACCTTCACCTTCGGCTCGTCGGTGCCGTTCGGACCGAACATGCGCATCAACCAAGCCTGGTACATGATGGGCGGAGGCCGCGAAATCCTCAACGAGTTCTATGCGAAGTACAATGTGGTCTCGCTGCTCGCCGGCAACACCGGCTGTCAGATGGGCGGCTGGTTCCGCAAGGAGCTCACCGGCGTCAATGATCTGAAGGGCCTGAAATTCCGCGTCGGCGGCTTCGCCGGACGCGTGCTGCAGAAGCTCGGCGCGGTGCCGCAGCAGATCGCTGGCGGCGACATCTACCCGGCGCTGGAGAAGGGCACCATCGATGCCGCTGAGTGGGTCGGGCCGTACGACGACGAGAAGCTCGGCTTCGTCAAGGTCGCGCCGCACTACTACTATCCGGGCTGGTGGGAAGGCGGGCCGATGCTGCTCTCCTTCGTCAATCAGGACCGCTGGAATGCGCTGCCCAAGCACTATCAGAAGATCCTCGAGCACGCCGGCCACTACGCCAACAACTGGATGATGGCGAAGTACGACCAGGGCAATCCCCCGGCGCTGCGCCGGCTGCTCGCGGCCGGCGCCAAGCTGCATGCCTTCTCGCCGGAGATCATGCAGGCTTGCATCAAGGCGGCGCGCGAACTGCACGGCGAGGTCGCGGCCAGCAACCCCGATTTCAAGAAGACCTACGAATCGCTGTCGGCGTTCGCGGGCAATGGCTACTCCTGGTTCCAGGTCGCCGAGATCGGCTACGACGCCTTCATGGCGCGCAATCCGCTGGCCTGACGCATTGGCCTTCGGGGCCTTGACGCAAAACAAAAACCCCGGCGCGTTGCGCCGGGGTTTTTCGTTGTCTCGCGCGAGCGCCGCATCACTGCTTCGGCGGATCGGAGTCGAATTTCGGCGGGCCGAAGTCGAGCGGCGGCGCGTCGATCTGCGGGATGTCGATCTTGATCGAGTTCGGATCGACGGTCGAAGCCGTGCCCTTGTAGTGCATGACCATCGACGGGAAGATGATCACCAGCATCACCATGATCAGCTGGATCACCACGAACGGCACCGCGCCCCAGTAGATCTGGCCCGTCGTGACCGGCTCCATCCGCTTGCCGGTGACGCGGTCGAGATAGGAGTCCTTCGGCGCCACCGAGCGCAGGTAGAACAGCGCGAAGCCGAACGGCGGATGCATGAACGAGGTCTGCATGTTGACGCCGAGGATGACGCCGAACCAGATCAGGTCGATGCCGAGCTTCTCGGCCGCGGGTCCGAGCAGCGGGATGATGATGAAGGCCAGCTCGAAGAAGTCGAGGAAGAAGGCCAGCACGAACACGAAGGCGTTGACGAAGATCAGGAAGCCGATCTGGCCGCCGGGCAGGGAGGTCAGGAGGTGCTCGACCCAGACGTGGCCGTTGACGCCGTAGAAAGTCAGCGAGAACACGCGCGCGCCGACCAGAATGAAGACCACGAAGGCCGACAGCTTGGCGGTGGACTCGACCGCCTGGCGGACCAGGTCGAAGCTCAGCCGCCGCTTGATCGCGCCGAGGATGATCGCGCCGGCCGCGCCCATGGCACCGCCTTCGGTCGGCGTTGCCAGGCCGATGAAGATCGTGCCGAGCACTAGGAAGATCAGGAACAGCGGCGGCACCATCACGAAGGTGGTCTGCTGCGCCATGCGCGACAGGAAGCGGTATCCTGTGGTGCGCTCGAGCACCCAATTCACCACCGCGACCGCGAAGGCGAACACGATGCCGGAGAACATGCAGAGCACGACGAAATCCGCGCCGTGATACGTGGAGCCGCGCATCACGTACCAGCCGAACACGCAGGACGCCAGGAACAGTACGCCGAGCGAGCCGAGGCCGCGGCTGCCGGAATCCTCGCGGAAGCCGATCGCCTCGGGCGGCAGGCCCGGCGCGGCCTTCGGGAAGATCATGCTGACCAGGAAGGCGTAGCCGGCGTACAGCGCTGACAGCACGAGGCCGGGAATGAAGGCGCCCTCATACATGTCGCCGACCGACTTGCCGAGCTGGTCGGCCATCACGATCAGCACCAGCGACGGCGGAATGATCTGCGCCAGCGTGCCGGAGGCGGCGATGACGCCCGAGGCGAGGCGGCGGTCATAGCCGTAGCGCAGCATGATCGGCAGCGAGATCAGGCCCATCGAGATCACGGAGGCCGCGACGACACCGGTGGTGGCGGCGAGCAGCGCGCCGACGAAGATGACCGCATAAGCGAGGCCGCCCCGGATGGTGCCGAACAGCTGCCCGATGGTGTCGAGCAGGTCCTCGGCCATGCCGGATCGTTCCAGGATCAGGCCCATGAAGGTGAAGAACGGAATCGCCAGCAGCGTGTCGTTGTTCATCACGCCGTAGACGCGTTCGGGGAGCGCCTGCAGGAAGTCCGGTCGGAATTCACCGAGCTCGATGCCGACGAGGGCATAGAACAGCCCGACGGCGCCGAGCGAGAATGCCGCCGGATAGCCGAGCAGCAGCATGACGACCAGCGAGCCGAACATGATCGGCGCCATATTGGCGATCAGAAACGCAGTCATTGAAGTATCCCCCCAGCCCGCCGTTTATTTCTTTTCGATCGCTTCGACGAGGTGCTCGACCTCGGCCTCGATCCCGTGGGACTTCGAAGCGTGGGGATCTGGGATGAGTCCGCGCATCACCGCGATGCGCTTGATCAGCTCGGAGATGGCCTGCACGAGCAGGAAGACGAACCCGATCATGATCAGCGATTTCGCCGGCCATTGCGGCAGGCCGCCGGCATTGCTGGACTGCTCGTTGATCTCGACCGAGCGCAGGAAGAACGGCACGCTGGTGATGATCATCACGATGCAGAGCGGGATCAGGAACAGCACGTGACCGACGACGTCGATGGTGTCACGCAGCCATTTCGGCAGCATGGCGTTCACGATGTCGATGCGGATGTGCTCGTTGTCGAGCAGGGTCCAGGGCGAGCACAGCAGGAAAACCGCCGCGAACAGCACCCATTGCAGCTCGAGCCATGAGTTGGACGAGGTATCGAGTGTCTTGCGGACAATGGCGTTGACGGTCGAGATGATCACCGCCAGCAGGATCAGCCACGCGAGCCGCTTGCCGGTCCAGCTCGTGAACGCATCGATCCCGCGGCTCAATTTCAGCAACGCTTGCAACGCAATCCTCCCCCAATGTCTTGCGACGTCCCGCATGGCCCGCTCTTGGCTGCGCGGCATGCGGCACAGCGGCCTATCCGGCCCGGCAGGCTCTCAAAAACCGGCGCACCATTTCAGCGCCTCGTGTTGCCGTCAATCGGAAAATGGGCAAAAAGGGGCGCTGCCGCAACAAGTTGCACGAGTGGCGACGCCGCGCCACAGCTGTCGCAAGGTTGGCAGCCGGTGCGGCTCGGGACTGCGGCACCGACGCGGGCGGGTGGCAGGGCTTCGTTCCTTCCCAGGACGAAAACGATCGCCGGGCCCCGATAGCCAACGGCACATGAGGGAGCGGCGTCACAGCACCACGACACCTGAATGCTTGGCCTTGTCCTCCGGCTCGACGTGGATGGTGATCCAGCTATGCTCGTCGTCCTCGCGTAGCGCGGCTTCGATCCGGTCGCAGATGTCGTGTGCCTGACGGACGGACATCTCGCCGGGCACGACGAGATGAAACTCGATGAAGGTCAGCTTGCCGGCATGGCGTGTCCGCACGTCATGAGCCTCGAGCGCGCCGCCGGCATGCAGGCCGATGATCTGGCGGATGCGCGCCAGCGTCGCCTCCGGCACGGCCTCGTCCATCAGCCCGCTGGTCGATTCCTTCAGCACCTGCCAGCCCGACCACAGGATGTTGACGGCGACCAGCAGCGCCAGCGCCGGATCGAGCACGGGCAGCTGCAGTATCACCGCGAGGCCCAGGCCGATCACGACGCCGCCGGAGGAAATGACATCCGTCAGCAGATGCCGTCCGTCCGCGACCAGCGCCGGCGACCGCAGCCGCTTGCCGCGGCTGATCAGCATCCAGCACCAGACGGCATTGAGCGCGCTCGCCCCTCCGTTCACGACGAGGCCTTCGAGCGGCGCCGAGAACGGCCGCGGGTTGAGGAAATTGCCGTAGGCCTCGTGGATGATGAGCAGCGCCGCGACGACGATCATGACGCCTTCGATGACCGCGCTGAAATATTCGACCTTGTGGTGACCGAACGGATGGTTGGCGTCGGCGGGCTTGGCGGAGATCCGCACCGCCAGCAGCGCGACCGCCGCCGTCACGACGTTCACGATGCTCTCCACCGCATCGGAATAGAGCGCGACCGAGCCGGTGATCCAGTAGGCCAGATATTTGAGGCCCAGGACGATCGTCCCGACAACGAGGCTGCCGATGGCGAGCGTGATGGATTGTGAGGGCATGTTGTCCTGATCCCGGCGAAACGATGGGGTACTCAAGACAGGGGTGGAACGCAACGCCCGTTGCTGCGAGCGGATGGCAGGAGGAACCATCGCGGCCGCGCCGTCGCGCGGGGATCGCGACCTCACTGGAGCGGTCGAGCGAAGGGCCGCGCCCATTGCGATGAGCACGGCCCCCGGGCCTTGGCGGCGTCCCGCCTGAACGTCTGGCGCCGGCTACTTCTCGCGGATGATCGTGGTGGTGCTGGTGCCGGTGCTTCCGACCGTCCCTGCATCCTCGCAGACCTTGGTCTGCCTGATGCGATCCTCGGCCTCTACGCGGCTCGTAAACGCCATCGGGCCGATCTGCGTGACCACCTCGCGATCCGCGGGGCGGGTGGTGGTGATGGTGCAGCGATGGCTCGGTCCCTGCACCACGTAGTACTCGTCAGCAAGCGCCGGAGCGATGGATCCGACGATCACAGCGCCAGCAAGAAGAAGGGATGCTTTCATTGTCGCCTCCGTCTATCTGATAGATGCATGCTCGAAGTCAGGACGACGCGATGCCAATGCCATCACGGTGTCCTCTCAGCGGCTGAGCAACTCGCTCGCGCGGCGGCAGTTCCGGCTAGCCGGAGAAGCTGCGTGTTGATGCGATGCACTGTCCGCCGCGATGGACGCCAGCGCGCGTCAGGTGATGAGGACGATGTGCGCCGTCGATGACGATGAAACCTGGGACGGCCTTCGCGGGAGGCGGCGCGCCATTGTTAGGGCAACGCCGGCGGCCTCGACCAGTCGGAGGACGCATCGTAGGTGTTGAGCGATGAGGGCGCGGAGGTGAGGAGGCATGATGAACAAGGTCGCCAGGCTGCTGGCATCCGTGCCGACATTCGGTCTGGCCGCCGCCCTCGGCGGATGCCTCGCCAGCGCGCAAGGTGTCGAGCGGCCGGCCGTCGCGCCGGCGACGCCGCCGGATCTGGCGCAGACCGGTCGCGCTGGTCCGGCTACCTACGATCCGGCTGTGTGGTTCAAGAACGACTTTTGGGGCCGCGAATGGCCGGACGGGTTCACCGTGGACAAGGACATCACGCTCGCCGTCCGAACGGAGCCCGAGATCGGCGCGCCGAAATCAGTTTCCTGCCTGCTCAGGAGAGGCGCGACCTATCATCCCTGGAATACCAAACGGGTCAAAGCGGACCGCTTGCGCTTCGTGACGTTCAGCCGGATCAGGACGTATCAACTCACACGCGATTACTCGTCCGAGCTGCCGAGATGGCCGAAGGGCGAGGAGGTCAAGGTTACATTGAAGGCCGGCGACCGGTGGTCTGCGGTCGGTCCGGGAGCGGAAGGCTTCTTCCTGATGCGCATCGGCACCGAGGTCTATCAGGGCTATCAGGACATCTTCGACGCGTCGACGGAGGTCGCTGGCGAGCCGGCCGCCCGCCCGGAGGACGACGACCACGAGTGGCTCCAGCTCAGATGCGCCAACGGCATGACGGGCTGGATCTTCTACGCCGACGTCAAGGATGCACCGGGCTTTTCCAGAACCAAGGAGTGCGGCTTCGGCTGCGCCGAGGATCGCAAGCCGGCGCGGCGGGGGTCGTCGCGATCGTCATCGGACGCCAATCGTTAGGTCGGACGTGCGGCTGGACCCGCTTTGCCGGAGACGACGAACGTCTCGATGAGGTGCGGCGCCAACGGTGTCGCGGGGGCGAAGCGGGGCTGCTGCGGCTGGCCTTCCCGGTATTGCAGGTTCTCCCGCCACTCGTGGCGGTCAGGCACGCGGTCGAGGCCGATGGCGTGGACCTGGACATCGTCGCCTTCGATGCGCAGCCGCAGGAAATTGTTGTAGTGGCCAATGCGCAGCGCGCTGAAAGCGTCGTTGCGGTTCATGCGCAGCCAGCGGCAGGTGATCAGCATGTTGAGGCCGAAATAGGTGCTGCCGAGCACGAAGCCGACCGCGCCCATCTCCAACGCGAGCCGGCCGAGCCAGGTCCAGACGCTGTACCAGGGATGGCCGGCGGGGAAGGGGTCGCCGTTCATCTGGCTGAAGACGGTGGCGGCGCCGAGCGCCGTGCAGACATGGGCGGCCGTGTGAATCACGCTGGTGCCGATGACGACCAGCGCCTTCTTGAACTGGATCGGCACGTTTTCGCGATCGATGTCGTCGAACTCCGTCCTGATGTGACGGCGTCGCCATTTGTTGAAGATGTCGGTGAGCGAGACGTGCTCCTGCCGGGTGGTATAGCCGATGATGCCGGCGCCGAACGCCACCGCCACGAGGATGGCAATGTCGGGCTCGTTGCGCAGGCCGACCAGGACGCCGACGACGAAATACACCAGCCCCATGAAGATCGAGAAATCCCAGTTCGTGACCGCGAACCACAGATTGCGCCAGAGCAATTCGCGGCTGATTGGCATCGAAGGGTAGGCCGCGGGCTCCCTGCCGCCCTCCTTGTCGGCGAGCGTCAGCGGCAGCTTCGTGCCGGTCCAGCGCACGCTGACGGTCTTCTCCAATTGGTGGGTCGGGTGCAGGAAGGCGCCACCGCCGCCCGAGGTCACGAACTGCGTGCCGTCCTCGGCCTGGTAGCGGCTGTAGTGATGGGTGTCGCCGGACAGCAGCAAGGGGATCGTCAGGGCGTTGTCCGCCTTCTTCGCGATGCCGAGGACGTAGTCGACGATCTCCCACGATCTCATGTTGGTGTCGGTATAGAGCCAGCCGGGCTCCGCGGTGCAGAGGATGATCTTCGACCCCGGCTTGAGCTGGTCCGACTGGGCGACGAGCTTGAAGTAGTCCGCCTGCGGCTGGTCCATGTTCTCGGCGAGCTGGATATCCATTCCCCACAGCCACCAGCTTTCGGTGAGCTGGATCGCGAAATAGCTGCGCTTCTGCTGCGTCCGCCACGAGCCGAAATGGGTCGGCGCCGGCCGGGTGAAATAGGCGAGGAACTGCACCAGCCCGTCATACCAGTCATGGTTGCCGGGAATCGCGAACAGCGGCACTCCGCCATCATCCGTCTTGTCGTGATCGGGAGAGGCCCATTGATACGGCCGTCGCAACTGATTCCTGTAGGTCTGCGCATTAGCGAGCGGGTAGACTTCGTCGCCGCCCATGATCAGCATCTCGCCGCGTGGCAGGGCTTGGCCGTCAAGCTCCAGCGTCTCGCGGGCGAGCAGGCAGGCGACCGCATAGGTGCTGTCAAAACCGTCGCCGAGATCGGCGACGAAGTCGATCCAGACCGGCCCCTTCGTCGCAGGGCTTTGGCTCCGGGCGAACGCCGTCGCGCGCGTCATGTGCTCGTCTGACGTCACCGTGTCCAGCGCGGCGACCATCAGCCGCCGGTCGGCATACTGCCCGAACATCGCCGACGTGACGACGTTGTTGAGCAGCTTGATCAGCAGCAGCGGATTGAACCAGCGCGTCATCCGCGGATAGGTCTTGGTGTCCTTCAAGAGATCGACGGTCATGTCGGCAGGTCTCGTCCAATGGCGCAGGAGAAGAGAGCGGTTTCGGCTGGCCCAGCAGCGCTACAGCAGCTTCACGGTCACCTTCGCCTTGCCGGCGTTGTTCGGATAGAAGGCGTCGTACACCCAGGGCAGGCCGATCACCGCGTCGTTGACATAGAGGAACAGTTCGCCGCCTCGACTGGCCTTGAACGTCGCCTTGTAGGCTTGCGGCGTCGTGCTGGGGACCGGAATAGGATCGAGAAAATACTCGTCGACGCCGGTCTCTCCGATCCGGGCGATCAGGCGATACCAGGGGCGGAAGAGAACGCGGCGCAGCAGGATGGCGGCATAGAACTTCAAGCGTGCAGAACCCTGAACTGTGGATGTGCGATATCCGGCCGGCGTGACCGGATGCCCGGCATCGTCCCATGGCTCGCTCATCGTGACGATGATCTCGTACCTGAAACCGGAGCGGACACTCAATCCGGTGGGAGCGCAGATGGCGTTCGTCGAGAACTCCTTGGCGTCCTGCGGAATGCCTTTGTCGACGGCAACGAGCTCCTGCCGCGGTGTGCCATGGCAGAAGGCGCCCGTGGAGTCTGCGGCGTTGAACAGGAAGTGGCTCGTCAGCGTGGCGGCGAACCATACGGTCAACAGCGCAAGGAAGACGGGCAGGACGTGCCGTTTGCCGGTCTTGATGACGAACAGATAGGCGGGATGGTTTCGAAAGGCATAGATGGCGCGGTGCAGGGGACCGGACAGAACCGGCGGTGAGGCACGTTCGCGCCAGATCACGCGCATGGCGTCGCTGATGCGGGCGCTGAGCATCGAGCCGAGGAGCATCAGCAGCGCCACGGCGATGATGCCGCCGGCGAACCATTCGGGATTGGCCGCGTACCAGTCCGTCCACCAATGCAGCGATTGCGGCAGGAACGATTCGACCAGGCGGACCGCTTCGGAGACCATCCGGATGGGGGACTCGTATTCGTGTGCGCGATTGAGGTCGTGAAACAGCCAGAACGCCGCGAGGTGGAGGGAGGCGGCCAGGGTCGCAAAGTAGAGCAGCCGCCGCATCCAGACGAAATTCCACAGCTTCTCCTGGGCCGCGAAGCGTGCGGCTGCTCCGTCCGGAGTCTCGAAGCTCGTCGGACCGAGCGGCGTCAGCGCGCCGCTTCGCCGCACGATGAGGTAGTTGGCGGGCAGCCCGATGGGAGCGTAGGCATTGCAGCCGCTGTCGATGCGGTCGAAAACGCTCTCGTGAATCTTGGCCACGCCGACGTGGACGCCCACCGCCGGATCGTTGCACAGATCCGACACCTTGCGCGGGCCATAGCGATAGTACGAGCCGAGCCCGGCGCGCGAATCGTAGAGGCGCCCGTCCTTGTCCTGCGAGGTGACGATCGACTTGATCGAATCCGGATCGGCCACCGGCGCGGATTTGAAGATCAGGCCGCGCTTGCCCGCCTCGTCCACGAGCCAGGTCAGCGGCACATAGGAGACCGAATCGTCCGGATAGCCGCCGCCAACATTGGCGTGCATGCCGACGAACCAGACCTGCACCAGCCGTTCGTCGTCGATCGTCTTGGGATCGTCCGGCTTGGTCTCTCCCTCTTCGGTCCAGAGCACCGGATGGAACGTGGTTCTCTCATCGTCCAGCGCGAGTGCGTGGCGCGCGCAGTTGACGCGCGGGTTGAGAACGCGGTTCGGAAGCTCGAGCGGCCAGACCCAGCTGGAGATGCCCCGCGTCATCTCGTCGATGGGAAGTCCATAGGCCGCGACGGTGTCCCAGACGCCAATGAATTCGATCGACGGAATGTCCTTTCGCGCGATGCGAGCGTACGGCTTCCTGCCGCGGATGCGGTCCATCAGCGGCGTGAGCACATGGTCGCGCAAGGCGCGGAACGGCACCTCGATCCGCCACACCGAATGATATCCCTTGGCCCGATAGGCCCGGTACGTCTTGGCCGCGCCGTCATGCAATTCCGCTTCGGTGCCGGCCACGACCAGCCCCTGATCGAGAATCAACGCCGCGAGAACACGGACCGTGAAGGCGCCGCGGCTGAAGCCGAACAGATAGATCTTCGAGCCGTTGTCGTGATCGTAGTTGCGGCAGATGAACTTGTAGGTGTCCAGGATATTGCGCTTGAGGCCGAAGCCGAAGACGCCGCCGAGGATCGCCAGCGGGACGAAGGAGGAGGTGCCGACGCCGTCGTCATATTTGGCGGCCTGGGTGTTGCCTTGCAGGTCCAGCGCCTGAAACATGCGCCAGACATTGGTGCGCCACACGCTCGAGGCGGCGTTGCCGGTGCCATCCGACAGGATGATGATCTTCGGACTCGCCATGAATACGCCCCCGCTCGAAATTCATGATTGAAAGCGGAGAGGGTAGTGCGTGGGATGGAGAAAGCAATCTGAGATAGCGGCCGATCAGTCGGAAGTAGCGGCAGATGTTGCGGGACGGTTCAGTGGTCGGGGTTCTCCGGGAAGAGCCTGCATGCCGGACCGAGATGCCGGCCGGTCAGGCCGGCCGCGTCGCGATCCAGATCACGTGACGCGCGCCGCCACCGCCGCGGCCGGTGGCGCGGATCTTGATCTCCTCGGCGGTGAAGCCGGCCTTGCGCAGCCGCGGCGCGAAGCGGTCGTCGGGGTGGGAGGACCACACGGCCAGCAGGCCGCCGGGGCGCAGCGCGGTGAAGGCGGCGCGCAGGCCGGAGGGATCGTAGAGCGCGTCGTTGGACTCCCGGGTCAGTCCCTGCGGGCCGTTGTCAACGTCGAGCAGGATCGCATCATAGCTGCCGCGCGCGGCCGTGATCAGCCGCACCACGTCGCCCTCGCGGATCTCGACGCGCGGATCGGCCAGGCTGTCGCCGGAGAGTTCGGCCATCGGCCCGCGCGCCCAGGCGATCACGGCCGGCACCAGCTCGGCGACGGTGACGCGCGCCTGCGGCCCCAGCACCTTCAGGGCCGCGCGCAGGGTAAAGCCCATGCCGAGGCCGCCGATCAGCAGAGTCGGGGCGGGGCGGTCCTTGAGGCGGGCGCAGCTCAGGGTCGCCAGCGCTTCTTCCGAGCCGTAGAGGCGACTGCTCATCAGCTCGTTCTGGCCGAGCTTGATGCTGAACTCCTTGCCACGCTGCATCAACCGCAGCGGCTCGCCGCCGCCGGGCACGTCTGCGGTGTCGATCAGCTTCCAGGGAATCACGCGGGTCTCATCTCGTCTTGAAAGCGGGGTCCGGCAGGCGTTCGGCGGACCGACGGAGGTCATGATCGCCGCTGTCCTGCCGACAACGGATTCGCCTGCTTACCACAATGACGGAGGACGTTCTGCCCGACGGTGCGGCCGATGGCAGCGCGACGCTCGCGGAACCCAGCAGTCCCCTGATGATTGAGGAGGGGGCGCGGCATCAAAGGCGATTGCGGATTACCGATGAAACTATCTCTTCTTTCGCAAACGCGGCTCTCGGTCGTCGCCATCCCTGCCCAGAACGAAGCATCCGAAATCGCCGGCTGTCTTGCGGCCCTGGCCATGCAGCGGGACGAAGAGGGAGCCCCGATCGCACGGGGCAGCCTGGAGATCCTCGTCTTCGCCAACAGCTGCACCGACGACACCGCCGCAATCGCCCGGCAGGCGGCGCGTTCGATCCCGCACCCGGTCGTGGTGGTCGAAGAGGATCTGCCCGAGGGGCAGCGAAATGCCGGGTGGGCGCGCAAGCGCGCGATGGACCTGGCTGCAATCCGGCTTGCCGAGGCGGCTCCGCTGCACGGCCTCATCATGACCACCGATGCCGACAGCCGGGTGTCGCCGACATGGTTTGCCGCCACGCTTCGCGCCTTCGACGAGGGTGTCGACTGCGTCGCCGGCTACATCGATGCGATCCCAAGCGAGTATATCGCCCTCGGCGATCAGTTCGTGGCGCGCGGCCGGCTCGAAGATACTTATCTGCGCTACATCGCCGAAATCAACGCGCGCTGCGACCCGCGGCCGCACGATCCCTGGCCGACCCATCGGGTCTCGTCCGGGGCCAGCCTGGCGGTGACAGCCGCCGCCTATGCCGCGATCGGCGGCCTGCCGCCGCGCCCGGTCGGGGAGGACGTCGCGCTGACGGCGGCGCTCGACCGTGCCGGGCTGAAGGTGCGCCACGCCGTGGACGTGTGCGTGGCCACCTCCTGCCGGTTCGAAGGGCGGGCGAGCGGCGGCGCTGCCGACACGATGCGCCATCGCCACGGACATCCCGACGCGCCCTGCGACAATGATCTCGAGCCCGCGCTGCAGGCCACGCGACGCGCGCTCTGCAAAGGGATGTTGCGCGATCGCTGGAGCCGAGGGCCGGCCGCGCGCCGCTGGCCTGCCGCTCTGGGACCGTCGGGTGAGATCATCCGCGCCTTCGACGGGTTGGCCACTTGCTCGTTCGAAGACGCCTGGGATGCGGTGTGCGGCATGAGCCAGGCATTAAAGCGCGGCGCACCGCTGCGCCCGTCTGACCTGCCGCGCCAGATCGCCATCGCCAGGATGATCGTGCGGCATCTGAGACCGTCGGTCAGGCCGGCGAGAAGCGCTCCAGGCGATATGTCTCATCGTGAAGGATCGTGCGAACCGGCAGTGCCGGCTTGATGCCATCGGCAAACAGCTCGCTGGCCTCGATGCCGGTGAGCGGATAGTTCGTCTCGCCGAGCCAGTGGCACAGCACGATCTCGCCGCCAGGCGCGATCTCCGCGATGCATTCCTGCGTGACGCGCTGCAGGTCGGGCTTGGCGAAATAGTACAGAACCTCCGACAGCACGATCAGGTCGAATGGCCCCTTGGGAAAGTCGGCCGGAATGGTCGCGACGCGAAAGCTGACGTTCGACCCGCTGACCGACCTTGCGACCTCGAGCGCTGTGGCGGATGCGTCGATGGCGAGCAGCTGAGCACAATGCGCGCTGAGAAGCTGGGTCAATACGCCGATCGAGCAGCCGACTTCGAGCGCCTGCGCGTAGGGCGCCCGGGTGAGAGAGGCGATCGTGGCCTGATACTTGTCCTGCTCGTAGCGGCTGCTTCGAAACCGCCAGGGGTCGATGTCAGCCTTGTATTTGGCTTCGAAATAGTCCGGGGGAAGGGTAGCAGCTTTTCGGGTCACGACGGCACCTCGATGAAATACTCATAGGGTCCGAGGAACGGCGCCAGGGACGCGTCGTCGAAACGGAAGCCATCCGGATCGTCGCTGATGAGGTCTGTCATCTGCGACGCGTGGGCATCGATCGCCGCCCGCTTGCGACCACGCTGCGATGAGATGTCGATCCGGACCGCGCTCGGCGGCGGCTGCTGCGTCTCGACATCAGCCGCGAGGTGCCATCCCCACACCGGATACGCCCAGAGCTTAAGGCCGGGGCTCGCTCGGCGAACGGCCTTCGCCAGCGCCGCGGACGCCTGGTGATCGCAATGCGGATCGCCCTCCCATGTGACGAACAGGGCGCCGGCTCCGGACCGTCGGACCACCCTCAGCGTCGTTTCCACGGCCGCATCGAAGTCCGGGCCCGACATCGGCGCCCTCGTATCCGGCAGTCCGAGGAACGTGACATGGTCCGGCTGCACCCCGAGAACCCCGCCGGCCGCATGCACCTCGGCGTATCTCAGCGCGACCAGTTTCTGTCGCGGATACTGCCTGGAACGGGGATGCGAGCCCGAGCCGTCGGTCACGACGATGACATTGACCTCATGTCCTGCGGCACGGGCGTCCGCAATCAGGCCTCCCGCGCCAAGCGACTCGTCGTCCGGATGGGGCGAGAGCACCACCAACGGGCGTCCTTGGACGAGCTCATCCACCGTGACCACCGGACTGGTGCTGAGCGCGTCGAGAAAACGATCGGCGCGCACGTCAGAAATCTCCGACGGAATGGGACGAGCCGAGGAATGCTCTCGCAGCGTCGCTCATCGCGAGGTCGGGCACGGGTTGGCGCAGATATGTCGCGAGGTCGCGCGACACGCGCTCGATCGGATGCGGGCGAACGAACGACGCCAAGCCGACGCCCCGCTGCACGGTCTCCATGACGTCGAGCGCGCAGCGCTCGGTGACCATGCGCGTCAAATTGGCGAAGCCCACGACCTGTTCGCCAGGCATCTCGTCCGAGGCAAGCCGCCGCGCGGCGTCCTCGACGAAATAGCGCGCGGTCTTGGCGGCTGCCATCGCCTGCGCGAGGCGCTGCAGCTGATACGGATCTTCGCCGCGTTTCGTCGTCAGGAGATGGGTCTTGAACAGATCGACGAGACGTTCGGTCGCGCCGCAATGGGCTGCGCAGAACCGCCATGCGCCGCCCGAGAAGAACGGCTGGCGCATGAAGTCGCCGGGCTCGCCGATCATGTTCTCCGATGTCACGACGGTCCCGGAGAAATCGATCGCACCGGTGGCTGTCGACCGCATGCCCTGCGCCTGCCAGCCCGACAGATCGATCGGCTCGTCCATGGTCAGGCGCAGCAGGCAGAGAACCTGACCCTCCGGCGCCGTCGCGGTCACGAGGGGATCGGTGACGAAGCCCGCGCCGGACGACAGGATTTTCCGGCCCCGCAAGGTGCCGCCATCTTGGCCGGCGACGTGCAGACCCCTGGCATCATTGGCGCCCCACACGGCCGAGAGGCCACCGGCGGCGATGCGCGCGGCCAGCGCGCGCAGCTGATCCCGCTCGCCGTAGCGAGTGACCAGGGACACTGCATTGACGTGACCTTCGAACAGCCGGGCGATCGACAGATCCGCAGATCCCAGCAGGCGCAGCACCGTGCACAGCTCGCCGCTGCACTCGGGCCCGCAGAGGTCGTCGCCGCCGAGATCCCGGGGGAATGGCGACATCGCGAGGCCGGACTGGCGAAACGCCGTCCACAGGTGATCACCGATGAAGGCGTGCTCGTCCGTCTCGGCGGCGGCATCGAACATCAGGCCAGCGAACCGCTGCGCGCGATCGAGCAGAGTTCGGTTGTCGTGACGCGCTGGCTCGCTACGGGCTAGAATGGCTCGTTCTCCGGTGCATGGGGCTGACAGCAATGGGGTGAAGTCAGCGAACAGCCAATGGTTCCCGGCGCCGTAGGAACGTTGCCCTCGTCAGGTCATTGTCGATGAGTTCGCGAACTGATCGGGGCAGGGCATGGCGACCATTCGACTCGATCCGGACAACGTTCACGGTCACATCCGGTGGCTGAAATGGGTCGAGCAGGATCAGGTCATCGGCCGGATCATTCGTGATTTCAGCGGCCGCTGCGAGATCGCTCCGGAGGGGCCGCATTGGAGCCCGATGAAGAGTTTTGCCGGCTTTTCCTTCGAGACCCCGGAACAGGCCCTCGCCGAAGTGCAGCTTTATTTTCGCGGCCGCTGAGGGCTGGACGTCTTGCGCCCTAGCCTCTGATCGATCAGCAAGGCCATCCGCTGCACACTGAGCGTAACGTCCAGTGCGTCGGCAGAGGATCAGCCGCCGGTGACACTCATGTGCCGGCTGACGCTCGGGCGGTTGTGGCGACGGTCGATGATGAAGTCGTGGCCCTTCGGCTTCAGGCCGATGGCGCGGTCGATCGCGTCGCTGAGCTGCTCGTCGCTGGCCGAGGCTCGCAACGGCTTGCGCAGATCGGAAGCATCCTCGTGGCCGAGGCAGGTGTGCAAGGTGCCGGTGCAGGTGACGCGGACGCGGTTGCAGCTCTCGCAGAAATTATGCGTCATCGGAGTGATGAAGCCGATCGTGCCGCCGGTCTCGGCGACGCGGACGTAGCGAGCGGGGCCGCCGGTGGTCTCGTCGAGATCGGTCATCGTGTACTTCTGCGCCAAGCGGCTGCGCAGCAGCGACAACGGCAGATACTGGTCGATGCGGCCTTCGCCGATCTCGCCCATCGGCATCACCTCGATGAGCGTCAGCGCCATGCCCTTGCCATGCGCCCAGTCGATCAGCGAGGGGATTTCGTCCTCGTTCATGTTCTTGAGCGCGACCGCGTTGATCTTCACCGCGATCCCTGCGGCCTGCGCCGCCTCGATGCCGGCGAGCACGCGGTCGAGATCGCCCCAGCGGGTGATGGTGCGGAACTTGTCGGCGTCGAGCGTGTCGAGCGAGACGTTGATGCGGCGGACGCCGCAATCGGCGAGCTCGGAGGCGTATTTGGCGAGTTGCGTCGCATTGGTCGTCATCGTCAGCTCATTGAGCGCGCCGCTCTTCAGGTGCCGCGACAGCGAGCGCACCAGGCCCATGACGTTGCGCCGGACCAGCGGCTCGCCGCCGGTGAGCCGGAGCTTCTTCACGCCCTTGTGGATGAAGGCCGAGCACAGCCGATCGAGCTCCTCCAGGGTCAGCAGGTCGGCCTTGGGCAGGAACGTCATGTCCTCCGCCATGCAATAGAAGCAGCGGAGGTCGCAGCGGTCGGTCACCGAGACGCGCAGATAGCTGATGCGACGGCCGAACGGGTCGGTCATCGGGCGCGTCAGGGCGGTTTCACTCAACGTCTCAGCGGTCATGGAAGGCCTTGTCACGACGGTCATGTCACGGCGGTCATGGCGGCGGTGCCATGAGCGGCTGCGCCAGACAGTGGCCGCGCTAGACGCGGCCGGCTGCCGGTTCAAAGCAATCTAATCACGATCGGCGCGGCTCACAATCGCCGAGCACTCATACCGAGGAATGGTGACCTGACGAGGCGCCGATGCTGCATCGCAGCTTCGCTGCTGCGAGAGGCGATGGCCGTTGAGATCCGATTATTGCCGCGGCGGTGGGGCCGGGAAGGCGGAACCGGTGGTCGCGGGCGCCGGCGCGGCGGCAGAAGCGGCCGATTTCTGCGGCTTCGGCTTTTTCGGGCGCATGTGCTTCACCGCCTTCGGCGGCGCGCCCGGCATCGGCTGCAGCTCGGCGACCACAGGGCTCGGGTCCATCACGACCGGGGGCGAGCTGTTGAAATCGCCGGAGTTGCGGATGACCTGCACCGGAACGGTCGCCGGCTGATACTTGTCCATCGTGAAGGTGACGCTGAAGCCGGCGTCCGGCGCGGGCACCGACACGGTGCAGGGCGTCCGGCAGCCCGGTCCGAGCGAGGTCTTGGCGTCGGCGCCCGGCGGCACCGATTCGAGCTGCACGGGCACCTCCGGCGCCGACATCTTGAAGCTGTCCATGGAGAAGGACGAGCAGCCGGCCAGACCGGCTCCCGTAAGCGCAATCGCGATGACCCGCCGAATCATGATGTCCGCCCCACAACCCCTGCGGCCATCGGCCGCAATCCCAGCGCGACCATAGGAGTGTCAGGACAGCGGCGCAACTGCGGTCAACCCCATTCTCAACAGAACCTTCGGGTTTCGTTCGTTGAGGATTCAGGCGATCGGGCAGGGGGTTAGGCCGCAATCCCGCGAGTGGATCACAGCGCTGTCAGGCATTCTTGAGGGCGGGGCCAAGCGCCTGCACCGCGGCCGGCAGCTCGCGCATGTGATCGATCAGGTGGTCCGGATTGAGCTCCGCGATCGGCACGTCGGTATAGCCGAAGGTGCAGCCGATGACGGGAACGCCGGCGCGGCGGGCGGCGCCGACATCGGTGCCGGCATCGCCGACCATGATCGCGGCTCCGATCTCGCCGCCGGCCTGCGCGATGGTCTGGCGCAGGATCGCCGGGTCCGGCTTGGCGACGCCGAAGGTGTCGGCGCCACAGATCGCGGCAAAGCGCGAGGACAGGCCGAGCTGGTCGAGCAGCCGCTTCGACAGCCATTCCAGCTTGTTGGTGCACACCGCGAACTGGCAGCCGCGCTCGGCAAGCTCGTCGAGCGCCGCCTCCAGCCCCTCGAAGGGGCGCGATTCGACCGCGATGTTCTCGGCGTAGAAATCGATGAAATCGACCGTGAGCTGCTCCATCTCGGCCGGGCTGGCAAAGCGGCCCTCCGCCTCCAGCCCGCGCTCGAGCAGCTTGCGCGCGCCGTGCCCGATCATCTTGCGCGCCGAGGCCAGCGGCAGCGGCCGCAGCCCCTCGCGCTTGAGGATGTGGTTGAGCGCGTTGATGAGATCCGGCGCCGTGTCGACCAGGGTGCCGTCGAGATCGAAGACGATGGTGCTGGAGATGGGCATCGGTATTGGCTACCGGCAGGCCCGCGCCCCCGCAAGGGGCTCGCCACGGCTTTTTGTCCGATTTCGTGACCGGTCAGAGCTAGGCCCCGCGTCAAAACACCGCTAGATATGCGCCGGTTTTCGGCCCCCAGGGGCCTGGGGATGAGGACGGTTCCTTGGTCGACATGGAAGCATTGAAGCAGCAGGCGGCGGCGCGGGCGCTCGAAGAGGTCGAGAGCGGGATGAAGCTCGGCCTCGGCACCGGTTCGACGGCCAAGCATTTCGTCGACCTGCTCGGGGAGAAGGTCCGCGCCGGCCTCAAGGTCGTGGGCGTGCCGACCTCGGAGGCGACACGGGCGCAGGCGCAGGCCTGCGGTGTGCCGCTGACCACGCTCGACGAGATCGACCATCTCGACCTCACCATCGACGGCGCCGACGAGATCAACCCGGCGCTCGACCTGATCAAGGGCGGCGGCGGCGCGCTGCTGCGCGAGAAGATCGTCGCCAGCGCCTCGGATCGCATGATCGTGATCGCCGACGAGAGCAAATGGGTCGGAAAGCTCGGCCGCTTTCCGCTGCCGATCGAGGTGATCCCGTTCGGGCTCGCCGCGACGCAGCGCGAGATCGGCAAGGCGTTCGCCAAGGCCGGCGTCTCCGGAGCGATGGGCTTGCGTAAGTCCGCAGATGGCCACGTTTTCGTCACCGATGGCGGCCACTGGATTGTCGATGTCCGCCTTGGGGAGATCGAGGATCCCCCGCGCCTGGCGGGTCTTTTGAGCGCAATTCCGGGAGTGGTCGAGCACGGGCTGTTCATTGGCCTCGGCAGCACGGCGATCCTGGCAGGCGCACAGGGTATTCGCGTTATCCAGCGGCCTTGAGCGCAGCACGATCTGCGCTTTGGGCCGCAATCTCACAGGAGACTTGGAATGAAGAGCGTGTTCAGAATCTTGCCGGCCGCCGGAATCGTGCTGGCCCTGGCTTCGGCGAGCCCCGCTGCCGCGCAGGGCCAGGCGCCGGCGCTGAAGCCGGCCTCGCCCGCCTGCATGGCCGGTGCGCGCGAGATTCTGTCGATGAAGAACGCGGCTGCGATGTACGCCAATGCCGTCCCGGGCATCGTGCAGCAGACCAAGCAGGCGCTGCTGCAGTCCAACCTCAACTACCAGAAGGACCTCGACGAGGTCGCCGTCTCCGTCGCGCAGACCTATGCCGGCAAGGAGAAGGAGATCGGCGAGAAGATGGCGCAGATCTACTGCAACGAGTTCTCCGACCAGGAGATCGCCAACCTCGTCACTTTCTACAAGTCTGCCATCGGCCAGAAGCTGCTTGCGGCCGAGCCGAAGGCGATCCAGATGAGCATGCAGGCGATGAACGGGTGGGCGGCGGAGTTCTCCGACACGGTCACCGCGCAGTTCCGCGCCGAGATGCGCAAGCGCAACAAGCCGATCTGAGGCGGGTTGCAAGGACAGGTCGGGGGAGAGATGGCTGAATTCGACGTCGACCTGTTCGTGATCGGTGGCGGCTCGGGGGGCGTGCGCGCCGCCCGCATCGCGGCGGGCTATGGCGCCCGCGTGATGGTCGCCGAGGAATACCGCATGGGCGGCACCTGCGTGATCCGCGGCTGCGTGCCCAAGAAGTTGTTCGTCATCGGCTCGCATGTCCGCCAGGAGATCGCTGATGCCGAAGGCTTCGGCTGGACGATCCCGACCGCGACGTTCGACTGGAAGACGCTGATCGCCAACAAGGACAAGGAGATCGCGCGTCTGGAGGCGGCCTACGCCACCAACGTCGAGAAGTCCGGCGCCAGGATCGTCAAAACCCGCGCCGTGCTGGAGGACGCCCATACCGTGCGCCTCGGCACAGGCGAGAAGGTCACCGCCAAATACATCCTGATCGCGACCGGCGGCGCGCCCAATCACGGCACCCCGATTCCCGGCATCGAGCACGTCATCTCCTCCAACGAGGCGTTTCACCTGGAGGAGCTGCCGCGCCGCATCGTGATCCAGGGCGGCGGCTATATCGCGCTGGAATTTGCCTGCATCTTCGCCAATTTCGGCTCCGACGTCACCGTCGTCTATCGCGGCGACAACATCCTGCGCGGCTTCGACGAGGACGTGCGCAAGCACGTCCGCTCGGAGATGGAGAAGGAAGGCATCACCATCCTGACCGGCTGCACGATCAAGAGTGTCGACAAGCACGGCAAAGACTACACGACCCATCTGTCGAACGGCTCCAGCATCGCCTCCGACAAGGTGATGTTCGCGATCGGCCGTCATCCGGCGGTCGCCAATCTCGGCCTGGAGAAGGCCGGCGTCGCCATCAATCCGCGCAATGGCGGCATCGCGGTCGACGCGTTCTCGCAGAGCTCGGTGCCGAGCATCTACGCCGTCGGCGACGTCACCCATCGCTTCAACCTGACGCCGGTCGCGATCCGCGAGGGTCATGCCTTTGCCGACAACGTGTTCGGCGGCAAGAGCGTGCGCGTCGATCACGCCGACATTCCGACCGCCGTGTTCTGCCAGCCCGAGGTCGGCACGGTGGGTCTCACCGAGACCCAGGCGCGCGAGATGTATGACCGCGTCGACATCTACAAGACCACGTTCCGCCCGATCAAGGCGACTATGTCCGGCCGCGACACCCGCGTGCTGATGAAGCTCGTGGTCGACGGCACCAGCGACCGCGTGCTCGGCTGCCATATCGTCGGCGACATGGCCGCCGAGATCACCCAGGCCGTCGCCATTGCCATCAAGATGAAGGCCACCAAGGCCGATTTCGACGCCACCGTCGCGCTGCATCCGTCTGCGGCGGAAGAGCTGGTGACGATGCGCACGGTGACCGAGCGCCACGTCCGGCAGGCCGCGGAGTAGAGCGCTGCGCCTTTCCGCTTCGTCCGGCCGCGTATAGACTTCCGCCGTCAAGCAAGGACGGGGAGAGTCGATGCGGCGATGGATGATGCTGGCGCTGGCCGGATGGAGCCTGCTCGGCTTTTTCAGCCCGGCGCTCGCCGATACCCGCATCGCGCTCGTCATCGGCAACTCGGCCTATCGCAGCGTCAGCCGCCTCGAGAATCCCAAGCATGATGCGGCGCTGATGGCCGAGACTCTTCAGGGCCTTGGTTTCACGTTGGTCGGCGGCAGTGCGCGGCTCGATCTCGACGAGGCCACGATGCGCCGCGCGGTACAGGAGTTCGGCGCCAAGGCGCGCGGCGCCGACGTCGCGCTGGTCTATTATGCCGGCCACGGCGTGCAGGTGCGCGGCGCCAACTATCTGGTGCCGGTCGACGCCAACCCGGCGCGCGAGGCCGATGTCGATTTCCAGATGCTCGACGTCAACGTCGTGTTGCGCCAGATGGAGAGCGCCGGCACCAAGCTGAACCTCGTGATCCTCGACGCCTGCCGCAACAATCCGTTCGGCGGCCGCGGCTTGCGCGACGGCGGCAGCGGCCTGGCGCAGATGCGCGCGCCGGAGGGCACGCTGATCTCGTTCGCGACCCAGCCCGGCAACGTCGCGCTCGACGGCCGCGACGGCAACAGCCCGTTCACGAAGGCGCTCGCCGACACGATCAAGCGGCCTGGCCTCGACATCTTCAAGACCTTCAACCAGGTCGGCCTGGAGGTGAAGCGCGCCACCGGCGGCACCCAGCAGCCCTGGGTGTCGAGCTCGCCGGTCGACGGCGACTTCTTCTTCGCCGGCCAGCCGGTCGCGCCGGCCTCAACGTCGCCGCTGGCCTCCGCGGCATCACCCGATCCCGCCGAGCGCGCCTGGGCGGTGACGCAGAACACCACCAGCATCGCGGTGCTCGAGGATTTCGTGCGACAGTTCGGCGGCACGCCCTATGGCTCGATGGCGAGGGCGCGGATCGAGGAGCTGAAGACAAGTCAGACCGCGGCGCGTCCGGCTGAAACGCCGATCGAGCGTGCGCAGGCGATCCTTCCCAACCCGCATCTCGTGCCGCGCACGGTCAAGCGCAACGTCTCGCAGGGCTATCTCAATCTGCGCCGCGAGCCCGGGCAGAAGTCGGAGATCCTCACCCGCATCCCCGCCGGCGAGACCGCGATGGTCGGCGGCTGCGTGATGCCCGGCGACGGTGTCAGCCGGTTCACGTCATGCCGCGCAGTGTGGAACGGCGTCGTCGGCTGGGTGTCGTCGAACGGGCTGGAGTAGGCGGCCTCGCGCGCTCAGAGTGTAGAATGCAGGTAGGGACCGTCCACCAACCCGCCGTCATTGCGAGCGCAGCGAAGCAATCCAGAGTCCTTGGCTTGGCCCCGGATTGCTTCGCTGCGCTCGCAATGACGAAGAAGTCTGGAGCTCGAGCGTCACCTCAACTCACATGCTGTGCGCTGCGCCGTCTTGCGAGGTACGGCAACGCGAACATGTAAAGCCCCGTGGCGAGCAGCACGATCAGCGGGAGCAGCGCCAGCAGACCGACCCAGGCGGCGGGCTGCTGCGTCTGCGTCATCGCCGCGATGTTGATGATGACACCGACCGTGAAGGCGATCGAGACCCATCGGTGGACTTGTCGGATCGTATTGGACCAGTTCATTGGCTCCTCCCCATGTGACAATGCCGATGAAAGTGCGGAAATCTCTCCGCCGTCATTCCGGGGCGTGCGAAGCACGAGCCCGGAATCCATTGCGCGGCAGTTCTCGCGGCCGGATGGATTCCGGGCTCGCCGCGCTTTGCGCGCCGCCCCGGAATGACAACCGAGCGCAGCAGAGGCCCAGCTCAGTCGAGCCGCGCCAAGGTCTGCTCCAACCCGTCAAAGAATTTCGGCCAGCCGTAGCGTGCGCCCTGATAGGCGCGGGTCTGGTCGGCGGCGAAGCCGGTCTGCTCCATGCGCAGATGGGTTCCTGTCGCGGTCGGCGTCAGCGTCCAGGTCACGACGCTGTCGAGACCGAGCGCGGCCCAGCTGTAGGACAGCGTCCTGTGCGGCTCGATCGTCAGCACCTGGCAGTCGACGACGCCCCAGTCCGCCTTCAGCTTGAAGCGATGGTCGAGCGACGGCAGGAAGTCGTTGGCCATCAGCCACTCCGCGATCAGATGCGGCTGCGTCAGCGCGCGCCAGAGTTTTTCCGGCGGATGCGCGAACTCGCGTTCGACGACGACGGTGCGGGTCTCCGGCGCAATGTCTGTCATTGGTCCATCCTGTTGAGCAGATTGTCGAGGTCGTCGAAGCGGCTCTCCCAGAATGCGGCCATGCGGCTGGTCCAGTCGAGCAAGGGTGCGAGCGCCTTCGGCTGGGCGCGATAATGCGTCAGGCGGCCTTCGTGACGCTCGCGTACCAGGCCTGCCTGCTTGAGCAGGCCGAGATGCTTCGACACCGCCGGCTGCGACACGCCGGCCTTGGCGGTCAGCGCGCCGACGGTCTGCTCGCCGTGGCGGCACAGCCCCTCGAAGATCGCGCGCCGGGTCGGATCGGCAAGCGTGCGGAACAGCAGGTCGGGAGAGCGGGGCATTCAATCCATAACTCGATGGTTATGGGTATATCCATAACCTCATGGTTATGAATTGGCAAGGGCAGCGCTGCCGATCCGGCGCCAGCGCGATGATCAGCCCCTCGGCGCTGTGCGTGATCCGGACGGCGGCGCCGTCCGGATCACCTGTCGTGGACCGCGGATCAGGGCGTCAACGTCCATTGCTGCGAGCGGGCGGCCGAGGCGGTCGCGGTCAGCAGCTGATTGCCGAGGGAGGTGCCGTTCTGGCTCATCACTTCGACCGGATAGCTGCGCAGCGCGATCGTGCCGGCCGCAGCGTCATAGCGGAAGCGCTGGTTGTTGTTGCCGGTGCAGGTCCAGATGATCAGCTGCGCGCCGTCGCCATACGTGCCGTTGTTGTCCAGGCAGTAGTGCGGGTCCTGCATGCTGCGGATCATGCCGGTCGTCTCGTCGTAGCTCCAGGTCTGGTTGGCGGTGCCGGTGCAGTTCCACTGGATCACGGCCGTGCCGTCGGCCATGGTGCCGCCGCTGACATCCATGCACAGCGCCGACGTGCGGTTGACGATGCGGACCGGCTGGCGCGATGGTGCCGCGCTCGTGGAGACCGGCGCGTAGACGACGCCGAGCTTGTCGATGCCGTCGCCGGAGCGGCCGTGGAAGCCGGTGATCTGCCAGCCGCTCGGGGCGGTGTAGCTGGTGCAGCTCGACGTCGACGTGCCGCCCGACAGGGTACGGCCCGCGCTGGTGCCGAACGCGATCCGGAAGATGCGCGTGTGCCCCTGATACTGGTCGCTGCACAGATTGACCGAGGTGAGATATTCGCCGCCGCCGAGCGTCAGGCTCTGAGCCGTGCCGCCGCTGCCGCCATGGCTGTAGACAAAGCCGTTCGAGAGCGTCAGCTCGACGGCGTCGACTCGGTTGCCGGTGCGGATGGTCAGCTTGCTGACCACGGGATTGGCGGGCAGCGCGGAGACGTCGTTGTAGCTCGTGCCGTGCGGGCCGCCGAACTGGTCGCTGAGCTTGCGGTTCGATGCCGTGGCCCAGCTCCAGTCGACCTCGACGGGGTGGTGATCGGAGAGCTGCGCGCCGTTCGAGTCCAGCGCATCCTGGCGGTCGACATAGCCAGACGCCTGCAGGGTCAAAAAGCCGTTGTTGCGCCACAGCACCTTGTCGACGATCTCGCAGTCCGGCCGGGCCGTCTGGGTATCGCCGCAGACCAGGGGAGCGCCGATCGGCGGCACGCTGCCGCCGCGCACCGTCTCGACCCAGGCGTCGTTGAAGCCGTGATGCAGGAACTCCCACATGTTCTGGCCGGCCCGCGTGTAGCGCGTGTTGGTGTCGCCCATCACCATGACGGCGTTGCCGGCGGAATTCGCCTCGATGTAGCTCAGGATCTGCGCCACGTCGGACTCGCTATCGGCGAGATCGGTGGAGGACGTGCCGGACTGGGCGTGCAGGTTGTAGAAGTCGAGATAGACGCCCTCGGCCAGCCGCGTGCGGACCAGCGAGAAGCCTTTCGGCGTCAGCGCGTCGGAATTCGCGCGCTTGGTCCAGGTCACACGGTCGAGATCATCGAACGAATAGGTGCTGAGCGTGTTGAGGCCGTCGCCGATTCCGGCCGTGCCCGAGGTCGGCGTGCGATAGGGATGGTTGTCGCAGGTGTCGTAGAGCGCGGCGTGCCAGAGAAAGTCCTCCTGCACGTTGACGATGCCGAACTGGCGCAGATAGCAGCTGATCACGCGCGAATGCGCGTCGCTGCCGCCGTTATAGGCGGTCGGCGTTTCCGCGACGTTATAGGTCAGCGTGTTGAAGGTGCCGCTGTCCGCATGCAGCGGGCCGGCCAGCAGAGCGGCGCAGCCGGCTGCGATCGCGCCGGCGATGTGGTGAAGTCTCATTGTCGATCCCCTCGATCGTGTCCGAAAGCGGCGGCGCGATAGCATCTGCCGCGTGTCGCCGTGATGACGGATCGATGGATGTTCTGCGTGGCACGTGTCGTGCGGACGCGTGCCAGCCCAGGTTGTCACGGCCCCGCATCGAAGATCGACGTCACGCAGCGTGCGGCGGCGGCCATTCGTCCGCGTGAGCGCGATCACGGGCGTGACCCGCACTTGCGTCGTACACGGAACGAGGCAGCGGAGGCTGGCCGAGGCGTCGGGCTGCGCTCCTATTGAATGCCTCGCCATACTCCTATCGGGGGACGCTGAGGGGACGCTGGGCTGCTAGCAATCCGATACCTTGCTGGAGACACCGGACATGCATGCCCATCAGGTTCCGCCGCGGCTCGCGCCCATCACATCGCAGCCAGTCACGTCGAAGCCATTCACTTCGAAGCCATTTGTTTCGAAGGAATGCCTCGGCGCCGTCGTTCTCGCATTCTTCCTGATCCTGCACATCGTCGCGATCGCGATTCTGCGAAAGGCGGACACGCCCGACCGCGTGGAGGCAAGTCCGGTTACGACGTTCCAGACCACTGATTGACGATCACTCATTTCCATTTTCTTCAGCCGGAGAATTTCATGCCCGGGCTCGGATCATTCTTGCTGCTCAGCGCCGCCGTTTTCTTCGGCGCCTTCGTGTCCGGTCTTGCCGGGTTCGCATTTTCAGCGGTCGCCGGCGCCATCCTCCTGCACATGCTGCAGCCCCTGGAAGCCGTGCCGCTGATGATGGCGTGCAGCGTCGGCGTGCAGGCAACGAACCTCTGGGCGCTGCGCGCCAGCATCCGCTGGAAGGAGAGCGTCGTCCTGATCATCGGCGGGCTGCTCGGCGTGCCCCTGGCGCTGTGGCTGCTGCACAATGCAGAGACGCGTGTGTTCCAGCAGATCTTCGGCCTCACCATCGCGATCTACGCCGGCACCATGCTGTGCAAGCCGGCGCTGGGCAGTCTTCAACCGATGAGCCGAAGCCGCACCGCCATCATCGGCTTCGGTGGCGGCCTGATCGGCGGCCTCACCGCGATGCCCGGCGCGCTGCCGACGATCTGGTGCGAGATGCACGGCCTGCCGAAGACCGAGCAGCGCGGCCTCGTGCAGCCTTTCATCGCCGTCATGCAGATCGCCTCGCTCACGATGATGCTGGCGCGTCAGGACCTGTCGTCCAAGGTGGTCATCGATCTCGCCCTGAGCATCCCGGCGCTGCTCGCGGGGACGGCGCTCGGCGTGTTCGCCTTCCGCAAGGTCAACGATGCGCTGTTCAGGAAGATCATTTTGGGGATTCTCTTGATCTCGGGATTGCTGCTGGTGGTCTGACCCGGAGTTCGCCGAGCGGTCCCGGCGGCGTCGCCCAGTCGCAGTCGTGATGTTCGGATATTCAAAAATTCTTCTTTACGAATACCAGAATCTGTGATCTACTCTCCGTATCCTGCCTCACTCGGAAGGGGCGTTGCGCGCGATCGTCACGACACGCGAGGCGGGGAGCGATGGCCGCGTTTGAGCCGCAGCGTGTCCGAGAGGGTGCGCGGACGAACGGCTCGACGCGGACGTGAAGTCGCAGCGTGCTGGCACCCCGATGCTGGTGCTACGTTCGTGATGGCGCTTGTGCGCCGCGCGGGCAATGGTGGCCAACAAGCCCGGCGCACCAGGCAGACTGCGTATAAGCGTTAAGACCGTCGCGCAGGGAATGCCGGAATGATCGGCTGAACCTGTGGTACCTGCCGCCTGCATTTTTTTCCGCAGGCGGGCCATGGGCGAGGCCATCGTCCGGCATTCCCTGCGCCCTCCGATGTTGGAGGGTGAGCCGCTCCATGAGACCTCGGGCATTCGTGTCGCGGGATCGAGAACGCGCGTCGGCCGATCCCGTCTTTTGCGTCCCACTCCGCTGTCGTCCCAGACCAGCCGCTGGTTGGCGCAAGTCCATCCTCGTGTCACGACATGGGACGGTGGCTATGGATCCCGGCGTTCGCCGGGATGACGGCGGTGGGTGTGGAGGCGCCGAGCGCAGCAACCGAAGGGAGAGCAGGGAGCTCGATCTGGAGTTTCAAGCCAGGCCTGAAATCCCTCGCAGCCGCAACGGCTTGGCCGGACAACCTAAATTCCGGATGGCAGTTGCCGGGCAGGCTGTGTATAAGGCGCGCGCCGCGGCGGGGGAACAGGCGTGCGGTTGCCGAGAGGGAGTAGAGAGCCATGACGGAGCGCTGGAGCCCGGAGAGCTGGCGGTCCAAGCCGGTGCAGCAGGTGCCTGATTATCCCGACCAGAAGGCGCTGGCCGAGGTCGAGGCGCAGCTGTCGACCTTCCCGCCGCTGGTGTTCGCCGGCGAGGCGCGCAACCTGAAGAAATCGCTGGCGCGGGTCGCGGCCGGCGAGGCGTTCCTGCTGCAGGGCGGCGACTGCGCCGAGAGCTTCGCCGAGCACGGCGCCAACAATATCCGCGACTTCTTCCGCGTGCTGCTGCAGATGGCCGTGGTCATGACCTATGCCGGCGCGGTGCCGGTGGTGAAGGTCGGCCGCATCGCCGGCCAGTTCGCCAAGCCGCGCTCGTCGCCGACCGAGAAGGTCAACGGCGTCGAGCTGCCGAGCTATCGCGGCGACATCGTCAACGACACCGCCTTCACGCCCGAGGCGCGCATCCCCAACCCGCAGCGCCAGCTCGACGCCTACCGGCAGTCGGCGGCGACGTTGAACCTGCTGCGCGCGTTTGCCACCGGCGGCTTCGCCAATCTCGGCAGCGTGCACCAGTGGATGCTCGGCTTCGTCAAGGACTCACCGCAGTCGCGGCGCTACAAGGAGCTGGCCGACCGCATCTCGGAGGCGCTCAACTTCATGCGCGCCTGCGGCCTCGATCTCGAGAGCCATCCCGAGCTGCGCGCCACCGACTTCTACACCAGCCACGAGGCGCTGCTGCTCGGCTACGAGCAGGCCTTCACCCGCGTCGATTCGACGACGGGCGACTGGTACGCCACGTCAGGCCATTTCATCTGGATCGGCGACCGCACCCGCCAGCTCGATCATGGCCATGTCGAATATTTCCGCGGCATCAAGAACCCGATCGGCCTGAAATGCGGCCCGTCGCTGAAGCCGGACGAGCTGATCAAGCTGATCGACATTCTCAACCCCGACAATGAGCCGGGACGGCTGACCCTGATCAACCGCTTCGGCGCCGACAAGGTCGGCGATCACCTGCCGGGGCTGATCCGCGCGGTGCAGCGGGAAGGGCGCAAGGTGGTGTGGTCGTGCGATCCGATGCACGGCAACACCATCACCTCGAATTCGGGCTACAAGACCCGGCCGTTCGACCGCATCATCTCCGAGGTGCGGGCGTTCTTCGCCGTGCATGCCGCCGAGGGCACCCATGCCGGCGGCATCCACCTGGAGATGACCGGCAAGGACGTCACCGAATGCATCGGCGGCGCGCGCGCGATTTCGGACGAGGATCTCAACGACCGCTATCACACGGTGTGCGATCCCCGGCTGAACGCCGAGCAGTCGATCGACATGGCGTTCCTGATCGCCGAGCTGCTGAAGCAGCAGCGCGGCGGCAAATCCACCCCGATGCCGGCGGTCGCGGGCTTCTGATGCTGCGCTTCTGGCGCGCGACGCTCAACTCGCGCAATGGCCTCGCCTTCGCGCTCCGCTCCGAGCAGGCGGTGCGCGAGGAGGTGATCGCGCTGATCCTGTCACTGCCGCTCGCCTATGTGATCGGCGCGACGCCGATGCGCAGCGTCGAACTGGTCTGCGCCGTGCTGCTGGTGCTCGTGGTCGAGCTCTTGAACACCGCGATCGAGAAGCTCGCCGACCGCCTCACCACCGACCACGATCCGAAGATCGGCCAGGTCAAGGATCTCGGCTCGGCCGCGGTCGGCGTCGCGCTGCTGATGTCCGGCAGCTTCTGGCTGTTCGCGATCGCCGAGCGGCTCGGATGGTTGTGAACGGGGTGAGCGATGGCCGCTGATATCTTCCGGATCACGCTGGCCCAGCTCAATCCCACGGTGGGGGACATCGCGGGTAACGTCGCGAAGGCCCGGGAGGCGCGAGCGAGGGCGGCGGCGGATGGCGCCGATCTCGTGGTGCTGCCTGAGCTGTTCATTGCGGGTGGTCTCACACGAGACGCGATGCCGAGTGTGCGGGCCGACAGCCGCGCCGCGATCGAGACGCTGGCGCGCGAGACCGCCGATGGCGGGCCGGCGGTGCTGATCGGCACGCCGTGGGACGAGAACGGCAAGCTCTCCAACGCCGTCGCACTGCTCGACGGCGGGCGCATCGCCGCGACGCGCTTCAAGACCAACCTGCCGGGTGATCAGCAGCGCCTGTTCACGCGCGGCCCCGCGGCCGGCCCGGTCAGCGTGCGCGGCATGCGCATCGGCGTTGCGATCGGCGAGGACATCTGGCCCGAGCAGCCTGCAGACGAGAACGTCGTCGAGACGCTGGCGGAGACCGGCGCTGAGCTGATCGTGGTCGCGGCCGCCGCGCGCTACATCCGCGGCGAAGGTGACCGGCGGCTGTCGGCGGCCGTAGCGCGCGTCACCGAAAGCGACCTGCCGCTGCTCTGGCTCAATCAGACCGGCGGTCACGACGGCGAGGTGTTCGACGGCGCATCCTTTGCGCTCAACGCCGATCTCTCGATCGCGGCGCAGTTGCCGGGCTTCGTCGAGGATGTGACCACGCTGACATGGCACAGGGGAGATGACGGCTGGCAGTGCAGCGGGCCGGTCGCCGAGCCGACCGAGGGCGACGAGGCGGACTACGCCGCTCACATGCTCCGCCTGCGCGACCGCGTCGGCAAGGCAGGCTTGAACGGAGCGGTATTCGGCCTGGCGGCAGGCATAGAGCCCGCGCTGTCACTGGGCCTGGCTGTCGATGCCCTCGGCGCCGACAAGGTTCGCGCCGTGCTGCTGTCCGGGCCGGACTCGCGGCTGCCGGACGAGGCGATGGCATCCGCGGCACGGCTCGGCGTCCCCGCCGAGATCGTGCCGATTGCGGCGGCCATCGAAGGTGTCGAAAAGATCCTGCCCGGCCCGCTGCCGGACGACGCCCATCGTGATCTGCTGGCGCGGGTTCGCAGCACGTTGCTGACGGCGCTGGCGAATTATGCGGGCGCGCTTGCCGTTGATGCCAGCGGCGAGATCGCCGGCCGAGGCGGCATCGTCGCTGCGCTCGGCGGCATCACCCCGGCGCAGATGGTTCGTCTGGCCGCGCTGCGAAATCGCTGGACACCCGCGGATGCGCTAGGGCGATCAGGCGAGGTGATCTCGCCCGATCTCATCGCCCGCGCCGGGATGGAAGGATGATGCAGATGACCCGGCGAGACTGCTCAACGCGCCGGGATGAAGGTCGGTCCGACCGTGCGGATCTGCTTGTCGCCGCCCGCGCCGGTCGTGGTGTCGGCGGTCGTGGTCTGCGGCGCGGTCTCGGCAGGAGCGGCGCCCTTCTTGGCAGCGGTGGCCGGCGGCTTGCCGCTCTGGCGCTGCTGCATCCGCTTGGCGCTCTCCTCGGTGACGATGATGTCGCCCTGTTCGGCCGCCGAGGCTCGCTCGTCGATCGACTTCAGTGCGTCGGCCCAGGTCTGACCCGGCGCCTTGCAGGAGCAGGTCGGGTTGAACTCGGTGCGATATTTGAACGCGTTCGGCAGGGCGGTGTACGACTGGCCATTGACCGAGACCGCCTGGTTCATGTCCTCGCCGGGATTGCGATAGGTGAACAAGGTCGCCTCGGCGGCGGGGCATTGCGCCTTGCAGGCGCGCTCGTCATCGGCGAAGCGGCCGGGAACGGTGGCGAACGAGATCGGGAAATAGGCGCCGTCGCAGGTGCGCACGCAGACGGTCCGGTAGGTGCCCTGCGGCGCGGCGAGATCGGCGCTGGGGGGCGGCAGCGAGGCGGCCGGGTTGGTCTCGCCGCCGCCGCCGAACAGATTGGTCAGGAAGTTGCCGCCGCCACCTCCGCCGCCGCCGCGATTCGCATATTGCTGATACTGCGGGCCGCAATTGTTCTGGCCGAGCGCGGCCAGCACCGAGCGGCGCTGGTTGTCGCGCTCACCGCCGAAACCGCCGCCGCGCAGCCGCTCCAGGCTGCCGGTGATCTGGTCGAGATTGGCGCGCATCTGCTGCAGCTGGTTGTTGACCGGCTGGCACTCTGCCGCGCGGCCGTTGAAGATCGAGAAGAAGCCGGGGCTGTCGCAGCCCATCCGCTTGGCCTGCGTGCTGACGCGATCGAGTTCGGCCTGCTGCTTGGCGGCCGCGTCCTGATAACGCCGGATCTGGTCCTCGCGTCCGGGATCGCCGCCACCGCCGCCGCGCTCGATCGAGGCGAGCTGCGCCTCGAGGCGGGGGCAGATCGGGTTCACGCCGGCCTGTGCACCAGGCGGTCCGGGCGGCATCTGCGCATAGGAATCGGAACTGGATTGCGCCAGGGCGTGCGAGCCGGTCAGGGACAGTCCGAGCAGCGCAGTGAAGGCCAGCAGGCGCGGAGACAGGGATGCGATCAAGATGCGGTATTCCGGTCCATGGGTGCTGCCGCGGAGCTAGCACAGAATTCGGAAAAATCGCGGCAGCGGCGGGCTTCCCATAGCCGCTTTGTCGGGCAGCGTCACGTCGATTCCGGGGCGGGCGGAAGGCGGAAGCGGCTGTTCCCGCGGGCCTCAGCGCTGGCAGGTGATCGCGACATAGTCGCTGCAGGCGCCGCGGGCGCAATTTCCAGCCGCTTTCGGCACCGATCCGGTGATTTCCTCGGGGTCGACACGACGGTAGGAGGAGGCCTGCGCAAAATCGCGTGATTGGCAGTAGGAGCGCGCCGCCGAGGCGCCGCATCGGTCGCCCTTGGCCAGGCACTGGTCGACGCCATAGCCGTCGGACTCGTTGGCGATGATGAAGATGCGGCTCTCCGCGCGAGCGGTGCTCGCGACGGCAAGGAGGACAGAGCAGGCGAGCAGCGCCGAAGAGAATCGCATGGTGCACCGGTCGATGGAGGAGACAACCCATGGTTAGGCCAAAAAGGTTAACAATGATTAACCATGAGGCAGGGCGCGTGGATTTGGGCGGCGAAAGCGGCCGTTTTGCGGCTCTTGACGGCAACATCCTGCTGCATCATGGTGAAACCCATGAACGGTTTCCTCGCCATCTGCTGCATTTGCCGCGAGATTATTCGCTAGCGATTCGCTGGCTGAGGCCGTCTTTTCTCAACAGAGATGATCAGGACGCCCGGCCGGCAGGTCGGAGGCGTGAATTTGCCGTGGCTGGTCCGCCTGCGGACCGTCGGCTGGCGTAGGGGGCATCCGTGACGTCTCGCCTTGGCGGGACGCGAGCAAGGGCATTCGGGGACGGACCATGGAATTGCGTTTGTACGACACCGCGTCGCGGGAGAAGCGCCCCTTCGTGCCGCTCGATCCCGACAATGTCCGCATGTATGTCTGCGGACCGACGGTCTATGACTTTGCCCATATCGGCAATGCGCGCCCGGTCATCGTCTTCGACGTGCTGTTCCGGCTGCTGCGGCACATCTACGGCAAGGATCACGTCACCTACGTCCGCAACATCACGGACGTCGATGACAAGATCAATGCGCGCGCCGCGCGCGATTTTCCCGGGCTCCCGCTGAACGAGGCGATCCGCAAGGTCACCGAGGTGACCGCGAACCAGTTCCACAGCGACGCGGCTGCGCTCGGCAGCCTGCCGCCGACCTTCGAGCCGCGGGCGACCGAGTTCGTGCTGCCGCGCCCCGACGGCAAGGCCGATATGGTGACGCTGATCCGGCAACTGATCGCGCGCGGCCACGCCTATGAGGCCGGCGGCGAGGTGCTGTTCGACACGTCGTCGATGCCGGATTACGGTGCGCTGTCGGGCCGCAAGCTCGACGAGCAGCTCGCCGGCGCGCGTGTCGCGGTCGATGCGCACAAGAAGAACCCGGCCGACTTCGTGTTGTGGAAGCAGTCCTCGGCCGACGAGCCGGGCTGGGATAGCCCATGGGGCCGCGGCCGCCCCGGATGGCACATCGAGTGCTCGGCGATGAGTGCGGCCTATCTCGGCGAGGTCTTCGACATCCATGGCGGCGGGCTCGACCTGATCTTCCCGCATCATGAGAACGAGATAGCGCAGTCGCGCTGCGCCCACGGCACGTCTGTCATGGCGAACTACTGGCTGCACAATGAGTTCGTGCAGGTCGAGGGCGCCAAGATGTCGAAGAGTCTCGGCAACTTCGTGACCATCCGTGACCTGCTCGCGGATTGGCCCGGCGAGGTGCTGCGCCTCAACATGCTCAAGATGCACTACCGCTCGCCGGCCGACTGGACGCTCAAGAACCTCGAGGAGAGCGCCAAGACGCTCGACGACTGGTACCGCGTCGCGGCTGACGCACCGGGCGAGCAGCCGGACCCCGCGGTGGTCGCCGCGCTGCTCGACGATCTCAACACGCCGCTGATGATCGCCGAGCTGCATGCGTTGCGCGCGCGGGCGGTGGCCGGAGGCGACGCCGAGCGCGCGGCGTTCGCCGGCTCGCTGCGTTATGCCGGCTTCCTGTCCGAGACATCGGCGCAATGGGAAGCGCGCAAGCAGCAGGCCAAGGGCGTCGATGCCGCCAAAGTTGAAGGGCTGATCGCCGAGCGTGCTGCGGCGCGTGGGCGCAAGGACTTCAAGGAGTCCGACCGCATCCGCGACGAACTCGCCGCGATGGGCGTGGTGCTCAAGGACGGCAA
Source organism: Bradyrhizobium sp. HKCCYLRH3099 (assembly GCF_051167855.1). Classification (NCBI taxonomy): domain Bacteria; kingdom Pseudomonadati; phylum Pseudomonadota; class Alphaproteobacteria; order Hyphomicrobiales; family Nitrobacteraceae; genus Bradyrhizobium; species Bradyrhizobium sp. HKCCYLRH3099. The sequence continues at coordinate 189,196 of NZ_JBNPTW010000005.1, forward strand.
GGGCGCCGACGGCAAGCCGGTGACGACCTGGGAGATTGCGCGATGACGAGGCCCGACACGCCATTTCCCAGGCACTGGCTGTACTACATCGGGTTGAAACTGGTGCTGATCGCCGGCGCGGTGGCGCTGGTCACGAAGCTCTACGGCATGTGGTGACGGACATGGGACAGGCAATTCCGAAGGCCGCGCTGCGGCCGTTTCTCCCCACCGACACGCCGCTGCTCGCCGCGATCTTCGTCGCCAGCATCCAGGAGCTGACCTCGGACGATTACAGTGAGGAGCAGCAGGAGGCCTGGGCCGCCGCCGCCGAGAACGAGGCGAGCTTCGGCAGTAAGCTGGCGTCGGAGCTGACGTTGATCGCGACCTTGCAGGGCTCGCCGGTCGGCTTCGCTGCGCTCAAGGGCAATGACCATATCGACATGCTCTACGTGCATCCGAGCGCGGTCGGGCAGGGCGTCGGCGCCATGCTGTGCGACGCGCTGGAGAAGCTGGCGGGGGCGCGCGGCACGACAGGCCTCTCGGTCGATGCCAGCGACACCGCGGTCGATTTCTTTCGCAAGCGCGGCTACGTCGCGCAGCAGCGCAACAGCGTCTCGATCAACGGCGAGTGGCTCGCCAACACGACGATGAAGAAGACGCTCGGGGCAGGGGCGCAGGCATGAGCAGAGAGCGTCTCTATCTGTTCGACACCACCTTGCGCGATGGCGCGCAGACCAATGGCGTCGACTTCACGCTCGCCGACAAGCAGGTCATCGCGCGCCTGCTCGACGATATCGGCATCGACTATGTCGAAGGCGGCTATCCCGGCGCCAATCCGCTCGACACGGAATTCTTCGCCGCGCGGCCGAAGCTGGGCCACGCCCGCTTCACCGCCTTCGGCATGACCCGGCGCGCGGGGCGCTCGGTCTCGAATGATCCGGGTGTGGCCGCGCTGCTCGATGCCAAGGCGGATGCGATCTGCTTCGTCGCGAAATCCTCGGCCTATCAGGTCCGCGTGGCGCTGGAGACCACCAACGAGGAGAACCTCGCCTCGATCCGCGACAGCGTCACGGCGGCCAAGGCCGCGGGGCGCGAGGTGATGCTCGACTGCGAGCACTTCTTCGACGGCTACAAGGAGAACGCCGAGTTCGCGCTGGCTTGCGCGCGTGCCGCCTATGAGGCCGGCGCGCGCTGGGTTGTGCTGTGCGACACCAATGGCGGCACGATGCCGCACGAGATCGAGGCGATCGTCGGCGAGGTGATCAAACACGTGCCCGGCGATCACCTCGGCATTCACGCCCATAACGACACCGAGCAGGCGGTGGCGAACTCGCTCGCGGCGGTGCGGGCCGGCGTTCGCCAGATCCAGGGCACTTTGAACGGCCTCGGCGAGCGCTGCGGCAATGCCAATCTGTGCTCGCTGATCCCGACGTTGAAGCTGAAGACCGAGTTTTCCGATCGCTTCGAGATCGGCGTCTCCGACCAGCAGCTCGGCGGGCTGATGAAGGTGTCGCGTACGCTCGATGACATGCTGAACCGCGCGCCGAACCGCCACGCGCCTTACGTCGGCGAGAGCGCCTTCGTCACCAAGACCGGCATCCATGCCTCTGCCGTGCTCAAGGACCCGCACACCTACGAGCATGTGCTTCCCGAGAGCGTTGGCAATCATCGCAAGGTGCTGGTGTCTGACCAGGCCGGCCGCTCCAACGTGATCGCGGCGCTCGAGCGCGGCGGCATTCCCTTCAACAAGACTGATCCGAAGCTGACGCGGCTCGTCGAAGAGCTGAAGGAGCGCGAGGCCATGGGCTATGCCTATGAGTCCGCCAACGCCTCGTTCGAGTTGCTGGCGCGGCGCACCCTGGGCTCGGTGCCGGAGTATTTCCGGGTCGAGCAGTTCGACGTCAATGTCGAGCAGCGCTATAACGCGCTCGGCGAGCGCGTCACGGTGGCGCTCGCCGTGGTCAAGGTCGACGTCGCCGGCGAGCGGCTGATCTCGGCCGCCGAAGGCAACGGTCCGGTGAACGCGCTCGACGTCGCCTTGCGCAAGGATCTCGGCAAGTACCAGGGCTTCATCGACGGATTGAAGCTGATCGACTACCGCGTCCGCATCCTCAATGGCGGCACCGAGGCGGTGACGCGCGTGCTGATCGAGAGCGAGGACGAGACCGGCGAGCGCTGGACCACGGTCGGCGTGTCGCCCAACATCATCGACGCCTCGTTCCAGGCGCTGATGGATTCGGTGTTCTACAAGCTGGTGAAGTCAGGCGCGGCGGGATGAGGTGATGCATCGTTATTGCGAGCGAAGCGAAGCAATCCAGGGCGGCATGCGCGACCCTGGATTGCTTCGTCGCTTCGCTCCTCGCAATGACGAATGGAGAGAGCGGGGAGCCAACGCATGATCGACCACGTCTCCGTCGGCGTCAGCGACCTCGCCCGCAGCGCGCGCTTCTACGAGCTCGCGCTGGCGCCGCTCGGCATGATCCGGCTGGTCGAGCGGCCCAGCAACATCGGCTTCGGCAAAACCTATCCGGAGCTCTGGATCAATCTGCGTAGCAACATGGCACGGGTGCCCGCCGATACCGGCTCGCATCTCTGCTTCCGCGCCAAGACCACCGCAGAGGTCGATGCGTTCCACGCGGCAGCCGTTGATGCAGGCGGTATCTCCGATGGCGCGCCGGGGCTGCGGCCGCATGATCGCGTGCGCTACTATGCCGCCTTCGTGCTCGATCCCGATGGCAACCGGATCGAGGCCGTCACATTTCCGAGCGAGTAGGAGTCAGAGCCGCTTGGCGATCTCCGGTACCATCTCGGTCTCTTCCTTGGCGACGCGGGCGGCCGCCTCGCGCAGGCGCGGCAGGATGTCCTCGGCGCGGTCGGCCTTGAGCAGTTCGATCTGGAAGCCCGGCCGGATGAACTCGGTCTCGCGCATGTGGGCGAGCAACGAAAACAGCGGCTCCCAGAAGCCGTCGATATTGGCCATCAGCACCGGCTTGGCGTGGCGCCCGAGCTGCTTCCAGGTGAGCTGCTCGACCAGTTCCTCGAGCGTGCCGATACCGCCGGGCAGGGCGACGAACGCGTCGGAGTGCTCGAACATCAGCCGCTTGCGCTCATGCATGTCGGGCGTGACGATGAGGTCCTTGAGCGGCATCATGACCTCCTTCTTCACCAGGAAGTCCGGAATGATGCCCGTGACGTCGCCGCCATGGTCGAGCACGGCCTTGGCGACTGCGCCCATCATGCCGATGGAGCCGCCGCCATAGACGAGCCTGACGCCGTTCTCGGCGAGCGCCTTGCCGAGGGTTTTCGCCGATTCGATGAAGCTGGGATTGGTGCCCGGGCCGGAGCCGCAATAGACACAGACGGTGCGGATTTCAGTCATGTGATGGATGTGACACTGCAGCTGAAAGGCGTCAAGACGAGGGCGGACCGGGCGGTTCGCGGGGATTTACGGGCAATCCAACCGATCTGAATCAAGTTATGCAATTACTGCGCCGCCGCAACGGATTCCGTCGACTCACGGGTGCATCTGGCGGTCGAACACTCTATATGGAGCGGGCTGCCCCGCCTCATAACAGGCCAACACCGCCGCTGTTCCAGATCGCTTGATGCCTCCCGATTCGTCTCCTCATCACGGCGCCGCCGAGTCTCCCGCCTCCCTGGAGCAGGGAACGTTGGCCGGCACGCTGCGGCACCTGTGGCCCTTCATCTGGCCGAGTGATCGCGCCGATCTGAAGATGCGCGTGCTGTGGTCGGTGGTGCTGCTGCTCGCCGCCAAGGTCGCGACCCTGGTGCTGCCCTTCACCTTCAAATGGGCCACCGACGCGCTGACCGGCGCCAACACCGCCCCGGTCCAACCCGACAATTGGGCGTTCTGGCTGGTGGCCTCGCCGATCGTGATGACCGCGAGCTATGGCGGCATGCGCGTGCTGATGGCAGTGCTGACGCAATGGCGCGACGGCATCTTCGCCCGTGTCGCCATGCATGCGGTGCGGAAGCTCGCGACCATCACCTTCGTGCACATGCACGAATTGTCGCTGCGCTTCCACCTGGAGCGCAAGACCGGCGGGCTGACCCGGGTGCTCGAACGGGGGCGGAACGCGATCGAGACCATCGTCCGCATGGTGATCCTGCAGCTGATCCCGACCATCGTCGAGGTGTCGCTGCTGACGGCCGTGCTGCTGTGGCAGTTCGACTGGCGCTACGTGCTGGTCACGCTGACGATGGTCGCGGCCTATCTGTACTACACCTATATCGCGACCGAGTGGCGGATCGAGATCCGTCGGCGGATGAACGATTCCGATACCGAGGCCAATACCAAGGCGATCGACTCGCTGCTCAACTATGAGACCGTGAAATATTTCGGCGCCGAGGCGCGCGAGGCCGATCGCTACGACCGCTCGATGGAGCGTTACGAGCGTGCCAGCGTGAAGACCTATACCTCGCTCGCGGTGCTCAATGCCGGGCAGGCGGTGATCTTCACGATCGGGCTGACGGTCGCCATGCTGATGTGCGCCCATGGCGTCCGCGAAGGCCGCAACACGGTCGGCGACTTCGTCATGATCAACAGCATGATGATCCAGCTCTACCAGCCCTTGAATTTCATGGGCATGGTGTATCGCGAGATCAAGCAGGCGATCATCGACATCGAGAAGATGTTCGGCGTGCTCACCCGGGATGCCGAGGTGAAGGACGCGCCGGGCGCCAGGCCGCTGGTCGTGAGCTCGGGTGCGGTGCGCTTCGAGGACGTCCGTTTCGCCTATGAGTCGGACCGGCCGATCCTGCAGGGGCTGAGCTTCGAGGTGCCGGCCGGCAAGACGGTCGCCATCGTCGGCCCTTCCGGGGCCGGCAAGTCGACGATTTCCCGGCTGCTGTTCCGGCTTTACGACGTCTCCGGCGGCCGCATCCTGATCGACGGGCAGGACATCCGCGCGGTCAGCCAGGTCTCGCTGCGCGCGCAGATCGGCATGGTCCCGCAGGATACCGTGCTGTTCAACGACACCATCCGCTACAACATCCGCTATGGGCGCTGGGACGCGGACGATGCCGCCGTCGAGGAAGCGGCGCGCCTCGCCCAGATCGACGGGCTGATCAAGATGGCGCCGAAGGGCTACGAGACCCAGGTCGGCGAGCGCGGTCTCAAGCTGTCCGGCGGCGAGAAGCAGCGCGTCGCCATCGCCCGCACCATCCTCAAGGGGCCGCCGATCCTGGTGCTCGATGAGGCAACCTCCGCGCTCGATAGCCATACCGAGCAGGAAATCCAGGACGCGCTCGACCGGGTGTCGCGTAACCGCACCTCCCTCGTCATCGCGCACCGGCTCTCGACCATCGTCGCGGCCGATGAGATCATCGTGCTCGACCGCGGCCGGATCGCCGAGCGCGGCACCCACGGCGAGCTGTTGGCCAGAGGCGGGCTGTATGCCAGCATGTGGAACCGGCAGCGCGAGGCCGAGGAGGCGCGCGAGAAGCTGGCCAAGATCGGCGACGACGCCGCCGCGCCCAACCGCAATCCGCCGGCGCGGGGCGAGCCCGACAAGAGCGGACCCGAACTGCCCGGGTCCGTTGCCAGTGCGGCCGAGTGAATTCTCGGCGGTTGCCGTGATCCGAACGCAAGGACTCGTTAAGGATTCATTTTGACCTTCGCCGTCCGGCGACCTAGTCAAGGCGGCGGTCCGCTCTGAGGTCAGAGGGACACCATCTCAACGAAGCAGGCCATGTCGATCAGCAATTCCATCCGTGCCCAGATCCCGCCGATCCACCCCGAAGGTTACCCCTTCATCGGCGGATTTGCCCTCGTCAGCCTGATCCTGTTCTGGATCTTCACCCCGCTCGGCTGGATCGGCACGCTGCTCACCGTCTGGTGCGCGCTGTTCTTCCGCGACCCCATCCGCGTGACGCCGCAGCGGGAAGGGCTGGTGGTGGCGCCGGCCGATGGGAAGATCTCGATGATCACCCGCGCGCTGCCGCCGGCGGAGCTCGGCCTCGGCGATCGCCCGCTGCTGCGGGTCTCGATCTTCATGAGCGTGTTCAACGTCCATGTGAACCGGGCTCCGGTGGCCGGTCGGATCGAGAAGATTGCCTATCGCCCGGGGGCCTTCATCAATGCCGAGCTCGACAAGGCGAGCGAGGACAATGAGCGCAACTCGCTCGCGATCTCGACGACGCATGGCCGGATCGGCGTGGTCCAGATCGCCGGCCTCGTGGCGCGCCGGATCGTGTCGTTCGTACGGGAAGGGCAGACGATCGGCGCAGGCGAGCGCTTCGGGCTGATCCGCTTCGGGTCGCGGCTCGACGTCTATTTCCCCGATGGCACCGAGGTTCTGGTCTCGGAAGGACAGACGGCCATCGCCGGTGAAACCATTCTGGCCGATTTCGACGTTCCGGTGCCCGGCCTGACGTTCCGAAGCCAGTGAACCGTCCTCGCCCGATGACGACCCATTAAGGAGGCCTTGAGCCAAGTTCAGGCACAAGGTTCCGGCAAAACCATCCCTGGTGTGATCATGAGCTTCGATCCGAACTCTCCCGAACTGCGCCGCCGGCGTTTCCGGCCGATCCCGGTGCGGTTGCTGGTCCCGAACATGATCACGCTGCTGGCGATCTGTGCCGGCCTGACCGCGATCCGGCTGTCGACCGAGGGCCGGATGGAGCTCGCGGTCGGTGCGATCGTGTTTGCCGCCTTCCTCGACGGCATCGACGGCCGCATCGCCCGCATGATCAAGGGGCAGTCGAAGTTCGGCGCGGAGCTCGACAGCCTCGCCGATTTCGTCAATTTCGGCGTCGCGCCGGGCCTGATCCTGTATTTCTGGCAGTTGCACGAGCTGCGCGACGGCGGCTGGATCGCGGCCATGATGTACGCCATCAGCGGCGGCCTGCGGCTGGCGCGTTTCAATGCGAGCATCGACGATCCCAACAAGCCGCCCTTCGCCGCGAACTTCTTCACCGGCGTGCCGGCGCCGCTCGGCGCCATCACGGTGCTGCTGCCGGTCTATCTCGCCTTCCTCGATCTGCCCAAGCCGCCCGCCCTGGTGACGGCCTTCTACACGCTGCTGATCGCCTTCCTGATGGTGTCACGGCTGCCGGTGTTCTCCGGCAAGACCACGCGGATGCGCGTCTCGCCCGAGCTGGTGCTGCCGGTGTTCGCCTCGGTGGTGTTCTTCGTGGCGCTGCTGGTGGTCTATCCCTGGCACATCCTGTCGGCGGGCTCGATCCTCTACATCCTGAGCCTGCCGTTCGGCTGGCGGCTGTATCGCCAGCAGGCCGCGCGGCATGCCGCGGCGCTTGGCGCCTCGGCGGCGCCTCAGGCCGCTGCTACGTCGAGCCCCGCCTTTGCGCCGCCGCCTTCTGCCGAGCAGGAGCAGCATCCGCCTGAGCGGCTGCATTGACCTCAGCACATGGCCCCGCGCTTTGCCGGCTCGGGGCGCGTCAGTTATACCGGGTGCAAGGACGGACGTGAGATCCGTCCCTCACATCCGGAGACAACGCCTTGACCAATTCTGCCGCGCCGGTCGCTCCATCCGTTCTCGAGGCGCTCGCGCGCTATGACACGCCGACCATCTGCAACGCCATGGAGATCGTGGCGCCTGATCGCCGCCTGATCGGCTACACCATCAAGCCGCTGGTCTGTCCGTTTCCCGATCTGCCGCCGATGGTCGGCTATGCGCGGACCGCGACGATCCGCTCCGTGGTCAAGTCCGGCCTGCCGGCCGAAGAGCAGGCACGGCGGCGCACCGACTATTACGAATATGTCGGCACGGGGCACGGTCCGCGTATCGTGGTGATCCAGGACATCGACGGCCCCGACATCGGCTATGGCGCCTTTTGGGGCGAGGTGCAGAGCAACGTGCACAAGGCGCTCGGCTGCCTCGGCGTGATCACCGACGGCTCGATCCGCGACATCCCGCAATGGGCACCGGGTTTCCAGGCGCTGGCCGGCTCGATCGGCCCGTCGCATGCCTGGGTGCATGCCGAGAGCTTTGGCGGCGAGGTCCGTGTCGCCGGCATGACGGTGCGTTCGGATGACCTGATCCACTCCGACCGCCACGGCGCGATCGTGATCCCCCACGACATCGCCGCCAGCCTGCCAGAGGCGGCCGAACTGTGTGCCCGGCGCGAGACGCCGATCCTGGAGATCGCGCGGTCTGCCGATTTCTCGCTGGAGAAGCTCAAGGCCGCGCTCAAGCGCTCGGCAGAGATTCATTGAGGCGCGCGGCGCAAACATGAGCCCTCACGCGCGGGCGTGAGGGCTGGTCTTCGAGGTGATGGGCGATGGAACGGATCGCGGGCCGGGGCGGCCGGGTGTTCTTCAGGTATGTCTGGCGCTTCAATGCGCTGGCAATCGCTGTGGCCGCCATTTTGCTCATCGCGGTCGGCGCCTATGCGGCGCTGCGGATCTTCAAGGACGAGACGCGCGAGCGCCGCGTCACCAATGTCGTGAATGTCAGTGGCCAGGACCGGATCTCCGAGGATCTCCTCCTGGGCCGCGCGATCGTCGTCGACGGCACGCGCTATGTCCGCATTCCGCTGTACCGGAGCCAGACCTATGGCGCGGCCTCCTATTACGACAAGACAAGCGACAGGAACGTCGTGAACTATCTGTTCCTGGATCCGGCGATCAACCAGCCGCGATGGCTGTTCGACACCGGGGCCCAACTGATCGTTTCTACCCAGCTGATGCTCAACAAGCTACGGCTCGGCGCAGACCAGCGCGAAGCGGTCGGGATGGTCTACACCGTCGTCGAGAAGGATACCAATGGCGATGGACGGCTGACCGAGAAGGATGCCGTCTCGGTGGCCGTCAGCGACATCAGCGGGGCCAACTACCGCAAGCTGCTGGACGGCGTCGGTCGCCTGGATGCTGTCGAGCAGGTTGCGGATGACAAGATGCTACTGCTCTATCAGCGGGATCAGGACACCGTCCTGGAGGTCTATCGCCTGCCGTCGATGGAACGCCTGAGCCAATCGACCATCCCCAAGATCAAGCTGAAATAAGACCGGGCTTGCCGGACGGTCGGCGGATCGCTGGTTCGCGTGGACTCGGTGCGGGCTTCGATCATCACGAACGATCGCCGCCTTCGGCCGCAGGATCGTATCCGAGCTTGTCCGGATGACTACGGGGGGCGAGCCTTGCCCATCGAGGTATTGATCGATCGTGGTCGCCTATTACCTGCAAACGGGCCGGAAGGGCCGAGAGTTAAGCGATGACGGCGCGTTCAGAAGATTTTATCCATCAAGCTTTACCTGATGGCGAGCCTGGACGGATAGGCATGTCGCTCGAGGGCGAAAGACATGCGCAGGCTGATCTCCAAATCGATGCCGTTGTTCGAGTGGCTCGACCAGACCGTCGACAGGATCGTGCGGCTGGTTGGACATTTCGGCAGCGCCGTCATCGGCCTGTCGGCGATCGCGGTGGTCTGGGCCGGCATCTTCTACACGGTTTCCGAAGAGTATTCACGCACCGAGCAGTCGGCCTTGAAGAACGGCGCCAATCTCGCGCGCGCGTTCGAGGAGCAGATCATCCGCTCGATCCGCGCCGCGGATCAAACGCTGCTCTATGTGCGGGATACCTACGCCAAGGACCCGCAGAATTTCGACATGTCGCTGTGGGCGAAGCACAGTCAGTTCCTGTCCGACTTCTCGTTCCAGGTGGTCGTGATCGGCAAGGACGGCATCATGCTGTCCAGCAACATCGATCCGAAGATGCGCGGTCTCGACCTGCATGACCGCGAACACTTCCGCGTCCATGCTGACGGCAAGGACGACGTCCTGTTCATCAGCAAGCCGATCTTCGGACGCGTCTCGAATAAATGGTCGATCCAGCTGACGCGCCGGATCATCATGCCGGACAACTCGTTTGGAGGCGTCGTCGTCGTATCGCTCGATCCCGCCTATCTCTCGAGCTTCTACAATTCCGTCGATCTCGGCAAGCAGGGCAATGTGACGCTTGCGGGTCTGGATGGCATCATCCGCGCGCGGGCCTCGGCCGCCTCCAGCGGCGTAGGCACCTCTCTTGCAGGCAGCCCGATCATGTCGGCCATTCAAAACAAGAGCAGCGGCTCCTACACGGCGCGCAGCCAGGTCGACGGCATCGCCAGGATCTATTCGTTTCAGCGGGTGAAGGGTCACCCGCTGGTCGTCGTCGTCGGTCAGGCCACCGAGGAGGTCTTCGCCGCGTTCAAGCGCGATCGCGATCGTGATTTCCTGGTCGGGGCGCTGTTGACGGTGATCATCGGGATCGTCACGATCCTCATCGCGCGCTATCAGGCAGGCCTTGCCGCCTCGCGCGACGCGGCCGAGGCGGGCACGCGGGCGCGGTCGGAATTTCTGGCGATGATGAGCCACGAAATTCGCACGCCGATGAACGGCGTCATCGGCCTGGCCGATCTGCTGCTGTCTGCCGATCTGGCGCCGGAGCAGCGCAAGATCGCCATGACATTGCGTGAATCGGCGGACTATCTGCTGCAACTCCTCAATGACGTCCTCGATTTCTCCAAGCTCGATGCCGATCGCCTGGAGATCGAGCACATCGAATTCGATCTGCATCGTTCGGTGACCGCCACCGCCGAACTGCTGGTGTCGCGGGCCAAGGAGAAGGGCCTGCAGCTCACCACCTCGATCGCGCCCGACGTGCCGAACTATGTGGTCGGCGATCCCGCGCGACTGCGCCAGGTGCTGTTCAACCTCGTCGGCAATGCGCTCAAATTCACCGAGGCCGGCAGCGTGCATGTCGACGTGCGGGCCGAGGGCCTGACCGGCCAAAATCTCACGTTGGTGTTTTCGGTGGCGGATACCGGCGTCGGCATCCCTGCGGAGGCCGTCGGCCGCCTGTTCAAGCAGTTCTCGCAGGTCGACAATTCCATCTCGCGCCGGTTCGGCGGCACGGGCCTTGGGCTCGCGATCTGCAAGCGCCTGGTCACCTGCATGGGCGGCGACATCAAGGTGCAGAGCAAGGTGGGCGAGGGCAGTACCTTCACCTTCTCCATCGAGGTGCAGCCGCAGCCGCACCCCGATGTCGAGCATGTGAGCGCTCCCGAGGCGACGATCGCGCCGGCTAGCGCGGCGCCTATCTCCGAGGAGCGGCCGGCCGGCGCCGAGCCGCTGAAGGTCCTCGTGGCCGAGGACAATCTGACCAATCAGTTCGTGATCAAGAAGCTGCTGGACAAGCTCGGCCACGCCTACGACATCGTCGAGAACGGCACCCAGGCCATCGCGGCGGTGCAGAAGCAGACCTACGATCTCATCCTGATGGACATGATGATGCCGGAGATGGACGGCCTCACCGCGACGCGGATGATCCGCTCGCTGCCGCCGCCCGCCCAGGACATCTACATCATCGCTCTGACGGCCAACGCCACCAGCCAGGATCACCTGGCTTGCACCGATGCCGGCATGAACGACTTCGTGACCAAGCCGGTCACGCGGGATCGACTGAACGCCGCTCTGCTCCGCGCGGCCGCTGCCACGAACAAGGAAAGGCTTGTCGCATGACCGACCTGGTGCAATTCGATGAATCCGTCTACCAGATCCTGATCTCCGAGCTCGGCGAGGAAGACGCGCTCGAAGTGCTCAGGACCTTCCTGGATGACACCTCCAGCAAGTTCGGCAAGCTGGCCTCCAAGTTCGAGGATCGCCAGGAGCTCAGGCGCGAGGCGCATTCCATCAAGAGTTCGTCGGCGACGTTCGGCTTCTCGGCGCTGTCGCGGCTGTCGCGCGAGCTCGAAGCGGGCTCGGCGACGATGGAGCCGGCGCAGATGCTGGAGATGGTGCATAAGATGGAGAAATCGTTCGAACAGGCGGTCCTGTTCGCCGAGGCGAATCTGCTCAAGTCGGGCGCGGCCGCGGCCTGAGTGCAGCGCGCGTAGAGATGCGCATCGCTTCTCTTCGTCTGTTTACCTCTCATTATGCCTACCAAATTCGGTAACCCGTCCTTAATGGCGCGCATCTAATCTAAATTGCGCGTGGGGCAGGGCCGCGCGCCCGTCCAGGATGGCCGGTTGTTCGCGTATGCGGGTGGAGTAAGCTCATGGATATCATGACGGGCGCAGGGCTCGTGGTCGGCGTGATCGTCATCGCCGTGATGATGCTGCTGGGCGGCGATTTCGGCATGTTCGTCAGCGATCACGCTGCGATCATCATCTTCGGCGGCTCCACCGCCGCCACCATGATCCGCTTTCCGCTCGGTGCGATCGCCCATGGCGTCCCGCTCGGCATGAAGTTCGTGTTCACGATGAGCCGGCTGTCGGCCCGCGAGCTCGTCGACGAGCTCGCCCGCATCGCCGAGATCGCCCGCAAGCAGGGCCCGGTCGGCCTGGAAAAGGTCGAGACCGACGAGCCATTCCTCGCCAAAGGCATCCGCTACGTGGCCGACGGCTACGACCTCGAATTTATCCGCGACAATCTCGAGCGTGACCGCGACAATTTCCTGATGCATCTCGACGAGGGCAGCAAGATCTATCGCGCCGTCGGCGACTGCGCCCCGGCCTTCGGCATGATCGGCACGCTCATCGGCATGGTGCAGATGTTCGCCAACATGACCGACCCCTCGAAGCTCGGCCCGTTCATGGCGACCGCGCTGCTCGCGACGCTGTACGGCGCGCTGGTCGCCAACCTGATCTGTCTGCCGATCGCCGACAAGCTGCACGGCAAGCTGCTCGACGAAGAGACCAACCGCACGCTGATCATCGACGGCATCCTGATGATCCGCGACTCCAAGAGCCCGGCGCTCGTGCGCGAAATGCTGCTGGCCTATCTGCCGGAGAAGCATCGCCATGCCGAAGGCGAGCCCGTGCCGGCCTGATCGGCGGGCAGGGGGCGTTCCGGGGCGGGGTGAACGATGGCCAAGAAGAAACGAGGCGATGCGCATGGTGGCGGTCACGGCTGGTTCGTGACCTTCGCCGACCTGATGGGGCTGCTGCTCGCCTTCTTCGTCATGCTGGTCGCGTTCTCGACCATGGACAACAACAAGCTGAAAGTCGTCGCCGGTTCGATGCGCGACGCCTTCGGCATGCAGACCGAGTCGCGCTACTCGGGCATCGTTGAATCCGACGGCTTGCCGACGCGCCCGAAGCTGAAGAACGCCGCCCATATCTCGCCGGAAGAAACCGCGCGCGATCCGAGCCCCGAGCAGGAGGAGCGCCAGCATACCAACGGCGCCAGGCTCAAGACCGACCGGCAGTTCGCGCTGGCCTCCGCCTCGCTGCGCCAGGCGCTGCAGGACATGCCGGAGATGACCGAAATCTCCAAGCACATCATGTTCGAGGAGACCAAGCAGGGTCTGAACCTCGAGATCGTCGACCAGGATGGCCGCTCGATGTTCGCCGACGGCTCCAAGGTGCCGTATGATCGCACCCGGCGCCTGATCGAGAAGCTGGCGGCGCCGCTCAAGGCAACGCCGCTGCGTGTGCAGATTACCGGACATACTGCTGCCGGCTTCGTCCCGTCCCGCAGCGATTACGGCGGCTTCGACCTGTCGGCCGATCGTGCCAATGCCGTCCGCCAGATCCTGGAGCGGGAAGGGCTGCCGCCGAGCCACATCTATGCGGTGTCCGGCAAGTCGGACACCCAGCCGCTGTTCCCTGACGACCCCTCGCTGGCCGCCAATCGTCGGGTCACGATCACCTTGATGCGGGAAGACCCGCCATTGCCGCCGGACCTCAAGCCGTAGCCGCACCGCGCCCGGCCGGGCAGCTGTGACAGACAGCCGGCCGGCGCGCCCTTGATTCGCCGCCAGCGGACCCGACATTGGCTCCGGCAACCTTGTCCTGCCGGTCAACAGGCCGCGCTGCGTCAAAAGACATCTGTGTAGCGGTCGCTTCGCGTGCGGCCCTGGAACGAAGGTCTGCTACGGTAGAGACTTGACCTGCGGTCGGTCTGCGTCCACACGCGCCGGGCCAAACGGGAAAGATGCGTTCCAAGCGACATGACGGCCACCACGACACCGACCGAAGGACAGGAAACCGCGAGCACGTCGGGGTTCTGGGGGCTGACGCTGGGCAGCATCGGCGTCGTCTTCGGTGACATCGGCACCTCGCCGCTCTACGCGTTCCGCGAGGCGGCACATGGCGCTGCTCACGGGCAGCCGGTGTCGCGCATGATCGTGCTCGGCGTGCTCTCCCTGATCCTCTGGTCACTCTTCATCGTGGTGACCGCGAAATATGTGCTGCTGCTGTTGCGGGCAGACAACAATGGCGAGGGCGGAACGCTGTCGCTGATGGCGCTCGGCCAGCGCGCGCTTGGCAGGCGCAGCCTGTTCCTGCTGTCGCTCGGCGTCGTGGGCGCCTCGATGTTCATCGGCGATTCGATGATCACGCCCGCGATCTCGGTGCTGTCAGCGGTGGAAGGCCTCAAGCTCGCGGCGCCGGCGCTCGAGCACTATGTCGTGCCGCTCACCGTCATGATCCTGGTCGTGCTGTTCGCGGTGCAGAGCAAGGGGACGGCGCGGGTGGCCTCCGCCTTCGGTCCCGTCATGGTCACGTGGTTCACGTGCCTTGCGGTGATGGGTCTCGTCCACATCAGCGATGACCCGTCCGTGCTAGCCGCGATCAATCCCTACTACGCGGTGCAGTTCCTGCTTTCGCATGGCACCGTCGGCCTGGTCACGCTGGGGGCGGTCTTTCTCGCCGTCACCGGTGGCGAGGCGCTGTATGCCGATCTCGGTCATTTCGGCCGCAAGCCGATCCAGTCGGCCTGGTTGTTCTTCGTCTTGCCGGCCCTGCTGATCAATTATTTCGGGCAGGGCGCGCTGGTGCTGTCGGATCCCAGCGCGATCGAGAACTCCTTCTATCGCATGGTGCCCGAGATACTGCTGCTGCCGCTGGTGGTGCTCGCCACCGCCGCGACGGTCATCGCGAGCCAGGCCGTCATCACTGGCGCCTATTCGCTGGTGAGCCAGGCGGTCCAGCTCGGCCTGCTGCCCCGCTTCGAAGTGCGCTACACCTCCGAGAGCCACGCCGGGCAGATCTATCTGCCGCGCGTCAACCGGCTGCTGCTGATCGGCGTGATGTTGCTGGTGCTGCTGTTCAGGACGTCCAGCAATCTCGCCTCCGCCTATGGCATCGCGGTCTCCACCACCATGGTGGCCGACGGCATCATGGGCTTCGTCGTGATCTGGAAGCTGTGGAACCTGCGCGCCGCTGTTGCGGCCGCGATCATCGTCCCCTTCGTCGTGGTCGACACCAGCTTCTTCGCCGCGAACCTGCTCAAGCTCTTTGAAGGCGCCTGGGTGCCGTTGCTGTTCGGAGTTGTGATGGCGGTGACGATCTGGACCTGGCGGCGCGGCTCGGCGATCCTGATCCAGAAGACCCGCAAGATCGAGGTCCCGCTCGACGACCTCGTTGCGAGCCTGGAGAAGCGGCCGCCGCACATCGTCAAGGGCACGGCGGTGTTCCTCACCAGCGACCCGACCTCCGTGCCGACCGCCTTGCTGCACAACCTCAAGCACAACAAGGTGCTGCATGAGCACAACGTGATCCTGACCA
This sequence comes from Bradyrhizobium sp. HKCCYLRH3099, assembly GCF_051167855.1. Classification (NCBI taxonomy): domain Bacteria; kingdom Pseudomonadati; phylum Pseudomonadota; class Alphaproteobacteria; order Hyphomicrobiales; family Nitrobacteraceae; genus Bradyrhizobium; species Bradyrhizobium sp. HKCCYLRH3099. Next base: position 204,645 of record NZ_JBNPTW010000005.1, read on the forward strand.
TCGAGACCGCCCAGACGCCGCGAGTCGACGTGTCGGAGCGGGTGCGCATGGAGAAGATCAGCGAGAAGTTCTCCAAGGTGCGGCTGCGCTTCGGCTTCATGGAGTCGCCGAACGTGCCGCGCGCGCTCGCGGTGGCGCGCAAGCTCGGCTGGCAGTTCGACATCATGTCGACGTCGTTCTTCGTCTCGCGCCGTTCGCTGAAGCCGTCATCGCAATCCGGCATGCCGGCATGGCAGGATCACCTGTTCATCGGATTGAGCCGCTCCGCCAACGATGCCACGGACTACTTCCAGATTCCGACGGGACGGGTCGTGGAAGTTGGTACTCAGGTAACGATCTGAGCGGTTGGCGCATGGACTTTGGACGATGTATGCTGGATTGCATGGCTGGTCCGCAATCTCGTCCGGTCCGCTGTCAAAGCTTGTCGCTATAAGCCGCGCGCTCTGCCAGTTGTGCAGTGAAGCATTAACAAGTCCTCAAGGGGGCTACCCATGACAGTTGAAGCCGCAGCTACGCCCGCGGAAACGCCGGCGACCAACGGTCATGGCGAGACCCATTCGACCGCCAGCTTCAGCGCACTCACGCTTGGCAGCATCGGCGTCGTCTATGGCGATATTGGAACCAGCCCGCTCTACGCGCTCCGTGAGGCCGTTGCGGCAGCCAGCAGCAGCGGCGATCCAGCGCCGCACGCCGTCATGGGCGTGATCTCGCTGATCCTGTGGGCGCTCGTGGTGGTGGTGACGCTCAAATACGTGGTCATTCTGTTGCGGGCGGACAACAATGGCGAGGGCGGTACGCTGGCGCTGATGGCGTTGGCCCAGCGCGGCGTCGCGCGCGGCGCCAGTGTCATCGTGCTGCTCGGCATCATCAGCGGCGCATTGTTCTATGGCGACGCCGTCATCACGCCGGCGCTGTCCGTCCTGTCGGCCATCGAAGGCATCAAGCTCGTCACCGCGGCGTTCGATCCTTACGTCGTGCCGCTGACCATCGTCATCCTGGTCGCGCTGTTCGCCGTCCAGGTGCGCGGCACCGCCAAGGTGGCGGCGTTCTTCGGCCCCATCATGCTGGCCTGGTTCCTGATCATCGGCATCGCCGCCTTGCCGCCGATCATGCGCCATCCCGAAGTGCTCTGGGCGATCAACCCGCTCAACGCCGTGACCTTCATGCTGCATCACGGCGTCATCGGCTTCATCACGCTCGGCGCAGTCTTCCTGGCTGTCACCGGCGCCGAGGCGCTCTATGCCGACCTCGGCCATTTCGGCAAGCGGCCGATCCAGACGGCCTGGCTGTTTGTCGTGCTGCCGTCGCTGGCGCTGAACTATCTGGGGCAGGGCGCGCTGGTGATCGCCGATTCCAAGGCGATCGAGAATCCGTTCTTCCTGATGTTCCCGGACTGGGCCCTGATCCCGATGGTGGCGCTCGCGACGGTGGCGACCGTCATCGCCAGCCAGGCCGTCATCACCGGGGCCTATTCGCTGACCCGGCAGGCGATCCAGCTCGGCCTGCTGCCGCGCTTCGAGATCCGCCACACCTCGGAGGCGCATTCCGGCCAGATCTATATTCCCCGCATCAACAAGCTGCTGCTGCTGTCGGTGGTGCTACTGGTGCTGCTGTTCAAATCGTCGAGCGCGCTGGCCTCCGCCTACGGTATCTCAGTCACCGGCACCATGGTGGTGACGGCGATGATGGGCTTCGTCGTGATCTGGAAGGTCTGGAAATGGTCGCCATTCGCGGCGGCCGCGCTGATCGCGCCATTCCTGTTCCTGGACCTGACGTTCCTGTCGGCGAACCTTTTGAAGGTGTTCGAAGGCGGCTGGGTGCCGCTGGCGCTCGGCGGTTTCGTGATGACCTTGATGTACACGTGGCGTCGCGGCAGCCGGCTGCTGTTCGACAAGTCGCGCAAGCTGGAATTCCCGCTCGCCGACCTGGTCGCAATGCTCGAGAAGCGCCCGCCGCAGCGCGTGCCCGGTACTGCCGTGTTCCTGACCTCCGATCCGCTGAGCGCGCCGACCGCGCTGATGCACAGCCTGAAGCACTACAAGGTGCTGCACGAGAAAAACGTGATCCTGACGATCGAGACCGCGCCGACGCCGCGCATCGATCCCTCGGAGCGGGTCCGCCTGGAGCAGATCAGCCCGACCTTCTCCAAGGTGACCCTGCGCTTCGGCTTCATGGAGTCGCCGAACGTGCCGCGGGCGCTGGCGATCGCGCGCAAGCTCGGCTGGCAGTTCGACATCATGTCGACCTCGTTCTTCCTGTCGCGCCGCGCGCTGAAGCCGGCGGCGCATTCCGGCATGCCGCGCTGGCAGGATCACCTGTTCATCTCGATGAGCCGTTCCGCCAACGACGCGACGGACTATTTCCAGATCCCGAGCGGGCGCGTGGTCGAGGTCGGCACCCAGGTCACGATCTGACAGGTCACGATCTGACCGGATCGCTCCCGGCTCGGCGGCTGGCGCGTGCGCGGGACGGCTGCCGAACCGCTTGATTTTCGCGGCGTCTGGGGTGAGTTTGGCGCCTGTTCGGAGCCGTGTGCGGCTCCCTCGAAGGCTTGGAGGATGGGCGTGGCTGTTGTGCACGATTTGACCCCGCAGGACGTGGCCAAGGGGATCGCCGAAGGGCGAATTCTTCTGGTCGACGTGCGCGAGCCGAACGAAGTTGCTGCGGAAGCCTATCCCGACGGTGTCGTCGTTCCCCTGTCGGCCTTCGACCCGAAGCTCATCCCGGACCCCCAAGGCAAGGACGTCGTGTTCGCCTGCCGCTCGGGCAAGCGCTCGGTGACAGCCTCGCTCGCCGCGCAGGCGGCCGGGCTGCCCTATGACAAGCACCTTCAGGGCGGGATGCTGGGCTGGAAGGCGGCCGGTCTGCCAAGCAAGACCGGCGGCTGACGCGCGATCATGGTCTCGCAGAACAAGGTCTTCGCCGACCTGCCGGTCACCATTTTCGAGCAGATGTCGCAGCTCGCGCGCGACAACGACGCCATCAATCTGGGGCAGGGCTTTCCCGACGATCCGGGCCCGGAGGACATCCGCCGCGCCGCCGCGGACGCCGTCCTGAACGGCTACAACCAGTACCCGTCGATGATGGGCCTGCCGGAGCTGCGCCAGGCCATCGCCGCGCACTACAAGCACTGGCACAAGCTCGATCTCGACCCGATGAGCGAGGTCATGGTCACCTCGGGCGGGACCGAGGCGCTGACCTCGGCGATCCTGTCGGTGGTGGAGCCGGGTGATGAAGTCATCTGCTTCCAGCCGGTGTACGACTCCTATCTGCCGATCATCCGCCAGGCCGGCGGCATCCCGAAGCTGCTGCGGCTGGAGCCGCCGCATTGGCGGCTGTCGGAGGAGATGCTGCGCTCCGCATTCTCGCCGAAGACCAAGGCAGTGCTGTTCAACAACCCGCTCAACCCGGCGGCGGTGGTCTATCCGCGCGAGGATCTCGAGCTGCTGGCGCGCTTCTGCCAGGAGTTCGACGCGGTCGCGATCTGCGACGAGGTCTGGGAGCACGTGGTCTTCGACGGCCGCGAGCACATCCCGCTGATCACCATCCCCGGCATGCGCGACCGCACCATCAAGGTCGGCTCGGCAGGCAAGATCTTCTCGCTCACGGGGTGGAAGATCGGCTTCGTCTGCGCCGCGCCGCAGCTGCTGCGCGTCGCCGCCAAGGTGCATCAGTTCCTGACCTTCACGACCGCGCCGAATCTCCAGGTCGCGGTGGCCTATGGACTCGGCAAGTCAGACGACTATTTCGTCAACATGCGCGCCGAGCTGTCGCGCAGCCGCGACCGGCTCACGGCCGGGCTCGAGAGCCTCGGCTTTCCCGTGCTGAAGGCGCAAGGCACGTACTTCCTCACGGTCGACCTGTCGCCGCTCGGCCTCAACGAAACCGACGAGCAATTCTGCCGGCGTATCGTTCACGACTACAAGGTGGCGGCGATTCCTGTGTCGGCGTTCTACGAGAAAGATGCGGTAACCTCCGTCGTCCGGTTCTGCTTCGCCAAGAAGGATGCCACGCTCGACACGGCGCTGGAGCGCCTGTCCGACGCCATTCACCGCCGCTAGGAGACAAGCTTCATGACGCGCGGCCGCATTCGTATCGTGTTGGCTCTGGCCGCGCTGACGTTTTCGGTTGTGGCCAGCCGCGCCGAAGAGCGCGTCGTCAACTTCTACAACTGGTCGAACTACATGGCGCCGGGGGTCCTCGACGCCTTCACCAAAGAGACCGGGATCAAGGTCGTCTACGACACGTTCGATGCCAACGAGACCCTGGAGACGCGGCTGCTCGCCGGCAAGTCCGGCTACGACGTGGTCGTTCCCACCGCGTATTTCCTGCAGCGCCAGATCAAGGCCAAGATCTTCCAGCCGCTCGACAAGTCGAAGCTGCCGAACCTCGCCAATGCCTGGCCGGTCGTCACCGAGCGTCTGGCCGTCTACGATCCCGGCAACCAGTTCGCCGCCAACTACATGTGGGGCACGACCGGCATCGGCTACAACGTCAAGACGATCGAGAAGATCCTAGGACCTGGCGCGCGGATCGACAGCTGGGACATGGTGTTCAAGCCGGAGAACCTCGCCAAGTTCAAGGATTGCGGCGTCCACATGCTGGACTCTGCCGACGACATCTTTCCGGCGGCCCTGAACTACCTCGGTTTCGACCCGAACTCGACCAAGCAGGCGGATCTGGAAAAGGCGGCCGAGGTGGTCGGCAAGGTCGCGTCCTCCGTGCGGAAGTTTCATTCGTCGGAATACTTAAGCGCGCTCGCCACCGGCGAGATCTGCCTGGTCGTCGGCTGGTCCGGCGACATCATGCAGGCCAGGAGCCGCGCCGAGGAAGCGAAGAACGGCATCGAGATCGGCTACGCGATCCCGAGAGAGGGCGCGCAGATGTTCTTCGACAATTTTGCGATCCCCGCCGACGCCCAGCACGTGCCCGAAGCCTATGCGCTGATCAACTATCTCTACCGGCCGGAGGTCGCCGCCAAGAACTCGGATTTCCTGTCCTACGCCAACGGCAATCTGGCCAGCCAGAAGCTGATCGACCCGAAGATCCTCGGCGACAAGAACATCTATCCGGACGAGGCGACCTTGAAGAAGCTGTTCGTCATCACTGCCCGCGAGCCGGCCACGCAGCGGATCATCAATCGGCTCTGGACCAAGGTGAAGACGGGACGGTAGTCGTCACTATCGTCATTGCGAGCGAAGCGAAGCAATCCAGGGCGGAGACCCCGACTCTGGATTGCTTCGTCGCGTTGCTCCTCGCAATGACGCCGGCGAGATTACGCCAGCCGGTGCATCGCACACAGCTTGTTGCCGTCGAGATCGCGCAAGTAAGCGAGATACAGCTTGCCAGTCGATCCTTGACGGACCCCGGGCGGATCCTCGCAGGTGGTGCCGCCGGCTTCCAGGCCCGCTGCGTGCCAGGCATCGACTTGCTCGGACGAACTGCAGGCATAGCCGATGGTGCCGCCGTTGGCCGGCGTCGCCGGCTGACCATTGATCGGCTTGGAGACCGAGAAGACGCCGGTCGGGGTGATGTAGAAAATCCGGTGGCCGTCGACCTTTGCGGGGCGGACGCCGAGCGTCCCCAGCAGCTTGTCGTAGAAGGCCTTGGCCTTGTCGAGGTCGTTGGTGCCGATCATGATGTGCGAAAACATCAGCGCTTATCCTCCCTGGAGATTCCGAACAGCGTGTCGGATACGGCGCCAAGGTAGCGAGCGTCGCTTCATGAGGTAAGAGTTTTCTTCAGATGGCTTGTTGACGGAAGATCGTGCTACCGATCTTCTTCCTTGCGGTGGAATTCCACTGCGAGGAGGGCCTACCGCCAGCGGCGGTGCAGCCAGAGCCATTGCTCCGGATATTCGCGCACCCAGCTCTCGACGACGTTGGTCACGGCCTGTGTCATGCCCTGAATGTCGATCTGCCCATTCGCATCGCGCACCGGCTTCACTTCCTCCGACAGCTCGGCTTGAAAGCGATTGCCGGGCAGGCGGATGATGCGCACGCCATGCACGGGACATTCGACCTGGCGCAACAGGCGGGCCAGCATCGGGTTGGCGCGGGTCTTGCGGCCGAAGAACGTCACCTCGACGCCGCCGGTCAGGTACTGATCGACCAGCATCGCGACGTGCTGCCCGTTCTTCAGCGCCTGGCCCAGCCGCAGCGGCGCGTCGCGGCCGGCGGGGATCAGCGTGCCCATCTTCACCTGGCGCATTTCCTGAATGATGCGATCGGCGGCGGCGATGTTCGGGCGGCGGTAGAGGATCGCGGTGTCGAGCTTGTGGGCGACGGCGGCGAGCGCCGGCATTTCCCAATTGGCGAGGTGGCTCGCAAAGATCAGCGCCGGCTTGCCGTCGAGGCGGAGCTGATGAAACAGCTCGTGGGTGCGCGGCGTGAGCTCGATGCGGCTGCGCTCGGGATGCTCCTCGTCGTAGTCCCAGATCTTGTCGAGATGCGCGAACTCGGCGCCGACGCGGCCGAGATTGTCCCAGACGCCAGCGAGAATTCGCTCGATCTCCTCGGGCGATTTCTCGGGGAAGGCCTTGGTGAGATTGTCGCGGCCGATGCGCTGCTCGCGAAGCTTCGGGCCGATCCACTGCGCGATGCGCGCGAAGCGGTCGGCCGTCTTCTGCGGATCGAAATAGCGCGTGGTCTTGAGCATGCCGACCGTCAGCGCGCCGACGGCCGAGGACCCGAGCGACTTCACCTTCTGGCGGATGACGAGCTTGGTCCGGAGGGGAATGAGACTCATCGATGCGACAGGCGGATCAGGCCGGTTCGCGGGTCAAAATCAGCGAGGCGTTCTGGCCGCCGAAGCCGAACGAGTTCGACATCACGGCGGTGACGCGCGCCTCGCGGGCCTTGTTGCCGACGACGTCGAACAGGATCGCGGGATCCGGAATGTCGTAGTTGATGGTCGGCGGGATCAGCTGATGCTCGAGCGTGAGCAGCGAGATGATCGCCTCGACCGCGCCGGCGGCCGAGATGGTGTGACCCACCATCGACTTGTTGGACGACACCGGAAGCTTGGCGGTGTGCTCGCCGAACACTGCGGACACGCCGACATATTCCATCTTGTCGTTCTCGGGCGTCGCGGTGCCGTGGGCGTTGATGTGGTCGATCTGCTCCGGGGCCATGCCGGCATCGGCCAGCGCCTTGCGGATGCAGCCGATGATCGGCTTGCCGTCCGGCGAGGAGCGGGTGCGGTGGAACGAGTCGGTCAGCTCGCCACAGCCGGCGACGACGCCGAGGATCTTGGCGCCGCGCGCCACGGCCGCGTCATAGCTCTCCAGCACCAGCGCGCCGGCGCCTTCGGCCATGACGAAGCCGTCGCGGTTCTTGGAGAACGGCTTCGACGCCGCCTGCGGCGGATCGTTCTGGGTCGACAGCGCCGACAGCAGCGAGAAGCGCACCAGGCCTTCCGGATTGACCGAGCCTTCGGTGGCCGCGCACAGCGCCACGTCGGTCTCGCCGCGGCGGATGGCCTCGACGCCGAGCTGGATCGCGGTGGCGCCGGAGGCGCAGGCGGTCGACAGCGAGATCGGCGAGCCCTTGGTGCCGAACGTGTCCGACAGCGAATCCGCCACCGAGCCGAACAGGAAGCGGTGGTGATAGTTGACGAACTTGCCGCCGCCGCAGACCTTCAGGAGGTCGTCATAGGTGAACTGCGTGCCGCCGACCTCATGCGCGAGCTCGAGGCGCTGAGGCCACTCGATTTCGACCGGCGCGACGGCGAGAAACAGCGGGCCCGGGAAGTCGCCCTTCGAGCCGATGCCGGCCTGCGCGATCGCTTCCTCGACGGCCATGTGGCCGAGCCGCTCGGACAGGCCGGTCGAGGTGAACGGCGCCACCGGCACGAAGTCGACCGTGCCGGCCATCGTCGTCTTCAGCCCGTCGATGGGAAAGCGGGTGATGGTGCGGATGCCGGACTCGCCGGCCACCAGCTTGGTCCAATTGTCGGACTTGCCCGCACCCAGCGAGGTGACGATGCCCATGCCCGTCACGACCACGACGGGGCGTCCAAACTTGTCGCGTACACTCATGATGTCCCCCGTCGCGTCGTCAGCCGCGCGCCGCGTTCACTTGACAGCTTCGACCAAGGCCATGCCTTCGCCGCGGTAATGGCCGGCGCCGACCACCACGATCTGGGTCGGAGCCTCCTTCATCTCGCTCTCGACGCCGGACGTGTCGCCGGGCGCGAACAGCGCGCCGCGCGAGATCGACAAAGCGGCGAGCGCCAGATCGAGCGCGAAATGCGCCTCCATCGTATGGCCGAAGCGGGTGCCGCTCGATCGCACGGCGAAGGCCTTGTGATGATCGAGGAACGCACGCTCCTCAGACGTCACGGGCTCGGCGCCGGTGGCGCCGGTGATGATCGCGCCGGGCGCGTCGTGCACGTCGAGCGCCGACCAGAGACGGTCGAGCGTGCCGGTCACGGCGCCAGCTTCCTTGCGGCGGGCGCGGTCGGCGACGACCTTGCTCAGCCGCGCCAGCGGCTTGGCGCCACGGGCTTCGGCATGCGGCTTGGACTCGAGCACCAGGAAGGCGCCGGCTGAGCCGAGCGCGAAACCCGGATGCTCCTGGCGCGCCCACACCGGCTTGAACTCGTTCTTGAGATTGTAGTCGCCAAACTCGTAGAGCACGAGCAGGTCCTTGCGCTCGCCATTATGCGAGCCGCCAACCAGCGCGATGTCGCTCTGGCCGCCCGCGATGCGGGCCAGCGCGATCTTGAACGCGTCGACACCAGCGACTTCCTCGCCCATGAAGGTGCGCGACGTCCCGCAGACGCCGTGCGAGATCGCGATATTGCCGGCGAGCAGGTTGGAGAGCTGCGCCAGGAACAGCGTCGGGCGCAGATCGCTCATCAGCCGGTCGTTGAGGAAGCCCGGCGTGCAGTTGCCTTCCGCCTCGGCGTTGAGAATTGCGGTGTCGACCGAGATGTCGCGCTCGCCGCCGCCGGCGGCGACGATCATGTCCATCCGGGACAGGATGTCCTTGTTGCCCTTGAGGCCAGCCGAATCCAGCGCGAGCCCGGCGGCGTAGGTGCCAATACGCTGCCACGCCTCCATCTGGCGCTGTTCCTTCTTGGGAATCTGCGCCTCGAGATTCACTTTCGCCCAGGGATGCACGATGTAGGGCGCGAAGCCCTTCTCATCGACATTGATCTGGCCGGCGTTGAGAGCCTCCCAGTTCGCATCGAGGCCCTCGCCGAGCGAGGTCGCAAGGCCGATGCCGGTGATCCAGACTTCGACGGGGGCTGATGTCACGGAAGGCGTCTCACTCATCGCTGCAGGATCTGTTGCGGAAAACCGACGCGCTCGGCGACGGCGTCCATGTGTCCGCGCAGCTCCGGATTGGGGAAGGGGACGTGGCTGAACGTGATCGTCGCGTTCGAGCGCAGCTTGCCGCCGACCTTCACGCGCGCCTCGGTGATGGCGTAGCCGGAGCCCTCATGCAGCACGTTGGCCTCGACCGTCAGCACCTCGCCCGGCTGGACGAAGCCGCGCATCTTGGCTTCCTTCACCGCGGCAAGGAACGGCATCCGCTCGAACTTCATCAGCGCGAGCAACAGCCAGCCGGAGGTCTGCGCCATCGACTCGATCAGCAGAACGCCGGGCATGATCGGATAGCCCGGGAAGTGCCCTTCGAAGATCGTGCTCTCGGTGGGAACCTTGGCTTCGACGGTGATGGTCTTCTCGTCCAGTCTGAGGTCGAGAATGCGGTCGATCAGCAGGAAGTATTCGATCTGCATGGCGGGCGCTCAGGCGCCCTTGGCGGCGACCAGCTCGTCGATGCGGGCGCACAGGTTCTTGAGCACGAAATACTGCTCGGTGCTGGCCTTGCCGTCGTTGACTTCCTGCGTCCACTTCTCGAGCGGCAGCTTGATGCCGAAGGCCTTGTCGATCGCGAAGGCGATGTCGAGGAAATCGAGGCTGTCGATGCCCAGATCGTCGATGGCGTGGCTATCCGGCGTGATCGTGTCGCGCGGGATGTCGCAGGTTTCAGCGATGATCGTGGCGACCTGATCGAATGTTGAGGACATCACTAAGCCTTTGATATTTTGGAGCTAATCCGGAGAAGGGCAACGAGGGGACACCGCGCCCCGGGGCGTCTGATGCGAGCCCTTTTACCCCCGTCGCCCAGGAGTCGTGTGCCCGTATATCGGAGCGCCGCGGTGAGTTCAATGGAGCCGGGCGCGCGGGTTGTGGCGGGATTGTGATGCCCTGTCGGGAGGTCGGAGGCGCCCGTCAGGGCGTGTAGGTCTCGGTGATGATCCGGGCGCAGTCGCGCCGTCCGGTGAGCAGGCAGTCCTGGGTCTTGCGCAGATCGGCAATGCTCATCGCCAGCCAGATTCCGATCGCGGTCAGCGCGATGGTGAAGGCGATGGCGGCGATATTGGCCAGGATGCGATGGCGGAAATCGTCCGGCTCCTCGCGGGGCCGCTCGTAGCGGGACAGGTCGAGGGCAGCCGGTTCGGGCCGCCGCAGCGGCACGGGGGGATTCACGGGCGGACTGCCGCCCTCGGCGACGCGGCGCGTCGGGCCATTGCGGGGCCGGAACGGCACCACGCGATGCTCTTCCTCCGCTGCAATGGGGCGCTGGGACTTCATGCCTCGACTCCGATGCTGTTTCTTAGCACGCGGGCACAACCTCTCACAAAGAAACTTTGCCACGATTGAGCTGCATCAGCAAAGCCTCTCACTCTGTAGATGCGATCCCTGGAACCGGTCGGGATTGCTTCGCAGGAGGCGCTGCAAGGCCCGGGCGGACGTGGCATATTGCCGGTCGTTCACCGGAGCTGACGCATGGCGAATATGAGAGAGCCGCTGCTGCATCCCATTCCGATCCTGTCGCTGCGGCCGACGCAGATGACGGTCGGCATGCGCGAGGTGATGGAGAAGCGGGAGCGCTGGCGCGCGCACAAGGCCAAGAAGAGGGCCGAGCTGCTCGGCAAGCACATGATCCCGGTCGTGCTCGGGCCGGACAGGCGGCACTACGTCGTCGACCATCATCATCTGACCCGCGCGCTGCACGACGAGGGCGTCAAGGACGTGCTCGTCACCGTGATCGGCGACCTCTCGATGGTCGATCCCGACGGCTTCTGGAACGTGATGGACAACAAGCGCTGGGTCTATCCCTATGACGCCAAGGGCGAGCGGCGGCCATTCAAGGACTTGCCGAAGAGCGTGGCGGACCTGAAGGACGATCCGTACCGCAGCCTCGCCGGCGAGTTGCGCCGCGCCGGCGGCTTTGCCAAGGACACCACGCCGTTCAGCGAGTTCCTGTGGGCGGACTTCCTGCGCCGCAAGGTCAAGCGCAAGACCGTCGAGGAGCGCTTCGAGGCGGCCATGGAGCACGCGCTGGCGTTCGCCAAGAGCCATGACGCGGTCTACCTGCCGGGCTGGTGCGGCCCGGCCGCGGACGACTGATCGATCACTTCGCCTTCGGCAGCCTCCCCATCAGGTAGAACTCGTCATTGGGGCGCATGCCCGTGACGTTGGCCAGCCGGTTCGACAGCGCGAAGAAGGCCGCGATCGCAGCGATGTCCCAGATGTCGTCGTCGCTGAAGCCGTGCTCGGATAGCGCCTTGAAGTCGGCGTCGCCGACGGTCTGCGCCTGAAGCGCGACCTTCATCGCGAAATCGAGCATCGCGCGCTGGCGTGGCGTGATGTCGGCCTTGCGGTAGTTGATTGCGATCTGGTCGGCGATCAGGGGATTCTTGGCGCGGATGCGCAGGATCGCGCCGTGCGCGATCACGCAATACTGGCACTGGTTGGCGCTCGACGTCGCCACCACGATCATCTCGCGCTCGGCCTTGGTCAGGCCGCCGTCCTTGTCCATGAGCGCGTCGTGATAGGCGAAGAAGGCGCGGAACTCGTCGGGCCGGTGCGCCAGGGTGAGGAACACGTTGGGCACGAAGCCGCTCTTCTCCTGCACCCCTAACAGGCGGGTGCGGATGTCCTCCGGCAGCGCGTCGATCGCGGGGACGGGGAAGCGGCTGATGGCGGGCTGGGTCATGGGCGATGGGTCCGGCGTGGCGTTGGGGTGCGAACCTTAGTCGATCGCGGAGGGGGCGCAACGGCTCAGGCTCAGTTCAAGACCTCCACGGTGGCGGAGCGTCCGGCGACCAGCTCGCTCCGCCGCGAAATGTCGTCGAGCGCGATGCGCACGGGGATGCGCTGCGCCAGTCGCACCCAGTTGAAGGTCGGATTGACGTTGGCGAGCCGGCTCGCGCCCTCGGCGCGGTCGCGGTCCTCGATGCCCGCGGCGATGCTCTCGACCTTGCCGGTCAGCACCTCGCCGGCGCCCATCAGGCGGATGCGGACGGGTGCGCCGACACGGATGCGCGGCAGCTTGGTCTCCTCGAAATAGCCCTCGACATGCAGCGTGTCGCTGTCGACCAGCGCCATCACGCCTTTCCCGGCGCCGACATAGGTTCCGGGCCGCAGGTCCATGTTGGTGATGACGCCGCTGACCGGCGCATGCACCTCGCTGCGCTCCAGATTGAGCTTGGCAACGGCCTGGTCGGCCAGAGCCTGGTCATAGGACGCCTGCGCCTGCTGCTGGGTGGCGAGCACCTGCTCCTGCTTCTGCTGTGACACGGCCTCGGTTGTCAGCGAACGGTAGCGGTCGAGGTCGGCATTCGCCTGGTTGAGCGTCGCGAGCCGGCCGGCCACGACCGCGTCGGCCTGCTGCAGCGCGAGCTTGAAGCGGGCGCGATCGATGCGGAAGATCACGTCCCCCTGATGCACCGGCTGATTGTCGCGCACCAGCACCTCGGTGACGAAGCCGGAGACGTCAGGCGCGATCTGGACGATGTCGGCGCGCACGCGGCCGTCGCGCGTCCACGGCGCCTTCATGTAGTAGCCCCACAGATAAGTGCCGACCAGGATCGCCGCGGCGACGGCGGCGACTGTCACCGCGACGCGGCCAAGCAGAGGAAAGATGCCTTTCACGACAGGACCTCCGAAGCGAGATAGACGATGCCGCCGAGCGCGCAGACGTGCAGCGCGAAGTCGAACAGCGCGGGGTGCCAGACCAGGCGGTAGACGCCGAGCCGGCGCAGCAGGACGCGCAGCACGGCGATGCAGCCATAGGCGATGATCAGCCAGAGCAGCAGCGAGGGCACCAGCACGCCGGCGATGTCGATGTCGTGCTTCATGCGACGAGGCTCCGTTGAGCGGCACTGTCGGCACGATAGGCTGGCGCGTCTGGAAAAAGGCCAGTGCGGATGCCGACCAGCCCGATCAGCGCATCTTCCTTCGCTGCCGCCGCCGGCTCGTCCAGCGTCTTCAGCAAGGCCACGTCGATCGCGGACAAGAGATGGGCAGGCATCGCGCCGGTTCCGATGCCCCGGCCGCGGCACGCGGCGGCGAGACGGTCGAGCATCGTGTCGATGGCGCCGAGCGCAGTCTCAGTCAGTCCATGGCGTGCGCGGCGGAGATCGATGATGTTGAGGCCGACCCGGAGCTGGCTCAGATTGTCGAGCTCGCGGCGGTCGTCCTCCGGAATCGCAGCAAAACGTTGCGCGAGCAGTCCCAGGCGGTCGAGCATGAGGCCGACGAAGGCGCCGCGATCGTGGTGGCCGCGCCGCTCGGCGGTCAAAGCGAGCGTGTCCCAGCTCGTGCGCAGCAGTCGCTGCGCAATCCATTCGGCGCGCACCGAGCGAACCAGCCGCGTCAGCACGACGGCCGCGACCATCCCGACCATGAAGGCGATCGACGAATTGGTGTAGCTCTGGAAATCGGCGCTGTAGGTCGATTGCAGCGCCAGCAAGGTCGCGCCGTTGGCGCCCAGCGCCATGCCGATCGGCGTGGTCTGGGGACGTGCGATCAGAACCCCGAACAGCAGGAAAGCCGGCGCCAGCGCGGCAATCAGCAGCTCGACGTCGGAGATCGCCGGAATGATCGCGAAGAGATAGACCGCGTCGACGGCGATCGCGACCAGCGACCAGGCCGCGAAGCGGACGATGCTCGGCGCGGGATCGTCCTGCGTGGCGAAGAAGGAGCAGGCGACCGCCGCCATCATGGGCGCCGAGGCCCCATCGGCCCAGCCGGTCGCGATCCAGAACGCGCAGCAGACCAGAATCGCGATCACGACGCCGGCCGCCGACCATAGCGCCAGCGCAGGATCGCGATGCCGCGCCGGCGCGATGCCCTGCTCGGTACGGAAGGCGAGCGGCACCCTGGACGTGTCAGTGCCGGCCGCAATGGCCGCATTCAGCGCCCGGCAATCCTCGGCGATATCGACGAGCTCGCGCAGCCGGATCAGCAGGCTCGCGGTCATGATCTGGTGCCATGAGGAGTTGCCTTGCAGCGATGGGCGAAGCGCGTCGATGTCGGTGCGCAGGCAGTCGGCCGGTTCGCGGTCGTCTGCCGCGATCACCCAGTCGGCGAGGTGTCGCAGGAGAGCGCGGAGCTCTCCTCCGACATGGCCGTCGAGCGCCGCAAGGCGGTCGTGGATCGAGCCGAGCAGCGGCAGCAGCAACTGCATGTGCAGCCGCAAGGCGCGGAGCCCTTCGACCGCATGATGGTCGGCCTGCCGGTCGAAGGCGAGGTGGGTGGCGAGCGCATCGATCTCCAGCGCTTCGGCGGCGAGCCGCAGGCGATGGGCACGATCGGCGTCGCTGCCGCCGCCACCGAGCAGGACGTCACGGCTGAGGCCGCGCGCATCGCTGAGCCAGCGCTCGACCTTGGCGGCCACCACAGGCGCGACGCTGCGCGGAAGCACGATGGTGGAGACCAGTGTCGCGCAGATGATGCCGAGCGTGATCTCCTGGGCGCGCGAGACCGCGACATCGAAGATGCTGCCGGGATCTGTCACCGCCGGAAAGCCGATCAAGGCCAGCGTGTAGCCAGCCAGCATGAACAGGTAGCCGCGCGGGGTGCGGTCGAGCAGCGAGACGTAGAGGCAGGCGCCGGTCCACAGCGCGATGACGAGACTGAGCAGTTCGGGCGAGTTGACGAAGCTCGGCACGATCGCAACGGCCGCTGCCGCGCCCGCGAGCGTCCCCAGCACCCGGTAGAGAGCCTTGGAGGCGGTGGCGCCGGCGAGCGGCTGCGAGGTGATGTAGACGGTGGCCATCGCCCAATAGGGCCGCGGCAGGTCGATCCACAGCGCGATCAGCAGCGCCAGCACGGCGGCGGCGAACGTCTTCACCGAGAAGGCCAGGTCGGCGCCGCGGAGGGGGAAGGTGGGCATGGTTCGCATCAGGGGCCAGGCCTGGAGGGGACGGCGTCGGTGAGGCGCGTCATGCGCTGCTCGATGCGATGCAAAACGTCGTAGGTGACTGCGAGGTCCTCGGGCGCGATGTCCACGAGCAGAACGCTCCGCACCCGTCCCAGGACCGCCTCGATCTCCGTGGCCTTGGCCGCGCCCTTGGCGGTCAGATGCAGCGTCTTGGCGCGGCGGTCGGTGGGGTCTTCCCGGCGCTCGACCAGCTTTTCGGTTTGCAGCAGGTCGATCAGCCGGACCAGCGACGGGCCCTCGATGCCGACCTCCTCGGCCAGCGCTCCCTGGCGGATGCCGCCGGTCTCGCCTGTGCCGTGTCGCGCCAACGCCCGCAGCGGGTGCGCGGTGGCTTGGGACAGGCCGTGGTTGGCCAGGGCCTGGTCGGCCTCGCGCCGCCACAACCGCGCGACGCGGGCGATGAGGAGGCCGATTTCCGACTGGATGGTACTCTGGGGAGGTAACATGCAATTTAGATAGGAATAAAATTGATAGGTTGCAATCTATTTGGCCGGGAAACAGGCGGCTTGATCTTCCTTTTGTTTCGCGGGCGCCGACTGGAACCCGCGCCAGATTGGATTACCGGTTCCTCAGCGCAGCGGCTTCTTCAACAGCGAGAAGCGGTCGGGATCGAGGCCCATCGAGGGCTGCAGCATCGGGGCATCCAGCGAGTTCGGCAGGCTGCCGCGATCGCTGCTCGCGCTGATGCCGCCGTCGCCATTCGACGCGTCGCGGCTCGAGGTCGCGCCGCGCCAGCGCTCCAGCACCGCGCTGACGAAATGCATGTCGTGGCCGGCGTTGACCGAACGCACGGTCGCGATGGTCGCCTCGCTGCGCGGCATCTGATGCGGCGGCACCTCCTTGAAGCGCAGCCGGGTCGGCAGCGCGACGCCTTCGCCGAAGGCCAACACCTCGCGGGTGCCGAGCGAGGGAACGAAGGACAGCAGGTTGGCGGCGGCGTCCGACACCGCCGAGCGCAGCAGCGACTGGTCGCGCTCGTTGGCGAGACGCATCGTGAACAGCGTGTTGCACTGGGAGATGATGGTGGCGTCGAGCTCGGCGGGACGCTGCGTGATCAGGCCGAGATAGACACCATATTTGCGGCCTTCCTTGGCGATGCGCGAGATCGCCTTGCGGGTCGGCCCGAAGCCGATCGAGCGGTCGGCCGAGGCGTAGCGGTGCGCCTCCTCGCAGACGAACAGCAGCGGCGAGACGCCGTCGCTCCACAGGCCGAAGTCGAACGCCATGCGGCAGACCACCGAGACGACGGAATCGACCACCTCGGCCGGAAAGCCGGCGAGCTGCATCACCGTCATCGGCCGGCCGTTGGCTGGCAGGCGGAACAGGTGGCTGATGACCTCGGCCATGGTGTCGCCGCCGACATTGGCATTGTCGAACATGAAGGCGTAGCGCGGATCGTTGCGCACGGTCTCGATGCGCGAGATCAGCTTGTGATAGATGATGCGCGAGGAACGGTTCTCGAGCTTGCCCATGCGCTCGTCGATCAGATTGATCAGGTCGACGAGGCGATACGGCACCGGCGTATCGACGGTGTAGCCGATCGTCTTCGGATCGATGCGCTTGAGGCCGATGCGGTCCGTGTTCTGGTACTGGGTGTAGATGCCCTTCGCCAGCGGGATCACCTCGGCGAGAATGTCGAGCTCCTCCGGCACGCCGGGGCGGCCGCCGAACAGGACGTCGACGATCTCCTCGAAATTGAACAGCCAGAACGGCAGCTTCAGATTGCGCGGGTTGAGCACCAGCGCGCGCTCGCCGAAGCAGCGGCCATATTCGTTGTGGACGTCGAGCAGGAAGATGCGCAGGTTCGGGCGGGCTTTGAGGATCTCGTTGAGCAGCAGCGACACGCCGGTCGACTTACCGACGCCGGTCGAACCGAGCACTGCGAAGTGCTTCGACAGCATTTCCTCGACATTGACGCAGGCGCGCACGGACGGGTCCTGCTGCAGGGCGCCGATGTCGATGTGGTCGCCGGCCGTCGGCGTATAGATCGTGCGCAGCTCCTGGCTCGTGATCATGTCGACGGCATCGCCGATGGTCGGATAGTGGGTGACGCCGCGCTGGAACTTCGGCTTGTCGGCGGGCCCAAGGATCTCGCCGAGCAGGTCGACCGAGGCCGTGGCGACGTACTCGTTGACCTGCGAGAGGTCTTCGCTGGTGACCTCGGTGATGATGGCAATGATCGTGGCGTTGGGGCAGCGGATGCTGATGAAGCGGCCGACAGTGGCGCGGATATCGGAGACGGTCATCTGCTGCGTCGACAGAATGCCGACGCGAGCCTGGGAGCCGCGCACCGAGATCACACGTCCAAAGGATGTCACGGTCATGAAACCTGTGGTGAAATTGTTTGAGCCGACACCTTCTCCGCAGTGACTGGAGAATTTGTTAAGCGGGCCACACTTGTGATCGGGCCGGTGCTTTTTCGTGGCGGCGAGGCGCGTGGCCGAGCGCTCTGACACCGGTTCCCAAACCTGGCATAACGCCTTGTGGCACAAAGGTTTCTGCATCCTGTCCTCAAGCGTTGCGCGAGCCGGTGGAATTAACTCTCGGTTCACCATGTCCACGGCTCGGCATAAGCCATGTTAGTTCGGCGGCGGCGCCAGGATCGATGGTCGGCCGCATGCCCGTTCGTGCTTGCAGGCGCGTCAGCATGGCGCGGCGTGACGCCGCCTCCGGCAAGCGAATTTGATCGCGATCAAGAGGGAACACGGGCGAGCCCGGTATGGTCTTCCCGTCGAGCGCGAGGGAGCGGATGCCTGCCGGTCTCATCGAGCGTGCCGGTCGCGCATGTGCCGCTGAAGAGCCGATCCTCGCGTGAAGCAGGAGGATGACATCATGGCTGAACCCACCAAGCTGCCTGTGAACACCGAGACTGCGAACGCGCCGTCGTTGCAAGGATGGCGGCCGTTCGACAATCTCAGGCGCGAGATCGATCGCGTGTTCGAGGACTTCCACGGCGGACTTTGGCGCACGCCGTCGCTGTTCGATCAACTGCCGGGCCTGGCGCGCACGAGGTCCTTCGCGGTCGCGCCGGCGGTCGATGTCGCCGAGCACGACAATGCCTACGAGGTCTCGGCGGAACTGCCGGGGCTCGACGAGAAGAACGTCGAGGTGAAGGTCGCGGGCGGCGTGCTGTCGATCAAGGGCGAGAAGCAGGAGGACAAGGAAGAGAAGAAGAAGGACTATTATGTCCGCGAGCGCAGCTTCGGCGCCTTCGAGCGCTCGTTCCAGATCCCCGACGGCGTCGACACCGACAAGATCGAGGCGGTGTTCAAGCAGGGTGTGCTCAAGGTGACCCTGCCGAAGAAGCCGGAGGCGCAGAAGGCGGCCAAGACCATCGACATCAAGGCGGCCTGACCGCGAACAGCCGTTCCCGGCCATGGGACGGCGGATGAATTCGATTCCCGCTGAAGGGCCGCATCCGCGGCCCTTTTTTTCGAGCGGCCGCGGGGCTAATCTGCATCGCAAGCAAGCGGCCGGCGGTACGGGCCGGACAAGCATGGGATGGGAGACGAAGCAATGGGCAAGCTCGCACTGGCGGCCAAGATCACGCATGTGCCGTCGATGTATCTCAGCGAGCTGGATGGCCCGGCCAAGGGCAAGCGCCAGTCGGCGATCGACGGACATCTCGAGATCGGGCGGCGCTGCCGCGAGGCCGGCGTCGACACCATCGTGGTGTTCGACACCCATTGGCTGGTCAATGCCGGCTACCACATCAACTGCGCGCCGCATTTCCAGGGGCTCTACACCTCGAACGAGCTGCCGCACTTCATCGCCAACATGACCTACGAGTACGACGGCAATCCGGAGCTTGGCCACATCCTGGCCAAGGGCGCTAACGCGCATGGCGTCGCGACCATGGCGCATGATGCGACTTCGCTGGCCCTGGAATACGGCACGCTCGTTCCGATGCGCTACATGAACGCTGATCGCCACTTCAAGGTCGTGTCGGTGTCGGCGCTGTGCACCTCGCATTATCTCGCCGACAGCGCCAGGCTCGGCTGGGCGTTCCGCCGCGCGGTCGAGGAGCATTACGACGGCACGGTCGCGTTCTTCGCCTCGGGCTCGCTCAGCCACCGTTTCGCGCAGAACGGCACCGCGGACGAGTATCGCGACAAGATGTTCAGCCCGTTCCTGGAGCGTCTCGACCACGAGGTGATCCAGATGTGGGAGCAGGGCGAGTGGCCGGATTTCTGCGACATGCTGCCGGAATACGCCAGCAAGGGCCATGGAGAGGGCTTCATGCACGACACCGCAATGCTGCTCGGCGCCCTCGGCTGGAATCATTACGACCGCGGCGTCGAGGTGGTCACGCCGTTCTTCCCGTCGTCGGGCACCGGCCAGATCAACGCGGTGTTTCCGGTCTCGCCGATGCCTGACGTGCTCGAGGATGTCGGCCGTCCCCGCGCCGCGGCGCTGGCGGGCGGACGGCTGTAAGCCGCGCAGCGCCTCACCACACGCCCGCACGGGCCAGCATCTCCACGATGTCCTCGGGGTAGACCGTCTCCCCCGTGGCCGCGAGTTCGGCCCGCCGCCACCAATGCTGCGCGGCGATGGCGGCGCGCTCCAGCTCGGTCCAGTTCACCGAACTCAGATCCGGGTGCGCGACCCTGACGAGGAAGTAGCGCTCGTCCGAGCTGACCTCCTCGCCGTCGACCAGGGTGAAGGTCACCGAACGCTGCGCGATCTCGGGGCCGGGATCGCCGATGCGGATGCCGGTCTCCTCGAACATTTCGCGGCAGGCGGCGGCCGCGTAGCTCTCGCCGGGATCGACCCCGCCGCCCGGCGTCGCCCAGAACTGCTGCCCTTTCAGCGCGCCCGCCAGATGCACGAACTTGAACAGCAGGAGCCGATCGTCCGGATCGACGATGAGGAGGCGGGAGGAGGGGCGGTCACGCATGACAAGTCTCATCGTTCTCGCGGCAGCATCTGCCCGAGCTTTGCCAGTTGAAGGCCCCCGAAACCAGAGAGGGCACAGGGAAGGCCGGGTGCAGGCCGCACCCATGGCCCGCCTGCAGAAAGAAAAGCAGGCGGCAGTCACCACAGGATTGGCCGCGACACGCCGGCCTTCCCTGCGCAATGGGCTTACGGCTTATACGTGATCTCCCCGGGGACCGGCGTTCTTGCCCCCGTCGTCAGCGTCATCGTCCGCCGACTTGACCTCAGCGTCGGGAGGTCAGGACCACACGACTTCACCGTCCCATCGACATCGTCCGTCCGCACGCGAAATGCGCGCTGCAACGCCGACGGGCCATCGCATCCCGCACTCCACGTTCGTGACGATCGCGAAGCGCCCCTTCATGACGAGCACGGGACGGGCGAGAGGATGGAGGTGATTTGCCCGACGACACAAGGGCCTTTGCTGCAAAGGCAGGTGTTTTGGCTGCGACAATCCACCCCGACGGGCAGATGCCGTGTGGCTGGGTCGCGCGCCCGTTGAAGTTGATCATTTGATCGATGCCCGCTTTGGTCTAGGATGGCGGATGACGTCCGGGACGTGTTGTGGGGAGAAGCAGCATGCCGTTCAAGCTGATCAAAGGCAGCTTTCGTGTGGTCGGCCTGTCGCCGGACGGCGACTCGATCAGGTTTTTCCCAGACCAGCCCGATGTGATGAACGGCCTGCCCGGCGGACCGGACAATCAGCCCCAGCGGCCGTTCGCGCAATTGCGGCTCGAAGCGATCGATGCGCTGGAGACGCATTATGCTGGCCGCCATCAGCCGATCCGTTGGGCGAGAGCCGCGCGCGACCGGTTGCTGGACTTCGTCGGCGTAACCGGCGTGCAATGGGATGCAACGGGCTCGACCATCGTGGCGGCCTCGGATGGCACGACGCGCGGATCGATCCTGAGCCGGGCCAAGGACAAATACGGCCGCCCCATCGCCTTCGTCTTCGCCGATGAGCTGGAGGGTGAGGACGGCTCCGACGTCCGCCTGGACGTCGCCCAGTTGCGCGACAGCTACAATCATCTGGCCTTGCGGGAAGGGCTCGCTTATCCGACCTATTACGAAGGCCTGTTTCCGGATCTGCGCAACGAACTCACCGCCGTCACGCAACAGGCGCGCGCCGACGGTCTCGGACTCTGGCCGGAGGACCGGACCACTTCAGGCGTCGACGCCACCCGCCTGTCGGTGATCATGGATGACGCGCCGATCCTCCCCAAGCTGTTCCGTCGCCTGAGCGACTACATGGCCGCCAAGGGCACGGCTGTCGGCTTTCGTGATGCGCTGGCGGCGGGACGCGACGCGGTGCTGGACTTGCAGACGATGGGCTTCACCCATCTCGATACGTTCGTCGAGCAGGCCGCGGGCTCCAGTTTCGTTCGCCTGACGCGCAATCCGGAGGAGCTCGTCTTCGACCCGATGCCGCAGCGCGCGGGCAATTTCTTCGCGGCCATGGTCGGCGCTCCGATCAGTGGCGATGCCGAAGCGACCGCGTGAGCGGCAGGCTCACGACGAATACCGCCGCCGATGATCGCCGTCGGCACCGTCGGCACGCGACGGGCGGGGCCGATCGGCGGGATCGAAGCGGACGGCGGTTGAACGTTGCGGCCGGTTTCTCGACCAATTCGGACGAATGTCGGAATGGGGTGTCGTATGAAGCTGGTGCTCGGTCTGCTGCTGATGATGCTCGCGCTGCCCGGTGCGGCGCAGGCCCAATCGGGCGGGCGGCAGGCCTGCAATATCGAGGTCGACGTGACCGATCGCGATCCCAACGGTGCCAATGTCCGCGCGTCGCCCGGCGGCGCCGTCGTTGCGTCGTTGAAGAACCCGACCAGCGACGGCTGGATCGTCGTGCATCTCGCCGCCCAGCAGAGTGACTGGTTCGAGATCGACCGGGCCACCCTGATCGATGTCGACCAGGGCACGGAGAAGGTGATGTTCCAGGGGCGAGGCTTCGTGCATCGAAGCGTGCTCGGCGTCTCCGGTCTGCAGAACGGAGCGGTTATCTATCGCGAGCCTGTCGCGACCAGCGCCAAGCTGGAGCCGCATGCGAGCGGCGACCAGACGGTCGACCTGCTGGGATGCGCCGGAGACTTCGCCAAGGTCCGGATCAAGAATGGCATCGGCTGGACGCGGCAACTCTGCACCAACATGGTCACGACGTGCCCCTGACGTCTGCTGCGGCCGCGCTCAGGCTGCGCGCCGCTGCTGCGACAGCCGCGCGGCTTCGCGCCGGCATTCGGCCGCGAAGTGTCGCAGCCGCTCGATCGTCAGCGCGTCCGTGATGCTCCGCTCGAGCCGTTCGGCTCGCTCAATCTGGTCTTCGAGATCCTGCAGCCTGGTCATGTCCCGTCTCCCTCACTCGGACAAGTTGATGCAAATTGCATCGTTCCCGCCGCGGAGCGATCGTGGTGAATGCCGGGTTAACTTCCGTGATCTGGCGCACCTCGAGCGCGCGGCGCGCCGAGGTCACTCCGCAGCCGACGAGGCAACGGAGGCTGCGGCGGCAAGGGGCGCGGCGGGGCGGGCTTTCGGGAAGACCATGACCGCGTCGGGGGAAGAGCTGCTGGGCGGCGTCGCGCAGGATGTCATCAAGGCCGCGATGGATCCGGGGGTGCAGGTGGGGTGGGCCGGCTGAACTGTCAGCGTCCAGCGGATCAGCAGGACGGCACCGAGACCGAGCACACAGGGCACGGCCAGCTTCCAGCGACGCAGAACAGGCATGGTACTCCTCGCATGACGCCGGCGCCAAACGAGGTTCGTGAGCCGCCCGCAACCGCTCTCAAAAACAGGAAGAGTGGGGCGGCGGCGCAGCCGATATGTTTCCGGATGTCGGGTGTTGCGAAGCTTGATGAAGCGCTGGAGGGCCTCGGCTGAGGCGACGCGCTGCCGACGCATCAGGTGCCAGGGAAGGCGACCGGCCATCGCAGCTCGGGGCGGACCGGCCACGCCGTCAAACCATGTTGGAAATCCGTCATCCAGCGGCTTGCCAAAGCCTGAGACATGCGGGTAGAAGGACGCGTCGTCGCCGCCGCGATTTGCGCGGCGCTTCGCCAGACGGTGCCAGACGGTTCGGCAATGCCTTGAAACTGCTCTGCATTCCGTTGGGGAATGGTGTAACGGTAGCACAACAGACTCTGACTCTGTTTGTCTTGGTTCGAATCCAGGTTCCCCAGCCAAAGCCGACCTTCAGCCCTGATTGACGTGGACATCGCGAGCAGCCGCGGAGCGGATCTCGTCGGCCGATCATGATCGGCCGGTTTGACTGTTGCTGATCGCAGATCTGCTGGGACTTGGGCGGCTGCGTGCTGTCAGGTCAGACGCGGAGAATGCCGTCGCGCCACCGCCCCGCCCGGGCGGGCGTGGCCGAGAGCGGCGGATTACTCCGCCGCTTCCTTGACCGGGCCCGCCGCCGCCGTCTCGTTCTCGTGGTCGATGTGGGTGCGGCCCCAGCGCGCGAAGGCGTTGTTGACCTTGTCGAGGTAGAGATAGATCACCGGCGTCGTGAACAGGGTCAGCATCTGGCTGACGATCAGGCCGCCGACCATGGAATAGCCGAGCGGCTGGCGGATTTCCGAGCCGGTGCCGTTGCCGAGCATCAAGGGCACGCCGCCGAGCAGCTCAGCTTCGTGGAGCAGACGAGCCTTCCATAGGACCCGTTGGCTCTGGTCTGCGACTATCGGGCGTCGTCGTTTGCAGAAGTTGAAGCTGATGCTTCTATCAATTTCTCGGACTTTTCAAGTGATGCTGGCTCAATGTCGACCACTAGTTTAACCCATTCGAGTGCTTCGTTTTCAATATAGGCCGTCGAGACCCCTTCTATCATTGGAAATGGATAGCCTTCGACGTAGTCAAGAGCATTGCCGTGCTCGTCTTTTCGGCGGCCCTTTTGAAAAATGTCCCGATAACGAAATGGCGAGATGCCCAAGAAAGGAAGGAACGAAACCTTGCCCCGCGCATCCTGCTCGATACTAATTTCATTGCTATGTAGTTCTTGAGCACGGCTCTTCGGATATGGCTCGATATAGATAACTCTACGAATCCCCGACGCGAGGATGTGTTTCGTGCAATTATGGCATGGAAACGTCGTGACGAATAGCGTGCAATTCCTTACGCTCCGTCCTAGCCTCGCAGCATCGCAGATTGCGCACATCTCGGCATGAACTACGCGTCCGAACTCTGTGAGATCAAGCACAGCACAGCCGGCTAATATCCCGTCATCCTCGTCGCGATTCTTTCGTTTTTTTCGGGTGAATTTTTCTACCATTTGGCCGGGGCTGCCGACCTTCTTGGCCTTGTCCGAGAGAAGTCCAGCGCGATCCAGTCGGTCAAACAACTCTCGAAGCAACTCCTTTTTGATCGTTTCGTTTGGATCGCGGCGTAATTTGACATCTCGAAAGTCTGGTGATTCAGTGTCCCAATATGTGCCGCCGAATGCTTTTGGAACCTCATTGCAGCCTTGAGTAATCATTTCGCCATCGTCGGAAAATACAGCAGCTCCGACTTGTCGCGACAAGTCTGAAGAGCGAAGTGAAGCCGATTTTGCCGCGTACATTCCGTACTCTGCCTTCGATGGCGCGATGTCAGTTTTACCAAGTAACGCTTGGACAAATCTGCTCAGCTTGAGATCCATTTCGCTTCGTACTAGCCCGTCGATGAAGACATCCGCATGATGAAATGTTTCTCTGACGTGTTGGCCCAAATCTTCCCCATCTTCCCGTGCATCTTTGTCGATAAGTTCGGCCGCTTTGCAGACAATTTCATGATGGGGGCTGCCTGGCACTAAGGTGTGCCGCAGCCGTTCCTCTAAGAGCTGCTGCCTCTGTTCTGCGGGCCCATAGGCTGAAATCAGGATGAACTGTCGTCCGTACACTTTTCGTAGCAGGACTACTTCATCCGGACGCTTAAGTTGACGAATGATATACGCGATCGGTTTGCTGGGAATTACTTTGCTGCGTGAACCCGTTATGGTCTCCCGGGTGTCGCCGATCGCGCGAAGTGCAATACGAGCCATTGTTGCAGGGTCATCAAATTCCTTGCATAGGGCATTCGCGTAACCGATCTTAAAATTCACGTCCGAGTAGAAATCCGCCGTTGTCGGAACATCTACGGGATACTTTTGCAGCTTGTATCGGTCCTTCCGCAACATCTCCTTGGTGATGTGGATTACAGTGGAAGTATACTCCACAGCGTGCAGGGCCACCGCGAGGCTGTCGCAAATTGCCTGGATATCGACTCCCATTGGTCCTACGATGCCGAACACAAGCTCCGGAAAGTCTTTTTTCTTTGACTGTATCTTTGCGGGCATCGGAACTCGACTTTAACTGGTGTAATCAAAAAATCGAACTAGATTCGATCGCTATCGGGAGGGACGAAAAATGGCTAAGGTTTCTATTCGGAAGGACGAACTCGATCTCGTTTTAGAAACCGCCAGGCGTGCTGCAGAGAGGACAAATTCCGTAGTTGTGATTGCGGAGGATCGGCTTGAACTCACTGAGGAATCGGTGGACCGCGCAGACCAATCAAAAAGCGGGAAGTCGGTATCACAGTTCAACTGAGTCTTCAACCTGAAGGCGAGTCAGTAGAAGGGCGGTCGGCTTCTAGCCAGTCACCCTTCTACTTTAGTATAAGTGTCTGGGTATTGCGGGGTTGAGTTAGGCTTACGTCCGCTGAGTTGGGGGGAGATCTGCGCGGCACTTAATGTTTGCTGTGGAACATACCGGTGACGGTGTCCTCGATTACTCCGCCGCTTCCTTCACCGGGCCCGCCGCCGCCGTCTCGGTCTCGTGGTCGATGTGGGTGCGGCCCCAGCGCGCGAAGGCGTTGTTGACCTTGTCGAGGTAGAGATAGATCACGGGCGTGGTGAACAGGGTCAGCATCTGGCTGACGATCAGGCCGCCGACCATGGAATAGCCGAGCGGCTGGCGGATTTCCGAGCCGGTGCCGTTGCCGAGCATCAAGGGCACGCCGCCGAGCAGCGCCGCCATCGTCGTCATCATGATCGGGCGGAAACGGAGCAGGGCGGCCTGGCGGATCGACTGCTCCGGCGGCAGATGCTGGTCGCGCTCGGCGGCAATGGCGAAGTCGACCATCATGATGCCGTTCTTCTTCACGATGCCGATCAGCAGGATCACGCCGATGAGGGCGATGAGGCTGAAATCGTAGCCGAACGCCATCAGGATCGCGAGCGCGCCGACGCCGGCCGAAGGCAGGGTTGAGAGAATCGTGATCGGATGGATGTAGCTCTCGTAGAGAATGCCGAGGATCAGATAGACCACGACCAGCGCGGCGAGGATCAGGAGCGGCACGGTCGACAGCGACTGTTGGAACGCCTGCGCGGTGCCCTGGAAGCTCGAATTCAACGTCGCCGGCGCGCCCATCTCGACCATCGCGCGCTGGACCGCGTCGGTGGCCTGGCCGAGGGCCGTGCCCTGGGCGAGGTTGAAGCTGATCGTGATCGACGGGAACTGGCCCTGGTGACTGATCGACAGCGGCTTGACCGGCGCGGTGGTCCAGTTGGCGAAGGTCGACAGCGGCACCTGGTCGCCGGTGGTCGGCGACTTCACGTAGAGCTTGTTCAGCGTATCGAGATTGCCCTGCAGCTCGGGCAGGATCTCCAGGATGACGCGGTAGGAGTTGAGCTGGGTGAAGTACTGGGCGACCTGGCGCTGGCCGAAGGCGTCGTACAGCGTGTCGTCGATCAGTTGCGGCGAGATGCCGTAGCGCGAGGCGGTGTCGCGGTTGATCGTGAGCTGCACCGTGGTGCCGTCGGCCTGCTGGTCGGTGGCGACGTCGCGCAGCTCGGGCAGCGAGCGCATCTTCTCCAGGATCTTCGGCGCCCATTCGTTGAGCTCCGCGAGATTCGGGTCCTGCAAGGTGAACTCGAACTGGGTGCGCGAGGGCCGGCCGCCGAGCCGGATGTCCTGCGCCGCCTGCATGTAGAGCCGGGCGCCCTCGACCTTCTCGAGCTGCGGCCGGAGGCGGGCGATGATCTGCTGCGCGGTCGCGTCGCGCTCCTCGCGCGGCTTCAGGGTGATGAACATGTTGCCGTTGTTGCCGGCGCGGCCGGAGCCGCCGATGTTCATCGCGACGCTGGCGACGTCGTGATCGGCGAGCACGATCTTGGCCAGCGCTTCCTGGCGCGACTGCATCGCCTTGAACGAGATGTCCTGCGAGGCTTCCGAGGTCGCCGTGATCAGGCCGACGTCCTGCTGCGGAAAGAAGCCCTTGGGGATCAGGATGAACAGGTAGACCGACAGGCCGAGCGTGGCGAAGAACACCATCAGGGTGGCGAAGCGCCAGCGCAGGGCAAGGTCGAGGCCCTTCTCATAGGCGCGCAGCATCGCGTCGAAGGCGGCCTCGCTCCACTGGTAGAACTTGCCGTGTTGGGCGGCGTGCTCGTTGCGCAGGAAGCGCGACGCCATCATCGGCGTCAAGGTCAGCGACACGAACATCGAGACGAAGATGGTCATCGCCAGCACGACCGCGAATTCGCGGAACAGCCGGCCGATGATGCCGCCCATGAGCAAGAGCGGGATCAGCACCGCGACCAGCGAGATCGAGATCGAGACGATGGTGAAGCCGATCTCCTTGGCGCCCTTGTAGGCGGCGGCCATCGGCGTCTCGCCTTCCTCGACATAGCGCGAGATGTTCTCGAGCATGACGATGGCGTCGTCGACCACGAAACCGACGGCGATGGTCAGCGCCATCAGCGACAGGTTATCGAGCGTGTAGCCGACGCCCCACATCATGGCGCAGGCGCCCAGCAGCGCCAGCGGCACCGTGATGGTCGGAATGACCGTGGCCCAGAAGCTGCGCAGGAAGATGAAGATCACCATCACGACCAGGAAGATCGTGAGGATGAGCGTGAACTGGACGTCCTCGACGGCGGCGCGGATGGTGGTGGTGCGGTCGGAAATGACGTCGATCTTGATCGCCGGCGGGATCGCCGCGACGAGCCGCGGCAACAGCCCCTTGATGCGGTCGACGGTCTCGATGACGTTGGCGCCCGGCTGCTTGAAGATCACCAGGAACACGCCGCGCTGGCCATTGGCCCAGGCCGCCTGCTTGGCGTCCTCGGCCGCCGACACCGCCCGCCCGATGTCGCGGATCCGCAGCGGGCCGCCATTGCGGTAGGCGATGATGACGTCGTTCCAGTCCTTGGAATCGGTCAGCTGGTCGTTGGCGTAGATGGTGTAGGCGCGGCGCTCGCCGTCGATGTTGCCCTTGGGGGCGTCGACGGTGGTGATGGCGATCTGGCTGCGCACGTCCTCCATCGACAGGCCCTTGGCGACGAGCTTGGCCGGATCGATCTGGATGCGGATGGAGGGCTTCTGCTGGCCGCCGATGATGACCTGGGCCACGCCGGAGATCTGGCTGATCTGCTGGGCGAGGCCGGCGTCAACGGCGTCGCTGACGGTGGTCAGCGGCAAGGTCTCGGAGGTGGCCGACAGCAGCAGGATCGGGGAATCCGCCGGGTTGACCTTGCGGTAGGTCGGCGGCGACGGCAGGTTCTTCGGCAATTGGCCGGAGGCGGCGTTGATCGCGCCCTGGACGTCGTTGGCGGCGCCGTCGATGTTGCGGTTGAGATCGAACTGGATGGTGATCGCCGCGGTGCCCAGGTAGCTGGTCGAGGTCATCTGGGCGATGCCGGGGATCTGGGCGAATTGCCGCTCCAGCGGCTGGGCGACCGAGGTCGCCATCGTCTCGGGACTGCCGCCGGGCAGGTTGGCCGTGACCTGGATGGTCGGGAAGTCGACCTGCGGCAGCGGCGCCACCGGCAGCAGCGGATACGCCACCAGACCGATGAAGAGGATGCCCGCCATCAGCAGCGAGGTGCCGATGGGGTATTTGATGAAGGGTGCCGAGATGCCGCCGCCGTTCATTCCTGCCGGACCTTCGCTGGCGCCGGCTCCGAGCTTGCCACCGCGGTGGTCACGACCGAGCCTGGCTGTACCTTGAACTGACCGCCCGTGATCACCTGCTGCCCGGGGGTCAGACCTTCCTCGATGACCGTGCGGCCATCAATCGAGGCACCGACCTTCACCTTGCGCAGCTCGGCCTTGTTGTCGGGGCTCACCGTGTACGCATAGAGCCCGCTGGTGGAGTGCTGGACGGCATCGTCGGGAACCACCGTGGCGTCCTTCAGGGTCCGGACGAGGAGTCGTGTCGAGACGGACTGTCCCGGCCACAGCGCGTGCTCCTTGTTGTCGAACACCGCCTTCAGCCGGATTGTTCCGCTCGTCGTGTCGACCTGGTTGTTCACCACCGTCAGCTTGCCCTCGGCGAGCTGCTTCTTGCCGTCGGTCGTGAACGCGATCACCTTCAGCGCGGCCGTCTTCTGCGCCTCGTTGATGTAGGGCAGCTGCTCCTCCGGCGCGGTGAAGATCACCGCGATCGGCTCGATCTGCGCGATCGAGACGATGCCGGTCTGGCTCGAGGCGTTGACGATGTTGCCGACGTCGACCTGACGCAGTCCGGCGACCCCGGAGATCGGCGCCTTGACCTGGGTGTAGCTGAGCTGGGTCTGCGCGTTGGCGATCGCGGCGTCGTCGGCGGCGATCTGTGCGGTCAGTTGCGCGACGGTGGAGCGCTGGGTGTCCTGCTGCTGCCGCGTCGCAAAGTCGCCGAGCTTGGTGGTGCGCTGCAGATCGAGATTGGCATTGTTGAGATTGGCCTCGTCCTGCGCCCGCTTGGCCTTGGCCTGGTCGAGCGCGGCCTGGAACGGCCGCGGATCGATCTCCACCAGGAGATCGCCTTCCTTCACGAGCTGGCCTTCGGTGAACGCGATCTTGTCGATCTGGCCGTCGACGCGGGTGCGGACCTGGACGGTATTGAAGCCTTGAACCGTGCCGAGACCGGTCAGAAACACCGGGAAATCCGCTTTCTCAACCGACACGGCCGAGACCCGAACAGCGGGCGGGCGGGCCGATTTCTGCGCAGCGGTCTTCTTCGCGGCATCAGCATCCTGATAACGCTGCCAGCCGTAATAGCCGGCGCCGCCGAGAGCCGCGACCAGCAAGATCCAAGTGATGGTTCGTGATGTCTTCATGCTGGCCCACATGCTGAGACGGACAGGATAACCGGTCTTTAAAGGCATTCCCAGCGGGCCAGATATAGTATGCACGCACTTAATGTGTAAACACACGACGGCTTCATCGAACCTAAACAATTCGCAAGCTTTGCCGTGCGCACGACGACTTCATGGGAGGTCACGGTCATGTCGCTGGACGACAGACGTCAGCTGGTCACGCAGCTTGTCGAAAGCTCGCGCATTCTCCGCAACTATATTGATCATCGTGCCAAGCAGTGCGGCACGACGCGCGCGCAATGGGTGGTGCTGTTTCGACTTCGCGCGCAGGAGGGGATGTCACAGGTCGATCTCGCAGATGTGCTGGAACTGCAGCCGATTTCGCTTGTGCGCCTGCTGGACAGGCTGGTCGAGCAGGGACTGCTCGAGCGCCGCCATGACCCCAGGGATCGCCGGGCGAATCGCCTGCATCTGACTCAGGCCGGTCGCAAGCTCGTCGATGATCTCGACGGGTTGCGCAGTGCGATCGACGGCGACGTGCTGCACGACATCTCCGACGCGGCCGTGACCGCCAGCCTCGAGACGCTACGCGTGCTGAAGGAGTGCATCAAGGCCTTGTCCGAGACCAAGGCGGGCGAGCCGGCCAAATAGGGCCGCGACCCACGGCGGACGCCGCTCTCCGATCTTGAGTTGAGTGTTTTCAACTCGACACCTTGGGTGCGAAAATTTTCGGAAAGTTGCGAGCTGTCTGTCCCGACGGCCTTGCGCCGGTGACGCCGTCGCGCAACGCGGGCGGCGTGCGCGTGACGTGCCAGGGTCCGCGGCGGCTCCCGGCTGTGCTCGCGCGAAAGGCCCCGATCCGACCTAATGTCGCCGTCTTGTCGCGCCCGATGGGAGCTGATTAGAAGCGGGCGAGCCCGGCGGCGGCATCGTCGCGCGCGGCGTCCGGCAGGATCAAACCTCACGGAGCGGCGTCGTCGTCCATGCGACGCGCGATGCGGCGCCGTCGAGACACGACGACAACGATGTGGAGCTGATGATGGAAGAGTTGAACGGAAAGATGCTCGCGTGCCAGATCCTGGTTACCGGCCTGATCGCGCGCGTGGCCAATGAGCAGCGCGACCCGCTGCGCTTCCTGACGGACTTCCGCGATGAGATCAGGGCCGTCGTCAACGGCGTGCGGATTGCCGGGCTCGACAATTCCGATCGCGTGCGGGCGGTCGCGGTGCAGACCGTCGACGAGCTGTTCTCGCTGATGAAGCCGCCGAGCAGCGATCAGCCCGCCGATGCGCCGAATTGAGGCGCGGTGCGATTCGACAACAGCGCGAGTCAAATCGCGCTGTTTAGAACGATTTCAAGTTCCGAGCTTGTTAGTTGATCCTTTTTAGAATTGTTTTGATCTGGAACTATTCAAGGCCAAATTAGGGCTCCTCAAATTGACCCCCTGAAACACGCCCGATACCAACGACACATCGTCGCACTGCGAATGATCCGCGGAGGCGATGTGCAATGAAAAATCTGGGGCGCGTGAAATTCAAATGGGACAGGTGAGAGCACCGCGTTCGCTGCGGGCAGGCGCAGCGATGAAGTTTTTTGACGGACGAGGAGAGGGGCCTCTCGTCACCAAGGTTTCGGCCGTCGCCGGCCTGATGGCCGTGGCAACGATGTCGTCGGCCGAGGCGCAGCCGGCCTCTGATTTGCCGCCGGTCAACGTCGATGCGCCGATCGCGCGCGCCAAGCCGACCGCGTCCAAGCCG
The DNA here is from genome assembly GCF_051167855.1 of Bradyrhizobium sp. HKCCYLRH3099. Lineage (NCBI taxonomy): Bacteria > Pseudomonadati > Pseudomonadota > Alphaproteobacteria > Hyphomicrobiales > Nitrobacteraceae > Bradyrhizobium > Bradyrhizobium sp. HKCCYLRH3099. Next base: position 236,615 of record NZ_JBNPTW010000005.1, read on the forward strand.
ACCTCCGAGCAGGTCCGCGCGCGCAATGCCCTGCGCCGCGCGGCCCGGACGCAGGGTGCCCAGCAGGGCGCGGTGGCCTTCCCGAACGCCGGCGGGCTGGCGGCTCCCGATGCGAACCCTTATGCGGACGCCGCCGAGCCCTACAAGGTCAACCGCGTCCAGGCGTCGGGCAAGTTTCCCGAGCCGCTGCTCAACACGCCGAAGACGATCACGGTGATGAGCAAGGAGGTGCTCCAGGACAAGCACGTCACCGCGCTCAAGGAGATCGGCCGCTCCACGGCCGGCGTCACTCTGGGCTCGGGCGAGGGCGGCAACGCGTTCGGCGACCGCTTCTTCATCCGCGGCTTCGATGCCCGCAATGACGTCTTCATCGACGGCATCCGCGATCCCGCGGTCTCGATCCGCGAGAATTTCTTCACCGAGCAGATCGAGATCCTGCGCGGCCCGGCCTCGTCCTATGCGGGCCGCGGCACCGCCGGCGGCGCCATCAACATCGTCACCAAGCAGGCCGGCGACACCAACTTCAAGCGGATGGACACCGAGTTCGGCACCGACCAGCAGAAGCGGGTGACGCTCGACGTCAACCAGGTGATCTCGCCGACGTTCGCGGTGCGCACCGGCGGCGTGTTCCAGGACTCCAACGTCGCCGGGCGCAACTTCGTCACCGACGACCGCTGGGGCGCGTTCCTGTCGACCAAGTGGACGCCGATAGAGGATCTCAAGATCACCACCAACTATGTCCACACCGATCTCTCCGGCTATCCGGATTTCGGCGTGCCCTACTACAAGCAGGGCAACGTGCCGGTGACCTCGGCGGGCATTCCGCGCGAGACCTGGTACGGCTTCCTCAACCGCGACTTCCAGGCGGCGCGGCAGGATTTCGGCACGGCGACGGCCGAGTACAAGGTCAACGAGGCGATCACGCTGACCAGCAAGTTCCGTGGCGAGCATTCCGAGCTGAACTACATCGGTACGCTGCCGCAGAACCCGATCACGACCAACGCGAACCCGCTGCTCTGGACCACCACAGCCAGCACGCAGAGCCGCTACCAGACCGTCGACGTCTGGGCCAACCAGAACGACGCCACCTTCAAGCTCGATACCTGGGGCGTGAAGCACACCGCGGTGGTCGGCACGGAGTTTTCGAACGAGAACATCTCGATCGACCGTTACACCGGCCTGGCGGCGGAGCTGTTCGGCGCCGGCTCGACGAGCACCAGCGCGCAGACCGGCGTCAATCTCTATTCGCCGCAGTACACCTACAGGCAGTACACGACGCTGCCGTCGCTGACGGGGAATCCGACGCGCTACGGCGTCAACACCAACAGCGCCTATGTGATGGACACCGCCAACTGGCGGGACATCATCATCCTGAACGGCGGCGTACGTTACGACGGCTACAACATGAGCTCGTCGACCAACTCGCCGAAATACCTCAAGATGAACGCCGACCTCGTCAACTACAATGTCGGCCTGGTCTACAAGCCGATGCCGATCGGCAGCATCTATGCGGCCTATGCGACCTCGGCCAATCCGTTCGGCTCCGAGCTCGACGCCACCGGCACAGATTACGGCGGCGTGCCCGCCAACACCGCGGTGCTGCTCGGGCCGGAGCGCAACAAGGCCGCCGAGCTCGGCACCAAATGGGAGCTCGTCGATCGCCACCTGCTGGTCTCGGCTGCGCTGTTCCAGACCACCAAGGACAACGCCCGCGAGACGGTCAACAACGTGCTCACCTCGGGCGCGGCCTACCGCATCCAGGGCATCGACATCGAGGCGGAAGGCAAGCTGACGGATCGCTGGAGCATCTTCGGCGGCCTGGTGCTGATGCAGTCCAAGGTCACCCAGAGCGGCATCACCTCGAACGTCGGGCTTCAGCTCGCCAACATCGCCCACCAGTCCTTCAGCATGCTGTCAAAGTACAAGTTCGACAATGGCTGGGAGATCGGCGGGCAGGCGGTCTACCGCTCCAAGGTCTATGGCGGCACCTTCGCGGCCAACACCGGCAACGAGCTGCCGGCGTACTGGCGCTTCGATGCGTTCGTCGAGAAGAAGATCGACAAGAACTGGACGATGAAGCTGTACGCCCAGAACCTGACCAACAAGCTCTACTACGACACGCTGTATCGGAGCGCGGTGCCGTTCGTCTCCGTCGCACCGGGCCGCGCCTTCTATATCGTCACCACTGCGAAGTTCTGATCATGCTGATCTGCATCCCGGACGTTCTGTCGAAAGACGAGGTCGCCGACTTCCGCCGCATCATGGATGCGGCGGAGTGGGAGGACGGCCGCTCGACGGCCGGGGCGCAGTCGGCCATGGTCAAGCGCAACGAGCAACTGCCGCCGGGCGGCGAGGCGGCCCGGGTGCTGGGCCAGCGCATCATCACCGCGCTGACCAAGAATCCGCGCTTCCTCTCGGCGGCGATCCCGCTGCAGATCTTTCCGCCGCTGTTCAACCGCTACACCGCCTCGCGCGGCGACCATTTCGGCATCCATGTCGACAATGCCGTGCGCGGTGATCCGCTGACAGGCCTGCGCATCCGCACCGACCTGTCGATGACCTTGTTCCTGGCCGAGCCCGAGACCTATGACGGTGGCGAGCTTGTGATCGAGGACACCTATGGCTCGCACGAAGTCAAGTTGCCAGCGGGGCACGCGGTGCTGTACCCGTCCTCCAGCCTTCACATGGTCACGCCGGTCACGCGGGGCGCCCGGGTCGCCTCTTTTTTCTGGATGCAGAGCATGATACGGGATGCTCATGTCCGGAGCATGATCTTCGATCTGGACACTGCGATTCAGAGTTTGACGGAACGCCTCGGGAGGGACGATCCCGATGCGGTCAAGCTGACCGGCATCTATCACAATCTGATCCGGCAATGGGCCGAGGTTTAGTGGGCCGAGATATGATGACATCGTTCCTTGTTAGGTGTGCAATCGTCCTGTCATGTCTGTCGGTGGCTGCAGGCTGTCCTGCACATGCGCAGCAACAGCCGGCCAATCCGGCGCCGGCCGTCTCGACCGACGTGTCCGTTCAGCCCCCGGCCAAAGCTGACGCCACTGGTGCCGTGACTGGCGCCTCCGCTGCCGCGCCGAGTGCGGAAGCCGGCGCGAAGGGCGGAAAGGCGGTTGCCACCGGCCTGGACGAGCTGTCGCCGCTCGGCATGTTCCTCAAGGCGGACATCGTCGTCAAAGCTGTGATGATTGCGCTGGCGCTCGCGTCGGTTGCAAGCTGGACGATCCTGATCGCCAAGAGCATCGAATTCTCGGTTCTGCGCCGCGGCCTGTCCGGGGCGCTGCGCAAGCTCACCGCGGCCAAGTCGCTGGCCGAGGCGCAGCTCGCGCTGGGGAAGGGCAAGAATGTCGGGTCCGTGCTGCTGCAGGCAGCGATTGCTGAAGCCCGGCTATCGGCCGGGCTCGCCAGCGACGAGGGCATCAAGGAGCGGGCGGCCTCGAGCTTCAGCGAGATCGTACGCGCCGAGGCGCGGCGGGTGCGGACCGGCATGGGCCTGCTCGCCACCGTCGGCGCCATCTCGCCCTTCGTCGGACTGTTCGGCACCGTCTGGGGCATCATGAACAGCTTCATCGGCATCTCGAAGTCGCAGACCACCAATCTGGCGGTGGTCGCGCCGGGCATCGCCGAGGCGCTGCTGGCGACCGCGATCGGCCTCGCCGCTGCCATCCCCGCCGTCATCATCTACAATCATTTCTCGCGCGTCACGAAGGGCTATCTGGAGCTCGTCAACCGCGCGTCGGGCGCCACCGGGCGGCTGCTGTCGCGCGATCTCGATCGCAGCCATGTCAGCGTCCACGCACGCGCGGCGGAGTAACGGGCGATGGCCGTCTCGCTGTCCGAAGGCGATCTCGACGACGATTTCGATGAGACCCACGACATCAACGTGACGCCGTTCATAGACGTCATCCTGGTGCTTCTGATCATCTTCATGGTGGCCGCGCCGCTGTCGACGGTCGATCTGCCGATCGACCTGCCGTCGTCGAGCGCCATGCCGCAGAAGAAGCCGGACAAGCCGACCTACGTCTCGATCAAGCCGGACCTCGCGCTCGCGATCGGGGAGAACCTGGTCAAGCGCGTCGATCTCATCCGCGAGCTCGATGCGATGCCTGACGTGCCAAAGGACCGCGCCATCTTCCTGCGCGCCGACAAGCTGGTGCCGTACGGCGAACTGATGGGCGTGCTGGAGCTGCTGCGCGCCGGCGGCTACACCAAGATCAAGCTGGTGGCGCTCGAAGCGCCGCCTGCCGCTGCCGCCGGTCAGCCGGCCGCGCCGCAACCCGCCCAGCCCTGAGGCGCGAGCCAGCATGAGCGATCTCGACACCGGATATGCCAGCTCGAACCGTCTGTGGCTGCTCGCCACGGTGGCGGCGGTCGTGCTGCATGTCGGCGGCGCGGCGCTGGCGCTAACCAGCTTCAAGGACGACGAGGAGCTGGGCGGTCTCGGCGCCGCCGGCGCCGAGGTCATCGACATCGATATGGCCTCGCCGAAGGTCGACAATGACGAGGTGCCGGTCGGGCAGGATTCCGTCGCCCAGGCCGCAGCGCCGCAGATGCAGGAGCAGAAGGCGGAGGTCGAGCAGACTGACCTGCCGAAGGACGTGCCGACCACGACGGAGGAGGCGGATCGCGAGGTCACGACCTCGGACGTGAAGAAGCCGACCGAGGAGCAGAAGGTCGCGACCGTCCAGACCAATGCGTCGGAGGCGCAGGAAGCCTCGGAAGACAGCGCCCGCAAGGCGCTCGACGAGAAGGCGCCCGAGGCCGAGAAGACCAAGGCGCCGAACGTCGGCATCGGCAAGGATCAGGAAAAGCTCACCGCCAATTGGGGCCGCAAGATCAGCGCCTATTTCGAGCTGCACAAGAAATATCCGCAGGGCAGAAAGGTGGCTGCCCAGGTCAAGCTGGCGATCATGCTCAACCGGCTCGGCCGCGTGATCTCGGTCGATGTGAAGGAATCGTCCGGCGATGCCGAGTTCGACCAAGCCGCCATCGCCATGGTGCGCCGCTCCGATCCGGTGCCGCGACCGCCGGCAGGACTGACCGACGACGAGTTTGCGTTCACGCTGCCGGTCAAGTTCAATCCGCCCAAATGAGCGGATGCGAAGCGCCTAAGGCCAGTACAGCCTGATTCCGACATAGACCACGCACAGCGCGACGAAGATCAGCGCCGCGGGCATCTTGCGCTGGGCGGCCTGGCCGCTGGTCTGTGCCGCCTTCGGCTTCGGCGGCAGCTTGCGGAAGGCCGTGACGTTGTCGGTGACAGGTTCGGCCTTGACCGGCTTGACCTCCGGTGGAGCGCCGCCGCCGCCCATCTCGGCGTAATAGGCCTTGTACATCTCGCGGATGGTGGCCTCGGTCGCCTCACTCTCGGACATCTCGTTGAGGCGGGTCTTGTAGCTCGCCAGGAACTCCTGAGCCGCCGGGGGCAGGCCGGAGGCGCCGTTCAGCTTGGCGATCATCTTCCAGGTCGCGAAATCGGCACGGGCGCGCGTATCGGCGCGGCGTGCGATCATCATGTCAGCGGCTTTGACCAAGAGTGCCCTCGGAGCTCGTGTTTACCATCCCCAGCGGGTGAATTTAGGCATTACCCGTCAATAACAGAAGCAGCTGCTTCAGAGAATCGGTCGTGGCGCTGAGCAGCCCTGACACAAAATTAAGATTGAGACCGAACTGGGAACCCGCCAGCGGCAGCAGGATCAGGAATCCGATCAGGATCAGCATGCCATAGGGCTCGAGCCGGGCAAACGGCCGCGCCAGCGCCGACGGCAGCAGGCCGACCGCGACCCGGCCGCCGTCGAGCGGCGGTATCGGGAGCATGTTGAAGACGGCGAGCAGGATGTTGAACGAAAAGGCATTGTACAGATTGTGGGCAACCCACTGTCCACTGCCAGGAGGGACGAACGGCATCAGGTGGAAGGCCAGTGCGGCCGCCAAGGCGAGGGCGATGTTGGTGGCCGGCCCCGCCAGCGCGACCATCACCATGCCCGCTCGCAGCGGCTTGAGGTTGCGAAAATCGACCGGGACCGGCTTGGCATAGCCGAACAGGAACGGCGATCCCGACAGCAGCAGCATGCCCGGCAGCAGGATGGTGCCGAACGGATCGATGTGCCGGATCGGATTGAAGCTGACGCGGCCGAGCTTCAGCGCGGTGTCATCGCCGAAGCGCAAGGCCGCGAAGGCATGCGCGGCCTCGTGGAAGGTGATGGCGATGACGATCGGCAGGATCCAGACGGAGATGCCGTAGAGCGAGATGTTCAAGGATTCGGGTTCCGGAAGCGTTGAGCCCTTACATAGGCACGCTGGTTCCGCGATGCTACGCGGGATTTTCCGGAAATTGCGGCAGGCCGTCGTTAAGCTTGATCCAACCGAGTTTCTTCGAAACCCAGATGTGCTCGGTTGGCGCGAAAATGTTGGGGTCGTCGAAGCAGGCCAGGGCGACGCCGACCACCGGGCGGGTGTTGCGCCAGGAGAACAGCCGGACGCCGCAACGCGGGCAGAACATCCGGTCAAGCGCATCGGAGGAGGGGTAGCGCGCGGTGTCGCCGCTGATCGTCAGCGCCTCATGCGCAAACAGCGCGCGGGCGAAGAACGGCGCGCCGGTCGCACGCTGGCAGTTGCGGCAATGACAGATGCGCACGTTGATCGGCTCGCCCGCGCATTGGAAACGCACCGCGCCGCAGAGGCATCCGCCGTGGTGGATCGTCATGCGCGGCTCCTTATGAGATCTGTACGGTGGGCAAAGGCGCGGGGCAGGATGCCTGTTGTTTGCGAGACTTTCGCGCGCCGTGCCCACCATCCTCACGGGCGCCAGCCGATGGTGGGCACGCTGCCGTCCTTCGGACGGCTGCTTTGCCTACCCTACGAAAACGCAACTAATAAGTCGCGCGGCCGCCGGAGATGTCGAAGACGGCGCCGGTCGAGAACGAGCACTCTTCCGAAGCCAGCCACGACACCAGCGCGGCGAGCTCCTCCACCCGCACGAAGCGGCCTTTCGGGATCTTCGACAGCATGAAATTGATGTGGGCTTCGGTCATCTGGTCGAAGATCGCGGTCTTGGCCGCCGCCGGCGTCACCGCGTTCACCGTGATGTTGTGCTGCGCCAGCTCCTTGCCGAGCGACTTGGTCAGCGCGATCAGGCCCGCCTTCGAGGCGGAGTAGTGCGCCGCGTTCGGATTGCCTTCCTTGCCGGCGATCGAGGCGATGTTGACGATGCGACCATAGCCCTGCTTCAGCATGACCGGCACGATCGCCTTGGCGCAGATGAAGGGACCGTCGAGATTGATGCGCAGCACCTTGCGCCATTCCTCGAGGTCGGTCTCCCACACCGTCTTGTTGATGCCGGCGATGCCGGCATTGTTGACCAGGATGTCGATGGTGCCGAACGCCGCCAGCGTCGTGTCGCGCGCGCCCTCGACGGCGATGGTGTCGGTGACATCGACCTGCAGCGCCAGCACCTCCGGCCCGATCTCCTTGGCGGTCTTCTCGGCGAGCGCAATGTCGTGATCCCAGATCGCAACCTTGGCTCCCGACGCCTTGAACCGCTCGGCGATGGCGCGCCCGAAACCTTGCGCACCGCCGGTCACGACGGCGCAGCGATTGGCGAGGTCGATGTGGTTCATGGTGTTTCCCCGATTTGGCCCGGCTGTTTCCGTGCGAGCGGTGCGCTCCCTCTCCCCGTTCTTCACGGGGAGAGGGCTGGGGTGAGGGGCAGACGCACGGGTGGTGCGCGTTGTTAGACCTGTACCCCCTCACCCGGATCGCATCTTGCGATGCGATCCGACCTCTCCCCGCAAGCGGGGAGAGGTAAGTGTCACAACGTCCAGCCGCCGTCGATCGTATGCGCGACGCCCGTGGTGAACGCGCTCTCGTCGCTGGCGAGATACACCGCGAGATGCGCGATCTCCTCGGCCGTGCCGAGCCGGCCCATCGGCTGGCGCGAGATGAACATCTCGAGCCCGTTCGGACCCGCGGCCGCCGCGCGTCCGAGCAGGGACGGTGTTTCGATCGTGCCCGGGCAGATGCAGTTGCAGCGGATCTTCCTGGCGACGTAGTCCGCGGCGACCGAGCGCGTCAGCGCCGCCACCGCCGCCTTGGTCGCGGCATAGACGTAGCGGTTCGGGGCCGCCTTGAACACGCCGGCAGCGGAGGCGATGTTGACGATCGCGCCGCCGTTCTCGGCCAGCATCTTCGGCAGGAAGGCGCGGATCGTGCGGTGCATCGACTTGACGTTCAGATCGAAGGAGAAATCGAAGTCGTCGTCCGAGCAGTCGAGGATGGTGCCGTTGTGCACGAAGCCCGCGGCATTGAGCAGGATCTCGACCTTGCCGACCCGCTCGGCCATCGCGTTCACGGCCGCCGTGTTGCGCACGTCGAGCGTGGCCACTTCGGCGATGCCCTCGGCCTTCAGCGACGCGAGACCCTTGTCGTCGATGTCGGTGGCGAACACGGTGGCGCCTTGCCGCGCGAAAGCGATGGCGCAGGCGCGGCCGATGCCGGCTGAGGCGGCGGTGACAAAGGCGCGCTTGCCCTTGAGGCGGTCGGACATGGGGTCTCCCTGTAGTACAGTTTGCTTTGTCGTCATCGCGAGCGCAGCGAAGCGATCCATGGCTGCGCGTGCGGCTCTGGATTGCTTTGTCGCTTCGCTCCTCGCAATGACGGTGGCTGGCTTTGTGCCTTGTGTCTAGTGATTATGCCTGGCCACGCCGACGGTGCCGGCGATGTTCTGGTACCGCGTGGCCAACTCCATGCAGGCGCCGGTGGCCTGCTGGCCCACGGTGTTGCGATAGAGCTCCTGCCACGGCGTCTGGTTGGCCGGATGCGGGAAGCCGCCCTTGGCCTTGAGCTCGGCATGGCGCTTCGCAACCTCTTCATCGGAGATCAGGATGTTGGCCGAGCCCTTGTTGAGGTCGATGCGGACCTTGTCGCCGGTCTTCAGGATCGCAAGGCCACCGTCGGCGGCCGCCTCCGGCGAGGCGTTGAGGATCGACGGCGAGCCCGAGGTGCCGGACTGCCGGCCGTCGCCGATGCAGGGCAGGGACAGGATGCCGCGTTTGATCAGCGCCGCCGGCGGCTGCATATTCACCACCTCGGCACCGCCGGGATAGCCGATCGGGCCGGCACCGCGGATGAACAGCACGCAGTGCTCATCGATCGCGAGGGACTCGTCGTCGATGCGGTCGTGATAGTCCTCCGGTCCCTCGAAGACGATGGCTCGGCCCTCGAAGGCGTTCGGGTCCTTCGGATTGCTCAGATAGCGGTCGCGGAATTCCTTGGAGATGACGCTGGTCTTCATGATCGCTGAATCGAACAAATTGCCGCGCAGCACCAGGAAGCCGGCGTCCTTCACCAGCGGCTTGTCGTAGGACCAGATCACGTCATTGTCCGGCTTCGGCGCCGAGCGGCAATTGTCGCCCATGCTGCGGCCGTTGACGGTGATGGCGTCCTCGTGGATGCGCTTGTGGCGCATCAACTCGCCGATGACAGCCGGCACGCCGCCGGCGCGGTGGAATTCCTCGCCGAGATAGAAGCCGGCCGGCTGCATGTTGACCAGCAGCGGCACGTCGTGGCCGACGGTCTGCCAGTCATCGATATTGAGCTCGACGCCGACATGGCGCGCCAGCGCGTTGATGTGGATCGGCGCGTTGGTCGAGCCGCCGATCGCGGAGTTGGCGACGATGCAGTTCTCGAACGCCTTGCGAGTGAGAATGTCGGACGGCTTCAGGTCTTCCCACACCATGTCGACGATGCGCTTGCCGGTCTCGTAGGCGATCTGGCCGCGCTCGCGATAGGGCGCGGGGATCGCGGCGCAGCCGGGCAGGGACATGCCGAGCGCTTCCGCCAGCGCGTTCATCGTCGAGGCCGTCCCCATGGTGTTGCAATGCCCGACCGACGGCGCCGACGACGCGACGATCTGCATGAACTCCTCGTAGTCGATCTCGCCGGCGGCGAGCCGCTCGCGCGATTTCCACACCACGGTGCCGGAGCCGGTGCGCTGGCCCTCGTGCCAACCGTTGAGCATCGGTCCGCCGGACAGCACGATCGCGGGAATGTTCACGGTCGCCGCCGCCATCAGGCAGGCGGGCGTGGTCTTGTCGCAGCCAGTGGTCAGCACGACGCCGTCGAGCGGGTAGCCGAACAGGATTTCCACCAGGCCGAGATAGGCGAGGTTACGGTCCAATGCCGCGGTCGGGCGCTTGCCGGTTTCCTGGATCGGATGGGTCGGAAACTCCATCGCGATGCCGCCGGCAGCGCGGATGCCCTCTCGCACGCGGTGCGCAAGCTCGAGATGGTGGCGGTTGCACGGCGACAGGTCGTTGCCGGTCTGGGCGATGCCGATGATCGGCTTGCCCGATTGCAGCTCTGCGCGGGTCAGGCCGTAGTTGAGATAGCGCTCGAGATACAGCGCCGTCATGCCCGGATTGTGCGGATCGTTGAACCACGCCTGCGAGCGCAGCTTGCGGCTCTTGTCAGCGCCGTTACCGGCATGTCCGTTGGATTTTGTCATTTCATTCCTCCCGCAGTGCAAACGTGGCGAGCCGGTCTGGTCAGGACGTGTGCGAAACAAGGCGCCTGATGGCGATGGGCCGGTGTTGATGTCGCCTACGTCTTTCGTTCAAGTCATCGTCGTCAGCGTGGTTCTAGATCAGCAATTTTGGTTGCGCTACCATTTTGTTCCTGAGGCGCGGTCGGCCTGCACCGGCTGCTTTGCGGTGGCGTGCTGCAGGGTCGAACTCTGCCGCTCCATCACCTCGAAGCCGAGATCGATGACGCGCTCCGTTACGGGGCGCCCTTCGACCTCGTCCATGATCATCGTCGCCGCGCGCAGGCCCATCTCGTAGCGATTGGTGCGGACGCTGGTCAGCGTCGGAACCGCCGACGCCATGAACTCCATGTCGTTGAAGCCGACGATGGCGATCTGCTCGGGCACGGCGATGTGGCGGCGCTGACATTCGAACAGCACACCGAGCGCGAGGTCGTCATTGGCGCAGAACACGGCATCGATGTCCGGCGCCTTCAGCATCAGATCCGAGAACAGGTTGCCGCCCATGGTCGTCGAGGTCGGCACCGCCGTCGTGACGATCAGTCGCGGGTCGAACAGGCCGGCGGCCTTCGTCGCGTTCTGATAGCCCTGCAGGCGCCGCTGCACCCTGGGGTCCATGCGCGCGCCGAGGAAGCCGATCCGCCGGCAGCCCTGCGCGAGAAGATGGGAAATCGCTGCACAACAGGCATCGACATGCGAAAAGCCGATCATCATGTCGATCGGCTCGGCGCCGAGCTCCATGATCTGGACGACAGGACACTCCGCCGCCTGCACGATCGCGCGCGCTTCCGCCGTCTGGTCGACGCCGGTGACGATCATCCCGGCCGGCTTCTGCATCAGGAACAGCCGCAGCAGGCGCTCCTCCTGCAGCACGCTGTAGCGTGTATTCGCAAGTTGGATGCTGTAACGGCTGCCTTCGAAAGCATCATAGATGCCGCGCAGCACGTCGGAGAACACGTTGTTGGTGAGGGACGGTATCAGCACGCCGATCACTTCGGTGCGCTGCGATGCGAGCGCGCGCGCGGCGAGGTTGGGCACGTAGCCGAGATCCTTGGCGGCGCTTTCGATGCGCAGCCGGCGGCCGGCCGAGACCGTGTCGGGATTGCGGAAGAAGCGTGACACCGTGATCGGGCTGACACCGGCCAAGGCCGCAACCTCGGTCAGCCGCACCTTGCCCGGCGTGATACGTTTCCGTCCCATCCGTCGCTCATAGCATAGGCGGTCTGGTACACAAGCGATATTGACAGCGCTATCACGCGGTTGCTAAGCGAAGCATTGCGAAAGAGAACCAAACTGCCGACAATGCGTGCTGAGCTGGCGCCACTTCAGCGCCGCCTGAACGATCAGAAGACTACATAACGACAAGCGGCCCGATCAAACGGCCGCGCACAATGGGTGAGAATGCCGCCGGTCTGCAGCCAATGCAGCCGGTCTTTGAGGAGGAAGTTGATGTCGTCGGTGCAAATTCGCGACGTGCGCAAATCTTTCGGCGGATTCGAGGTGCTGCACGGCGTGACCATCCCGATCGAGGATGGCGAGTTCGTCGTGCTGGTCGGTCCGTCCGGCTGCGGCAAGTCGACGCTGCTGCGCATGCTCGCAGGTCTCGAGAACATCACCTCCGGAACCATTTCGATCGGCGAGCGCGTCGTCAACAATGTGCAGCCGAAAGAGCGCGACATCGCAATGGTGTTCCAGAACTACGCGCTCTATCCGCACATGACCGTCGCCGACAACATGGGCTTCTCGCTGAAGCTGCGCGGCGCGCGGCCCGAGGACATCAAGAAGGGCGTCGCGCGCGCCGCCGAGATCCTGGCGCTGACGCCGCTGCTCGACCGCTACCCGCGCCAGCTCTCCGGCGGCCAGCGCCAGCGCGTCGCGATGGGCCGCGCCATCGTGCGCGATCCCCAGGTGTTCCTGTTCGACGAGCCGCTGTCGAACCTCGACGCCAAGCTGCGTGTCGCGATGCGCACCGAGATCAAGGAGCTGCACCAGCGGCTCAAGACCACCACGGTCTACGTCACCCACGACCAGATCGAGGCCATGACCATGGCCGACAAGATCGTCGTCATGCATGACGGCATCGTCGAGCAGATGGGCTCGCCGCTCGATCTCTACGACAAGCCGGACAACCAGTTCGTCGCCGGCTTCATCGGCTCGCCCGCGATGAACTTCCTCAACGGCCACCTGAAGTCCAACGGCTCGGTCTATGTCGAGACCGACAACGGCGCCAAGCTGCCGCTGCTGACGGCGCCGGCCGCGTCCGACGGCCGCCCCGTGGTGTACGGCGTGCGGCCGGAGCATCTCGAACTCGCCGATGACGGCATCGAGGCCGAGGTGATCGTCGTCGAGCCGACCGGCTCCGAGACGCAGATCGTCGCCCGCATCGGTACCCAGGACATCATCGCGGTGTTCCGCGATCGGCACGAGGTCAATCCCGGCGAGAAGATCCATCTGCGTCCGCGCGCGTCGGCGGCGCATCTGTTCGACAAGGATACCGGCCGGAGACTTTGATCCGGCCGTGCGGCGCTGGACGACTTGGAACTAAAACGACCGAAAAATCGGCAACAAACAAAACAAGCAATATTCAATGGGAGAGAACTTCAGATGACGAAATTCCTCACGGATCGACGGTCTCTGCTCAAGGGTGGCGCGACCTTGATGGCCGCTGCGGCGACGATGTCGGCCGACGAGCTGCTCGGCTATGCCAAGGCCTGGGCGCAGACCTCGCCCTGGAAGCCGGAGCCCGGCGCCAAGGTCAACATGATGCGCTGGAAGCGCTTCGTCGAGGCCGAGGACGTGGCCTTCATGAAGATCGTCGACGCCTTCCAGAAGGCCAACAACGTCACGATCAACATTTCCAACGAATCCTATGACGACGTCCAGCCCAAGGCCTCGGTCGCGGCCAACACCGGGCAGGGGCTCGACATGGTCTGGGGCCTCTACACGCTGCCCTTCCTGTTCTCCAACAAATGCGTCGACATGACCGACGTTGCCGACTACCTCGGCAAGAAGTGCGGCGGCTGGACCGACTCGGGCAAGGCCTACGGCATGCTCGACGGCAAGTGGATCGGCATTCCCGTGGCGGCCACCGGCGGCCTGATCAACTACCGCGTCTCGGCGGCCGAGAAGGCCGGCTTCAAGGAGTTCCCGAAGGACCTCGCCGGCATGTCCGAGTTCTTCAAGGCCATGAACAAGAACGGCACGCCGGGCGGCATGGCGCTCGGCCACGCCTCCGGCGACGCCAATGGCTGGGTGCACTGGGCGCTGTGGGCGCATGGCGGCAACCTGATCGACAAGGACAACAAGGTCGTCATCAACTCGCCGGAGACCGCCAAGGCGCTCGAATACGTCAAGGGCCTGTACGACAATTTCGTCCCGGGCACCGCGTCGTGGAACGACTCGTCGAACAACAAGGCGTTCCTGGCCGGCCAGCTCTACACCACCGTCAACGGCATCTCGATCTACGTCACCGCCAAGAAGGAAGCGCCGCAGATCGCCGAGGACATGAACCACGCGCATCTGCCGCCGGGCCTGGACGGCAAGACCCGCGAGATGCATCTCGGCTTCCCGATCCTGGTGTTCAACTTCTCCAAGTACCCGCAGACCTGCAAGGCGTTCACCGCCTTCATGCTGGAGCCGGAGCAGTTCAATCCGTGGATCGAGGCGGCGCAGGGTTATCTGTCCCACTTCCTCAAAGGCTACGACGCCAATCCGATCTGGACGGCCGATCCGAAGAACACGCCGTATCGCGACGTCGCGGCGACCGCGACCACGCCGGCCGGCCTCGGCAAGCTCGGCGAGGCGGCCGCGGCCGCGATCGCCGACTTCGTCCTGGTCGACATGTTCGCGAACTACTGCACCGGCCGCGAGGATGTGAAGACCGCCATGGCGAGCGCCGAGCGCTCCGCCAAGCGCATCTTCCGCTGAGGCGGGGTTGACAGCGTAGGGTGGGCAAAGGCGCGCCGCGCTATGCCCACCGTCATTGCGAGCGAAGCGAAGCAATCCAGGGCGGCGCGCCTGACTCTGGATTGCTTCGTCGCTTCGCTCCTCGCAATGACGGTGCCTTGAACTATCGGTCCCGAACGTGGTGGGCGGGCTGTGCCTTGTCCATCTTTCGTCGCGAAGGGAGCTGCTCGATCAGATGAGTACCATTCAGACCTCGATGCCCTCGGGCGCCGCCATCGGCGAGCCATCAGCCTGGACACGGTTGAAGACCAACCGCAACGTCATCGCGCTGTGGTTCATGCTGCCCGCGGCGGCGTTCCTGATCCTGTTCCTGGCCTATCCGCTGGGGCTCGGCGTCTGGATGAGCTTCACCGACGAGAAGATCGGCCGCAGCGGCGTGTTCGTCGGCATCGAGAACTACGAATGGCTGTGGGACGATTCGATCTTCTGGCTGTCGGTGTTCAACACGCTGCTCTACACGATCGTGGCAAGCGCCATCAAATTCGCGATCGGTCTCTATCTCGCGCTGCTGCTGAACCGGCACATGCCGTTCAAGGCGATGATCCGCGCCATCGTGCTGATCCCCTTCATCGTGCCGACGGTGCTGTCGGCGATCGCGTTCTGGTGGATCTATGACGCGCAGTTCTCGATCATCTCCTGGTCGCTGATCAAGCTCGGCGTCATCACCCAGAACATCAACTTCCTCGGCGACACCGCCTGGGCGCGCGCCTCCGTCATCATCGCCAACATCTGGCGCGGCGTGCCGTTCGTCGCCATCACCTTGCTGGCCGGCCTGCAGACCGTGTCGCCCTCGCTCTACGAGGCGGCCACGCTCGACGGCGCCACCAGTTGGCAGCGTTTCCGCTTCATCACCTATCCGCTGCTGACCCCGATCATCGCAGTCGTCATGACCTTCTCGGTGCTGTTCACCTTCACCGACTTCCAGCTGATCTGGGCGCTGACCCGTGGCGGCCCCGTCAACGCCACGCATCTGATGGCGACGTTGAGCTACCAGCGCGGCATCATCTCGGGACGCTTGGGTGAGGGCGCGGCGATCGCCACCGCCATGATCCCGTTCCTGATGGCGGCGATCGCGATCTCCTGGTTCGGCATGCAACGGCGCAAATGGCAGCAAGGATCCGACCAATGACCGACACCACGCTGCCGCCCAAGGCGCAATCCAACGCCACCAAGACCGCCGCGGCGCTCGCCGCCGGCGACGACAGCGAGGGCATGAGCTACCTGGAGTCGCTGCCGCGCCGGCTGATCACGCTGTATCTTCCGCTCGGCATCATCCTGCTGGTGCTGTTGTTCCCATTCTACTGGATGGGCCTGACGTCGATCAAACCCGACGAGCAGCTGATCGACATGGAGAAGTACAACCCGTTCTGGGTGGTCCATCCGACCTTCAAGCACATCTCGAAGCTGCTGTTCGAGACGCAGTATCCGCGCTGGCTGTGGAACACGATGTATGTCGCGGTGGGCGCCACCACGCTGTCGATCTTCGCCTCCGTGCTCGCGGCCTATGCGATCGTGCGGCTGCGCTTCAAGGGCGCGGACACCGTCGGCGTGCTGATCTTCTTTGCATACCTTGTTCCGCCGTCGATCCTGTTCATCCCGCTGGCCTCGGTGATCCAGGCCTACGGCCTGTTCGATTCGCCGTTGTCCCTGATCCTGGTCTATCCGACCTTGCTGATCCCGTTCTCGACCTGGCTCCTGATGGGTTACTTCAAGACGATCCCCTTCGAGCTCGAGGAATGCGCCCTGATCGACGGCGCCAGCCGCTGGCAGATCCTGGTCAAGATCGTCGTGCCCTTGGCCGTGCCCGGGCTGATCTCGGCCTTCATCTTCTCGTTTACGCTATGCTGGAACGAGTTCATCTACGCGCTGACTTTCCTGCAATCGACCCCGAACAAGACCGTACCGGTCGCGATCGTCAACGAGTTCGTCGACGGCGACATCTACAAATGGGGATCGCTGATGGCCGGCGCCCTGGTCGGCTCGCTGCCCCTCGTGATCCTTTACGCCTTCTTCGTCGAGCATTATGTGTCGGCCATGACCGGCGCGGTGAAGGAGTAGGCGGGTTTGACCGCGAGCCGGAACAACGCGTCGCTTCCCGCTTGCGCGGATCCTAAACACACGTCATTGCGAGGAGCGAAGCGACGAAGCAATCCAGAGTCTCACGCGCGACTCTGGATTGCTTCGCTTCGCTCGCAATGACGGTCGAAAGATCGCGCCTATTTCTGCATTCGAAGGAGCATCCCCTTGCATATTCTCGTTCTCGGCGCCGCCGGCATGGTTGGGCGCAAGCTGGTGGAGCGGCTGGTCCGCGACGGCCGTCTCGGTGCCACCGCCATCACCCGCCTGACCCTGCAGGACATCGTTGCGCCGGCGAAGCCGGACACCTCCATCGCGGTCGAGACCATCGCCGGCGACTTCGCCGTCCCCGGCTTTGCCGAGAAGCTGGTTGCTCCGCGTCCCGACGTCATCTTCCATCTCGCCGCGATCGTCTCCGGCGAGGCCGAGCTCGATTTCGACAAGGGCTATCGCATCAATCTCGACGGCACGCGGATGCTGTTCGATGCGGTCAGGCTGATCGGCGATGGCTACAAGCCGCGCCTGGTCTTCACGTCGTCCATCGCAGTGTTCGGCGCGCCGTTCCCCGCGGCGATCGGCGACGAGTTCGTCAATGCGCCACTGCTCAGCTACGGCACCCAGAAGGCGATCGGCGAGTTGCTGCTGGCCGACTATAGCCGCCGCGGCTTCTTCGACGGTGTCGGCATCCGCCTGCCGACCATCTGCATCCGCCCCGGTGCGCCCAACAAGGCGGCGTCCGGCTTCTTCTCCAACATCCTGCGCGAGCCGCTGGCCGGCAAGGAGGCCGTGCTGCCGGTGTCCGAGGACGTTCAGCATTGGCACGCCACGCCGCGCTCGGCCGTCGGCTTCCTGCTGCACGCCGCGACCATGGACACCGCCAAGATCGGCCCGCGCCGGAACCTCACCATGCCCGGCCTGACGGCCACCGTCGGCGAGCAGATCGCCGCGCTCCGCCGCGTCGCCGGCGACAACGTCGCCAACCGCATCAAGCGGGAGCCCGACCCCTTCATCGTCGGCATCGTCGCCGGCTGGCCGCGGACGTTCGAGGCCAAGCGCGCCCGCGAGCTCGGCTTTACCACCGAGGAAAAGACCTTCGACGACATCATCCGCATCCACATCGAGGATGAGCTGGGCGGCAAGTTCGTGGCCTGAGACCGCCACCAGCCTCTGGACTCGCATGGCGCAAAGCGCCATGTGAGGGCAGGGAGACATTCGGGAGAGACAGCATGACCGCCAGCATCGTCGGATGGGCGCATACGCCGTTCGGAAAGTTCGACGCCGAGACCGTCGAGAGCCTCGTCGTCAAGGTCGCCAATGAGGCGCTGGCCGACGCCGGCATCTCCGCCGGCAACGTTGACGAGATCGTGCTCGGTCATTTCAACGCCGGCTTCTCGCCCCAGGACTTCACCGCCTCGCTGGTGCTGCAGGCCGATCCGGCGCTGCGCTTCAAGCCGGCGACCCGCGTCGAGAACGCCTGCGCGACAGGCTCCGCCGCCGTCCACCAGGGCATCCGCGCCATTGCGGCGGGCGCCGCCAAGATCGTCCTCGTGGTCGGCGTCGAGCAGATGACGCGGACTCCGGGGCCGGAGATCGGCAAGAACCTGCTCAAGGCCTCCTATCTGCCCGAGGATGGCGACACCGTCGGCGGCTTCGCCGGCGTGTTCGGCAAGATCGCGCAGGGTTATTTCCAGAAATATGGCGACCAGTCGGATGCGCTGGCGCTGATCGCGGCCAAGAACCACAAGAACGGCGTCGCCAACCCGTTCGCGCAGATGCGCAAGGATTTCGGCTTCGAATTCTGCCGCTCCGAGAGCGAGAAGAACCCGTATGTCGCCGGCCCGCTGAAGCGCACCGACTGCTCGCTGGTCTCCGACGGCGCTGCCGCGCTGGTGCTGACCGACAGCGAGACCGCCAAGTCGTTCGCCAAGGCGGTGAACGTGCGCGCCACCGCGCATGCCCAGGACTTCCTGCCGATGTCCAAGCGCGACATCCTCGCCTTCGAGGGCTGCACGGTGGCCTGGCAGCGCGCGCTGGAGAAGGCCGGCGTCACCCTGTCCGACCTCTCCTTCGTCGAGACCCATGACTGCTTCACCGTCGCCGAGCTGATCGAGTACGAAGCGATGGGCCTGACACCACGTGGGCAGGGCGCCCGCGCCATCAAGGAGGGCTGGACGCTCAAGGACGGCAAGCTGCCGGTGAATCCCTCCGGCGGCCTCAAGGCCAAGGGCCACCCGATCGGCGCCACCGGCGTCTCCATGCACGTGATGACCGCCATGCAGCTCACCGGCTCCGCGCCGGAGGGCATGCAGCTTCCCAACGCCAAGCTCGGCGGCATCTTCAACATGGGCGGCGCCGCGGTGGCGAACTACGTGTCGATCCTGGAGCCGGTGAAGTAGGCCCGGCTCCATCCTCCGTCATTGCGAGCGAAGCGACGCAATCCAGGGCAGCGTTCGCGACTCTGGATTGCTTCGTCGCTTCGCTCCTCGCAATGACGGTGCCCCAAGCGAACTCTCCAAGGCGGGGCAATCTAGTCATCAGCCGCCCCATTGACCGCTCATGATCATTCAAACCGAACGCCTCACTCTGCGGGAATGGCGTGACGACGACCGCGCGCCGTTCGCGGCGATGTCGGCCGATCCGGCGGTGATGCGGTATCTGCGCGCGCTGCCGACGCGGCAAGCCTGCGATCAGTGGATCGATTTCCAGATCAAGCACCATGCCGAGCACGGCTTTGGCTTTTGGGTGGTCGAAGAACGAGCCAGCGGCGCCTTCCTCGGCGCGACCGGCTTGTTCCGCGTGTTCTTCGACGCCCCGTTCACGCCGGCGGTCGAGATCGGCTCGCGACTCTCGCGGGCGGCCTGGGGGCAGGGAATTGCGACGGAAGCCGCGCGCGCGGCGCTGGCCTTCGGCTTCGACAAGCTCGGCCTCGATGAAGTCATCGCTTATGCCGCGCCGGCCAACGAGGCCTCACAGAACGTGATGCGCAAGCTCGGCATGGTCAGGGACGAAGCGTCTGACTTCGATCATCCGCGCGTCGAGGCCGACAGCCCGCTGCGCCGGCAAGTGATGTACCGGCTCCCACGCGAGGTGTGGGCCATCGCTTCGCGCTGATTTCTCCTTCTTGTCATTCCGGGCTCGCGCTTCGCGCGCCCCGGAATGACGAGGAAAGACGTTCTTACCTCAGCTCCGCCACACCTTCTCCTCGCTGAACCCCAGCTCAGCGAAATCCTTCGCTCGCAGGCCGGCGTCATCGGCCGGGAAGAACTCATCAAGCTGCGGCGGCTTCACCGATGTCGCCGACAGCATCGCATGCGCCTGGCCGCGGTGATGGATGTCGTGCTGGAACAGATGCAGCAGCAGGCGGTCGCAGCGTTCGTTCTGGACCCTTGTCTCGCGATTGATGCGCACGACATCATCGAGCCGCGCCGGCGTCAGCGCCTCGCAGAAGCCGATCAGGCGGCGGTCCATCGCGCTCTGTGCCTTGACGAGATCGAGCAGGCGCGGGAAAGGCACCTGGTTCTGCCAGGCCATCGGGCCGAGCCAGCCGCCTTCCAGCGCGTCGATGTAGAACAGGTCGATGATGTAGATGTGGTTCAGCGTCTTCTGCAGGCTCGGGAAGAAGCCGGTGCGCTCGGCGGCAAAATCGTCGGCGCTGAGCTGGCCGCAAGCGGTCAGCAGCCGGTGATTGGCCCAGGCGTTGTTGTAAGCGAAAGCACGAAAAGTCTGGACGAGATCGGCGGGCATTGCGTCTGATCACCCCGTGATGGCTCGTCGCCGATCATACGGAACGGATCGCGCGCTTCACCACCGATTTCCGCGCGCGTCCGCGCATCATCCCCATGCGCGTGACGGAACTCTGCCTCAATTGGTCGCGGTGCATCATTTGGCCTCCTGTGCAATAAGTTCAGATGCCGCACGACACACCCCTCATTGCGACCATTGTCGCCGGCCTTGGATTGGCCTTCGTCTTCGGAGCTCTCGCGCAGCGCTTCCGGTTCCCGCCGCTGGTCGGCTATCTCCTCGCCGGCGTTGCCGTCGGTCCCTTCACGCCCGGCTTCGTCGCCGACCAGGCGCTGGCCACCGAGCTTGCCGAGCTCGGCATCATTCTCTTGATGTTCGGCGTCGGCCTGCATTTCTCGCTGAAGGACCTGATGTCGGTGCGCGCCATCGCCGTGCCCGGCGCCGTGGTACAGATCACCGTCGCGACCCTGATGGGCATGGCCTTGAGCTGGGCGATGGGCTGGTCGATCGGCGGCGGCATCGTGTTCGGCCTCGCGCTCTCCGTCGCCAGCACCGTGGTGCTGCTGCGCGCGCTGCAGGAGCGGCGGCTGATGGACAGCGAGCGCGGCCGCATCGCGGTCGGCTGGCTGATCGTCGAGGACCTCGCGATGGTCTTGGCGCTGGTGCTGATCCCGGCCTTCGCCAGCCTGCAGACCGGCAATGGCGGCGACGTCGCCGCCGCCGATCCGCTCGCTGCCCGCTTCGGCCTGGGCCTCACCGGCGTGCTGCTGCTGACCTTCGCCAAGATCGGCGTGTTCATGGCGGTCATGCTGCTGGTCGGCCGCCGCCTGATCCCGTGGATCCTGCATTACGTCGCCCACACCGGCTCGCGCGAACTGTTCCGCCTCGCGGTGCTCGCCATCGCGCTCGGCGTCGCCTTCGGCTCGACCAAGCTGTTCGGCGTGTCGCTGGCGCTCGGCGCCTTCTTTGCCGGCATGATGCTCGGCGAGTCGCCGCTGAGCCAGCGCGCCGCGCAGGAATCGCTGCCGTTGCGCGATGCCTTCGCGGTGCTGTTCTTCGTCTCCGCCGGCATGCTGTTCGATCCCGCCAGCATCATCCGCGAACCCTGGCCGCTGCTCGCGACCTTGTTCATCATCCTGTTCGGCAAGTCGATCGCGGCGTTTTTGATCGTGGTCGCGTTCCGCCATCCGGCCTCGACCGCGC
This sequence comes from Bradyrhizobium sp. HKCCYLRH3099, assembly GCF_051167855.1. Taxonomy (NCBI): domain Bacteria; kingdom Pseudomonadati; phylum Pseudomonadota; class Alphaproteobacteria; order Hyphomicrobiales; family Nitrobacteraceae; genus Bradyrhizobium; species Bradyrhizobium sp. HKCCYLRH3099. Next base: position 258,153 of record NZ_JBNPTW010000005.1, read on the forward strand.
TGACCATTTCCGCGAGTCTCGCACAGATCGGCGAGTTCTCCTTCATCCTCGCCGAGATCGGCGGCGCCACCAATCTGCTGCCGAAAGCCGGCCGCGACCTGATCCTGGCCGGCGCGATCATCTCGATCATGCTCAATCCGCTGATGTTCGCCGCCCTCGACTGGCTGCTGCCGCGGCTGGAGCGCCGCCGTGCGGACGTCGCGGCAACGCCGGCGCCTAAGCCTGCCGAGATCCCGCTCACGCAATTGACGGAGCACACCATCGTCGTCGGCTATGGCCGCGTCGGCCGCCTCGTCGGCGAGGCGCTGCAGCAGCGTGGCCATGCCTTCCTTGCCGTGGAGACATCGGAAGACATTCTCAAGCAGCTCAAGGACGCGGGCATCGAAACCATCACCGGCAACGCCGCCCGCAGCAACGTGCTGCGCGCGACCAATCCGGCGGCTGCGCATGCGCTCGTCATCGCCATCCCCGAGGCGTTCGAGGCCGGCCAGATCGTCGAGCAGGCCCGTGCCGCCAATCCGGCGCTGCACATCGTGGCGCGCGCGCATTCCGACGCCGAGGTCGAGCATCTGAAATCGCTCGGCGCGGACATGGTCATCATGGGCGAACGCGAGATCGCGCGCGGCATGATCGAAGAGCTGGATACAAGGCCGCCGGATCCAGCGCCGGAGCTGGCCCCGCAGCGCGAGGCGGAGAATGTGCAGGTCCAGGCCTAGCCGGCTGCGGGCTCGTCATTCCGGGGCAATCGTCAATGCGCTCGCGCGTTGACGATTGAACCCGGAATCTCGAGATTGTTCGGGTGAGATGCAAGCCAAGCTCGAGATTCCGGGTTCAAGGCCTGCGGCCTTGCCCCGGAATGACGGCGGGTGGGGCTACATCATACTCACTCCGGCATCATCTCGCCGGAGCCGCCGAACTCGGCCGGAAAGTCCTTCAGCTTCGGCAGGCCGTCCTTGATCGGCAGCACGCTCTCCGCGTAGTTGACGTGCACGCCGGGCGTGAACTTCAGCGCCGGAATCGTCGCGGCATAGACATCGATCATGCCGAGCGGCGGATGGTCGGTCATCAGGTGCCCGCCGCACTTGGTGCAGTATTTGCGGTGGCTCATGTCGGTCTTGTGATAGGTGCCGATCGCCTCCGCGCCCTTGGTGACGCGCACATTGGTCGGCTTCCACAAGGTGAAGGCGTTGACCGGACCCGCCGACCACGACCGGCAGGACGAGCAGTGGCAATAGCCCATCGCCTCCGGCTCGCCATCGGCCTCGAGCTCGACCGTGCCGCAGAAGCATTTGCCCTGATACAGCGTCATGACAGCGTTCTCCCTGACTGTTTTTTGGATGTTGGAAGGACATGCTGACACAGCTGTAGGGCCGAAGGGAATCGCAGAATGCTGGTGTTGGCGTGGAACATCTGGTGCGATGCAACGGCGCGTCCGATCGTGATCCGCGCGACGGAATGTTGCGACAGCGCGGTCTCACGCATGGCCCCATACGCGCACGCCCGCTTGCCCCGGAACCCCCGGTGCCGTTAGCTCTGTCGATAACAACGAACGAGGGAGCCAACGCCGCGATGGGACCGCTTGCGGGCATCAAGGTCATCGACATGACCACCGTGCTGATGGGGCCGTATGCCGCCCAGACGCTCGGCGACTATGGCGCCGACGTCATCAAGGTGGAATCGCCGGAGGGCGACGTCACCCGCAAGATCGGCCCGTGGCGCCATCCGGGCATGGGACCGGTCACCCTCAACACGAACCGCAGCAAGCGCGTGATCTGCCTCGACCTGAAGAAGCCGGCCGGCCGCGAAGCCGTGCTGCGCATGGTCAAGACTGCCGATGTCCTGCTCTACAACATCCGCCCCCAGGCGATGGCCCGGCTGAACCTCGGCTATGAATTGATCTCCGCGCTCAATCCGCGGCTGGTCTATGCCGGCGTGTTCGGCTTCGGCCAGGATGGCCCCTATGCGGCGAAGCCCGCTTATGACGATTTGATCCAGGGCGGGGCGGCGCTGGCGCATCTGATGGCGGTCGCTGGTGATGGCACGCCGCGCTATGTGCCGAATGCGCTGGTCGACCGCATCGTCGGCCTGACCGCCGTCGGCGCGATCTGCGCCAGCCTGGTGCATCGCGACCGTACCGGCCGCGGCCAGCGCCTGGACGTGCCGATGTTCGAGACCATGTCGGCCTTCATCATGGGCGACCACATGGGTGGGCTGACTTACGAGCCGCCGCTGGACAAGGGCGGCTATGCGCGGCACCTGTCGCAGGACCGCCGGCCCTACAAGACCGCCGACGGCCATCTCTGCGTCATCGTCTACAACGACAAGCAGTGGGACGCGTTCTTCGAGGCGTCCGGCCGCACCGACCTGCGCGCCGACGACCGCTTCAACAGCTTTGCGCGGCGCGCTGCCAACATCGATGTCGTCTATGCCGAGCTGGCGCGCATCTTCCAGACCCGCACGACGGCCGAATGGACCGCGCTGTTGAACGAGGCCGACATCCCGGTCATGCCGATGCACGATCTCGAAAGCCTGCTGCACGATCCGCATCTCGTCGCGACCGATTTCTTTCCCGTTGTCGAGCACCCCACCGAAGGCCCCATCCGCAGTACGCGCGTGTCGGCAAATTGGTCCGAAACCAGGGCCGAGCCGCAGCATCTGGCGGGGCGACCGAACGAGCATGGTCACGAGATCCTGCGCGAGCTTGGCTTCTCGTCGGACGAGATCGCCGCGATGATCCGCGACGGCGCGACTACGCCGTCGCCTGCGAAGGAGTGAGCGCATGGATTTCGCACTCTCGGCCAACCAGGAATCGATCCGCGACGCGGTGGCAAAAATCTGTGCCCGCTTCGACGATGCCTATTGGCTGAAGAAGGACAAGGAGGGCGGCTTCCCGGCTGACTTCCACAAGGCGCTGGCTGACGCCGGCTGGCTCGGCATCTGCATCCCCGAAGCGTATGGCGGCTCGGGCCTCGGCATTCTCGATGCCGCGATCATGATGCGCACGATCGCGGAGTCCGGCGCCGGCATGAGCGGTGCCTCGGCGATCCACATGAACGTGTTCGGGCTCAATCCGGTCGTCGTGTTCGGCACCAAGGAGCAGTGCGCGCGGATGCTGCCGGGCATCGTCGACGGCAGCGAGAAGGCGTGTTTCGCGGTCACGGAGCCGAACACCGGCCTCAATACGACGCAACTCAAGACCCGCGCGGTGCGCAAGGGCGACCGCTACGTCGTCAACGGCCAGAAGGTGTGGATCTCGACCGCGCAGGTCGCGGAAAAAATCTTGCTGCTGGCGCGCACGACGCCGCTGGAGGAGGTGAAGCGGCCGACCCACGGGTTGAGCCTGTTCTACACGGATTTCGATCGCAGCCGCATCAAGGTGCACGAGATCGACAAGATGGGCCGCAAGCCGGTCGACTCCAACGAGCTGTTCTTCGAGGACTTCGAGATCCCGGTCGAGGATCGCCTCGGCGAGGAGGGGCGGGGCTTCGACTACATCCTGCACGGCATGAACCCCGAGCGCATCCTGATCGCGGCGGAAGCCGTCGGGCTCGGCCATCTCGCGCTGTCGCGTGCGTCAGCCTATGCGCGGACGCGCAACGTGTTCAATCGTCCGATCGGTCAAAATCAAGGCATCCAGCATCCGCTGGCCAAGAACTGGATGGAGCTGGAGGCCGCGTGGCTGATGGTGTTGCAGGCCGGCTGGCAATACGACCAGGGCATGGCCTGCGGCCCGGCGGCGAACGCCGCAAAATATCTCGCGGCCGAGGCCGGCTTTCACGCCTGCGAGCAGGCGGTGATGACGCATGGCGGCTTCGGCTATGCGCGCGAGTATCACGTCGAGCGCTATTTGCGAGAATCTCTGATCCCGCGCATCGCCCCGATCAGCCCGCAGCTGATTTTGTCGTTCATCGCCGAGAAGGTCCTCGGCATGCCGAAGTCGTATTGAAACGTTGTACAGAGACGATCCCGTATTGAGATGATCAACTATTCAGCCATCAGGGACGCACGCTGCCAGCATTCCCTCCCCCCTTGTGGGGGAGGGGCAGGGAGGGGGGTACTCCGCGAAGATTCGTCGTGTGGCCACCCCCACCCCCGACCCCTCCCCGCAAGGGGGAGGGGAGCGCAGCGGGGCTCGCGGCTACGTCTTCGATCGACAATGAGCGCCGTTTACCACACCCCGTCATTCCGGGGCGCGACGACGTCGCGAAACCGGACTCTCGAGATTGTCTGGCACCGTCGCTCCACACTTCGAGAGTCCGGGTTGATCGCTGCGCGATGCCCCGGAATGACTGTGGAGGGTGAAGCCCCATGACCTACATCACCGGCACCGGCCTCACATCCTTCGGCCGCCACGACGGCCGCTCGTCGCTCGACCTGATGAGCATGGCGGCGCAGCTCGCGCTCGACGATGCCGAGCTCACGCGCCGTGACATCGACGGCATCCTGTGCGGCTATTCCACCGTGTCGCCGCACATCATGCTGGCCACCGTGTTCGCCGAGCATTTCGGCATCACGCCATCCTACGCCCACGCGGTGCAGGTCGGCGGCGCCACCGGGCTTGCGATGGTCATGCTCGCGCATCACCTCGTCGATGCGGGAGTGGTCAGAAACATGCTCGTCGTCGCCGGCGAAAACCGTCTCACGGGCCAGAGCCGCGACGCCTCGATCCAGGCGCTGGCGCAGGTCGGCCATCCCGACTACGAGCTGCCGCTGGGGCCGACGATCCCCGCCTATTACGGCCTCGTCGCCTCGCGCTACATGCACGAGTACGGTGTCACCGAGGAAGATCTTGCCGAATTCGCCGTGCTGATGCGCAGGCACGCCGTCGATCATCCCGGCGCCCAATTTCACGAGGCGATCACGGTCGCCGATGTCATGGCCTCGAAGCCCGTGGCGAAACCGTTGAAGCTTTTGGACTGCTGCCCCGTGTCGGACGGCGGTGCCGCCGTCATTGTCAGCCGCGAGCCGACCGGCACCACCGCTGTGCGCGTCCGCGGTTGCGCCCAGGCGCACACCCATCAGCATGTCACCGCCGCGCCTGCGTTGAGCGAACTCGGGGCGGAGATCGCGATCAAGCAGGCCAAGGCAACGGCGGGTGTCGAGATCGCCGATGTCGACTACGCCGCCGTCTACGACAGCTTCACGATCACGCTGTGCATGCTGCTCGAGGACCTCGGGCTCGCCGGTCGCGGCGAGGCGGCGGCGCGAATCAGGGCGGGACATTTCAGTCGCGACGGCGCCGTGCCGCTCAATACCCATGGCGGCCTGCTGAGCTATGGTCATTGCGGCGTCGGCGGGGCGATGGCGCATCTCAACGAGGCGCATCTGCAGATGACGGGAAGGGCCGGCGGCCGCCAGGTGCGCAATGCCGCGCTGACCTTGCTGCACGGCGACGGCGGCGTGCTGTCGTCGCATGTCAGCATGTTCTGGGAGCGTGTGCGATGATCGAAGGCGATGACTGGACCAGGGGAACGGCTGCGATTCGCTATCAGCGCTGCGCGTGCTGTGCCCATGTGCAATATTTTCGCCGCGACTTCTGCGCGGCCTGCGGCTCGCCGGCGCTTACCGACCATGCGGCTGATGGTGAGGGCACCGTCTACGCCACCTCATTGGTCTGCCGCGCCGCGACTCCGGAGACGCGCGCGCATGTGCCGTACAACATCGTGCTGGTGGATATGCGCGAGGGCTTTCGCATGATGGCCCATGGCGACCACGATCTCGCGATCGGGGACGCAGTCAGCGCGCGATTCGTCGGCTTTGCCGGCGGGATGGTGCCTCACTTCGGAAAGTCTAAATGATGAGGAGCAACCGAGCCACGGCACAATAGGCCGACCGCGGGCGGCCGAGGCGGGACGATACGCTTGAACACATTCGTCCCGACCCGGATCGCCGCGCGATTGACGCAATACTCTACGCTACGCTTACTAACTCAAACGCAACTCAACTCGGTCGTTCGCGTGAGCAATCGAGCCCACATTCCCACCTACGGGCGATGAAGCAACTGCGACGCAGAACCTCCAGACAGCCCTTCATCGCCCGTAGAACAGGACGCTGGCGATGACGATCATGGATGTGACCGCCAGCATGTGTGCGAGTGCTTCCGATGTTGCCCTCTTAGTGGCTTCCTTCATGCCGTTTCCTCCCTGGACTGGACACGACTCTCCGTTGCGCGAATACGCACGCGACGGACGGCTGGAATTTCACTCGGAACACCCCACGTCGATGTCTGCTCCGCAAAGTCCCCACTCGGCGTTCATCGACGGTTCAGAAGATCGTCGGGTAATGCGGCGCGAATTGGGCTCGCTTATGGTTGTCCTGCGACCGACTCTCGGTAACGTTTGGGCGAGCCCGTACAATTACGAGTGATGAGAAGCATCGGCCGCGGGCCATTCGGAGCCACGGTTTTTCGGGCCGCAGCTGCGGCCGAGCGGCTTGGCTGTGAAGGTTCGATGACTGACTCAGTTTTCCAGGGTCAGTCCGCCGCGAGCAGATTGAGCCGCGCATTGGCGATCGTCAGGCGCTCGGCGAGCAGAAGGGCGAGGTTGCGCATGATGCGTTCGCCGGCCTTCGGATGCCGCACACGGAAGCGCTCGAAATCGGCCAGCGTGATCTCGAACGCGGTGGCCGAGAAGTCGGCAGTCACGTCCGCCGAACGCGTCGGTTCGAGCAATGCCATCTCGCCAAAACATTGCCCGGCCGTGAGCGTTGCCAGGCGGATGCCGTCGGGCAGGGTGACGTGAACGACGCCGGAGCGCAGGAAAAACAGCGAGGTCGCGGCCTCGCCGGCGGCGATGATGCGCTCGCTCTGCTGATAGTGCCTGATCGTAGCGAGCGCGGCGAGCTCGTGACGTTCCTCGTCGCTGAGGCCGGCGAGCAGCGGCTGCTCGGCAAGCTCGGTGGTCTCGAGGAAATCGATCGCGCCGCCATAGCGGTAGACGATCTGGTCCTCGGCCCATTCGATCGCGGTGTCCAGCAGGTAGAAGTCGCGCACGTTGCGGATGTCGCCGGTGCGCGCGCTGATCTCCTGCCACTCCGGCGACGTCCGGCGGATGCCGGAGAGCACGACGGTGACGTGGAAATCCGCGAGCTCGTGAAACAGTTCGGCAAGCAGGCGCAGGCCCGCCGGCGTCATCGCGGTGACGCGGTGCAGATCGAAGATCACGAATTGCGGCCGCTCGCCCGCCGCTAGCTGGCGGGAGACGTAGTCGACATTCGACAGCGACAGCGTGCCGACGAGTTCGAGCACGCGCACCGCATCAGGATGCGCCGCGAGGATCTCGCGCTCCTGGGCTCTTCGGCTGCGGCGCGACGGATTGGCGCCGATGTCGTAGTCGGCGATGATTGTGGTGCGGGCATCATCGGAACGGTTCAGCATGTGCAGGCCGTAATGAGCCGACAGCGCCTCGCACACCTTGATGCCGCGCACGCTGTTGCCGTGACCGTCGAGCCGCGGCGAGTAGCTGCCGAGCCCGAGCCGCGCCGGCAGGCTCGCCAGAATGCCGCCGCCGACGCCGCTCTTGGCGGGAATGCCGACGCGGTAGATCCATTCGCCGGCGAAGTCGTACATGCCCGAGGAGGTCATCACCGAGAGCGTGCGCGACACCGCGTAGGGCGTCACGACTTGTTCGCCGGTGACCGGATTGACGCCGCGATTGGCGAGCGTCGCCGCCATGATCGCGCAGTCGCGCGCGGTGACGAGCACGGCGCATTGCCGGAAGTACACCGCGAGCACGTCGTCGACGGGCTCGCTGATGACGTTCGATGTCCGCAGGAGATAGGCGATGGCGCGGTTGCGGTCGCCGGTCGCAGCCTCCGAGGCGAACACGGCGTCATCGACGTCGAGCTTTCGGCCGGCGAAGCGGCCGAGCGCGTCGCGGATGGTCTCGAAGGCGTCGGCGTGCCGGGCCTTGCGCACCAGGCCGCTGCAGGCGATCGCGCCGGCATTGACCATCGCATTGAAGGGATGGTTCTCGGCATTGAGGCGGATCGAGTTGAAGGGATCGCCGGACGGCTCGACGCCGATGACCCGTTCCACCTCGTCGGAGCCGAGAATATCGAGCGCGAGCGCGAACACGAACGGCTTCGACATCGATTGGATCGTGAACGGCACGCGGCTGTCGCCGACCTCGTAGACATGCCCGTCGAGCGTGGCGAGGCTGATGCCGAAATGCGCAGGATCGGCCTTGCCGAGCTCGGGGATGTAGTTCGCGACCGCGCCGTCATGATCGGGCCAGAAATCGGCATGGCAGGCCGAGAGGAAGCGCTGCAACGGCGGCATCGCGGCGGACGCCCAATGCTGCGGATTGCGGGCAGGCCGCGGATGTTCGGTGGTCATGACGAGCTCGGCGGGGACACGGGTGGCGCGCCGGTTATGTCGCAGCCGTGCCGGAGCGGCCAGCCCACAGTTGGGGCAGCGCTGGTCAAATGTTGCCGTTGCCCAGGGATTGAGCGGCGTGGAGCGACGCCGCGCCCGGCTCTCCGGGATGGCTGTCACCCGCCGCCGCGGCTTCATGCGGTGCTGCAACACCGTCCCCGAGCACGGCGTCTGGCATGCCATTCCGAATTGCGCTGACAGGTCGAGTCTTGTGCCAACACGCTGAAGAACGGTCGGTTTTAGAAACGCTCTTGTGTTGTGGGGGCAAAACGCCTGCGCTAGCTTGTTCTGTAAGCGGAATTTAATTCCGCATCATGGAATTGAGTGGAACGCGCATGGGACGACGGTCTGAGCGATTGAGCAGGGTGGGCATGCTGCCCGGGGATCTCGCGGGCGAGGGCGAGGTCATTCAGGTGGTGTCGCGAGCGTTCGACGTGCTTCGTTGTTTCGAGGGGCACGATTCGCGGCTCGGCAATCTCGAAATTTCCAACCGCTGCGGCCTGCCGCGGTCGACGGTGTCGCGGCTGACGCACACGCTGACGCGGATGGGCCAGCTGGTCTATCTGCCGCGCGATCAGAAGTATCGGATCGGCCCGAGCGCGGTCGCGATGAGCACCTCGATGACCCGCGGCTTGCAGCTGCGCAACCTGATCCGCCAGCGCCTGCAGGACGTCGCCGAGCAATTGCCGGGCACGGTTGGTTTCGTCATCCCCGATCAGTTTCATCTGGTCTATCTGGAGTTCGGCCGCGCCGCGAATGCGCTCGGTCTGCACGAGACCACCGGCAGCCGCATCTCGATGGCCTCGACGGCCGCCGGGCACGCCTATGTCGCCGCGCTCGAGCCGGAGGTCGGCGATGCGCTGCTCGCCGAGATGGAGCGCGAGATGCCGGATGCGGCGAATCTCTTGCGGCCGCGGTTGGAGCACAACAGGCAGTTCCTCAAGGAGCATGGCTACGTCGTCGCTTGCGGGCTGTGGAGTCCTCATATCAACGGCCTCGCGCTGCCGGTGTGGTCGCCGCAGTACCAGACCAATGTCGTGCTCACCATCGGGCTGCTGTCGGCGATGTATGACGAGCAGCGCCTGCACGACGAGGTGGCGCAGCCGATGCGCGAACTCGGTCGCAACATTGCGGCCCTGCTGCAGGGTGCCGAAGCCGACGTCTTCAACAGCCGGATGGAGAGGAAGCCGCTGCAGGTGACGACGAAGACCAATCATAAGAAGACCATCACCGGGGCAGGGGGAACGAATGAGTTGGCAGCCGGAGCTCGAGGAATTGGCCCGGCGCGAAGCCTTCGCGCGGGAGATGGGCGGGCCTGACAAGGTCAAGCGTCAGCACGACCAGGGCCGTCTCACCGTTCGCGAGCGCATCGACGGCGTCGTCGATCCCGGCAGTTTCCACGAGATCGGCGCCGTCGCCGGTCTCGGCGAATATGACGAGCAGGGCGAGCTCACCCATGTGACGCCCGCGAACTGCGTGTTCGGCCGCGCGCGTGTCGACGGCCGCACTGTCGTCGTGGTCGGCGATGATTTCACCGTGCGCGGCGGCTCGGCCGATGCCTCGATCGCGGCCAAGCCGCTGATGGCCGAGGAGATGGCGCACGACTTCCGTCTGCCGATCATCCGCATCATCGAAGGCTCCGGCGGCGGCGGCTCGGTCAAGACGATCGAAACCAAGGGCGCGGCCAATCTGCCGGGCGGTATCGGCGGCAATCGCTGGTACCGCTACACGACAGAGAACATGTCGCTGGTGCCGGTGGTCGGGCTGGGGCTCGGCTCGGTGGCAGGCCTCGGCGCCGCGCGGCTTGCGGCGAGCCACTATTCGGTGATGACCCGGCAGTCGGCGATGTTTGTCGCCGGCCCACCTGTGGTGAAGCGGCTCGGGCAGGACCTCGGCAAGATGGAGCTCGGCGGCGCCGACATCCAGACCAAGGCCGGTGGCGTCGATCATGCCGTCGACACCGAGGCGGAAGCCTTCGCCTGCGCGCGGCGCTTCCTGTCCTATCTGCCGTCCTCGGTCTACGAGCTGCCGCCGACCTTGCCCTGCACCGACGATCCACAGCGCAGCGATGAGCAACTCATCAGCGCCGTGCCGCGGGATCGCCGCCGCGTCTACAAGATGCGGCCGATCATCGAGTCCGTCGTCGACAGCGGCTCGTTCTTCGAGGTCGCGCAGAACTACGGCCGTCCGCTGATCGTCGGGCTCGCGCGCCTCGAAGGCCGCGCGGTGATGGTGCTGGCGAGCGATCCCTATCACTTCGGTGGCTCGTGGACCGCCGATGCCTGCCAGAAGGTGATCCGCTGGGTCGACTTCGCCGAGACCTTCCACCTGCCGATCGTCTACCTGATGGACTGTCCCGGCTTCATGGTCGGCCTCGATGCCGAGAAGGCGGCGACCATTCGCCATGGCGTGCGCGCGATGGCGGCAGTCAACCAGTCGACGGTGCCGTGGTGCACGGTGATCGTGCGCAACTCGTTCGGTGTCGCCGGCGTCGTGCATCAGCCGGCCGACCGATTCTCGATCCGCTATGCCTGGCCGTCGGCCTATTGGGGCTCGCTGCCGCTCGAAGGCGGCATCGAGGCGGCGTACCGCGCCGAGATCGACGCCGCGCCCGATCCGAAGGCCAAGCTGAAGGAGATCGAGGAACGGCTCAACAAGCTGCGCTCGCCGTTCCGCTCGGCCGAGAAGTTCTGGGTCGAGGAGATCATCGATCCCCGCAAGACGCGCGCGCTGCTGTGCGAGTTCGCGCGCCTTGCCGAGCCGCTGCGGACGCCGGGCCCGCCGACGGCGATGACGACGCGGCCGTGAGCCTCACGCCGCGGCAGGTTTCGCCTGCCGCGCGATGGCGAGCGCGAGCAGCGCGGCGATGATGCAGAGCGCGCCGGCCATGAAGAATGCCGGCAGATAGCTCTGCAGCAGGGTGCGCGACAGGCCGGCTCCGAACGCCGCCGTGCCGGCGCCGAGCTGATGGCCGGCGAACACCCAGCCGAACACCAGATTGGCGCGCTCCGGCCCGAAGCGCTGCGCCGTCAGCCGCACCGTCGGCGGCACGGTGGCGATCCAGTCGAGGCCGTAGAACATCGCGAACAGCGATAGCCCATAGAACGAGAAGTCGGTGAAGGGGAGAAACAGCAGCGAGAGGCCGCGCAGGCCGTAGTACCAGAACAGCAGCCAGCGATTGTCGTAGCGGTCCGACAGCCAGCCCGACACGATCGTGCCGACGAAGTCGAACATGCCCATCGCGGCCAGCAGGCTCGCGGCCTGAACTTGCGGGATGCCGAAGTCGAGGCACATCGGGATCAGATGCACCTGCACGAGCCCGTTGGTCGAGGCGCCGCAGATGAAGAAGGTCGCGAACAGCATCCAGAACACCGGCACGCGCACCGCGTCGCGCAGGGTGCCGAGCGCGGCGGTGAGGATCGATGTGGTCACGGGGGCGGGCGCGGCGATCGGCTCGGTGCCGGTATCGCCGAACGGGCGCAGTCCGAGATCGCTCGGGCGATCGCGCATCAGGAGCAGCACGGCGGTGGCCGAGACGGCGAGGGCGCAGCAAACCAGCGCGAGCGCCGTGCGCCAGCCGAGCCGCTCGGTGAGGCTCGCCAGCAGCGGCAGGAACACCAGCTGTCCGGTGGCGACGCTGGCGGTGAGGATGCCGACGACGAGGCCGCGCCGCGCCACGAACCAGCGGGTGGCGATGGTCGCGCCGAGCACCAGCGCGGTCATGCCGGTGCCGAGGCCGATCACCACGCCCCACAGCAACACGAGGTGCCAGACCTGAGTCATCGCCAGCGAGGCGAGCAGCGCCGACACCACGATCAACTGCGCCAGCAGGGTGATATTGCGCAGGCCGTAGCGGTTCAAAAGGGCAGCCGCGAACGGCGCCATCAGCCCGAACAGCACGAAGCGGATCGACAGCGCCGAGGAGATCTCGGCGGTGCTCCAGCCGAACTCCTGCTGTAACGGCACGATGAACACGCCGGGCGCGCCCACCGTGCCGGCGGACACGAGCGCCGTGAAGAAGGTCACGGCAACCATCACCCAGCCATAGTGGATATTGCGCCGTCCGAGGGCTGCGGCGAGCTGATTGGAGATCATGCGGGTCTCGTGAGGCTGGGAAACGGCGCCAGTCTGGCAGACGGCGCGGGTGACATAAATGGCAAAGTTCCCTCGTTTTGGGACATTACGGCCGCTCGACCGCAATCGCCGTCGCCTCACCGCCGCCGATGCACAGCGCGGCGACGCCGCGCTTCAGGCCGCGGGCCTGCATCGCGTGCAGCAAGGTCACGATCAGCCGCGCGCCGGTGGCGCCGATGGGATGGCCGAGCGCGCAGGCGCCGCCATTGACGTTCAGCCGGTCACGGGGAATGCCGAGGTCGCGCTGCGCGGCCATGGCGACCACCGCGAAGGCCTCGTTGATCTCGAACAAATCGACGTCTTCGACGCGCCAGCCGACCTTGTCGAGCAGTTTCCGGATCGCCGGAATCGGCGCCGTCGTGAACCATTGCGGCTCCTGGCTGTGGGTCGCGTGCCCCTTGATCTCGGCGATCACGGGCAGGCCGTCACGCTCGGCGCGCGATCGCTGGGCGAGGACGAGGGCCGAGGCGCCGTCCGCATTGGCGGAGGACGCCGCTGGCGTGATGGTGCCGTCCTTGCGGAACGCAGGCTTCAGCGCCGGGATCTTCGCCGGATCGACCTTGAGCGGATGCTCGTCATTGCCGACCAGCCGTGGCCCGGACTTCTCGGTCAGCGTGATCGGCGCGATTTCGGCCGCGAACGCGCCGCTCTCGACCGCCTTGCGGGCGCGCGTCAGCGTTTCCACCGCGTAGGCGTCCTGGTCGGCACGGGTGAACTGATAGGCTTCCGCCGTGGCCTCGCCAAAGTCGCCCATCGAGCGGCCGGTGTCGTAGGCGTCTTCCAGGCCGTCCAGCATCATGTGATCGAGAATGCGGTCGTGGCCGGCGCGATAGCCGCCGCGTGCCTTGGCCAGCAGATAGGGCGCATTGCTCATGCTCTCCATTCCGCCGGAGACGACGATCTCGGCAGAGCCGGCGCGGATGATGTCGTGCGCCAGCATCGTCGCCTTCATTCCGGAGCCGCAGACCTTGTTGATGGTGGTGGCGCCGGTCGCATCGGGCAGGCCAGCGCCCCGCGCGGCTTGGCGAGCCGGGGCCTGGCCCTGACCGGCCGGCAGCACATTGCCCATGAACACTTCGCCCACCGCATCCGCGGGGACACCCGCGCGTTCGATCGCCGATTTTATCACGTGAGCCCCGAGCTCGTGCGCGCGCAGCGGCGACAATTCGCCCATGAAACGGCCGAGCGGCGTGCGCGCGGCGGACAGGATCACGACGGGATCGGACGAGGCCATGACAAGGCTCCCTGAATAAAGATGATGATCATCATATAATGGGGGCCAGGAAAAGCAAACCATCGTTCTCGCGCACTTTGTGGTGAGGGTGCGAGCGAGACTGGGGGAAGCTGAGGTCGAAAACTTGGAGAAACTTGCGGCTCTACCGCTTGCGATCGATGAAATGCTGCATCAACCGCGTGGGCTCGTCGGTCAGGAAGGAGCGCCCGAAGGCGCCGATCGACACCTCGACCGATTCCTTCAGCGGCAGATCTTCCCATTGCCGCAACAAGGCCTTCTGCAGCCGGAGCGCTTCCGGGCCGCAGGCGAGGAGGGAATCGATGGCGCGCTCCACCGCGGCATCGAGTTCGCCTTCCGTGGCCACCGAATCGACCAGGCCCCAGGCGAGCGCGGTCGGCGCGTCGATCGTCTCGGCCGTCATCAGGAGCCAGCGCGTGCGGCCCCAGCCGATCAGCCGCGGCAACAGCGCGGCATGAATGACCGAGGGGATGCCGACGCGCACCTCGGGCATGCCGAACTTGGCGTCATGCGCTGCAATGCGGAGATCGCAGGCCGCCGCGACTTCCAGGCCGCCGCCGAGACACCAGCCCGGCATCCGCGCGATCACCGGGGCGGGAAAATTCCGCACGGCTTCGCACAGTCCGGCAAGCCGCGAGATGAACGCTTCCGCGGACGCCTGGTCGAGCGTCGCCATTTCCTTGATATCGGCCCCGCCGATCATGCTGCGCTCGCTCTCGCCGGCAAGCACCACGGCGCGAATACCGGTGTCTGATGCGAGCGAGTGCAGGCCGTTCTGAACGTCCAGGATGGCGGCAGAACCGAGAATATTGAGCTTGCCGGCGTTGCAGATCGTCAGCCGCACGACGCCGCGAGAATCGCGTTCGATGCCGCAGTGGGAATTGAGCATATCCATGGTCGCTTCCTCCTCGTGAGCACGGCTGAGTTCCGGCTTTCGGGAATGGTGTCACGGTCTTGATTTAGATCAACTCGAATTCATCAAATAGCTGCAGCGAGCAGGGCGCAGAGCTGCTATTGTATGACCTCGGACATTCAATGGGACGGCAATGCGCTACTCTCCGGAACACAAGGCGGAAACCCACGCGCGAATCGTGCGCAAGGCGTCGGTGCGGCTGCGGGAAAAGGGCGCTCACGGGGTCGGCGTGGCCGACCTCATGAAGGAGGCCGGCCTCACCCATGGCGGCTTCTATGCGCATTTCGAATCGCGCGAGGCGCTGGTCGTCGAAGCCTTCGGCTATGCGATCGATCGGTCCATGGAGCGTTGGCGCAAGCTCCTGGATGAGATGCCGCCGCAGAAGCGGCTCGCTGCGATCGTCGACGGATATCTGTCTTCGGAGCATCGCGACGATGCCGGCCACGGTTGCGCCGTCCCTGCGCTGGGGGCCGAGATCGCGCGGGAGAGTGCGAAGACCCGCAAGGCCTTTGCCGCCAAGCTGGCGGAGCTGATCGATCTCTTCGCCGACTATATCGTCGACGTGCCGCGCAAGACTGCGCGCAAGCGTGCCTCGGCCATGCTGGCGACCCTGATGGGGACGATCGTCATGGCGCGCATTACCGGCAGCGGGGAATTGTCGGACGAGATTTTGAGCTCAGGACGGGAGGTGGCCCTGGCGGTCGCCAATGGTGGCGGGCCTGCGGGGAAGACCCCGGCGCGGGCGCCCGCAAAACGTCCGGCGAATAAGGTGGCCGCCGCCAAGCGCTGAGCTTCGGACGAGAGGCGCGACGCACGGCGTGCCGCGAGCGCGAAGGGGCGGCAATTTCGCAGCGCGGCTCAGCGCTTAAACCCTTCCCAAACGCCGCAAAGACTGCAAGATGCCGGCCAATTCGGCACTGCTTACCCCCTGCGGAGGATACCCATGCGTTCGATCGGTCATTTCATTGGCGGCAAAGAGGTCAAAGGTACGTCCGGACGGACCGCCGACGTCTTCGAGCCGATGACCGGTGACGTGCAGGCCAAGGTCGCTCTCGCCTCCCGCGCCGAGCTGCGGGCCGCCGTCGAGAACGCCAAGGCCGCGCAGCCGGCCTGGGCCGCGACCAACCCGCAGCGCCGCGCGCGCGTGATGATGAAGTTTCTGGAACTCGCGCAGCGCGACTACGATCAGCTCGCCGAGCTGCTGGCGCGCGAGCACGGCAAGACCATTCCGGACGCCAAGGGCGACATCCAGCGCGGCCTCGAGGTCGTCGAATTCGCCTGCGGCATTCCGCATCTGATGAAGGGCGAGTACACCGAAGGTGCCGGCCCCGGCATCGACATCTACTCGATGCGCCAGCCTCTCGGTGTCGTTGCCGGCATCACGCCGTTCAATTTCCCGGCGATGATTCCGATGTGGAAGTTCGCGCCCGCCATCGCCTGCGGCAACGCCTTCATCCTCAAGCCCTCAGAGCGCGATCCGGGCGTGCCGATGAAGCTCGCCGAGCTGATGATCGAGGCCGGCCTGCCGGCGGGCATCCTCAACGTCGTCAACGGCGACAAGGAAGCGGTCGACGCCATCCTCGAGGATCCGGACATCATGGCGGTGGGCTTTGTCGGCTCGTCGCCGATCGCGCAGTACATCTATGAGCGCGCCGCCGCGCACGGCAAGCGTTGCCAATGCTTCGGCGGCGCCAAGAACCACGCCATCATCATGCCCGACGCCGATCTCGACCAGGCCGTCGACGCGCTGATCGGCGCGGGCTATGGCTCGGCCGGCGAGCGCTGCATGGCGGTCTCCGTCGCGGTGCCCGTCGGCAAGACCACCGCGGACCGGCTGATGGACAAGCTGATCCCGCGCGTCGAGAGCCTGAAGATCGGCACCTCGGTCGATCCGTCGGCTGATTTCGGTCCGCTGGTGACCCGCGAGGCGGTCGAGCGCGTCAAGAACTACGTCGATATCGGCGTCAAGGAAGGCGCGACGCTTGCCGTCGACGGCCGCGGCTTCAAGATGCAGGGCTACGAGAACGGCTTCTACATGGGCGGCTGTCTGTTCGACAACGTCACCAAGGACATGCGGATCTACAAGGAAGAGATTTTTGGTCCGGTGCTGTCGGTCGTCCGCGCCAAGGATTACGCCGAGGCGCTGGCGCTGCCGTCGGATCATGACTACGGCAATGGCGTTGCGATCTTCACCCGTGACGGCGACGCGGCCCGCGACTTCGCAGCCAAGGTGAATGTCGGCATGGTCGGCATCAACGTGCCGATCCCGGTGCCGATCGCCTACTACACCTTCGGCGGCTGGAAGAAGTCCGGCTTCGGCGATCTCAACCAGCACGGCCCGGATTCGATCCGCTTCTACACCAAGACCAAGACGGTCACCTCGCGCTGGCCGTCCGGCGTCAAGGAAGGCGCGGAATTCTCGATTCCGCTGATGAAGTGACGACAAGTGGGAGCCCACCAGGGCTCCCACTTGCGTCATTGCGAGGAGCAAAGCGACGAAGCAATCCAGACTGCCTCCGCGGAAAGATTCTGGATTGCTTCGCTTCGCTCGCAATGACGGCGTATGAAACAGCGGCACGGCCTACAAAACAAGTTCAGGGAAACGCGGAGAACGAATGCAGTTCGCTCTCGATGAGGATCAGATTGCGGTGCGCGACATGGCGCGCGCCTTTGCGGCCGAGAAGATCGCCCCGCATGCGCTGCGCTGGGACGAGGAGAAGTGTTTTCCGGTCGACGTGATGCGCGAAGCCGCAAGCCTCGGCATGGGCGGCATCTACATCCGCGACGATGTCGGCGGCTCCGGCCTGTCCCGTCTCGATGCCGCGCTGATCTTCGAGGCGCTGGCGACAGGCTGCCCGACGGTGTCCGCCTTCATCTCCATCCACAACATGGCGTCGTGGATGATCGACACCTTCGGCACCGAAGCGCAGCGCCAGGAATATCTGCCGAAGCTCTGCCCGATGGACCTCATCGCGAGCTACTGCCTGACCGAGCCCGGCGCCGGCTCCGATGCCGCCGCGCTGCGCACGCGCGCAGTAAGGGACGGCGATTTCTACCTGCTCAACGGCCAGAAGCAGTTCATCTCCGGCGCTGGCGCGACGGACATCCTCGTCGCGATGGTTCGCACGGGCGCCGACGGTCCCGGCGGCATCTCGACGCTCGTGATCGACGCCAAGACCCCCGGCGTGTCGTTCGGCGCCAATGAGCGCAAGATGGGCTGGAATGCGCAGCCGACCCGCGCCGTTATTTTCGAGAACGCGCGCGTGCCGGTGGCCAACCGCCTGGGCGAAGAGGGCATCGGCTTCAAGATCGCGATGGCCGGACTCGACGGCGGCCGTCTCAACATCGCGGCGTGTTCGCTCGGCGGCGCGCAGTCCGCGCTCGACAAGACGCTGGCCTATACCAAAGAGCGCAAGGCCTTCGGCAGGCGGCTCGACGAATTCCAGGCGCTGCAATTCCGGATCGCCGACATGGCGATCGAGCTGGAGGCCGCGCGCACCTTCGTGTGGCGCGCCGCCGCGGCGCTCGACCGCAAGGATGCGGATGCGACGATGCTGTGCGCGATGGCCAAGCGTTTTGGCACCGATGTCGGCTTTGAGGTTGCCAACCAGGCGCTGCAGCTGCACGGCGGCTACGGCTACCTCAGCGAATACGGCATCGAGAAGATCGTGCGCGATCTGCGCGTGCACCAGATCCTCGAAGGCACCAACGAGATCATGCGCCTGATCGTGTCGCGCAAGCTGATCGAGGGCGCGCGATGAGCGACGCCATCGAAGGCGATCTGATCGTCCGACGCGAAGGCTCGGCCGGCATCATCCGGCTGAACCGGCCCAAGGCGATCAACGCGATGACCCTGGAGATGTCGATGGGCATCGACGCGGCGCTCGATCAGTTCGAGGCTGATTCCGCCGTCGCCGTTGTCCTGCTCGAAGGCGCGGGCGAGCGCGGGCTGTGCGCCGGCGGAGACATTCGCGGGCTCTATGAAAGCTCGAAGGTGAATGGCGATCTCGGCAAGGTGTTCTGGCGCCAGGAATACATCATGAACGCGCGCATTGCGGCGTTCCCGAAGCCTTATGTTGCCTACATGGATGGTCTGGTGATGGGCGGCGGCGTCGGCCTGTCGGCGCATGGCCGCCATCGCATCGTCACCGAGAAGACCAAGCTCGCGATGCCCGAGGTCGGCCTCGGATTTTTTCCCGATGTCGGCGGCACCTGGCTGCTGTCACGCGCGCCGGGACAGCTTGGCGCCTATTTCGGCTTGACCGGCCAGACGTTGAACGGGCCCGACGCGATCCATGCCCGGTTTGCGGATGCGGTCGTGCCAACCGAGAAGTGGCCGGCGCTGCGCGAGGTCCTGACCAAGGTCAGGCCCGGGACATTGTCGGCCGAGATCGACCGGCTGATCGCTGGTTTTGCCACCGGCGAGACCGCCGGGCCCGTTGCTGCGCAGCAGGCAAAGATCGATGCATGGTTTGCCCACGACAGCATGCACGATATCTTTGCGGCGCTGGAAGGCGATGGCTCCGAGCTGGCGCACGCAACGCTGAAGACGCTGAAGGAGAAGTCGCCGCGCGGCATGGTCGTGACGCTGAAGTTGCTGCGGCTGGCGCGCGGAGCGACATCGTTGCAGGAATGCCTCGTGCGCGAATATCGTGCGGCGTTGGAAGTCTTCCGTAGCGACGATTTCCGCGAGGGCGTGCGGGCCGCAATCATCGACAAAGACCGCAGTCCGAAGTGGTCGCCGCCCGACGTCGATCAGGTGACGCCGGAAATGCTGGCGCCGTATCTCGCCGAGATCGGTGCCGATGAGCTGACATTTCCGCAAACGAGATAACAATCAGGTCGAGGGAGAGAACGAACCATGGCAACGATCGCATTCATCGGCCTCGGCAACATGGGCGGACCGATGGCCGCCAACCTCGTCAAGGCCGGCCACAAGGTGGTGGCGTTCGACCTGGTCGAAGCATCGCGCGCGCAGGCCAAGGCCGATGGTGCCGCGATTGCAGATAGCGCCGTCGCCGCGGTGAAGGGCGCCGACGCCGTCGTCACCATGTTGCCGGCCGGCAAGCATGTGCTTGCCGTCTGGAACGAGGTCGTGCCCGCGATGAGCAAGGGCGCGCTCATTATCGACTCCTCCACCATCGACGTCGAGAGCGCGCGATCAGCGCATGCGCTCGCGGCCAAGCACGGCATCGCGGCGGTCGACGCGCCGGTCTCCGGCGGTACCGGCGGCGCGAAAGCCGCGACGCTGACCTTCATGTGCGGCGGCGAGGAGGGCGCATTCGCCGCGGCCAAGCCGATCCTGGAAAAGATGGGCAAGAAGATCGTCCATTGCGGTGGTGCCGGCGCGGGGCAGGCGGCCAAGATCTGCAACAACATGATCCTCGGTATCTCGATGATCGCGGTCGGCGAGGCGTTTGCGCTGGGCGAAAAGCTCGGCCTGTCACACCAGGCGCTGTTCGACGTCGCCTCGACCTCGTCGGGGCAGTGCTGGTCGCTGACGTCCTATTGCCCGGTGCCGGGCCCGGTGCCGGCCTCGCCCGCCAACAACGACTACAAGCCGGGCTTTGCCACCGCGCTGATGCTCAAGGATCTCACGCTGTCGCAGGACGCGGCCAAGGCGGCCGGTGCTGCGACGCCGCTCGGTCAGCACGCGCAGGAGATCTACAAGGCGTTCGAGGCCGCCGGCCATGGCGGCGTCGATTTCTCAGGCATCATTCAGCACGTCCGCAAGCTCGCCGGGACCACCTGATGACGACATTCAAGGACGCACGCGCGTTTCTGCTGGCGCATCGCACCGACTACGATGCCGCCGTGAAACGCTTTCGCTGGCCCGATCCCGTCCCGTTCAACTGGGCGCTCGACTGGTTCGATGCCGAACTCGCATCCGATCCGGAGAGCCGCGAGCGCACCGCGTTGTGGATCTTCGACGCCGCGCAGGATCGCCAGACGAAACTGTCCTTCGCCGCGCTGTCGCGCCGCTCCAACCAGGTCGCGAACTTCCTGCGCGCGCAGGGGCTGAAGCGCGGCGATCATCTGCTGCTGCTGCTCGGCAATGTCGTGCCGCTATGGGAGACGATGCTGGCGGCGATGAAGCTCGGCGTCGTCGTGATTCCAGCGACGACCTTGCTGACCACCGATGAGTTGCGCGATCGCCTGGAGCGCGGCCGCGCGAAGGCTGTCGTCGCCGCGCAGGACCAGGTCGCGAAGTTCGCCGATCTCGGCGCGGATGATTTGGTTCGGATCGTCGTGGGGACGACGACATCGGCCGGCTGGCTGCCGTTCGCGCAGGCCGCCGACGCCGCCGAGGCGTTCACGCCGGATGGTCCAACGCAGCCTGATGATCCGATGCTGCTGTATTTCACGTCCGGCACCACGGCCAAGCCGAAGCTGGTGCGGCACAGCCATCGCAGCTATCCGGTCGGGCATCTCTCGACAATGTACTGGCTCGGGCTGCAGCCCGGCGACGTGCATCTCAACATCTCCTCGCCGGGCTGGGCCAAGCATGCTTGGAGCTGCTTCTTCTCGCCGTGGAATGCCGGCGCCACCGTGTTCGTCGTCAACCAGCCGCGCTTCGATGCCAAGGGGTTGCTCGCGATCATCAAACGCTGCGGCGTCACCACTCTGTGCGCGCCGCCGACGGTGTGGCGGCTGTTCATCCAGGAGCATCTCGCCGACTTCAAGGTGTCCTTGCGCGAAGCCTGCGGCGCCGGCGAGCCGCTCAACCCGGAAGTGATCGACCAGGTCCGCGCTGCGTGGGGGCTCACGATTCGCGACGGCTACGGCCAGACCGAGACCGCCGCGATCTGCGGCAATTCGCCGGGTCAGAAGCTGAAGATCGGCTCGATGGGCCGGCCTCTGCCGGGCTATCGCGTCGAGGTCGCCGACATCGACGGCAATCTGGCGAGCGAGGGCGAGATCACCTTGGCGCTGTCGGGTGAGCGTCCGGCCGGCCTGATGCAAGGTTATCAGGGCGACGACGGCAAGCTCACGGGCGCGGACGGCACGCGCTATCGCACCGGCGACGTCGTGTTCCGAGACGAGGAGGGTTATCTCACCTTCGTCGGCCGCTCCGACGACGTGTTCAAATCCTCCGACTACCGCATCTCGCCGTTCGAACTCGAGAGCGTACTGCTGGAGCATGAGGCGGTCGCGGAGGCGGCGGTGGTGCCGAGCCCCGATCCGATCCGGCTTGCGATCCCGAAGGCCTATGTGCTGCTGACATCAGGCGCGGAGCGCTCGCGCGCGACCGCGCTGTCGATCTTTGAGCACCTGCAGGCACGGCTGGCGCCGTTCAAGCGCATCCGCCGGCTCGAGCTGGTCAGCGAGCTGCCGAAGACGATCTCCGGAAAGATCCGCCGCGTGCAGCTGCGCCGGCTAGAGCACGAGGACAACCGCACTGATCAGTTGCGTGGCATGGAATTCAAGGAAGAGGATTTCCCGGAGCTGAAGACGCGACCGTCCGGGCACGAGGTGTAAGAAACGCATGAACAATATCTGGAAGAAGCCGCCGATTTCGCTTGAAGCCTATCAGGCCATGGTCGGCCAGGAGATCGGCGTGTCGTCGTGGCACGTGCTCGATCAGAAGCGCATCGATACCTATGCCGACGTGATCGAGGATCACCAGTTCATCCATGTCGATCCGGAAGCGGCGAAGGCGACGCCGTTCGGCACCACCATCGCACACGGCTTCCTGACGATGTCGCTGCTGTCGGTGATGTCCTACGAGGTCATGCCGGCGATCGAGGGCACGGCCATGGGCGTGAACTACGGCTTCGACAAGCTGCGCTTCATCTCGCCAGTGAAATCCGGGAAACGCGTGCGCGGCCGTTTCGTGCTGTCTGAAGCCACTCTGCGCAAACCGAAAGAATTGCAGTCGCGCACCAACGTCACGGTCGAGATCGAAGGCGAGGACAAGCCCGCGCTTGTCGCCGACTGGATCGGTCTCATTTATATCAGCTAATCAACGCTCGTCATCGCCGGGCTTGACCCGGCGATCCATCTACTTCCGAAGAAGGGATGGATGCCCGGGTCAAGCCCGGGCATGACGAACTGAAAATCGCAGGGTAAAACATCATGGCAATCAGATTCGACGGACGTGTCGCCATCGTCACCGGCGCAGGCAATGGTCTCGGGCGCGCGCATGCGCTGGGGCTGGCGAGCCGCGGCGCCAAGGTCGTGGTCAATGATTTCGGCGGCGCCCGCGACGGCACCGGTGGCTCCATGACCGCGGCCGAGACCGTGGTCGAGGAGATCCGCAAGGCCGGCGGCACCGCGATGGCCGACGGGGCCGACGTCTCGAATTTCGAGCAGGTCACCGCGATGGTCGAGCGCGCCACCAAGGAGTGGGGCAGCGTCGACATCATGTGCGCCAATGCCGGCATCCTGCGCGATAAGTCGTTCGGCAAGATGGAGGTCGCCGATTTCGCCAAGGTGCTGGACGTGCATCTCGTCGGCAGCTTCTACTGCTGCAAGGCAGTCTGGAACGGAATGCGCGAGCGCAACTACGGCCGCATCGTCTTGACCACGTCTTCTTCAGGTCTCTTCGGCAATTTCGGTCAGGCCAATTACGGCGCGGCCAAAACCGGGATGGTCGGCCTGATGAACGTGCTGGCGGAGGAGGGCCGCAAGACCAACATCCGCGTCAACATCATCTCGCCGACGGCGGCCACCCGCATGACCGAGGAGCTGCTGCCGCCGCAGGCGCTGCAACTGATGAAGCCGGAATCGATCACGCCGGCGGTGGAGTATCTGCTGAGCGAGGACGCGCCGACCCGCACCATCATGGGCGCCGGCGCCGGCTCGTTCGCGGTGATCAAGATCCTGGAGAGCGAGGGCATCAATCTGCCGCCGGAAGAATGGACGCCGGACGCGGTGGCCGCGCATTTTGCCGAAATCAGCGACATGTCGAAGGCCCGCGCGCTGCAGGGCGCGTTCGAGCAGACGCAGAAGTATGTCTCGCAGGCCGCCGCGCGGCTGGGGATCAAGTTGTAGTTCTCACTGTCATTCCGGGGCGCGCGTCAGCGCGAGCCCGGAATCCATAACCACGATCGGGAGTATGGATTCCGGGCCTGCGCCAAGAGGCGCATCCCGGAATGACGACCTCTGTTGCGGACCCTCCGTCCAACCCAACCCGTTTGCGCGATGTTCCCGACAAGACCAAACATCGCTATCATCGGAGCCGGCCCGGCCGGGCTGATGGCCGCCGAGGTGCTGGCTGAGGGCGGAGTCAGCGTCACCGTCTACGATGCGATGCCATCGGTGGCGCGCAAGTTCCTGATGGCGGGGCGAGGCGGACTCAACCTCACGCATAGCGAAGAGCTGTCGGCATTTCTGTCGCGCTATCGCGAAGCAGCGACGTGGCTTGCGCCGGCCATTCAAGCGTTTTCGCCGCAACAATTGCGCGACTGGTGCGAAGCGCTGGGCCAGCCGACCTTCGTCGGGTCCTCGGGCCGCGTATTTCCGGTCGCGATGAAAGCCTCGCCGCTGCTCCGCGCCTGGCTGCGCCGGCTCGATGCCCAGGGCGTGCGCATCGAGCTGCGCCATCGCTGGACCGGCTGGGACGATCAGGGACGTCTCATCTTCGACACGCCAAACGGCCCGCGCGCCATTGCAGCCGATGCGACGGTGCTCGCCCTTGGCGGCGCCAGCTGGCCGCGGCTCGGCTCCGATGGCGGCTGGGTGCCAATCCTCGCGGCGAAGGGAATCGCGATCGCGCCGCTGCGGCCGGCCAATTGCGGCTTCACCGTCGGCTGGTCGGACCTGTTCCGCGACCGCTTCGAGGGCCAGCCGTTGAAGGGCATCGCGCTGTCGTTCGGCGGGCGCAGCGTACGCGGTGAGGCGGTCGTCACGCGGGACGGCATCGAGGGCGGCGCGGTCTATGCGCTGTCGGCCGAATTGCGCGAGGCCATCGCGCTGAATGGCGAGGCGGTCCTGCATGTCGCGTTGCGGCCTGACCTCGAGACGCCCGATCTGATCAGGCGGTTGTCGGCACCGCGCGGAAAACAGTCGTTCTCGAACGTCCTGCGCAAGGCGCTGCAACTCTCTCCGGTTGCGATCGGGCTCTTGCAGGAGGTCGCAAAGACGCAAGGGCTGGCATTGTCGTCGCTGTCGCCCGAACATCTCGCGGCGCTCATCAACGCCGTCCCGATCAAGGCAACGGGCACGGCCGGCCTCGCCCGCGCCATCTCCAGCGCTGGCGGCATCGCGCGCGACGAGCTCGATGCCGACTACATGCTCAAGCGTCTGCCGGGCGTGTTCGCCGCAGGAGAGATGCTCGATTGGGAGGCCCCGACCGGCGGCTATCTGCTTCAGGCGTCGTTCGCGACAGGCGTGGCCGCGGGAAAGGGCGTGCTGAAGCGGCTTGCCGGGGGAACGGCGGGCGGTGACTGACCAGCTTCCTGAGGCGTGGTCTTGGATGGCCGACGATCAGCTCCGCGCCGCGTTCGAAGAAGAACTTGCGCGCGAAGTTGGTCCCAATCATGCGCTGGCCAATCGATCCGCCGGGATCGTCGCCCGACGCGAAGACTGCGACGACGTTCTTGTTGCGCTCGAGGGAGGCCGCGTGGCTCAAGTCCATTTGACGTGGACACGGCGTTGCGAGATTGATCCTCGCTGGCCCGAGGCCGTCATCTACGATTCGATGGACGAATGGCGGAACAGTCGCAGCGAGTAACCGAGCGGGCGGCCACAAACACCGTCGTCATTCCGGGGCGCCCGGAGGGCGAGCCCGGAATCCATAACCACGATCGGGCGTATGGATTCTCCGATGCGCAATTGCGCATCGTAGCTCAGCCGCTGGCGCGGCTGCCCCGGAATGACGAGTGGAGAGAGCATCGCTTAACGCAGCTTCCCCCGCGCCGCGACCGGCAGCGTGCCTAAAATCTCCTCGCCGCGCACCATCACCACCTCGTCCATCATGTTGACGACGACGCAGACGTGGTTGGGGACGATGCGGACGACGTCGCCGACGTTCGGGCGGGTATTGCTGCGGGAGAGGTCGAGGAAGCCGTGCTCCTCGGCGAAGCGGGCGATCTTGGCTTCCGGGTGTTCCAGGATCAGGCCGTGGCCGTCAAGGCCGCCGGTGTCGGTGGTCAGTGTCTTTGAGCCGGCATCGAGGATGCCGCGCTCGGGCGCGGCGCGGCTGACGACGGTGGAGTAGATGTGCAGCGCGCAGTCGTCCCACGTGGCCACGCCGGCGGCGACCTGCATGCGGTCGTTGTAGATGTAGGTGCCGGGGCGGTGCTCGGTGGCGCCCTTGAGCTTGCCGAGATTCTTGAGGTTCGGCGAGCCGCCGGTCGAGACGATGCTGGCCTCCAGCCCCTCGGCGCGGACGCCGGCCAGCGCCTCATCGTAGAAGCGTTGTGCGTCGTCCCAGCCGCTCTCCGTCGGATACAGCATGAAGCCGGCGAAGCGCAGGCCTTCGCTCGCCTTGATCTGGCGCGCCAGCTGGATCGCCTCGGCCGGCGTCTCGACGCCGGCGCGCTTGCGGCCCGTATCGCATTCGACGACGACCGAAAGCGTGCGGCCGGATTGCTTCGCGGCCTGCGGCAGGCCGGCGATCACGGTCGAATTGTCGGCGGCGACGGTCATGTCGGCCTTGGCTTGCAGCGCGGCGAGACGCGCCATCTTCTCCTCGCCGATCAGGTTGTAGCTGATCAGGATGTTGCTGATGCCCGCGTCCGCCATGATCTCGGCTTCGCCGATCTTCTGGCAGGTGATGCCTTGCGCGCCGGCCTCGATCTGCAGCTTCGCCAGCGCCGGGCTCTTGTGCGTCTTGATGTGCGGCCGGTTGGCGACGCCGGCGGCAGCGCATTGCGCCTGGATGCGCGCGATGTTGCGCTCGACCTTGTCCATGTCGATGACGGCGCAGGGCGTGCCGTACTCCCGGGCGATCTTGGCGGCGAGCGGGGTGGTCATGTCATTTTGCTCCATGTTGCCGTCATTGCGAGGAGCGAAGCGACGAAGCAATCCAGAGTCCCGACTGCAGCCCTGGATTGCTTCACTTCGCTCGCAATGACGGAGTTCATTGATGAACCTTACGCGCCCTCGATCTCCTCGCGCAGCACTTCGAGCTCCAGCCAGCGGTCTTCGGCGGCGGTGAGCTCGGCTTGCGCGGTGGCGATGGCGAGGGAGGCCGCGTCGAATTTCTTGCGGTCCTTGGCGTAGAGCGCGGGGTCGGCGAGCACGGCCTGCTGCTTGGCAATTTCGGCCTGCAACTTGGCGATCGTCTTCGGCAAGGTTTCCAGCGCGTGCTTCTCATTGAAGGAGAGCTTGCGCTTTGGCGCGCTCGTCGGCGCGCTAGCGGCCGGCTTCGTCTCTTTCTTCTCCTCAGCCGCTTTCGCATGCTCGCGCTTCAGGTCCGCGCCGCGCTGGACCAGCATGTCGCTATAGCCGCCGGCATATTCCTGCCATTTACCGTTGCCCTCGGGCACGATCACCGAGGTGACGACGCGATCGAGGAAGTCGCGGTCGTGGCTGATCAGGATGACCGTGCCCTCGTAGTCACCAAGCATGTCCTCGAGCACGTCCAACGTTTCCAGGTCGAGATCGTTGGTCGGCTCGTCCAGCACCAGGAGGTTCGACGGCTTGGCCAAAGCGCGCGCCAGCATCAGCCGGCCGCGCTCGCCGCCGGAGAGCACTTCGAGCGGCGTGCGCATCTGCTCGCGCGAGAACAGAAAGTCCTCCATGTAGCCGACGACATGCTTCGGCTTGCCGGCCACCATGACGTGATCGCCGCGGCCGCCGGTCAGCGCCTCCGCGAGCGTCGTGCGCGGATCGAGGCTCTCGCGGTGCTGGTCGAGCGTCGCCATCTCCAGATTGACGCCGAGCCGGACGGTGCCGCTGTCCGGCTCGCTGCCGCCGGTGAGCAGGTTGACCAGCGTGGTCTTGCCGGCGCCGTTGGGGCCGACGATGCCGATGCGGTCGCCGCGCTGGATGCGGATGGAGAAATTGTCGACGATCTTGCGGTCACCGTAGGATTTCGACGCGCCCTTGGCCTCGATCACCAGCTTGCCGGACTTGTCGGCCTCTGCGGCGGCGAGATTGGCGCTGCCTGCCGTGCCGCGATAGTCGCGGCGCTGCTGGCGCAGCGCGTGGAGGTTGGCGAGCCGCTTGACGTTGCGCTTGCGCCGGCCGGAGACGCCGTAGCGCAGCCAGTGCTCCTCATTGACGATCTTGCGGTCGAGCTTGTGCTGCTCGCGTTCTTCCTCGGCCAGGACTTCGTCACGCCACGCCTCGAACGCTGCAAAGCCGCGGTCGATCTGCTTGATCTGACCGCGGTCGAGCCAGGCGGTGGCGCGCGACAGGTTGGTGAGGAAGCGGCGGTCGTGGCTGATCAGCACCAGCGCGCAGCGGCGGCCGTCGAGCTCGTTCTCCAGCCACTCGATGGTGGTGAGATCGAGATGGTTGGTCGGCTCGTCCAAGAGCAGGATGTCGGGATTTGGCGCGAGCACGCGCGCCAGCGCCGCGCGGCGGGCCTCGCCGCCGGAGACATGCGCGGGATCCTCTTCGCCGGTCAGTCCGAGCTGCTCGACGAGGTAGCGCGCCTGATAGTGATCGTCACCCGGCCCGAGCCCGGCTTCGACATAGGACAGCGTCGTCGCATGGCCCGAGAAATCCGGTTCCTGCGGCAGATAGCGCACGGTGGCGCCGGGCTGCACGAAGCGCGTGCCGCTGTCGCAATCGACCAGACCCGCGGCGATCTTCAGCAGCGTCGACTTTCCTGAGCCGTTGCGGCCGATCAGGCAGACGCGCTCGCCGGGCGAAACCGACAGTTCAACGCCCTGCAGCAGGGCGGTGCCGCCGAAGGTCAGGCGGATGTCTTTGAGTTGAATGAGTGGCGGCGCCATGTCGCTTAGCTCTGTTGCTGGACCCGCGCGGCGCGTTGGCGCTGCACGCGGCGGATCGTGGTGTCGAGGGTGGAGAGGAAGGTCGAGCGGTCGCGCGGCGTGAACGAGCGCGGGCCGCCGGTGACCTCGCCGGACGAGCGCAGATCGGTCATCAGATTGCGCACCGCCAAGGTCATGCCGATCGACTCCTCGGTGAACGGCTTGCCGTTCGGTGCGATCACGGCGCTGCCCGCCTTGACGCAGCGGCTCGCCAGCGGAATGTCCGCGGTGATGACGATGTCGTCGGCGGTGGTGCGCTCGGCGATCCAGTCGTCGGCGGCATCCATGCCGCTGCCGGCGGCGATGCGCGTGATCAGGGGATCGTCGGGCACGCGGATGAAGCCGCCGGCGACGACGATCACCGGCAGGCCGTGCCGGATCGCGACGCGATAGATCTCGTCCTTCACCGGGCAGGCGTCGGCATCGACATAGATGGTGATCGGGGCGGTTTGGAGCGTCATCGGGCCTTCATTCGGGATGGCCGGTTGGTACTCCATCGCGCCGGGAATTGCGAGCCAAAGGCTGAGCTTGCCAGGGGCTTTCGGGCCGTTACCATCGCCCAAAAGGGTCAAAGGGAGGCAAGCATGTCCGGCGAAATCGCGCCATACGCGGTCGAGGCGTTCAACACGGCCAAGCAGTCCGAAAACAAGATGCACGACGACAGCGTGGCCCGCCGCTTCGGCTTCGCCGGCGGTCTCGTGCCGGGTGTCGAGGTGCTGGCCTATATGCTGCACCAGCCGGTCGCGCGCTGGGGGCTGGCGTTCCTGGAACGCGGGTTCATCGAGGCGCGGTTCATCAAGCCGGTCTATGACGGCGAGATGGCCGAAGTCACGGCGAGCGGGGTGGCCGATGGCCTCGCGCTCGAGGTGACGAGCCAGGGCCAGCTCTGCGCCACCGGTTCCGCGTCGCTGCCCGCGTCAGCGCCGCAGGTCGTCTTGGCTGAGTATCGCGACGTTCCGCCAGCGGCCGTGCGGCCTCCCGTCAGTGCGGAGTCCTTCGCGGTCGGCAGCTGGCTGGGAACAGCGCCGCGCGCCTGGCCGGGACCGGCGGCCACGATGTATCTCGACGAAATCCGCGAGCGCGATCCGATCTATGCCAGCGAGCGGCTCGGCCATCCCGGCATGCTGCAGCGGGTGATGAACCGGCTGCTGGTCGACAATGTCGTGCTCGGCCCGTGGATTCACGTCGGCAGCCGGATGCAGCTGTTGTCGGTGATCGCCGAAACTGACGAGATCACGGCGCGGGGAAGGGTGGTTGCCAACTACGAGAAGAAGGGCCACCGCTTCGTCGAGATCGACGCGCTGGTGGTCGCGAACGGCACGCGGCCGCTGGCGCATTGCCACCATGTCGCGATCTATCAGCCGCGGGCGGAGGCGGCGGCGTAGCGGATGGAGAGAATGGGCAGGCGGCTTCTCCAACCACAACTGTCATGCCCGCCGCCCACGGGTCTCGCCTTCGGCGAGCCCGAGGACAGGCTCCGGCGGGGCATCCAGCACGCCGCGGCCTCTCGGTTCAATCACGACTGCCACGGCGTACTGGATCGTCCGCTTTCGCAGACGATGACAGCAGAGGTCGAGGCGGGCTGCTTGCCTCATACTCCGTCATTACGAGCGTAGCGAAGCAATCCAGGGTGGTGGGCGGGACTCTGGATTGCTTCGCTACGCTCGCAATGACGCCGTCTTCCGGCAATCAATCATCATGCCCGGGATTGTCCCGCCTGCGCGGCGAAGGCCCGGGCATCCATGTCGTGCGTCGCCCTCGGCTCGTGGATGGCCGGGTCAAGCCCGGCCATGACGAGGGAGAGAGTGGGCCTCGAACTTAGTCGGACGTTGATCGATGGCGGCCGTATAGGCCGCCATCGAAGCGGCAACCTTGCTCACGCCGCCGTTTTCGCCTTGCCGTCCTGGATCGCGCGCCAGATCTTTTCGGCCGTCAGCGGCATGTCCAAATGCTTCACGCCGTAGTCCGACAGCGCGTCGATCACTGCGTTGATGACTGATGCCATCGACCCTGCGCAGCCGGCTTCGCCGCAGCCCTTGGTGCCCAGCGGATTGCTCTTCGCCGGCACCGGATGGTTGTCGACCGTCATCATCGGCACGTCGGAGGCGCGCGGCAGGGCGTAATCCATCAGTGAGCCCGTGATCGGCTGGCCGCTTTCGTCGTAGCGCAGGTGCTCCATCATCGCTTGGCCGATGCCTTGCGCAACGCCGCCATGCAACTGGCCGGCGACGATCATCGGGTTGATCACGGTGCCGAAATCGTTGATCGCGGTGTAGCCGACGATGTGCGCCACGCCGGTGTCCGGCTCGATCTCGACCTCGCAGACATGGCAGCCGTTCGGGAAGGTCGACTCCGTCGCCGTCGAATTGTGGTCGACGTCGAGCGAGGCCGGCACGCCGTCGGGCATCTTGCCCTCGCGCAGGCGCTGCGCCAGCTCCATGATGTCGATGCTGCGGTCGGTGCCGGCGATGGTGAACTGGCCGCCCGCGAACTCGATGTCGGCCTCTGACGCCTCCAGCAGATGCGCCGCTGCCTGCTTGCCCTTGGCAATCACGAGCTGCGACGACTCGACGATGGCTTGTCCCGTCGCGGTGATCGAGCGCGAGCCGCCGGTGCCGTTGCCGAAGCGCACGAGATCGGAGTCGCTCTGCTCCAGCCGGATCTTTTCGAACGGCACGCCCAACTGCTCCGACAACACCTGCGAGAACGGCGTCGCATGGCCCTGGCCGTAATCCAGCGTGCCGGTGGTGAGCGTCACGCCGCCATCGGCATCGAAGGTGATCTTGCCGAGCTCTCCGCTCGGCGGAGCGGTGACCTCCAGATAGGAGCCGACGGCGATGCCGCGCAGCTTGCCGGCCTTGCGGCTCTCGCGCTTGCGCCTGGCGAAGCCGGCATAGTCGGAGACCTGCAGCGCCTTCTCGAACACGGCGGCGAAATCGCCGGAATCATAGGTCACGCCGGAGGCCGCCGGGAACGGCATCTGGCTCGGCTTGATGAAGTTGCGCTTGCGGATGGTGAGGCGGTCGATGCCCATCTCGCGCGCGGCGGTGTCGATCAGCCGCTCCATGAAGTAGTTCGCCTCGGGCCGGCCGGCGCCGCGATAGGCGCCCATGAGCGTGACGTTGGTCAGCACCGTCTTGATGTCGACGCCGAGCAGCGGCGTCTTGTAGACGCTGGCGAGGTTCTTGCCGGTGTTGAGCGACAGCGGCAGCGGCGCGACGCCCATGATGTAGGCGCCGAGATTGCCGTAGCCGGAGAGTCTCACGGCGAGGAACTTGCCGTCGGCGTCGAGGGCGAGCTCGCCATGGATGATCTGGTCGCGGCCCTGGCTGTCGGACAGGAAGGCGGTGGTGCGCTCGTCGCGCCACTTCACCGGACGTTTCAGCTCCCTCGCGGCGTGCAAGATGCAGATGTACTCGGGATAGGAGACGTTCTTCATCCCGAAGGAGCCGCCGACGTTCGTTGTCAGGATGCGGACCTTCTCCGGCGCGACGTTGAGGATCTTGGCCAGCGTCGCCTTGTTGCCGGACACGCCCTGGGTCGGCACCTGCAGGGTAAAGCGCTCGCTCTTGCCGTCGAACGCGGCGAGCGCCACGCGCGGCTCCATCGACACCACCGCGACGCGGGTGTTGACGATGTCGAGCTTGGTGATGTGCGCTGCCTTGGCGAACGCCTCGTCGATCTTGGCGGTGTCGCCATAATGGTAATCGAGCGCGACATTGTTCGGGATGTGGTCGTAGAGCTGCGGCGCGCCGGGCCGGGTGGCTTCCTCGGCATTGGTGACCGCGGGGAGTGGCTCGATATCGACCTCGACCGCCTCGGCCGCGTCGCGGGCCTGTGCGGCGGTCTCCGCGACCACGAACGCGATGGGGTCGCCGACGAAGCGCACCTTGTCGGTGACGAGCGCCGGGCGGTTGGTCTGCAGCAGTGGCGAGCCGTCCCGGCCCTTCAGCGGCAATCCGCAGGTGAACGGGCCATAATTGGCCGCGGCCAGGTCCGCGCCGGTCCACACGCCGAGCACGCCCGGCATGGCCTTGGCAGCCGTGGTGTCGATGCCCTTGATGATCCCGTGAGCGTGGTTGGAGCGGACGATCCAGGCATGCGCCTGTCCGGGCAGGTTGAAATCGTCGGTATATTTGCCGTGCCCGCGCACCAGCGTGTCGTCCTCCTTGCGCCGGACCGGCTGCCCGACGCCGAATTTCTGCAGCGCAATCGCGTTTTCGAGGGAGGCCGGGGCGGTGTGATCTTGCATGGAAGGGGATCCGGAGAGCTGGATGGAGCGCAAAACGGGCTGTTCCCAGATAGTGCAGCGCCCGCGGCCGGACAACGGTTGATTAGGAATGGTGCATCACGCCTGACGGAGGGGCTGTTGCGCCGGCGCACTCCACTGATAATGTCTCGGCAAAGAGAACTTCCATCTGGGCCGGCTCGGCCAGCGGAAAGACATTTGAATGATCAATGACACGCGGCTGCGGGAGAGTCCGACGCCGCGCGGGAACCTGGAGCCCGGCTTGCATCCGGGTCTGGACGTCGCGACACCGGCCTGCGCCAGCAACGGCAGCAGCGTGTACGCGGCCCTGGATCTCGGAACCAACAATTGCCGGCTCCTGATCGCCTGTCCCTCAGGCGACAGTTTTCGCGTGGTCGACTCGTTCTCGCGCATTGTCCGGCTGGGCGAGGGCATCTCGACCACCGGCTGCATCAGCGACGCGGCGATGGACCGGGCCATCGCGGCGCTCTCCATCTGCCGGGACAAGATCCAGTCGAAGAAGGCGCGGCGGCTGCGCCTGATCGCGACCGAGGCCTGCCGCGCGGCGGCCAACGCCGAGGGGTTCCGGACCCGGGTGGCAGCGGAAACCGGCATCGAGCTCGAGGTCATCGACCGAGAGACCGAGGCGGCGCTGGCGGTTAAGGGCTGCGCGCCGCTGCTCGACCCCGGCGGGCGCGGCGCGATCCTGTTCGACATCGGCGGGGGGTCCAGCGAGCTGGTGCGGATCGAGCGTGATCCGGCGGACCGGAATGCGGAACCACGGATCAAGGCCTGGATGTCGATCCCGCTGGGCGTGGTCACCCTGGCCGAGCGGTTCGGCGGCCGCGACGTGACGCCGGAGATCTATGCCGCCATGGTCGAGGCCGTGGCCGAGCATGTCGGCCCTTTTGCAGCCGAGAATGGCGGCGATCTCGACGGCATGCATCTGCTCGGCACCTCCGGCACGGTGACGACGCTCGCGGGCATTCATCTCAATCTCGCGCGCTACGATCGCCGTCGGGTCGACGGCATCTGGATCAATGATGCCGACATCACGGCGACGATCGGCAAGCTGCTGGCGATGAGCTACCAGGAGCGCGCCGAGAACAACTGCATCAGCATCGACCGCGCCGATCTCGTGCTGGCCGGCTGCGCCATCCTCGACGCCATCCGGCAATCCTTCCCGCTGCCGCGGCTGCGCGTCGCCGACCGCGGTTTGCGTGAAGGCATGTTGGTCGAGATGATGCGCGAGGACGGCGCGCTGCGGACGGCGTAGCAAAGGTTTGACGACGTCATTCCGGGGCGGGCCGGACGGAAACAGCGAAGCTGTTTGCGTCTGTCGCGAACCCGGAATCTCGCTCCCGTAACACAACTTCTGGATTCCGGGTCCCGCCCTGACGGGCGGTCCCGGAATGACTTCCGAGATCAAGATGGCAAAAGACACCACCGGCCGCATGCATGTGCAGGTCAAGACCGGGGGCAAGCGCAAGCTGTCCTCGAAACTCTGGCTGGAGCGCCAGCTCAACGATCCCTATGTCGCGCAGGCCAAGCGCGACGGCTATCGCTCGCGCGCGACTTACAAGCTGCTCGAGATCGACGACAAGTATCATATGCTCAAGCCCGGCATGACCGTGGTCGATCTAGGCGCCGCACCTGGCGGCTGGAGCCAGATCGCGGCGCGCCGGGTCGGCGCCGAGGCGGGGAAGGGCAAGGTGATCGCGATCGATCTCCTCGAGATGGGCGAGATCCCGGGCGTCACCTTCACCCAGCTCGACTTCCATGCCGAGGATGCCCCGGAGAAGCTGCGTGAAATGATCGGCGGCCGCGCCGATGTCGTGATGTCGGACATGGCGGCCAACACCACCGGCCATCGCAAGACCGACCAGCTGCGCATCGTCGGCCTCGTGGAACTCGCCGCGCATTTCGCCGGCGAGGTGCTCAAGCCCGGCGGCAGCTTCCTCGCCAAGACGTTCCAGAGCGGCGCCGATGCCGAGCTGCTGGCCCAGCTCAAGCGCGATTACGCCAGCGTGCGTCACGTCAAGCCGGCCGCGAGCCGGCAGGATTCGTCGGAACGCTACGTGCTGGCGATGGGGTTCCGCGGCGGAGAGCCGACGGACCTGTTGTAATGGCGTCATTGCGACGGCCACGCCCTGGGGATACAGAGCAGGTGCAATGTCTGGTCTCGGGAATCGGCTTTGGGCCGGCGAGACCGAATTCCGGAGATCCTGCATGCGTGTCCTGAACTGGAGCGTCCTCGCGCTGGGTTTGATGGTCGGGGTCGCCGTGTCGGACGCGGCACAAGCCCAGGCGTACGATCCGCGCTATCCCGTGTGCATGAAGGTCTATGAAGGCGGCCGGTTCGGCGGCGGCGAGTGGATCGACTGCAGCTATACGTCGTTGCCGCAATGTCGCGCGACGGCCTCCGGCCGCTCGGCAATGTGCGACCTCAATCCGTTCTACGCGCCGCCGCCGCGTCCGCCGCGTCGCGCGCACCGGCGTCATCATTGAAATCTTCGGTGACGCAACGGCCATTGCCGTGCCGTGATCGCGTCGAATAGTTGAGACACACCATCCAGCAGGCTGCCGCCATGTCGTACCGTTCCATCCTCGCGATCGCGACGCTCCTGCTGCTGGTGCCCGCGATCGCGTTCGCCGCACCGTCGCACAAGCGCAAGGCGCAGCGCTGGCAGGGCTATGGCTTCCTGCCCGGCTACAGGCAGCCGCCCAACAACAGCCTCCCGCTCTACGCAGACAAGGAGGCGATGCGCAACGGGCCGCCGCGTGGCAGCCGCCGGAACTGGTACATCGACGGCACGCCGAAATACATGCTGTACAACGGCGAGTGGCACTATTTCGGCCGTCCCGGCTTCTACCGCGGCCAATACAATGGCGGCAGCTTCGGGCCGTGCTGGACGCGAACGCCGATCGGCATGATCTGGACCTGCGGCTAGCGTCACGAGGGCAGCCCCTACGTGCGCTTCGCTGCAGGCGCACAGGCGGGGTGAGCCGGTGCCGACGTGCGCGACGACCGATCCTGTCTGGACAGGGGCGGCTTTTCCCGCTGATATGCCGCGCATGAGAGGCAAGAGAAGAAACGCGAGCCGCTGGTTCGGCCCATCCCGGAGGACTGCTTTGACATCGTTCCGTACGCGCCTGTTCGGCGCCGCCGTCGCGCTGATGACCCTTGCCGGTGCGCCGGTCTCCGCCCAGCAACTCGAGCTCAAGGTGATGGCGCCCGCGGCGCCCGGCGGCGGCTGGGACCAGACCGCGCGCGCGATGCAGCAGGCCTTCGTCGCGTCGGGCGTGGCGCGCAGTGTGCAGGTCACCAATGTGGCGGGTGCGGGCGGCACGGTCGGCATCGCGCAGTTCGTCAACGGCGCCAAGGGTGACGGCAACCAGCTGATGGTCAACGGCTTCGTCATGGTCGGCGCGCTCGCCATGAACAAGTCGCCGGTGACCCTGGAGCAGGTGACGCCGATCGCGCGGCTGACCGAGGAGATCCAGGTCATCGTCGTGCCTGCGAACTCGCCGATCAAGACCGCGCAGGACCTCGCGGCGGCCTTGAAGGCTGACATCGCCAAGGTGACCTTTGCCGGCGGTTCGGCCGGCGGCGTCGATCACGTGATGGCGGCTTTGTTTGCAGGCACCGTCGGGGCCGATGCGAAGAAGGTGAACTACATCCCGTTCTCCGGCGGCGGCGAGTCTCTCGCCGCGATCCTCGGCGGCAAGGTCACCGCGGGCATTTCCGGCCTGTCCGAATATGACGGGCAGATCAAGAGCGGCAAGCTGCGCGCGATCGGCGTGTCCTCGGAGAACCGCATTCCCGGCGTCGACATCCCGACCTTCAAGGAGCAGGGCATCGACCTCGTGCTCGCCAATTGGCGCTCGGTCGTGGCGGCGCCCGGTATCACGCCGGAGCAGAAGAAGACGCTGAGCGAGGCCGTCGAGAAGATGGTGAAGTCGGATGCGTGGAAGGACATCCTGAAGCAGAAGGGCTGGGATGACGCCTATCTCGCGGGTGACGCCTTCGCCGACTTCCTGAAGAAGGAGAACGTCCGCGTCACCGACGTGTTGAAGTCGGTCGGCCTCGTCAAGTCATGACGGACAGCGCCGGCACGGAGACGTCCCCGCGAGGTGTCGACAAGTCTGGCATCGAAAAGGCTGGCATCGACAAGGCCGGCATCGACAAGGCCGGCATCGTCATTGCGGCCTTGCTGGCCGCCGTCGCGCTGGTGCTGGTCTACGACGCCAACCAGATCCCGGCGACGACGATGTACGGCATGGGGCCGCAGGTCATGCCGGTCGTGATCGCGATCGGGCTCGGCATTCTCGCGCTGGCCAATCTGATCGACGCCATCAGGGGCAAACTGCCGCCGCGCGAGAGCGCGGATCCGGTCGCGGTGCTGCTGATCCTCGTCGGTCTCGCTCTGCTGATTGCCATCATCGGTTTCGGCGGCGGCTTCATCCTCGCCACGACGGCGCTGTTCGTCACGACATCGGCGGCGTTCGGCCGCCGCGCCTTTATCACTGATCTCGTCATCGGCGCGCTGCTGACGACCTTGATCTACATGGCTTTCGATCGTCTGCTCACCCTGAGTCTCCCCGCCGGTCCGCTCGAAAGACTGCTCTGATGGACACCTTCGCCGCGCTCGCGCATGGGATGGCGATCGCCGTCCAGCCCATGAACCTGCTCTATGCGCTGATCGGCGTCTTCCTCGGCACCGCCGTCGGCGTGCTGCCGGGCATCGGCCCGGCGCTCACCGTCGCGCTGCTGTTGCCGGTCACCTACAAGCTCGATCCCGGCGGTTCACTGATCATGTTCGCCGGCATCTATTACGGCGGCATGTATGGCGGCTCGACCACCGCGATCCTGATCAACACCCCCGGCGAGAGCGCCTCGATGGCGACCGCGCTCGAGGGCAACAAGATGGCCAAGGCGGGTCGCGGCGGCCCGGCGCTGGCGACCTCGGCGATCGGCTCCTTTGTCGCGGGCACGATCGCGACCATCGGCTTGGCTTTCCTGTCGCCCTATCTCGTCGACATCGCCGTGCGCTTCGGCCCCGAGGATTACTTCGCGCTGATGTGCGTCGCCTTCATCACGGTCTCCGCAACGTTCGGCGACTCGCCGATCCGCGGCCTCACCAGCCTGTTCATCGGCCTGACGCTTGGCCTCGTCGGCATCGACAAGCTGACGGGACAGGCGCGGCTCGCCTTCGGCGTGCCCGAGCTGCTGGATGGCGTCGAGGTGACGACCTTGGCGGTCGGCCTGTTCGCGGTCGGCGAGGCGCTCTACGTCGCTTCGCGGCGGCATCACACCGAGGAGAAGATCGAGGCCGTCAAAGGATCGCTGTGGATGACGCGTGAGGACTGGAAGCGCTCCTGGAAGCCGTGGCTGCGCGGCACGGCGTTCGGCTTCCCGATCGGGGCGCTGCCGGCCGGCGGGGCTGAAATTCCGACCTTCCTGTCGTATTCGACCGAGCGGCGTTTGACCAAATATCCTGATGAGTTCGGCAAGGGCGCGATCGAGGGCGTCGCTGGTCCGGAGGCTGCGAACAACGCCTCCGCCGCCGGCACGCTGGTGCCATTGCTGACGCTCGGCCTGCCGACATCCGCGACGGCGGCGATGATGCTCGCCGGCTTCCAGCAATATGGCCTCAACCCGGGACCGCTGCTGTTCGCCGAACGCCCCGATCTCGTCTGGGGCCTGATCGCGAGCCTGTTCATCGCCAACACGATGCTGCTGGTGCTGAACCTGCCGCTGGTCGGTCTGTGGGTGCGGCTGCTGAAGATCCCGACGCCCTGGCTGTACGCCGGCATTCTCGTGTTCGCGACCATGGGCACAATCGCGGCCAAGCCGTCGGTGGTGGAGTTGTCGATGCTGGCGGGCTTCGGCGTGCTCGGTTTCCTGATGCGCCGCTTCGATTTTCCGATCGCGCCCGTCGTCGTCGGCCTGATCCTTGGCCCGATCGCCGAGAGCCAGTTGCGCCGCGCGCTGGCGATCAGCCTCGGCGACCCCATGACCCTGCTGCAATCTCCGATCTCCGCGACGTTGTTAGTTGTCGCGCTGATCGCACTCGTCGCGCCTTTCATCTTGAAGGGACTCGGACGCTTCAAGGCGAATGAGGATTGAGTGTGGCGCGGCCAGCAGGAACCGCGCCATTGCAGTGCAACATAACGTGACCGGGAGAAGGGACGAACATCGGACCCGGCTTGAAACGATGTCCGCGTGATCTGGTTTGCGCTTCAACCATCGAGACCGAGGCTTGGAACCTCGGATCAACTGGAGGAGGCGTCTTTCGGGGCGTGTCACCCCAAACCGAAAGAGACCCGATGACCGATCGCTTCGATGACGGTTTCAAGCCGGCCGCCGCACCTCCTCGATCCGCGCAGACGACACCGGCGCGTCCGCCGCGGCACCCCGTGATCCTGCGCGCCTCCGCCATCGGCGTCGCCGGCATCCTGTCGGCGCTGATGCTGACGGCGGTGGTGCCGCCGATCGTCGCCGACCAGTCCGACCGGGCCGTCGTCGACGCCCCCGTCATGCTGCTGACCTCGCCAATCGCGGGCCAGGTCGACACGCTCACCGCGAAGCAGGGCGGCGAGGTGAACGCCGGGGATCGCCTGGCGGAGATCACCAATCCGCGGCTCGACCGCACCACGCTGATCTCGCTGGAGGAGAAGGCGGGAGACGCGCGCCAGAAGCTCGACGCCACCCGTGCGAAACATCAATCCGACATCAGCTATGTCGGCTCGCTCGACCAGGAGATCGCGAGCCAAGCCGAGCAGTTGAAGGCGCAGTTGCAGTCGCAGATCGAGGAACTCCGCGCACGCGTGGCGCAGTCCAACGCGCAGAGCAGCGAGAAGAAGGCGATCGTCGACCGGCAGAACCGCATGGTCGCGCGCGACGCCGCCAGCCTCGACATGGTCAAACCGACCGAGCAGCAATATGCGGCGGCGCTGCACGACACCGACGCGCAGAATGCGAAACTGAACCAGAAGCTGACGCAGCTGAAGGCGCTGAACGCCGGCATCTATGTCGGCGAGGATCTGGTCGCGCTCAACATGCTTGCGCAGAAGCGCCGCGACATCGATCTCGATGCCCGGCGCATGGAGATCGAGGAGAAGCAGCAATCCGCCGTGCTCGGCGACCTCGAAGGCCTGATCAAGTCCGAGCGCGCGCGGCTGGCAAGGCTCGCGTCCGCCGACGTATTGTCGCCCGGTCCCGGCAAGGTGCTGGCGGTCGGCGCCGACACTGGACGCCACGTCAGCGCGGGCGATACGATCGCTTCCGTCGTCGATTGCGACAAGCGCTTCGTCGTCGCGATCTTCTCCTATCGGCAGGGTGAAGCGATGAAGCCGGGCACCAAGGTGCGGATCGATGGCGGCGGCTTCCACAGCGGCACCGTCAGCGCCGTGCTGCCGAAGACAAGCGACAAGGTCGACGAGCGCTTCGCCGTGCCGTTTCCGCAGACCGAGCGGCGCGAGCTCTATGTGATGATCACGCCGGATGCGGCCGAGGACATGCCTGCAGCGCAGCCGGCTTCCGCCGCGACGCCGGCCTGCACGGTCGGGCAGTGGGTGACCGTGACCCGCGACAACGGCATCGTACCGTCGATGTCGGTGACCTGGCGGCGGCTCGGCCACCTGGTGGCCTCGCTTACCGATCTTGATCCGTCCGAGCCGGATGAAGCCATACGGCGGGCCGGCGTCACCAAGCTCGACTCCGCCTTGCGGTCGCAACCGGTTCAACCGCCTGAGCTGGACGAGCACTGGCTTCCGGCGGCGCATGCGGGGTCTGCGCAATGAGGCTCGCATCCATGGTCATCATCGCGACGGCGCTGCTCGGCAGCGTCATGCCGCTGCGCGCCGAAACGCCTTTATGCGCAGGACTTGCACAGGCCGTGGGGCCAAAGCTCGCCGGTCATGATGCGGCATTCATCCGCTCCTACGAGCCGGGTGCCGATGAGGAGGGGCTGCCGCTCGGCCTCTCGACGACGGCCTTCACCTATGACAACGCGCTGGCGGCGATCGCGCTCGTCGCGTGCGGGCACGTCAACGAAGCTCGCGTGATCGGCAATGCGCTGGTGCACGCGGCCGGCAACGATCGCAGCTTCCAGGACGGCCGTCTCCGCAACGCCTATCGCGCCGGTCCCGTCGGCGCCGGCGCCGCGCTGCTGCCGGGGTGGTGGGATCACCAGAACAACATCTGGGGCGAGGACCCCGCGCAGGACGGCACCGCGACCGGCAATGTCGCCTGGGCGGCGCTGGCGCTGCTGACGCTGCATGAGGCGACCGAAGAGGCAGCCTATCTGTCGAGCGCGCGTCGGCTGATGGACTGGATCATCGTCAACGCGAGCCACGGGACAGACGGTTTCAGCGGCGGCTTCCACGGCTACGATCCGCAGCAGGTGCGCCTCACCTGGATGTCGACCGAGCACAATGCCGACGTCTACGCGGTGGCGTCGTGGCTGCATCGTCTCACGTCCGAGCCGCGCTATCGGGACGCCGCGCTGACGGCGCGACGGCTGCTCGATCGCAGCTTCCGCGGCGATCACTTCCTGCTCGGCACCAAGCCCGACGGCAGCCTTGCCGATGCCAATCTGCTGGCGCTCGACGTGCAGCTCTGGCCGTGGATGGCCGTGCCCGATGCGCCCGCCTGGCGCAAGGCGCTCGGCTTCGCCGAAAGCAAGCTCGCGGTGGATGGCGGTTTCGACTTCAACGGCGATCGCGACGGCGTCTGGGTCGAGGGCACCGCACAGGCCGCGCTGGCTTATCGCATGGTCGGAAACGCCGCGGCGAGCGAGCGGCTTGTCGCGGGATTGCGAGCCGACCGGACGGCGACGGGACTGCTGAATGCGACGCGCAACGCGCGCCTCACCACCGGGCTGTCGATCGATCCGACGGGCGCGACCACCATCCAGGACTTCTTCTACTACAAGCGGCCGCATCTCGGCGCCACCGCGTGGGCCGTGCTCGCCGAGACCGGCTGGAATCCGTTCACCGGCGCGAAGGTGCCCTGATGTTTCCGACCGCCAGCAATGCACCGTCGGTCCTGTCGACCGACCTCGGCGTCCTGCTCGGGCTCCTCGTCATGGCCCGGCTGCTCGACCCGACGCGGCTCCGCGACCGCGTCCTGTTCGGCGCCACCACGGCCTCGTTCCTGCTGATTTACACGCTGTGGCGCTGGCACGACACGCTGCCGGCGTTCGATCTGACCTTGCAGGCGCTGTGGCCGCGATTGTTCATCACGCTGGAGATCATTGCGATCACCTACACGCTGATGTCGATCCTGATCCTCACCCGCAGCGTCGACCGCTCGGGGCAGGCCGATGCCGCGCAGCGCGCGCTGGCTGAGCGGGGCGAGCAGCCGGCCGTCGACATCTTCATCTGCACCTATGACGAGCCGATGGAGATCGTGGAGCGCTCGATCCTCGCCGCGCTGGCGCTCGACTACCGCAG
This sequence comes from Bradyrhizobium sp. HKCCYLRH3099, assembly GCF_051167855.1. Taxonomy (NCBI): domain Bacteria; kingdom Pseudomonadati; phylum Pseudomonadota; class Alphaproteobacteria; order Hyphomicrobiales; family Nitrobacteraceae; genus Bradyrhizobium; species Bradyrhizobium sp. HKCCYLRH3099. The sequence continues at coordinate 300,423 of NZ_JBNPTW010000005.1, forward strand.
CAAGACGGTCTGGGTGCTCGACGACACACGCCGCGACTGGCTGCGCGCGTTCTGCGACGAGGTCGGCGCGCGTCATCTGACGCGACCCGACAACAAGGGTGCCAAGGCCGGCAATCTCAACAACGCGCTCGCAGCCACAGGGCAGGAGTCGAACGCGCCTGTCATTCTCGTGCTCGACGCCGACTTCGCGCCGCGCCGCGATTTCCTGCAGCGCACGGTGGGCCTGCTGCTGTCCGAGCCGGACATCGCCGTCGTGCAGACGCCGCAGTTCTACTACAACCCGGATCCGATCCAGCACAATCTGCTGGCATCGGGCCATTGGGTCGACGACCAGCGCTTCTTCTTCGACGTGTTCCAGCCGGCCAAGGATGCGTGGGGCTGCGCGTTCTGCGTCGGCACGTCTTTCGTCGTGCGCCGCGAGCGGCTCGTGGAGATCGGCGGCTTCCCGCATGCGGCGATCTCCGAGGATCTCAATCTCACCTACACGCTGCTCAAGCGTGGCTTCCGTACGGTCTGGCTCAACGAGCCGCTCAGCTTCGGCCTGTCGGCGGAAGGCGTGCCAGAATACATCACCCAGCGCGCGCGCTGGTGCCTGGGCACGATCCAGGTCGCGCTGCTGCGCGACGGTCCGATGCGCAGCCGCGGCTACAGCTTCACCCAGCGCTGGCACTTCCTGCATGGCGTGCTCAACTGGCTGTGCAAGCCGTTCATGGTGCTGCTCCTGATCGCGCCGCCGATCTATTGGTTCGCAGGGGTGCCGGCGTTCGAGGCCGACTATCTCTCGTTCCTGCGCTACGGCGTGCCCGCGTTGCTCGGCACCATCATCTACATGGGCTGGATCTCGCGGTCCAAGACGTTGCCGCTGTTCATGGAGGCGACGCACGCGGTGACGTGTTTCGCCATCACGGCGACCCTGGTCAGCGCGGCGATCCGGCCGTTCGGCCGCCCGTTCAAGGTCACCGACAAGGGTGGCGACCGCTCCCAGCCGCGCGTGCATGGCAAGCTCGCCGCGATCTTCGGGCTGATTGCCGCGAGCTCGGCGGCGGCCATCGTCTGGGCCTTCGTATCGCCGAATGCCGCGAGCGAGATCTCGTCGATCGACTATTTCAACCTGCTGTGGGCCGGCATTGCGATGCTCATTTCCTTCATCGCGTTCCTCGTCTGCTTCGAGCTGCCGCGGGCTGAAGATCTGTTTCCGACGGACGAGGCAGGGTGGCTAGCACGCGGTGGCGAGGTCGTACCGTGTCGCGTCGAGGCGCTCTCGCTGTCGTCTGCGCGCGTGACTGGCTCGCGCCGTTGCAGTCCGGGAAGCGCGATGCCCGTCCATCTCGACGGTCTCGGCTGGATCGATGCCTCCGTCGAGGCTGTGTCGAAGACGTTGACGCACCTTCGCCTGCAGCCAACCGAAGCGCAGCGACGCCAGCTCGTGGTTCGCCTGTTCAGCTCCTCCTGCGGCGTCATCAGCGGTCGCGCCCGCCTGCGCGGCGCCCTCGCAGGTCTCGCCCGCCGTGGCTTCTTGGGACGGTGATAAGGCCACACCTCGCTCACGTGCATCCGCTGCCGTAGGGGGGCAAAGCGGCCGCCACAGGCGGCGGCGTGCCCACCGTCGATCCGCGCAGGCCGAGGGAGTCGGTGGGCACGGCGCCACCGCGAGCTCACATCAAGGACACAGCACGGCAGCGCCTTTGCCCACCCTACGCGCTACACGCCGCGGAATCATAGCGGGAGAGCACGCAATCTCTTCTCTGGTCATTCCGGGGGGCGCATAGCGCCAGCCCGGAATCCATAACCACAGGCCGTCATGTGACGAGGATCAGGGCCACAGCGATCTCATGACCAGCCGTGGTTATGGATTCCGGGCTCGTGCTCCACGTGAGGCTGACGAGCGTCGGCCTCACGCTCCGCCCGCCCCGGAATGACGGTGGAGAGAGACGAGCGTATAAACTCAGCGCAGAGCTCTCGGACGCGTATCACCGTTGCGCTTCCTCGATCTTGTCGAGCACGCGTTCCGGCGCGATGTCCTTGGACGCGTCGCGCAGCTCGGGCTTGGCGTCCGGCTCGATGCCCATCTGCTTCGCCATCTGGTTCAGGAGCGTCACGACTTGCGTCAGCTCGTGCTCCGTCAGCAGGCTGATCTGGAGATCGAGGTCGGCGCGCTTGTCGGCCTCGCCGGCCATCCGGTTCTGCGAGATCAGCACGAAGGTCGACAGGAAGATCGCCTCGACCGAGGCGATCTCGTCCCAGGCGGGCACGCCGGGGATGAAATGCAGATTGGCGATGATCCAGAAGCCGAAGCCCAACAGATGCAGGTACACGAAGGTCATCGACCCCGTGAACCGCGTGATGGCGTCGGCAACCTTCTGCTGCGCGGTCGCCTCGGTCCGCTCGCGCTTGCGGCGGTCGACCAGCGCCTGAATGTTGCGTTCGAGGGCGGGAGTAAGCCCCGGGCCGGGTGCGGGATCGGGTGCGAGTTCTCGGGTCATGGCGGGGCAACGAGGCGCGCCCAGGACCGTTCCCGCAAGGAACGCCCCGCTTCGTGAGGCAACTTGGCCGGCCCGAGCGGATGGCCCGTCTCGCGCTCTCAGGAATGGGCGAACAGCGGCTTATGATTAATTAAGACTAACATTCGAATGCGCCACGTCTCGGCTGGAAGTGACGGCACAGCAAAGCCCGGTGCGGTATGTAAAGATGAGACGGAATACCGCGCGGGCGTCGCAGGGATGATGGACCGGACGCGCTGCGCGAGGGCAGGGCCTGTCGGGCATGGATGCTGGAACGAAGAGGGCGTCGGCTGACACCACGCGCATGGTGTGGATCGATTGCGCGCGCGGCATCGGCGTGATCCTGGTCGTCTACGGTCATGTGCTCGGCGGCCTGGTACGCCCAGGCATCTTTCCGGACGGCGCGCTGGCGCGCTGGATGGACTACACGCTCTACACGTTCCACATGCCGCTGTTCTTTTTCCTGGCCGGCCTGAATGTGCAGCACAGCCTGCGGAAGGGCGCGCGCTCCTTCCTCGAAGCCAAGCTCTGGACCATCGCCTATCCCTACGTGCTGTGGTCGCTGATCCAGGGCGGGACCACGATGCTGCTGGCGCGGGATGCCAACATTCCGATCCATCCCAGCGATCTCGCTGCGATCTGGTATCGCCCGATCGCGCAGTTCTGGTTTCTCTACGCACTGATGCTCTGCCATTTGATCGCGGTGCTCGTCCCGTCACGGACGGCGCTGGTTTCACTGGCGGTCGCCGGCTTCGCGATTTTCCTCATGCTTCCTGTCCGGCCGGATCTCGCGTTGACCTTGCATCACCTGCCGTTCTATGTCGCCGGCCTGTACGGCGCCCGCCTGATGGCGGAATGGCGCCCGCGGGGCTGGCCGCTGCTGATCATGATCACCGCAGCGTTCGCCGCCGCGGTGGCGCTCGGCGGGGAGCTGTCCGGCATGGACGCCAACGGCCTCGCCTCGCTGCCGGCCTGCGTGCTCGGAATCGCCGGCATGGTCGTGCTGTGCCGGCTGCTCGACCCCACTCGTCACCGCTGGCTCGCCGCCGTGGGCGTCGCGTCGATGACGATCTATGTGCTGCACATCCTCGCCGGCTCGGGCCTGCGCATCATCATGCTCAAGGCGCACATCCCGACCTGGCCCTGGCTCTATCTGTTGGCCGGAACCGCGGCGGGTGTCGTGCTTCCTCTGATCGCCCATGTGGTCCTGCAGCGACTGCATCTGCTCGCGCTGGTTGGACTTGCGGCGCCTGCCAGGCGCAAGGCGCGATCTGCGGCGATCGCGCCGCGTGTCGCGTCCGATCAGGCCCCGGTCTGATGCTGCTGTCGGCCGACGGCGGGCTGGGACTGGCCGGCCGTCTGGTCGCTCGGGCAGGCCATCGCGACCAGCATCCAGAACAGCGCCGACACTTCGCCCGAGGAGATGCTGGTGAGCGGCAGCTGGATCAAGAGCGCGCTGATGGCGAGCGCGCCGAGCACGACGCCCTCGCGCGTCGGCAGCCGCCAGGCGGCGCCGGTGGCCGTGAGACCAACCCAGATGTAGGCCGCGAGGCAGATCAGCCCGACCGGGATGCCCATCGTCACCCAGCTTGCGATGATCTGCCCGTCGATCGGCATCGTGCCGGCGACCCCGACGTCCAGGATGGTGAAGCCCGATCCCAGAACCATGCTGTTCGGTGCATTCCACAGCGTCACGAACTCTTCGAGCCGCTCGCTGCCGCTGCTGTCCTGCGAGACGCTGCCGAGCGACTCCAGACGGGAGGTGATGACGTCCGCGAATGGCGTGAACAGCACGGTCACGACCACCGCGGCCAGCAGTCCGAGCGTCAGCGATGCGGAGCGCATTCGCGTGGCGGGAAAGAACAGGCAGAACAAGACGCCCACGGCGAGCGTGATCCAGCTGGTGCGATAGAGCGACAGCAGCAGGCCGAGCGCCGCCGGCGCCATCACGGCCATGGCCAGCCATCCCGGCCGCAGGAAGCCGACCAGCAGCAGGCCGGTGGCCGTGAAGGTCGCATAGCTGGCTGGACCGTTCATCGTGCTGAATACGCGCACCATATAGGGCAGCGGATAGCCGGCCGAGGTGATGCTGGCATTCACCATCCAGAACCGGTCCCAGTCCTGCGGATCGACATATTGCCAGATGCCGTAGAGCCCTGTGAGTGGCAGGACCAGCATGAACGCGCGCGTGATCGCGTCGATCAGGACGGTGTCGGATCTTGCCTGCTGCTGCAGCGCGATCGCATAGAGCACCGGCGCGGCCCATTTCATTCCGCCATTGGCGGCGTTGAACCAGTCGTTCTGGAACATCGACAGCGCGCCGCCGTAGAGGATGCAGGCCAGGATGATGAGCGGCGGCACCAGCCACGGATTGCGCGAAGCGGCCTTGTCCGCCGGCGAGAGGACGAGGCTCGGGATCGGCGCGAGGATGAACAGCAGGGGACCGCTCAGCATGATGCCCGAGGAGTCGAAGCCCGCGGAGACGTCGACCAGGCGACGCACGAACGGGGCAAAGGCAAACATGAGGATCGCCGACTGGACGTGAGCCGCGGCGTTGCGGCGCCATGCAAACCAACCCGTGAGGGGGCAGCCGAGGATGAAGACCGGTCGCACCAATCCGCCGAGGGCAGGGACAGCGAGGATTGTTCCCGCCAGCAGAAGCGCGGTCGGCCAGCAATCCATTGCCATGGCGGCGAGCGGCCGCGCGTCGATTCGGCTTTCCTTCATGGCAGCGGACTATAATGGAAAAGCCTGTTTGCGACCTGTCTCCGCGAGCGAGCGCGTCCAATGGTCCTGCGTCACCACCCCGGTCATTCCGGGGCAAGGCCGCCGGCCTTGAACCCGGAATCTCGAGATTGTCTTGCGTCCACCATGTCGAGATTCCCGGTTCAATTCTCAACGCGCAGCCGCGTCGCGGTTGCGCATTGAGAATTGCCCCGGAATGACGGTGGATGACGTGATCGTCCAATTCCTTGTTACATAGCCAAACTCTCCTCGTTGATGGGCTGGAGCCGATGCGAAGCGTATCGATGTCAATCGTTGCCGGTCTGTGGTTGCTCTGCTGGGCCGTCCCAGCCGACGCTGCGGAAGTGCTGCCGCCGCGCGATCTCTGCCTGCCGACCACCTCGGCCAAGTCGCGCGACGGCAACTGCGTATCCTGCGCCGTGGGCGCGATCTCGACACGACCGAGCTTTCAGGCCCTGGTGGCGCAGGTGCGTGCGCGTGCCGCAGTCTTCGACGACATCGATCGGCGGATCGACGGCGCGAGCGACGATCCCGAGGTGCAGAACCTGCTGAAGGGGCGCAATCTCGCGCAGGTGCTCTACGGGTCGGACGCGGATTTCATCGCGGGTGGAAATGCATCGCGCTGTCTGCTGCCGGACAATGAGGAGGCGCGCAGCCAGGCCACGCCGGTTCCCTGCGAATCCATTCCGCGCGACGGGCTCGTGGTGCTGCTGACCGCAGGGCAATCGAACATCGCCAACAACGGTGCGCCGGATCGGAGCGGCAAGCTCTATCAGCCGCGTCACCGGTTCTATAATTTCGACCGGTTCGACGGCCGCTGCTACGTGGCGCGCAATCCCTTGCTCGGAACCACGAGCGACGGAGAGAACGTCGCCACCCGGCTCGGGGACGAACTGATTGATCGCGGGCTTGCGAAGACCGTCGTGATTGCGCCTGCCGCGATCGGCGGCACCTATGTGGAGGAATGGCGCGCCCGCGGCGGCAAATATTTCGAGGTGCTGCTGTCGACCCTTGCCGGGCTGCGCGACGTGGGTCTCGAGCCGAGCGCGGTGCTCTGGCATCAGGGCGAAGGTAATGCCTTTGCGTTCGCGACCAACGGGGCGGAGGACGGCACGCACTTGCAGGTGACCGCGAAGATGAAGGAGGCGGCACGGCTGTCCTACCTGCGCAATGATCTCGAGATCATTGCGGGCCTGCGCGCCGCCGACGTGACCGCGCCGATCTTCGTGGCCAAGGCGACGCTCTGCGGCACCATTCCTGACGAGATCATCCGTTCCGCGCAGGCCGCCGTGCCGAACCCCTCGCTCGGGGTCTATCCCGGTCCGGACACCGACCAGATCGGGCTGCCGCTGCGCCACGACCGCTGTCACATGAGCCGCGCCGGCACCGAGCTGCACGCGAAGATGTGGGCCGATCGCCTGGCCGACTACTGGAAGTCCGCCCCGCGGAAGCCCTGAGCCGCGGCACTCAGCCGAGCTTCTGATCCCGCGCGTCGTGCGTGGTTTCGCTGGCCGATTTCGTCGCGGCCTTCTCGGCGCCTTTCTCGGCGCCCTTGCGGCTCGCGATCGCCGCGACCTTGCGGCCGGAGATCTCGCTGCCGGCATCATCCGGCATCTGCCAGAAGAAGAATGACGACAGCGCCGAGGTGATGGCGACGACGATGAAGGCCGGAGCGAAGGAGGTGGCGGTGAGCTCGCTCGCGCCATGCGCCCACATCGTGGTCTCCACCGAGAACGCGCCGACGGCGACGCCGGCGGAGATTGCGAGCTGCTGGTTGACGCTGGTGAGCGTGGTGGCGCGGCTCATCTGCGCGGTCTCGACCTCGGCATAGGCCACCGTGTTGATCGCAGTGAACTGCAGCGAGCGGAAGAAGCCGCCGACGAACAGGATGATGACGATCAGCAAGAGCGGCGTCGCCGGCGTGAACAGCGCGCAGGCGGCGAGGAAGACCGAGCTGACGACCGCGTTGACCGTCATGAGGTGACGGAAGCCGAAGGCCTTGATCAGCCGCGCCGCCAGCGCCTTCATGCCCATCGCGCCGGCCGAGGAGCCGAACGTCACGAGGCCGGACTGGAACGGCGACAGGCCAAAGCCGAGCTGCATCAGGAGCGGCAGCAGGAAGGGCAGGGCGCCGATGCCGAGCCGGAACATGAAGCCGCCGACGATCGAGGCCCGCAACGTCGGTAGCCGCAGCAGCGAGAAGTCGAGCACCGGCGAATTGGTCCGCCAGGAGTGGCGGACGTAGAGCGTCATCGAGATCGCGCCGATCGCGACGAGACTGCCGACCACCGACCACGGCAGCAGGTTGAGGCCGGCGACCGACAGGCCGAAGGCGAGGCCGGCCAGGCCGATGCCGGCGAGCACCATGCCGTAGAGATCGAACGGCTCTGGATTGTCGCTCTTGATCGGATCGATGAAGCGCAGCGCCATGATGATGCCGACGATGCCGATCGGGATGTTGATCAGGAAGATCCAGTGCCAGGAGAAATAGGTGGTGATGAAGCCGCCGACCGGCGGCCCGATCACGGGACCGATCAGCGCGGGGATGGTCACCCAGGCCATCGCGCCGACCAGCGCGCTCTTGTCGACGGAGCGCAGCAGGACGAGGCGGCCGACCGGCGTCATCATCGCGCCGCCCATGCCCTGCAGGATGCGCGCGAACACGAAGTTCTCGACGGAGTTGGCGAGCGCGCAGCCGATCGAGCCGATCATGAACACCGCGACGGCGCTCGAGAACACCCGCCGCGCGCCGAACCGGTCGGCGGTCCAGCCGCTCGCCGGGATGAACACCGCAAGCGACAGCAGGTAGGATGTGATCGCGAGCTTCAAGGTCAGCGGGCTGGTGCCGATATCCCTGGCGATCGCCGGCAGCGAGGTCGCGATCACCGTGGAGTCCATGTTCTCCATGAACAGGGCGGTGGCGACGATCAGCGGAATGATTCGTTGCTTGTTCATCGAATCCTGGGGAGGGGACAGAGGCGAGCCGGCGCCGGGGCTTTAACACCCTGCGACGAACGGGGCCATTGCGCTGCCGGCATGGCCCCCCAAATGCAGCGCGACGCTGTCGCGTCGCTGATTGGAGGTGTGCCGATGATCTACCTGCTCGCCGCTTTGGTGCCGCCGCTGGGTCTGCTGCTCAACGGGCAGCCGTTCGCGGCCATCTTCAACCTGCTGCTGTGTGTGGTCTGCCTGGTGCTCGGCCTGTTCTTCCACGTGCTGCTGCTGGTGCCCTCGGCGCACGCCCTGATTGCCGTGCACATGCGGCGGGAGGACCGGCGCCACCGCGAGGTGGTCGACGCCATCCGCCGCTACGGCCCGCCGCCGGGCGCCTGGCGCTAACGGCGGAATTTCTGCCCCGGAATCGGGGCTTTGGCGACGTTTTGTTGCGCATCAGGGGCCGATCCGGGCGGTCTTTCGCAATCGCGGGAGGAGGGCGGATCGGCCCTTTGATTCGTCACAGGCCCATGCTATCGACCCGCGTCAACCCCACCGATGGGCTCCGATTCGACGGCGAGGCATGGTCTCGACGGCGGCGCCGCTCATCCTTAGATCCCATCGCGGCCGTTACGGCCGCAGACAAGGAGTTGACGATGGCGACCGTCCAGACACTTCGCGAAGCCTTCACCTTCGACGACGTGCTCTTGAAGCCGGGCCTCTCCGATGTGCTTCCCTCCGAGGTCGACATCCGCTCGCGCGTAACGCGCGGGATCCCGCTGAACATTCCGATCATGGCGTCCGCCATGGATACCGTCACCGAGGCGCGCATGGCGATCGCCATGGCGCAGGCCGGCGGTGTCGGGGTGATCCACCGCAATTTCGATCCCGAAGGCCAGGCCGCCCAGGTGCGCCAGGTCAAGAAATTCGAATCCGGCATGGTGGTGAACCCGCTGACGATCTCGCCGGACGCGACGCTGGCCGACGCGCTGGCGCTGATGAAGGATTACGGCTTCTCCGGCATTCCCGTGGTGACCGGCGGGTCCAAAGGCATCCCCGGCAAGCTGGTTGGCATCCTCACCAACCGCGACGTGCGCTTCGCCACCGATCCGCGGCAGAAGATCTCCGAGCTGATGACGCACGAAAACCTCGTCACCGTGCGCGAGGGCGTCGGCCAGGACGAGGCCAAGAAGATCCTCCACAAGCACCGCATCGAGAAGCTGCTCGTCGTCGACGATCAGTATCGCTGCGTCGGCCTGATCACCGTCAAGGACATGGAGAAGGCGGTCGCGCATCCGCTCGCCTGCAAGGACGCGCAGGGGCGGCTCCGCGTCGCCGCCGCGACGACGGTGGGCGAGGGCGGCTTCGAGCGGACCGAGAAGCTGATCGAGGCCGGTGTCGACCTCGTCGTGGTCGACACCGCGCATGGCCATTCCTCGCGCGTGCTGGAGGCGGTCAACCGCATCAAGCGCATCTCCAACGCGGTGCAGGTGATCGCCGGCAACATCGCCACCCGCGACGGCGCGCAGGCGCTGATCGATGCCGGCGCCGACGCCGTCAAGGTCGGCATCGGCCCGGGCTCGATCTGCACCACCCGCATCGTCGCCGGCGTCGGCGTGCCGCAGCTCACCGCGATCATGGATGCGGTCGAAGCCGCCAAGAAGGCCGACGTGCCGGTCATCGCCGATGGCGGCATCAAGTTCTCCGGCGACCTCGCCAAGGCGCTCGCCGCCGGCGCCGATGTCGCCATGGTCGGCTCGCTGCTCGCCGGCACTGACGAGACCCCCGGCGAAGTGTTCCTGTGGCAGGGCCGCTCCTACAAGGCCTATCGCGGCATGGGCTCGGTCGGCGCGATGGCCCGCGGCTCGGCCGACCGCTACTTCCAGCAGGACATCAAGGACACCTTGAAGCTCGTGCCGGAGGGCATCGAGGGCCAGGTGCCGTACAAGGGCCCGGTCGGCAACGTCATGCACCAGCTCGCCGGCGGCCTGCGCGCCGCCATGGGCTATGTCGGCGCCAAGACGCTGGAAGACTTCCACGCCAAGGCCGAGTTCGTCCGCATCACCGGCGCTGGCCTGCGCGAAAGCCACGTCCACGACGTGACCATCACCCGCGAGAGCCCGAACTATCCGGGCGGGGCGTAGGCTCGACGGAGTTCGCGGCCGTCCTTCGAGACGCGCGCCCAAGTGGGCGCGCTCCTCAGGACGAGGAGTCTTGGCGCAGCGAAGCTTTCAACCCTCATGGTGAGGAGCGCCGCCTCTTGCGGCGCGTCTCGAACCATGAGGCCACCAAATCTGCCGATCACAACCAACAAAGAAGAGGAAACACCATGTCCCAAGCCAAGCGCATCGTTCTGGCCGCGCGTCCCGTCGGAGAGCCCAAGCCCAGTGACTTCCGCCTCGAGGATTACGCCGTGCCGACGCCCGGCACCGGCGAGGTGCTGCTGCGCACGATCTGGCTGTCGCTCGATCCCTACATGCGGGGGCGGATGAGCGACGGGCCGTCCTATGCGCAGCCGGTGCCGGTCGGCGGCGTCATGGAGGCGGGGACCGTGTGCGAGGTGGTCGCCTCCAACAATCCCGGCTTCAAGCCCGGCGACATCGTGCTGGCCCGCGCCGGCTGGCAGACGCATGCGATCTCCGACGGCCGCGGTCTCGCCAAGGTCGACCCGGGCCTCGCCCCGATCTCGACCGCCGTGGGCGTGCTCGGCATGCCCGGCATGACCGCCTACACGGGTCTCCTTGACATCGGCCAGCCCAAGGCCGGCGAGACCGTGGTGGTCGCCGCCGCCTCCGGCGCGGTCGGCTCTGCGGTCGGGCAGATCGCCAAGATCAAGGGCGCCCGCGCCATCGGCATCGCCGGCGGCAAGGACAAATGCGACTACGTGAAGTCCGAGTTCGGCTTCGACGACTGCCTCGACCATCGCGATCCCGATCTCGCCGCCAAGCTGAAAGAGGCCTGCCCGAAGGGCATCGACGTCTACTTCGAGAATGTCGGCGGCCCGGTGTTCGAGGCGGTGTTCCCGCTGTTCAACGCCTTCGCCCGCATGCCCGTCTGCGGCCTGATCGCGCATTACAACGACACCCAGTCGGCCTCGCCGAAATGGGCCGGCGCGCTGATGCGCAATGTGCTGACCAAGCGGCTCCTGATCCGCGGCTTCATCGTCTCCGACTTCGCCTCCCGCCACGGCGACTTCCTGAAGGACATGTCGGCCTGGGTCCGCGACGGCAAGGTCAAGTACAAGGAGCACGTCACCGAGGGCCTGGAGAACGCGCCCGACGCGTTCATGGGCCTGCTCAAGGGCGCCAATTTCGGCAAGCAGCTGGTGCGGGTCGGGCCCGACAAGGCCTAAGTCCAAGGCCTGAGCCACACTTGATGTGAAAGTTCAGCGCGACCGCAAAATCACGGGAACCACAGCCCCTTATCGGGAGTCCTGAGGGAACCGGTTCATCCAGGAGGGCCCGGCACCACGCCGGGCCTTCGTCATTCCAAAGGGGGATTTTCGATGTCGCTGCCCATGGTGCTGCTGCCCGTCTTCGTCGAGGTCGCGCTGACCTTCGCGCTGCTGTTCTGGAATAGGAAGCGCGGCCAAGCCACGGACGCCGCCGACGAATTCGGCCTGCCGACCCTGTTCTACGCCCTGATCGCGATTGCGCTGCCGCTGCGCCATGCCGATCTGGTGATCGTGCTGCTGTCCTGGGTGTTCGTCGTCACCCGCTTCGTCAATGCCGGCTTCATCAGCGGGGCAGACAAGCGCTCTCTGGCCTGGACCGCCTCGGCGCTGGTGCTGCTGGCGATGTGGCTGTATTTCGCCCTGAAGATGCTTCTCCTGATCTAGAACGGAATACCGTAATGACCCCCGCCGCCCGGCTGTCCGCCGCCATCGACATCATCGAATCCATCGAGGCCAACAGGGCACCGGCGGCCAAGGCGCTGAAGGATTGGGGCACCAGCCACCGCTTCGCCGGCTCCGGCGACCGCGCCGCCATCGCCGGGCTGGTCTGGGACGTGCTCCGCCGCCGCGCCTCCAGCGCTTACGTGATGGAGGACGACACCGCGCGGGCGCGGGTGCTCGGCATGCTCAAGCTCGAGCGCGGGCTGGACGTGCCGACCATCGCCGCGATGTGCGACGGCAGTCGCTTCGCGCCGCCGCCTCTCTCAGTGCAAGAGGAAAAGGTGCTGGCCTCGCGCACCACCGAGGGCGCGCCGCCGCCTGTCGCCGGCGACTATCCCGACTGGCTCGACCCGTATCTCGCCGCCGTGTTCGGCGACGACCGCGTCGCGGAGGCCATGGCGATGGCCAGCCGCGCGCCGCTCGATTTGCGCGTCAATTCGCTGAAGGCCAAGCGCGAGAAGGTGCAGGCCTCGCTGAAGCATCTCGGCGCTCAGCCGACGCCTTGGTCGCCGCTCGGCCTGCGCATCACGCTCGGCGCCGACGCCCGCAATCCCGGCATTCATGCCGAGGAGGATTTCATCAAGGGCGCGATCGAGGTCCAGGACGAGGGCTCGCAGCTCGCGGCGCTGTTCACCGCGGCCAAGCCCGGCGAGCAGGTCATCGATCTCTGCGCCGGCGCCGGCGGCAAGACCCTGGCCTTGGCCGCGATGATGCAGGGCAAGGGCCGCCTGATCGCCACCGACGCCGACAAGCGCCAGCTCGCCCCGATCCACGAGCGCCTGTCGCGCGCCGGCGTCCACAACGCCGAGATCCGCACGCCCAAAGGCGATGCCGACCCGCTCGCCGACATCAAGGCCTCCGCTGATTTGGTCGTCATCGACGCCCCCTGCACGGGCACCGGCACCTGGCGTCGCAACCCCGACGCCAAATGGCGCATGCGCCCCGGCGCGCTGGAGATCCGGTTGAAGGACCAGGCCGAGGTGCTGGAGCGGGCCGCAGGTCTGGTCAAGCCGGGCGGCCGCATCGCCTACATCACCTGCTCGGTGCTCCAGCCGGAGAACGGTGACCAGGTGCGGGCGTTCGTCTCCCGCCACCCCGAATTCACCATCCAGCCCCCCGATCAGACCGCCACCGTCCTCTGGGACAAGGCCGAGGCCTTCGCCGAGGCCGCGCTGCAGACCCCGGAAGGCTGGCTGATGACCCCCCGCCGCACCGGGACGGACGGGTTTTTCGTGTCGGTGCTGAAGAAGGCCTAAGCCCATCCGCCGTCCGCCGGTTCCTCCGCGGTCAAGCTCTCTCCGCCGTCATTGCGAGCGAAGCGAAGCAATCCAGGGGCTCGGGTGGGACTCTGGATTGCTTCGCTTCGCTCGCAATGACGGGGAGGGCGACCGTGCCCCCACCGCGGCGCCGCTGAATCTGATCCGCGTCTGAGCCGAGCGGGCGCCCCACGCACACTGCGCTCCTCCCCCCTTGTGGGGGAGGGTTGGGGAGGGGGGTACCCAGCAAAGACTGCCGCCGGGGACCCCCACCCCCAACCCGTCCCCGCCTAGCGAAGCTTCGCTTCGCGCGGGGGGGAGGGGAGCCTACTGCGCCCGGCGCAATGGCGTTGCCGCCCGCTGCCAAGGATGTCGTCATTCCCTGGGAATCACCGCCTCACACGCCCGTTCCAAGGGTTGCGGGACTCGTGCTCTCGGCGTAATTCCTTGCCATGACAGCCCAGCCCAACACCCCGACCGCCGCCGCCACCGACACCTCCGTGGCCGCGCTCCACGACAAGATCCTGATCGTCGATTTCGGCAGCCAGGTCACGCAGCTGATCGCGCGCCGGGTGCGCGAGGACGGCGTGTATTGCGAGATCGTGCCGTTCCAGAAGGCGGAGGCCGCCTTCCGGCAGATGAACCCGAAGGCCGTGATCCTCTCCGGCGGCCCCGAATCCGTCCACGAGGAAGGCTCGCCGCGCGCCCCGCAACTGATCTTCGACAGCGGCGTCCCGGTGATGGGCATCTGCTACGGCCAGATGACGATGGCCGCCCAGCTCGGCGGCACCGTCGAGGGCGGCCACCATCGCGAGTTCGGCCGCGCCGACGTCGAGGTGAAGACTTCGAGCCTGCTATTCGACGGCGTCTGGCAGCCGGGCGAGCAGCACCAGGTGTGGATGAGCCATGGCGACCGCATCACCCAGATGCCGCCGGGCTTCTCGGTCGCCGGCGTCTCGCCGAACGCGCCGTTTGCCGTGATCCAGGACGAGACACGCAAGTATTACGGCCTGATGTTCCACCCCGAAGTGGTGCACACGCCGGACGGCGCCAAGCTGATCCGCAACTTCGTCCGCAACATCGCCGGCCTCGGCGGCGACTGGACCATGCACGCCTTCCGCGAGGAGGAGATCAAGAAGATCCGCGCCCAGGTCGGCAAAGGCAAGGTGATCTGCGGCCTCTCCGGCGGCGTCGATTCCGCCGTCGCCGCGGTGCTGATCCACGAGGCGATCGGCGACCAGCTCACCTGCGTGTTCGTCGATCACGGCCTGCTCAGGCTCAACGAGGCCGAGACCGTCGTCGATCTCTTCCGGCACCACTACAACATCCCGCTGGTGCATGTGGACGCCTCGAAGCTATTCCTCGGCGAGCTCGCCGGGGTCACTGATCCGGAAGCGAAGCGCAAGACCATCGGACGCCTCTTCATCGACGTGTTCGAGGCGGAAGCGAAGAAGATCGGCGGCGCCGATTTCCTGGCGCAGGGCACGCTCTATCCCGACGTGATCGAGAGCGTCTCCTTCACCGGCGGCCCCTCGGTGACGATCAAGTCGCACCACAATGTCGGCGGCCTGCCGGCCCGCATGAACATGAAGCTGGTCGAGCCGTTGCGCGAATTGTTCAAGGACGAGGTCCGCGTGCTCGGCCGCGAGCTCGGCCTGCCCGACGTCTTCGTCGGCCGCCACCCGTTCCCGGGCCCCGGCCTGGCCATCCGCTGCCCCGGCGAGATCACGGTCGACAAGCTCGACATCCTCCGCAAGGCCGACGCCATCTACATCGACGAGATCCGCAAGGCCGGCCTCTACGACACCATCTGGCAGGCTTTTGCGGTGCTGCTCCCCGTCAAGACCGTCGGCGTCATGGGCGACGGCCGCACCTACGACTACGTCGTCGGCCTGCGCGCCGTCACCTCGACGGACGGCATGACGGCGGACTTCTATCCGTTCGATATGAAGTTCTTAGGGAACACCGCCACGCGCATCATCAATGAGGTGAAGGGCGTGAACCGGGTGGTGTACGACGTGACGAGCAAGCCGCCGGGGACGATCGAGTGGGAGTAGGATAAGACTTCATCGGAGTCGCGCTCAGGTCAACGTCTTACACGCGCCTGAGCCGTAAGAAGGCAAGATCCCAATAGAATTATGCCGATTTTACACTTGTAGTTGAACAATCTCCCGTCATGTCCTACTGGTCTAGTAGGAGATTTCGGGATGCCGATCAAATTTAGCCTCATTGGCGGTAAGCACGATTGCACAGGTGGCAGTTGGACAATCACAGACGACGACGCTTTGGCAGAGCTGATTGCCAGGGTTGCTCTTGGTCAAAGCCGATATGTACGACGAGTACTTAGGGAAACCGGGTTTGCCGTTCCCGATGCCAAGGAAACGGAATTAGCCGGCGCGCTAAAGCTGCTCACATCCACAGACCCAAAAGCCCCGTGGCATCGTGATGGCTGGATGTTTCAGGTCATCTCCTGGATCGCAGCACGTCTGCAAAATCCGCAAGGTCTTATCGCGCCCCCTCATATGATCCATGCTCACAAGGGATTTGACGGCCTTCATGTAACTGTCGATCCAAAAACTAGCCAAGTGACGTCGGTAGTGATCTGCGAAGAGAAGGCGACCGAAAACGCGCGTAAAATGGTGCGCGATCGTATCTGGAAAGAGTTCCAGGAAATGCAGAATGGCACACGCGATAACGAACTGGCGGCAGAAGTCACGAGACTTTTGGAGACAGCAAAAGGCGTCGACGTTGACGCAGCGGTGGAAACCATTGTCTGGAAAAATGCTCGCTACTATCGCATCGCAATTACGATCGATGAAGAGCATAAGGGAACCGACGGTTATCGGAAGCTCTTCGACGGGTATGACGTCGTGGTAGCTGGGGACGTCGCCCGACGTCGCGGAGAAGTGCTGTATTTGAGCGA
The DNA here is from genome assembly GCF_051167855.1 of Bradyrhizobium sp. HKCCYLRH3099. Classification (NCBI taxonomy): domain Bacteria; kingdom Pseudomonadati; phylum Pseudomonadota; class Alphaproteobacteria; order Hyphomicrobiales; family Nitrobacteraceae; genus Bradyrhizobium; species Bradyrhizobium sp. HKCCYLRH3099. The sequence continues at coordinate 316,677 of NZ_JBNPTW010000005.1, forward strand.
TATGCGAGCGTGGATGGCTAAGCTCGCGCAACGTGCCGCTAAGAAGGCGAACGCGATGGTGGCGGTCCATGTATGACGCAGAAACCGCTCAACTGATTCGGACCGCTCCGCCACTTGATGGGTTGAACCGAGAGCGGCTTCCTGAGCAGCTTTCAGAGGCGTTTGCGCTCGTTGCTGCGGCACGCTTCCGGCTGCGAGAGAGCGGGATCGGCGGCGAGCCAGAAATCGTCGCGCTAGTTAGAGAGATGCAGCGACTGGCAGTTACGAATGAAATCTTGGTCGCGGTCTCGCCAGACCGCGATGACCGAGCCGCTGCAGCATTCGTTGCCGGATCGGCGCATCAGCTCTGTTTCAACGCAAGGCGCATCGGCACGGACGGCCAAGCGAGCGGAACTTACCTGGACGCAAATGGTATCTCCTCTGACATCGCGGCTATGTTGCTCTTTCTTGTTGCAGAAGCCACAGCAGATGCGAGCGAAGTTGCAAGCCAAATGACAGTGGAGGCGGCTCAACCGGTTGAGCTAGCGCTAATCAATTCTCTTAAAATGCTGGCGCGAGGAGAACTCGGAGCTATCGCTGCGTCTACGCTACCGCCGAAGGATGCGGTTACCGCAGACACTACACCCCAAGTGGCAACGCTGGCGCTCTACTATAAACTGCTAACGGGTGTGCGTGTTTTCGCGCTTCAGCTTCTACAAGGCGAAGAGGAGGGGCAGGCTAGAGAGTTGTTTCGTTCGGTCTTGCGATTGAGCTCTTCATCCAAGTCTGCTGGAGAGGTTTGGCTGGGTGATGAGATTGGGGCGTTTTCCGGCCCTCATCATTTGGCCTCCCTTCTGCTCGCAGTCTCAGGGGACTTGTCAGATAGCGCTGTAACGGGCGTTTCACCTCCATCTGGAGTCGACGGGAAGAAATGGCTCAATGCGATGCGGCGGATCGCGCGCAAGCGACCTTATCTATGGAGGAATCACCGCGACGCTATCGAGCAGGGGTACTTGGAGTCGGAAAACTCTGCTGCTGTGAGCTTCCCTACGGGCGCAGGTAAATCAACCCTTTCCGAGTTGAAGATTTGCGCCACGCTGCTTCGAGACAAGAAAGTGATTTTTCTTGCGCCAACAAACGCTTTGGTCGGTCAAACAACGGTAGGTCTTAGAAGGACGTTTAGGCGGACCAAGATTGAACAGGAGCGTTTTGATGAGGTCGGCTTCTTAAGCGATGATGTTGAGCTGCCGGAAATTTTTGTGATGACACCTGAGTCTTGTTTGGCTCAAATGAGCATCGAGCCGACGGTTTTTGCTGACGTCGGCTTGCTCATTTTCGACGAGTGCCATCTGTTACACCCTGAAGAAGGCAAGGGGAGGCGAGCTCTCGATGCAATGCTGTGTTTGCTAAATTTCGCCACTCTAGTGCCCGACGCCAACTTTCTTCTGCTCTCCGCAATGATGAAAAACACGAAGGAGATTGCCGATTGGATTAAAGAAGTTACTGGCCGAAATTGCATTCCGCTGTCGCTTCCATGGAAGCCCACGAGACAGCTACGTGGAAGTGTCGTTTATCCGCAGAAGGACGTCAAAAGGCTAGGTGACCTATTGATTGGCATGGGCCGTGCTCGAAAGACGAAAGCGCCATCGACCGAGGACAAACAGAAGCTCCAGACCGTTCCCATGGGCTTGTTTAGCCTCAAGCAGACGTGGGCTACTCGCGATATTGAAGATTACGCGCTCCTTGGTCTGATCGATAAGGCTATTAATCTTTCCGCCAGCAAGTGGTGGAAGTTGACCCCTAACTCCGGATTGGTGTCATCTGAGATCGCGTCGGCTGCCGCCATGGCGGGTGTGAAAACGTTGGTGTTTTTCCAAACCATTCCAAATGCGGTAAGCGCAAAAAACAGAATAATGAAGCGATTTAGCGAAACTGGAATTGATCTGAATGAAGATGAGCGGCGGCTTTTTGAAGTGGCCGAGCTGGAGGTCGGTGGCGCGCCTCATATGTTTGTTGATGTTCGTGACGGAAGGTTGACGTCTCCGTGCGTCGTTCACCATGGCTTGTTGTTGCCAGAGGAGAGGCTCTTGTGTGAGTCTCTTTACCAGCGGCCGGATGGGCCGATGATTATGGCGGCAACCTCGACCGTTTCGCAGGGTATGAATTTTCCAAGCGAGTTGGTGATCATTGCCGAAGATAGTCGCTTTGATGAGGCGAAAGATCGTCGTGAGGTTTTGCAGGCTCAAGAGTTGCTGAATGCGGCTGGAAGGGCCGGTCGTGCTGGTCAGAATGCGAATGGGATTGTCTTGGTGATTCCTGGAAAGGTGGTTGGCATCGACGTGGAGAATGCCACCATCGGAGCGCATTGGACTAAGCTTCAGAAGGTGTTCGGGCAGTCCGATCAGTGCTTAGAAATCGATGACCCGCTAACTGCAGTGCTTGATCGTGTGCATGCTGCTGTAGCAGACAAAAGAGACGTCGATCGTTACGTAATTACTCGATTATCCACGGTCGGTCTGGAGGAGGCTGTCAAAAAGTCATTGTCTGGCTTTCGAGCGCGCGGACGCGGCGACCAACAGTGGATTGAAACGCGGCTGGTGTCTGCAGTGGCCTTCCATAAAAAGGAGGGGCCGGAGACGGAAGAAAATCTTGTAGACCATCAGGTGTCATCTACGTTGGGTATCGCATTTCCTGTGATGCATCGTCTGTCGAAAGATTTCGTCGGAGCGCCGAATTATCAGACGGTCGCTGATTGGCTCAAGTGGTTCTTTCACTGGATGGAAGTCAATGGTGATCTCTTTTCTCAGATTTTCCGTCCGGAAACCATTGACGACCTATTTGGTAAGAAAATTTCCTCACTCAAATTGGGCGAGCAGAAATGCGCGTTGGCATTGCCATATCTGAAGCGGCTTACGGAGCTATGGATCGGAGGACATCCGTTAACCGATCTTGAGAAGGCGCTCGGTACGCCTGTTACAAAACTGAAGACGTGTCTGGGTGCGCGGAAATTTGTGATCCGCGTATTGCCGGAGCTGAGCTATCTATTCGGCGTTCCGTCTCTGCTCAAGCAGCGTCAGGGTGCGGCAGAGGGTAAGGAGGTGAGATTGAGCCCCGCGCTGATGAAATTGGGCGCGTGCGTTCGATATGGCTATGCGACTTATGAGCACGCAGCCCTCGCATATTATCTCAGATCGGATAAATTGTCGAGGAGACAAGTTCATGTCCGCTTTTCGAATCTAAAACCGCGGTTGCGTGCGTCCCGGCAGGATGAGTCTTGGGATGATGTGGTAAACCGAGTTACCGCGGCTGCGCTCGCCGAGGAATTTGGCAGTTGATAGCTTTAGTTGGCGGTTGTCCTTGTTGTCGGCATGAGGGTCACGCCCGGAGTTTATTGTCTCGAAAGTGCCGTGCCTCATATGTCTGGCCTTGCCCGACGGGCAATCCTCGCATACCCCGCATGCCCCGACTGCCCGTCGTGCCAGTTTGTCGCGCACTTGTCCCTTGTCACGTCGGGCAAATCACCTGCACAGTCTCGCGCATCCCGGCTCGCTGAAGAGGGACGTTTCGCGATCGTCATGAAGCGTCGAGCCGGAGAGGCGACGGGCGCGTTGCTCTGCAGCCGGGTGTCACAGCCCGTGCCGACGAACGGAGCGAGGCGACGGCGAAGTGGCGTGGTCCTGGTCTCCCGACGCTGAGACCAAGCCGGTGGTGATGATGATCCGCTGGTGACGGGGGCAAGACAGCCGGTCCCCGGGGAGAGCGCCTATAAGCCGCAAGACCGTCGCGCAGGGAAGGCCGGATATTGGGCTGAACCTGTGGTTCTGCCGCGTGCTTATTTGCTGCACGCGGACCGCGGGTATCAGTCGATACCCGGTCTTCCCTGCGCCTCTTCTTTGTTAGGAGAGGTCGACCGATCGCACAACTCGGGCGCATGCGGCCGCGAGACGGCTCAGCCGTGCCTGCTGTTTGACACGTGGAGAAAGCTGGCCGTGACGATGTCCCGTGCCGGCGTTGGGCGAGGGCGCCGAACGATGATGAGGCCATCTTGCTCCGAGGGAAACGCCGGAAGGCTCCTGCGGCAAGACGCGACCGTTAGTCTTAGCGACAATTGTCGAGCCGGGTGCCAACGCTGATGAGCTCTGGTCGTGTTCGGGGGAAGCTGACGTCATTTCTCGGTCAGGGCTGCTACAGGCTGCCAGGCGGTGTCGCCGGCATCGGCGAGCATGCGCCTGCTGCGCTCCAGCATCACGGTCGCGGGGCCGTCGTGGGGACGGTCCATCAGCACCTGCGCAAATCCGGCCACGGCGCCGGGGAAGTCGCGAACGCGATAGCGCGCCAGAGCGCGCTCATAGATGACGATCCAATTCGGACGCAGGCCGGCCGGTGCATCGGCTGCGGGCGCGACCAGCTCATAGGCCGCCAATCCCTGCTCGCGGCCATAGACGCCGATGCGGTCGACCTCGCGGACGATGATCGATCGGCCGACGCTGTTCGCGGTGGCCTCTCCCATCAGCGCCGTCGTCCCGTAGGCCTTGTTGGCACCTTCCAGCCGGCTGGCGACATTCACGGCGTCGCCGATCACGGTGTAGTTCAGCCGCAGCTCGGAGCCGATATTGCCGACCAGCATGCGGCCGGTGTTGATGCCGATCCGGATCCGGAGCGCCTGTCCGAGATCGTCGACGAGGCCGGCCTCGGCGATAGCGCGCTGGCAGGCGAGCGCCGCGAGACAACATCGCAAGGCGTGATCGGACTGCGGCTGTGGCGCGCCCCAGAAGGCCATCACGGCGTCGCCGATGAACTTGTCGATGGTGCCGCCATGCGCGACGACGACCTCGGACACCAGGTCGAGATAGCGCGACAGCAGCCCGACGATGCCGTCGCCCATGCGCTCCGACATTCCGGTGAACCCGGCGATGTCGATGAACATCACGGTGAGCTCCTGCAGCGTTCCGCCGGGCTTCGCCTCGACGCCCTGGCGCAGCAGTCCGCGCACCAGATCGGTCGGGATGAACTTGCGGAACGCCGACAGGCCCGACGCCATTTCGGCGATGGCGCCCGACAGGCTGCCGATCTCGCGCAGCCGCGACGGATGGCGGCGCACCGCTTCGAGCGCGAACGCCTCGACGTGGCGCAATTCGCCGACGACGCGCGCGAGCGGGACGGCGATCATGGAGCGCACCAGGATCGCCGAGGCGATGGCCGCGAGCGCGGCGCCCGCCACCAGCATAAGGATCAGCCGGTGCAGGGTGGCCTGCACGGGTCCGAGAAACTCGGCTTCGGGGAGCACCGTCACCAGCCGCCAGCCCGGGAACGGCAGCGGCGTCACCGTGGTCTCATAGGCCTCGGCCGCATCGACGAGACGGCTGCGCCAGGCCTCGTCCATCTTCTGCGCGATCGCCATACCAACCGCCTGACGCGCCAGAGGCAGCAGCGCCGGCTGCTCAGCCCGCGCGGGGTTGATCTCGTCAGCCTTCGCGTCGGGCGACGCCACCAGCGCACCGCTGCCGTCGAAGATGAAGGCGGCCCCGGTGCGGCCGACCTCCAGCTGGGCAAGGAAGCGCGACAGCCGCGTATACTCGATGATGATCGCGAGCACGCCCTGCCGTTCCTGGTACACGTCGATCGGCCCGGCGAACGCAATCGCCGCGCGCTCGCCGGTCGGATGCTCCGCGATCTTGAACCAGGTCGGACCGTCGGCCGCGATCGCGGCCTTGAACCAGGCCTGGTCGGTGACGCGGAAGCCGGTCGGCACGAAGCGGCGGCTGGCGAATTCGATGTCACCGGGCACGACATCATACTCATCGATGCGGCGTTCGCCCGCATGATCGGTCAGCGAGATTTCCATCATCTCCAGCCGGCGATCCCCGAGCTTGTGCGCGGCGAAGAACGAGCCGTCGGGCCAGCCGAACGCCGCCCAGGAGATCGTCGGATGCGACTGCAGCTGCGAGAGAAACACGAACTCGCGCTTGTCGGCCTCGCGGGTCTCGAGCACGTTCTGCAGAAACAGGGTGCGGATCGCGGTGTGCGCCGCATGTGCCTGGTCGACGATCGATGCCACCTCCTTGCGGACGGCGGCGACGATCTGGTCGTTGATGGTCGAGGCCAGCTGGCGGCTGGTCGCATCGGCCGTGCGCCACCACACCAGGCTGCACGCGACCGCGGTGAGCAGGATGGCGGCCAGCACCATCGCCGAGACCACCACGCGAATGCTGACGGTAACTCCGTAGGCGGTGGACCGAGCGTTCCGATGCGACGTGTGCGGAGCCATCGTCCATCCTCCATGCCCGGCCGACATGCCTTGATCGCCTTACGTCCCGACGGCTCCGCTCGTTACGTCAGGTCTTTGCACGCCATGCGCCGAGCAGGCCAATTCGCATTGGCTAACGCGGCCATAGACACAAGGCATTGGCGCGCGGCCATCGGCTCCGGACTAATTCGTCCCGGCGCAGCACGACGCGGGCGCATGTCGAATGTCTCACGGACCTGTGATCGGGACTGCTGCTAACGGCGGTTCCGATCGCTCCGAAGGAGACAGTGCAATTCGCCGGTCCGGGCGAAGCAAACCGAGAGGAGACTTGAATGTCCACCAAGACCACCATCACCTCGCTCGCGCTGGCGGGCGCCGTCTCGACCGCACTCGCCACGCTCGCCGCCGCCGGGCCGCTGACGAAGGCCGAGGTCGATGCCGCCGTCGCTGCGAAGAAGGAGAAATGCTTCGGCGTCGCCTTGAAGGGCCAGAACGACTGCGCCGCGGGCCCGGGCACGACCTGCCAGGGGACGTCCACGACCGACTACCAGGGTAACGCCTGGAAGTTCGTTGCCGGCGGCACCTGCGCCAACATCGAGCTGCCCAACGGCAAGCGCGGATCGCTGAAGCCGATCTGAGCTGGTGACCAACAGGGGCAGGGGAGAACAGCATGACAGATGCGGTCGCGTTGCGGAAATCTATCCCGATGCCCCTGTGCTTCCCTCCGCCGCTCGGGGGAGTGGCAGGAACCTGCTTCAAGCATGAGCATCTCCCCGCCATCCTCGGAGAGCCGCCGCAGCGCGGCTTCTTCGAGGTCCATGCCGAGAACTACATGGGCGCCGGCGGCCCGCCGCACCGTGCGCTGGAGCGTGTCCGCCGCGATCATGCGCTGTCGCTGCACGGTGTCTGCATGTCGATCGGCGGTCCTTCGCCCATCGACCGCGATCATCTGGCCCGGTTTCGCGCGCTCGTCGCGCGTTATCAGCCGACGCTCGTCTCCGAGCACCTGGCATGGTCGACACACGCCACGAGCTTCTTCAACGACCTGCTGCCGCTGCCCTACACCGCGGCAACGCTGGCGCGGGTCTGCGACCATGTCGACGAGGTCCAGGAGGCGATCCGGCGGCCGATCCTGCTGGAGAATCCCGCCACCTACGTCACCTTCGCTGACTCCACGATCAGCGAAACCGATTTCCTTCGCAGCGTGGCGCAACGCACCGGCTGCGGCCTGCTGCTCGACGTCAACAATGTCTTCGTCTCCGCGACCAATCACGGCTTTGCGGCACTGGACTATTTGAATGATTTTCCGCTCGCGATGGTCGGCGAGATCCACCTCGCCGGCTATGCCGAGCAGCGCGACGACGATGGCGATGTGCTGCTGATCGACAGCCATGACGGACCGGTGGCGGATGCCGTCTGGAAGCTGTTCGAGCTCGTCATCGCCCGGAGCGGACCGCTGCCGACCCTGGTCGAGTGGGACAGCAACATCCCGGAATGGCAGGTGCTCAAGGCCGAGGCGGCCGCAGCGCAGTGCATTCTCGATCGAGCCGCCGAGAGCACGCGCCATGCAGCCTGACGCATCGTTCGACTACGCAGGGGCGTTTGCCGTGGGCCTGCTCGCGCCGACCGCGGCGGTGCCGGACGGCGTCACCGGGCCTGGCGGCAGGCCGGCGGGCCGCCGCTATGACGTGTACCGCAACAACGTCACCGTAAGTTTGATCAATGCGCTGGCTGCGATCTATCCGGCGGTGCAGCGGATCACGGGCGAGGCGTTCTTTCGCGAGATGGCGCGCAGTCATCTGCGGCAGACCCCGCCGACATCACCGCTGCTGTTCGCATATGGCCGCGACTTTCCGCGCTTCATCGAGACATATTCGCATGCGGCGGAGCTGCCGTGGCTCGCCGACGTCGCCCGGATCGAGCGCGCCTGGCTGGACGCCTATCATGCCGCCGACGCCGCGCCGCTGGCGCCCGCAGCGCTGTCGATGATCCCGCCGGACCAACTCGCCGACGCCGTCTTCATGCCGCATCCCTCCACGCGGCTCGTCCGCTCGACCTTTGCCGCCGTCACGATCTTTGCCGCGAACAGGACGGCCGAGCCGACAGGACGCATCGATGCGTCGAGTGCCGAGGACGCCCTCGTGGTCCGTCCGGAATTCGACGTCGAGGTCCGGCGGCTGCCGCCCGGCGGCGCGATCTTCGTCGCCAGCCTGATCGACGGCCGGCCGCTCGGCGAGGCTGCTGCGCTGGCCTTCGAGGCCGATCCGCGGTTCGACCCCGCCGCCAACATCGCAGGCCTGATCGAGGCCGGCGCCTTCACATCCGTCACGTCGGGACATCCATGATGACTACAGAGCAGCGGTTTGCAGCCGGTTCGAACCTTCCGTCACTCGGCGCGCTCGCCGATCGAGCGAAGCAGCTCGTGCAGATGATCGCACCGCCTTCGGTGGCGCAATTGGTGCTGCGGGTCGCGCTCGCCGTGCCGTTCTGGCGATCGGGAATTCTGAAATGGGACGGTTTCCTGAAGCTGAGCGACACTGCCGTGACCCTGTTCACCGACGAGTTCATGCTGCACCTGCCGGGCGGCCCCTATCATTTTCCGGCGCCAGGCGTGATGGCCTTCATGTCCGGCTGCGGCGAGGTCACGTTTCCGGTGCTGCTCGTGCTCGGTCTGGGGACGCGGTTCGCGGCACTCGGCCTGCTGTTCATGACCGCGATCGTCGAGCTCACCGTGCCCGACGGCTGGCCGCTGCACATCACCTGGGCGGCCATGGCGCTTGCGCTCATGGCCCATGGCGGCGGGCGCGTCTCGCTCGATCATCTCGTCTGCGCGTGGCGCAGCCGATCCTGATCGAAGCCAGGGTGGCGCTGCTCTTTGCCGTCGCGATGGCGCATGGCGGAGTCGTTACTCCGCCGCGATCGGCATCGCGTCCATGTGCTCGTGCAGGACCACGCCCGAGAGCGCGTCGAACTCGCCGACCCACGGCTTCCGCTGCAGGACGGATCTGGTATGGGCATAGCCGGCGTCCCAGCGCTGCATGATGCCAGAGGGACTGAAGTCGATGTCCTTGGTATGAGTCTCGTGGTCGAGCTGCGGCGCGAGCAGGCGGACCACATGCATCCGCGTCGAACAGCCGTAGCTCACGAGCTCGCGGACAGCCGGATCGTTGCGTTCGCCCTCCGGCAGACGCGCCGCGAGCTGATTGATGACATGGCGGAGGCGGTGCGCCTGCTGCTGCCGCGCAATCTGGCTCACGATGCGGCTGGAGTATTGCACGTCCTTGTGCCGGTTCAGCACCTCGGCCATCGTCGTCGGCTCGGCGCCGACCGGATTCCAGAGATGGACGGCGAAGATCAACGAATTCCTGCGCGGATTGTCGTCGAACACGGCTTCGGTCGGCGTGTTCGAGAGAATGCCGCCGTCCCAGTACAGCTCGCCGTCGATGCGGATGGCGGGGAATGCCGGCGGCAGAGCGCCCGAGGCCATGATGTGCTTCACCGTCAGCTCGCCGTCGCGGCTGTCGAAATAGCGCATCTGGCTGCTGCGGACATGCGCCGCGCCGACGGTCAGGCGAGGCGCGCAGCGATTCAGCAGATCGACATCGACCAGATCGGTCAATGTCGTCTCCAGCGGGGCCGTCGAATAGAAGCCGGCATTGTCGGCGCCGAGCGGATAGGAGAAGCCGGCATGGGCGAGCGGGTTGGGACGAAAGAAGCCGGGAATGCCGCTGGTGATCGTCGACCAGTAGGACAGGCGTTCGTTGAACCCCGGAAAAGCGGAACGCAGAGTCCAGACAGGATTTTGCTCCATTCGCTTCCAGAATTCACGCAGCCGCGACAGCCGTTTGTCCGGCGCATTGCCGGCGATCAGGCTGGCATTGATGGCGCCGATCGAGGTGCCGATGATCCAGTCCGGCTCGATGCCTGCTTCATGCAGCGCCTGGTAGACGCCGGCCTGATACGAGCCGAGGGCACCGCCGCCCTGCAGAACCAGTACGGTCTGGCTCGGCTCGTCGTTGACCGCGTTTGCAGCGTGTACGGCTTTCATGTGCAGCTCCCTCGCCATGTCTGATTAGGTTCTGAGGCCATGGGACGTCTCAATGCGCCGTCCATCCGCCGTCGACCGGCAACGCTATTCCGGTGATCGAGGCCGCAGCCGTGCTCGACAGGAACGCGGCGACGCTGCCGATTTCATCGACCGTCGCGAAGCGCTTGTTCGGCTGCTGGGCCAGCAGCACGTCGCGGATCACCTGGTCGCGCGAGATGCCGTGGGCCTTGGCCTGTCCGTCGATCTGCGCCTCGACCAGCGGCGTGGAGACATAGCCGGGACAGATCGCGTTGCAGGTGATGCCCGCTTCGGCCGTCTCCAGCGCCGTCACCTTGGTCAGGCCGAGGATGCCGTGCTTGGCCGCGACATAAGCTGCCTTGAACGGCGAGCCGACCAGGCCATGAGCCGAGGCGACGTTGATGATCCGGCCGAAGCCGTTCCGGCGCATCGCCGGCAGCGCCAGGCGCGTGGTGTGAAACGCCGACGACAGGTTGATCGCGAGGATCTGGTCCCATTTCTGCGGCGGGAATTGTTCGAGCGGCGCGACATGCTGGATGCCGGCATTGTTGACGAGAATGTCCAGCCGGCCGGAGCGGGCGATGGTCGTTTCGATCATCTCGGCGATGGAGTCGGGGCTCGTCATGTCGGCCGGGGAGTAGGTCACTTCGACTCCGCATGCGGCCGCGATCTGCTCCCGGGTCGTTTCGATCTCCGTCGCATCGCCAAATCCGTTCAGCACGATGTCGGCGCCGGCCTCGGCCAGCGCGCGTGCGATGCCGAGCCCGATGCCGCTGGTCGAGCCGGTGACCAGCGCCACCCTGCTGGCCAAGCTGCCGGTGGTAACCGGTGACGGCATTTGCGCAGTAACGTTCATGGCCGATCCCTCGTAGATGTCGGGGTGTCCGATGTCGCTCACAGTCTGAGGGGCCGCCGGATGAAACGGAAATACTGCATGGCTTCCGAAACGATACGCGAGCGCTATTGCGGCCCGGATGTCCTTCAGCCCGGTTTTTGCTATTCAGTCACGAGACACAGGAGCAGGGAGGCGATCGATGGAAATGCACCAGGTCCGCTACTTCCTCGCCGTCGCACGGCTGCTCAATTTCACGAGGGCCGCCGAGGAGTGCAACGTCACGCAGCCCTCGCTGACGCGCGCGATCAAGCAGCTCGAGGCGGAGCTCGGCGGCGACCTGTTTCGGCGCGAACGGCCGTGCGCCCAGCTGACCGAGCTTGGCCAGCGCATGCACCCACTGCTGCAACAGTGCTATGAGGCCGCGCTCGGCGCCCGGTCGCTGGCGTCCTCGTTCAAGAGCGGCGAGGTCGGGGCGCTGCGGATCGCGCTCACGCATTCGATCGACCTGGCGTTGCTGATCCCGCATCTCGAACAGATCAAGCGGCAGTTCAACCGGCTGGAGTTTCGCTTCCTTCGCGGCGACAGCCGCGAGGTCGCGGACTATCTGAAGAAGGGCGAGGCCGAACTCGGTCTTGCTGCCGAGATCGACGAGAGCTGGGATCGGCTCGATGTCTGGCCGCTGTTCACCGAGCATTTCGAACTCGTCGTGCGGACGGATCATCCTCTCGCCGGCCGCAACCCGGTCGAGATCGATGATCTACGGGCCGAGCAGCTGTTGAGCCGGACCTATTGCGAGCACCGCAACCGGATTTCCGACAGTCTGCGCGAGCACGGCCTCGACATCGACCGCAGCCATGAGATCAGCTCGGAGCGCGACCTCATCGAGCTCGTCCAGGCCGACATCGGCGTTGCGATGATGCCCCACACCTCGCTGGTGCCGGATACGCTGAAGCGCACCGCGATCGCCGGTCTCGATGCACGGCGGACCGTGAACCTCTACGGCGTCGCGGGCCGCCAGCGCACGGCCGTGGCCTCGGCCGTCATGCGGATGCTTCGCGGCGCCGACTGGCGCAGCATTGCGGGCTGAGACGAGCGCTCAGCTCGCCCGGCTCAGCGCCGCGACGAGGTCCTCGACATCCATGCGCCGGCGGAAATCGGGATCGACGAAGCGCGACGCCACCACGCCGTCGCGGCCGACCACGAACACGGCGGGGATCGGGAGCATCCAGCCATCATTGCCGTGAAACCTCGCGAGGTCCTGGTGCGACAGCAATTGCTGGATCTCGTGGCCGAGCCAGATCGCGAGGTTCAGCGACAGCGCATAGCCGTTGTCGAGATCGGTCAGCACCGGAAAGCCCGCGCCGCAATCGGCCTTGAACCTGGCCGTATACTCCTGGGTCTCCGGCATGATGGCGACCAGCTGTGCGCCGATGGCTGCGATCCGCGGCTGGGCCTCGATCACGGCGCGGACGTTGAGCCGGCAATATGGACACCAATGGCCGCGAAAGAACATCACCGCCACCGGCCCCTGGGCCAGCAGGGATGAGAGCGCCACGAGCCGCCCGTGCTCATCGGGCAGGATGAAAGGCGGCATGGCTTCGCCGGGCCTTGGCGCATTGGCGCCGCCGCCGTTCTCTCCGAGCCGCTCGACCAGCCGATCCACGGCAGCGGCATAGGCGGGGAAGATCTCCCGCCCTGCGTCGGCATAGGCGCGCAGCTGTTCGTTCAGAGGGCCATCCATCTCGCGGCAGCGCTCAAACGCGAGCTTGAGCCGTTCGGCATCGGCGGGAGAGAGAGCGGTCATGGTCGGCTCCGGCAAGAGCAGCAGAATAGGGCGGCCGCGCCGTTCCTGAAAGGGCGCCGACGCGCTCCGTGCGGCAAACCACGTTAGCGATCGACGTCGGCGGTCGGAAATGCCGATGTCCAATCAGTTCGATAGCCGCTGCCAATCGCGAAGCGCTCCGTGCGACGCGTTCGTCCCGATACGGATAGCTCCACGCTATCGTTCCGGAAGACACTCGGCATTTCAGAAAGACTCGGCCCGCGATGACAATGCCGTCACTGCTCTCGATCCACTAACAGAGGATATTCCTAATGGACCACCGTTTCCGCCTTTCCCGCGCATTGTCGCTCGGCCTCGCCGTCTTCGGCGCGGCCGTCCTGATCGCGCAGCCCTCGTTGGCCGGCGAATGTCCGGCGGACAAGATGAAGCCGAATGCGCGCACCATGGTCGATGATAAGCCCGTCGGCGTGACCGATGTGACGCTGGGATCGATCGATCTGGAGAAGCAGCCCGCCAACATCAAGGGCCGCGAACTGCGTTTCCGCAAGCTGACCATCGAGCCCGGCGGCATCGTGCCCTGGCACAGCCATGACGACCGGCCGGCGCTGATTTTCGTGCAGCAGGGCGAAATCGTCGAATACGCCTCCAACTGCGTCGATCCGATCGTGCACAAGGCGGGCGACATCCGCCCCGAAGTGCATGGCACCTCGCACTGGTGGAAGAACCTCGGCACGGAGACCGTCATTCTCTATGTCGGCGACGTGCGCCGCGATCCGCACGATCACAACATGTGACGACCAGGACGCAACGCGTTCGTCTCGGCGAACGGCCTCGTTGCCCGATGTGACGTCCCGGCACCGCGTGAGGGGCGTCACATTGTCCCCTTCGTTCAAGGAGCGCCTCCCATGATGACGGACATGTCCGCGGCACCGATGACGCGAGCTGCAATCGCTGTAGTCGGCCATCCGCCCAACGCCGTACGGCGCTCGCTCATCATCGGGTTGAGCGCCTTTCTCACCGTGGTCGATCTGTTCGCGACCCAGGCGATCCTGCCGGCGCTGACGCGCCATTACGGCGTGACGCCCGCGGCGATGGGCTTTGCCGTCAACGCCTGCACCATCGGCATGGCCATCGCGAGTTTCGTCGTCGGCATGTTCAGCCCTTGGATCAACCGCCGCGCCGGCATTCTGCTGAGCCTCATCCTGCTTGCCGTGCCCACCAGCCTGCTGGCGGTGGCCCCGGGTCTGATGACCTTCACGGCGCTGCGTGTCATGCAGGGTCTGTGCATGGCCTCCGCCTTTGCGCTGACGCTGGCCCATCTCGGCGAGCAATGCAGCACAGCCGATGCCGGCAGCGCCTTTGCGGCCTACATCACCGGCAATGTCGCGAGCAATCTGATCGGCCGCCTGATTGCTGCGGCGGCGGTCGATCACCTCGGGCTGGCCTGGAACTTCCTGCTGTTCGCCGCGCTCAACCTGGCCGGCGCCGTGCTGGTGTCTGCGACGATCCACGGCGTTGCGCCGATCAGCGAGGCCAAGCCCGGCGAAAGCCCCTGGAGGGCTCTCGCTGCACATTGGCGCCATCCGCGCCTGCGCGCGGCGTTCGCGATCGGCTTCTGCATCCTGTTTGCGTTCATCGGCACATTCACCTTTGTCAACTTCGTCTTGGTGCAGCCGCCGCTCGCGCTCGGCATGATGACGCTCGGTGTCGTCTACTTCGTGTTCGCGCCCTCGGTGGTCACGACACTGCTGGCGGGCCCGGTCGCGACCCGGCTCGGCACCCGCGTCACGCTTTGGGCGGCGCTGGCCCTGGCCGCGTCCGGCCTGCCGCTGTTGCTCACGGCGCACCTCGCCCTCGTGCTGGCCGGCATGGTGCTGGTGGCCGTCGGCACCTTCTTCGCGCAGGCGGCCGTGACCGGCTTCGTCGGGCGAGCAGCGAGCAAGAATCGCGGCATCGCCAGCGGCAGCTATCTCGCCTGCTATTTCTTCGGTGGCCTCGCGGGCAGCGCGCTGCTCGGCCAGCTGTTCGACCGGCACGGCTGGACCGCCTGCGTCGCCGGAATAGCGCTTGCGCTCGGCGTGGCCGCCGCGCTGGTGTCTTGGCTCAAGGAGTAGCTGGACCTGCGATCCCAAGCTATTGCCGGGTGAGGACCCCCGCCTCGCATCCTGTGTCGTTCGGGCAGAAGCGGGAGTCCAGGCGTTCGGATCGGACTGACTTGGCGCGGACGATCTCAGCCGAAGCTCGCCTTGATCTCGGCGGCGACCGTGGCGGCGTTCTCGTCGAGGACGAAATGGCCGGCATCGAGCCAGACGAGGCGGGCGTCGGGCAGGTCGGCGAGATAGGCCTCGGCACCGGCGGGAACGAAGAATGGATCGTTCTTGCCCCAGACGATCAACGTCTTCGGGCGATGGGTGCGGAAGGCCTGGTGCCAGCTGTCGTACAGCGCGACATTGGTCTTGTAGTCCTCGAGCAGGTTCAGATGCGCCGCATCATGGCCGGGTCGGTCGAGCAGCGCCTGATCATGCGTCCAATTGTCGGGGCTGATGGCCTCCACATTGCGCGCGCCGACCTGATACTGATAATTCGTCGTCTCGGCGGCAAGCAGCCTGCGGGCGGGGGCCTCACTGGCCGCATCGCGCTTCTCCCACAGCGGCAGGAAGACCTGCGCCGGCATCTCGCCGACGCCTGCCATATAGGCATTGGTGTTCTGGATCACGAAGCCGGTGACGGCCTTGGGGTTGCGCGCGAACAGCCGGAAGCCGACAGGGCCGCCATAGTCCTGCATGTAGAGGATGTAGGAGCTCAGTCCGAGCTTCTCGATCAGCCCGGCGACATGTGCGGTCAAATTCTCGAAGCTGTAGTCGAACGCGGCAACCGATGGCGCATCCGACTGGCCGAAGCCGATGTAGTCGGGAGCGATCACGTGAAACCGGTCCGCCAGCAGCGGGATCAGGTCTCGGAACATGAAGCTGCTGGTGGGAAAGCCGTGCAGCAGGATGATGGTCGGATGTGTCGGATCGCCGGCTTCGCGATAGAACACCTGGCGATCATGGACGGTGGCGAACTTGTAGAGAGTCACGGGGGAAGCTCCGATGAAGGGGTGACAGGCGCTTGGCGCGTGAGGACAGCCGGGACCGTCCTCACGCCTTTGGGGGGCCCTTCGGGGTCAGGCGGCCTTGCTGGCTTCGACGACCGGGAAGTCGATCTCGGTCTTGAACACTTCGTTGAAGAAGTTGGTCCAGCTGTTGAGAGCGACGTGCTGCACAATCTCGATGACCTCTGCGTCGGTGTAGCCCGCGAGCTTCACGGCGGCGAAATCGGCATCGGTGACATGACCACGATTGTGCGCGACCAGGGCGGCGAAGCGAACGGCGGCGTCGGCCTTGGGGTCGTTGGACGCGCCGTTGCGGTTGGCGGTGATCTCCGCGTCGTCCAGCCCGGCGAGGTTGCGGCCGAGATAGGTGTGGGCCGAGAGGCAGTAGCTGCAGCCGTTGATTTCAGCCACCGCCAGGGCGATCCGTTCACGCGTCGCGGCGGGCAGCGAGCCCTTGCCGAGCGCGCCGGACCAAGCGAGATAGCCTGAGAGCGCCTGCGGGCTGAGCGCGATGGCGCGGAACATGTTCGGCGTGCTGCCGAGCTGCTTGGCGACGCCTTCAAGCAGCGGACGCGAGGCTTCGGGCGCGTCGGCGATGGTGGCGGGGGTCGGGATGCGGGTCATCTGGTGGTCCTTTCGTGGCAGCCGTGCTGGCTGATGACCCCCATCTACGTTCTTCCATTTTTGAGCAGTAGACGCTAATTTCGAGAGCCAAGGTTTCAATTATTGGAAGAATGATGGACCGCTTCGAAGCGATGCGGACGCTGGTGGCGGCGGTGGATGGCGGCAGCCTCTCGGCGGCATCCCGTGCGCTCGGCGTGCCCCTGCCGACGGTCAGTCGCTGGATGTCCGAACTGGAGGCGCATCTCGGCGCGCGGCTCTTGGTGCGGACCAGCCGCAAGCTGATCCTGACCGAGGCCGGCGAAGCCTTCGCGGCCGTGGCGCGGCGTCTGCTCGACGACCTGGCCGAGGCGGAGCGCGCGGCCAGCGGCGAGTATCGCGAACCGCGCGGCGAGTTGCTGGTGACGGCGCCGATCATGTTCGGCAAGCTTCATGTCGCGCCGCTCGTCCATGCGTTCCTCGCCGCCTATCCGCCGGTCAGCGTGCGGCTGATCCTGTCGGACCACGTCATCGATCTCGTCGACGCGCATGTCGACGTCGCGGTCCGCATCGGCCGCATGCCCGACAGCCAACTCATCAGCCGTCAGGTCGGCCACGTGCGCTGGATCCTCAGCGCCAGTCCGGACTACCTCGCCCGCCGCGGCGAGCCCGACGACTTCGAGGCCCTGCGCGATCATGATTGCATCGCCTTCGAAGGATTGCAGACCTACCGGAGCTGGACGTTCGGCAGTGGCGCCAGCGAACGCACGGTGCCGATCAAGCCGCGGTTTTCGGTCAACACGGCCGACGCCGTGGTGGAGGCAGCGGCGGCCGGCCTCGGTGTCGCGCGCCTGATGTCCTACCAGGTCGCGCCGGCGATCGCCGACGGCCGGCTGGTGCAGATCCTGCACCGTCAAGACGATCGTCCGACGCCGGTCAACCTCGTGCACCAGCCGCAGCCGGTCCAACCGCTCAAGCGCCGCGCCTTTCTGGATTATGTTGCTCCAAGGCTGAGCCTCGCGCTGGAGAAGATAGAAGAATCTATTGGGACGGCATGAGCCGAACGAGGCGCTGCGATGCGCTGGTCTGTATGGAACTAACAAACGACTTGTTGCTGTGCCGGCAATAGCAGCCGATAGTTGATGAAGAGAAGCTCGGCATGACCCCGCAAAATATTCCTGTGGAATCAAGACCAAAGGAATTCGTCGGTCTTGCGCTGCAAGGGCCGCGAGGAGCTCATGGTCTTCCGGGCAGGCGCCTAGGCGCCCAACGGCTTGCCGCAGCGGGTCTTCCGCCCTACAATGACTACTGTAGTCATATCTAAAAGTGGGAGAACCATGCGCGAGATTCAGCTTCGGGATGCCAAGGCCAACCTCTCCGCCGTGGTCGATCAGGCGATGGAGGGCAAGCCGTCGGTCATCACGCGTCACGGCAAGCGCGAAGCAGTCGTTTTGAGCTATGAGGAGTGGGAACGCCTATCTCACGTGCCGAGCTTTGGACGGCTGTTGATGGCGGCGCCGCTGGCAGCGGTTGATGGGCCGGAGCGCAATCCGTCTCCGGTACGAACCGCCGATTTCTGACGTCGTGTATCTCGTCGATACCAACGTCATTTCGGCGGCGGCGCCAGGACGCCCTGTCCCTGCCGCGCTGGTCGATTGGATGGATGAGCAATCGGCGTCGCTGTTCATATCGGTCGTGACGGTCGCGGAGATCGAGGACGGGATCGCGAAGCTGCGGCGGGACGGCGCCACGCGCAAGAGTGCCGACATCGCCGCGTGGTTGGAGACGGTCGTACATCTCTACGCTGACCGCATTCTTCCTTTCGACATCGAGGCTGCCCGGATCGCCGGCGCCTTGACGGATCAGGCGCGGGGGCTCGGTCATGCGCCGGGCTTTGCCGACATCATCATCGCCGCGACCGCGCGCCGGCATCAACTGACCATCCTATCCCGCAACCTCCGCCATTTCGAGCCGCTGGGTGTCGCTGTGCGTGATCCGTTCGCGGCGTTGCCGTGAACGTGGCGGGATGAGGTCGTTGCTACAACAGTGCATGTAACTTGCTCCTCGACCCGCATGTCCGGACGTCGGCAGTTCAGGACTCGCGTGAGGTCATTGCTGCGTCTTTCGCGCGAGATAACGGACGCATTTGGTGCGTTCCTGACCGCCCGGACGACTTTCAACCCTCACCCTGAGGAGCACGCCGCAGGCGGGCGTCTCGAAGGGCGAGGCCCCGGCTGTGGCCTCATGGTTCGAGACGCGCCGCCACGAGCAATCGTCGCGGGGCAGGCTGCGGAGAACGGCGCTCCTCACCATGAGGGGAGAGTACCGAAATCTACGCAGCACGTGGGCCCCGAGCAGCGTGTTCATGGAGAGAGCGAACGCCAGGTAGCGCTGCGTTGACGTCGGGTGGTGTCGCTGATCGGCTGACTAATCATCCACCCGACGGGCAATCCTCGCATAGCCCACATGCACCAACTGCCCGTCGTGCCAGTTTGTCGCGCACTTCTCCCTTGTCACGTCGGGCAAATCACGCCCACATTCTCGTACATCCCGGCTCGCTGAAGAGGGACGTTTCGCGATCGTCATGAAGCGTCGAGCCGGTGAGGCGACGGGCGCGTTGCTCTGCAGCCGGGTGTCACAGCCCGTGCCGACGAACGGAGCGAGGCGACGGCGAAATGGTGTGGTCCTGGTCTCCCGACGCTGAGACCAAGCCGGTGGTGATGATGATCCGCTGGCGACGGGGGCAAGACAGCCGGTCCCCGGGGAGAGCGCCTATAACCCGCAAAACCGTCGCGCAGGGAAGGCCGGATATTGGGCTGAACCTGTGGTTCTACCGCGTGCTTGTTTGCTGCACGCGGACCGCGGGTATCAGCCGATACCCGGTCTTCTCTGCGCCTCTTCTTCGGAAGGAGAGGTCCATCGATCGCAAAGCTCGGGCGCATCTCGCCGCGGGAGTGCTGAGCCATGCCTGCCGTTTGAAACTTATAACGCGCATCCGTGCGATCTCGCCTGCGAGGCGGGCCATCGCACAGGTGATCTGAAGCCTCTCCGCGGCGTGGGCGAAGGTCAGTCATGCCGCACTGTTCAACGGCACCGCTTCGCTCCGGAACAGCTCCGCACGGGTTCCACCCCGGGGAGAATCGTCGGGTTCCCGCGAAGACACCGAACAAAAACTGCATGCTTCTGATCTTCCGTTGCTTGGTACACGACGTGCAATTTACAAGCATTCGAGTCGAGCGCGATCGCCGCGATCGTGGACCTTTGCAAGACGTGGTTGACAACATGGCGCGAATGCCAGCGACGGGCCCATCAACGTCCCGCGATTTCTATTTTCACGAGCGACGATGTGTGCCTTCGTGGCGCGCCGCGCTGCTGGCGAGCGCAAGCTGGCTCATCATCGACACCAGCGCCGGCTACGCGCAGACCTACATCACCAACTATCAGACGATCTCCAGCCCCAACCAGTTTGGTTCACCGATCTACCTGCAGGGCGGACAGCTGAGCGCGGTCTCCTCGCTCTCGAGCATTGCAGCCTATATCAGCGTCGACGACAACCAGTCCGGCACGCTTTCCGTTCAGAACGGCGGCTCCGTGACCGTCTTTCTGGGACGGCTGGGCACTAACGCCTCGTTTCACTTGGGCTCCGCGAGCGAGCAAGGCACGATCGTCGTCAACTCCATATCCAACTACGGGCAGCCCACGGTGCATATTGACGGGGGCTATGTGCTGTCCGGATGGCAATTCGCCGTTGCGCTCGGCGGCTTCGCGAGCACCACGGTGGCCGCAACCGCCTCGCTCGACTTCAATGGCAATGCAGGTCAGGTTCGCAACCTGCAAGGGAGCGGCAACATCGGCAACCTCGGCGCCCCGATCACCGTGGACGGCGGCAACTATGCCGGCAGCATCACGGGCGCAAGCTTGCTCACATTTCTGCACACCACCACTTGGACGGGGACGGCAGGTTCCATCCGGGCCTATCTGGTCGACAGCGGCGCAACACTGACAACGTCGGGCGGCGCGACGATGAGCGCCACGGCTCCGCTGACGGTCGACGGAACATATAATCTGAACACCAGCGAGACGGTCGGCTCGCTTGCGGGGGCGGGCAATTTGGTGATCGCCGCTGGGCAGACGCTGACCGCGGGCGACGACAACACCAGCACCACCTTTTCCGGCGTCATAGACGGCGCGGGCGGCCTGACCAAGAATGGCACCGGCACCCTCACCCTGAGCGGCACCAATAGCTACAGCGGCGATACGACGCTGAACGGCGGCACGCTGCGGATGGGCACGGCGAACGCCATCGCCGCGACGCGCGCGCTCATCGTTTGGGGCGGCACGTACGATCTGAATCATTTCGACCAGAGTGTCGGCGGCATCAACGGCAACGGCGGGACCACCGTTGCCCTGGGCACGGCGACGCTGACGCTCGGGGGAGCCAACAACAATACTGGCTATTTCGGCAACATCACCGGTAGCGGCGGCCTGGTCAAGACAGGGACGGGCGTCCAGGATCTCTACGGCATCAACAGCTATTCAGGCGCAACTGTCGTGGACGGGGGCGTCCTGCGCGTCACCAGTAACGGCACCCTGCTGAATACGCCGACGATCGACGTCTACAACAGCGGCACCTTCAGCCTCGGCACCGCCAATGGGCTGTCGAACTCTGTCGGGATCACGCTGCATGATGCCGGCTCGAGTCTTGCGCTCGGCGTCGATCAGACCATCGGGTCCCTGGCCGGTGGCGCCGGATCCTTCGTTCATCTGAGTTCAGGAAGCCTGACTACGGGGACCAACAATGGCAGCGGCGTGTTCGCCGGCGAGATCGACGGCAACGGCGCGCTGACCAAGGTCGGCACCGGCGCACTCACGCTGTCCGGGAGCAACAGCTACACCGGTGCGACCACCGTCAGCGCGGGCTCGCTGTATGTCAACGGTTCAATCGCCAATTCCTCGGGCGTTACTGTCGCCGCGGGCGCACTGCTTGGCGGCTCCGGAGCGGTGTCGTCGACCGTGGTGAACGGGACGCTGTCGGCCGGCAACTCGCCGGGCACGCTGAGCGTCGCGGGAGATCTCACGCTTCATTCGGGAGCGACCTCGATCTTCGAGCTGAACACGCCAGGCGTGGTCGGTGGCAGCAATCCAGCGACCGGCAACGACCTCGTCAATGTGAGCAACGACCTCACGCTCGGCGGCACCCTCGACGCACGGATTGCCGCGGCCGGCTTCTATCGCCTGTTCACCTATGGCGGCACGCTGTCTGGCGATTTCGCGGCCAAGGTGCTGACGTCGACCACCTCAGGCTTCACGATCGCCACCGCGCAGCTTGAGACCACGATTCCCGGCCAGGTCAATCTGTCAGTGCTCGGCACCGGACAGAACCTGCAGTTCTGGGACGGCGCCGACAGCACCGGCAATGGCACCGTCAACGGCGGTGCGGGCAGCTGGAGCGCCGCCGGCACCAACTGGACCGGCAGTCCCGGACAGGCGGCGATCAACGGCCTCTGGGGCGGATCGGTCGGCGTGTTCGCCGGCGCGGCTGGCGGCTTGGTGACGGTCGCCGGCCCTCAGAGCTTCGACACGCTGCAATTCTCCACCAACGGCTACACGCTGAGCGGCGGCTCGCTGGCAATCGCGCCCGCCAGCGGCAATGCCAGCGTCTTCAATGTCGACAACAACATCTCCGCCACGATCGCATCGACGGTCGTCGATGGCAGCGGCACCGCGTTGAGCAAGGCCGGTGGCGGCACGCTGGTGCTCACCGGCAGCAACAGCTACAGCGGCGGTACGTTTCTCACCGGCGGCACCGTGTCGGTCTCGTCGGACACCAATCTGGGCCTTGCCAGCGGCGCACTGACATTCAGCGGCGGAACCTTGCAGGTCACCGGAACGTCGTTTTCGGGGACCTCCCGTGCGATCACGCTCGCAGCCGGCGGCGGCGGGTTCGACATCGCCGACGTGGCGAACACGTTCATGCTCAACCAGGCGCTCTCCGGGGCCGGCGGCCTGACGAAATCCGGCGCAGGCACGCTGGTGCTCGCGGGCGCCAATACTTATCAGGGCGGCACCACCATCAAGGGTGGCGTGCTCCAGGTCTCCGCGGACAACAATCTCGGCGCCGCCGGCAGCGCCATCAGCTTCGGCGGCGGCGCGCTGAGCACGCTGAGCAGCTTCACCAGCGCGCGCGGCCTGGCTTTCACGGGCGCAGGCGCGATCGACACCGCAGCCGGCACGGTCGTCGGTTTCGACGGCGTGATCAGTGGCAGCGGCTCGTTCACCAAGAGCGGCGACGGAAAGCTCACACTCGGCGGCGACGGCAGCGGGTTCAGCGGCGCGACCACGGTTACCGCCGGCACGCTGGCGGTGAATGGCGTGCTCGGCGGCACGCTCGCGGTGGACGCCGGGGCGCGGCTGCAAGGCAATGGCACGATCGGACCCGTGACGCTCGCCGCGGGTGCAACCATTGCGCCGGGCAACTCGATCGGTACGCTCAATGCCGCAGGCAGTCTCGTCTTTTCGCCCGGTTCGATCTACGAGGTCGAGGTCAACGCCGGTGGACAACACGACACCATCGTGGCGAGCGGACTGGCGACCTTGTCCGGCGCCCACGTCAATGTCCTCGCCGGAAGCGGCAATTACGGGCTGCACACCAACTACACGATCCTCACCGCAGCGGGCGGGCTCTCCGGCACCTTCGCCGATGTCAGCTCCAACTTGGCCTTCCTGACGCCGAGCCTCAGCTACGATCCGCAGAGCGTGACCCTGACGCTGACCCGCAACAGTACGGATTTTGCTGCTGTCGGCACCACGCCGAACCAGCGCGCCATCGGCGCGGCCATCGACCATCTCGGCAGCGGCAACGCCGTGTGGAGCGCCGTGCTGCAGACGGACGAAGCGACCGCGCGCCACGCCTTCGACCAGTTGTCCGGCGAGATCCATGCCTCGAGCCGCGCCGTGCTGCTGCAGGACAGTCACATCGTGCGCGACGGAGTGATGGACCGCTTGCGCAGCGCGTTCGCGACCGCAGGCGCACCGTCCCTGCCGATGATGGCCTATGCGGCCGCCGACGCCGCTCAGCCGGCGGGTACGCCCACTCACGACGTCGTGGTCTGGGGCCAGGCGCTCGGCGCGTGGGGTCATCTCCACAGTGACGGCAATGCCTCGCGCGTGAGCCGCTCCACCGGCGGCGTGCTCGCGGGCGCCGATGCCCGCGTCGGCGACAGCGACTGGCGCGTCGGATTCGTCGGAGGCTACAGCCAGATGCGACTTGACGTGACGGCGCTCGGAGCCTCGGGCACGAGCGACAACGCCCATGTCGGTCTCTATGCGGGGACCGAATGGAGCGCACTGGCGCTCCGCGCGGGCTTGGCTAGCAGCCGGCAGAACCTGGCTGCGAGCCGGACCATCGCGCTGCCCAATTTCGCCGATCGGCTGACCTCTTCGTACGGCACCTGGACCACGCAGGTGTTTGGTGAGCTGGGCTATCGCATGCAGATGGGTCGCTTCGATCTCGAACCGTTCGCCGGCGCTGCCTACGTCAATATCGCGAGCGATGCCTTTCGCGAGGCGGGCGGCGCTGCTGCGCTGACTGGACATAATCCAACGGCACAGACGACATTCACCACACTCGGCACGCATGCCGCGACCGGCTTCGATTTCGCCGGCGTCTCCACCACGGCCCGTGCGACCGTCGGATGGCGCCACGCGTTCGGCACCGTCGCACCAATCACGATGGTCAGTTTCGGGGACGCCGTTCCCGTCGCCATCACTGGAACGCCGCTTGCCCGCAACACCGCCGTGGTCGAGGCCGGGCTCGACGCGCGGATATCGGCGCAGGCGACGGTCAATCTCTCCTACACCACACAGGTGTCGCAGTCTCTCCGCGACCAGTCGTTCCGCGCCGGGCTCAATCTGAAGTTCTAGTCGGATGAAGGGTGCGCGGGCTGTTGAAATGTTCGGCGTCAATCAAACGAATCTCCGCTATTTCACCTGGGCTACGCTTAGTTCGGTCCGGACAGAGTCGCCCTCTCGACCAGCGTAAAATCTGAGCGAGCCTTTGGCATTGCCGGTTTTAACTACAACGTGCTGCTTCTTCTGATCGCGATCGAAGACAATTTCCGCCATTGAGGTGCTGACCGTCGCCCCGCGCAGCGCAGGCGGACAGCACGCGTCGGTTCAGCTTGATCTCGGTATCGGTCAGCGGCCGACGGGCAACGCGCGCATGTCCGGCATGCCCCGCATGCGCTAACTGCCCGTCGTGCCAGTTTGTCGCGCACTTATCACTTGTCACGTCGGGCAAATCACCTGCACATTATCGCGCATCCCGGCTCGCTGAAGAGGGACGTTTCGCGATCGTCATGAAGCGTCGAGCCGGAGAGGCGATGGGCGCGTTGCTCCGCAGCCGGGTGTCAAAAGCCCGTGCCGACGAACGGAGCGAGGCGACGGCGAAGTGGCGTGGTCCGGGTCTCCCGACGCTGAGACCAAGCCGGTGGTGATGATCCGCTGGTGACGGGGGCAAGACAGCCGGTCCCCGGGGAGAGCGCCTATAAGCCGCAAAACCGTCGCGCAGGGAAGGCCGGATATTGGGCTGAACCTGTGGTTCTGCCGCGTGCTTATCTGCTGCACGCGGACCGCGGGTATCAGTCGATACCCGGTCTTCCCTGCGCCTCTTCGTTGGAGGAAGAGGTCGATCGATGACAAAGCTCGGGCGGATCTCGCCGCGAGACGGCGAAACCATGCCTGCTGTTTGACACGTGGAGACATGCGGCGGGAGGGAGCGCGAGAGGATCGCGGGCGCTCCGATTGAGAAGGCCGCGGGGCAGACGGGAGCGATATGACAGCCGTGCCTTCGCTCCTCGCCGGAGCGCTACGACGACATCCGCAGCAGATGGCGCACGGCGGTTCGATCCCGTCGCAGCCGTCGCGTACGAACCGGAACAATCCGAAGCTCGTTTGCAAGCGGAGTCATCGCTGAATTGAGCAGGGGCTCGGCCCATAAAGTCGACCTCGTTGGAAGGGAGGGGATTGTCGATCTGGCGCACCATCATCGAAGGCCACAGCGCCGGGAACCCGGGCTTCGATCACGACGGACCCGGCGCTACGCTGGGCGTTCGCCTTGCCGCGCAAGGGCGGCAAGAGGGGGCGCGGCGATTGCGACCCATATCTTGATATGATGGGCTCCGGCGGGGGAAGCCGTCATACCATGATGGGCTGGGCACGCGGATGCGGCAGGAGACAAGATTGGCGCAGGCAATGACCATCTGCATCGTGGACGACGATGATGACGTGCGGGAAAGCATCTCCAGCTTCCTCCGCTCGGTCGGGCTGCGGGTCGCCGGTTTTGCCAATGCCGAGATGTTCCTGTCGTCCGCGACCATCGCTGACGCTGCCTGCTTGATCACGGATCTGCACATGCCCGGGATGACCGGGCTGGGGCTGCATCGCGAGCTGTTGCGCCGCGGCATCCGGATGCCGGTGATCGTGATGACGGCCTATTCGACGCCGGAGGCCCGCGCGGAAGCCGATCATCTCGGCGCGGCCGGGTTCGTCGAGAAGCCGGTCGATCCCGAACTCCTGCTGCAGGACGTCGAGGCGATCCTGCGGCAGGCCACGGCCGGCGAGGACCGGCCGGATCCATCGGGCCCGGCGTCATGACGCGGCCGCCGAACGGGCAGGAGCTGCCGCTGATCTGCGTCGTCGACGACGACGAAGACGTTCGCAATTCCCTCAGCAGCCTGCTGCGCTCGGCCGGCTACCGGGTGAGCGTGTTCGCCGGGCCGGCCGAATTTCTCGCCTCCGATGCCGGCGACGCCGCATCCTGCCTGATCCTCGATATCCGGCTCGGTGAAGCCGATGGCCTCGAATTCCAGCAGGAGCTGGTCGCCAGCGACGCGGCGATCCCGATCATCCTGATCTCCGGGCATGGCGACATTCCCATGACCGTCAGGGCGATGAAGGCGGGCGCGGTCAACTTCCTGCCGAAACCGTTCGACGACACCGCGCTGCTGGACTCCGTCGGCGAGGCCGTCTCGCGGGCACGGGAGCGCCGCAGCGAGGCCGATCGCGAGAACAGCGTCCGCGTGCGCTGGGACGCGCTGACCTCGCGCGAGCGCGAGGTCATGCAGCTCGTCACCGCCGGGCTGATGAACAAGCAGGTGGCCTGGGAGCTGTCGCTCAGCGAGATCACCGTCAAGATCCACCGCGGCAACATGATGCGCAAGATGCAGGCGAAGTCGCTCGCCGAGCTGGTGCGCATGGCGGACCTGCTCGGTGTTCGCGCGGAGCGCCGCGAGGCCTGAGGCCATCACGCCGATCGTGGATTGCGACGCCGCCGGCGTGCGTTTGCGCAAACGTCCGTGCGGATCGGATACGGCCGCGCCGTGCTCATGCCTAGATCGACGGGAGCGCCGCGCGTGCCGCCCCGCCGATCTCCATCATGAAGGACCTGAAGTCATGCCATCGCCCGTCCGCCCCGACCTCGCCAGCCCGACCGACCTGTCGTCCGATGCGACGCGCGACATCACCGCGGCGCTGCGCGCGCTGCTGGCCGATGTTTTCGCGATCTACCTCAAGACCAAGAATTTTCACTGGCACATGTCCGGTCCGCATTTCCGCGACTATCATCTGATGCTCGACGAGCAGTCGGACCAGATCTTCGCCATGACCGATCCGCTTGCCGAGCGCGCGCGGAAGCTCGGCGGGATGGCGCTTCGCTCGATCGGACAGATCGTCCGCAGCCAGCGCATCGCCGACAATGACGCCGATTACGTCGATCCGCTGGACATGCTGGCCGAGCTGCGCAGCGACAATCAGCAGCTGACGCGCGAGCTGCGCCGCGTGCACGAGCTCTGCGATGAGCATGGCGACGTCGCGACCGCGAGCCTGATCGAGAACTGGATCGACGACGCCGAGCGCCGCGTCTGGTTCCTCTACGAAGCCGGCCGCACCGGCCACAATTCGCGGGGGTGACTGAGATCGAACACGTTGCCTTCAACGCCTTGCGGGCAAGCCGTTCAATCCGCCGATCCGAGCTCGAACGACAGCGTGCTGCCGCCCCCGGGCTCGGATTGCGCGATCAGCTGCCCGCCATGCGCCTCGACGATCGCGCGCGCGATCGTCAGGCCGAGGCCGGTCCGGTCGGGCCGGGTGGAAAACAACGGATCGAACGCGGCGTCGCGCACCTCCGCGGCCATCCCCGCGCCGCTGTCGGCGATGCTGCAGCGGACGGTGTCGCCAAGGTCGGAGATCGCGATCGTGAGCACCCGGTCGCCGGCCGCATCGGCCATCGCGTCGATGGCGTTGGCGACGAGGCTGAGCAGAACCTGCTGCAACTGCTCGCGATCGGCGCGCACATGTTTCGGCGTCGCAGGGACTCCGCGGTCGACCACGATCCGGTGCCGCGCGAGATCCTTGGCGACGCTCCGCAAGACCGCGTCCAGCGCATCCTCGATCAGCACGGCAGCCAGTGCGGGACTCTCGTGAGCGGCGACCGTTCGCAGCGAGCGGGCGATTCGCGTCGCGCGCAGCGCGGAGTCGCGGATGCGTTCCAGGCCGCGGATCGCCTCGGCAATGTCGGCCTGGGGACGCCTGAGCCAGCGCAGCGCAGCCTCGGCGTCGAACACCAGGCTGGTCAGGGGATGCTGGAGCTCACGCGAGATATGAGCGGCGTAGTGGTGCAGGGCCGCGGTCGCATCGGTCGCACCGGCCCGGCGCTCGCCGTCGCGCGCATCATCGGAGCGGCGGTCAGCCGTCGGCGCGCATGGGCCGGGCGGGTTCGTGCCGTCGGACCAGCGCCCGGACAGCCCGCTGGGCATCTGCCGGGCGGAAATGGGCGCGTCTCGCATCCATGGGCTCCTTTTCTGCTTGAGGGGCGAGGCTCCGGCTCAGCCGCTCACCCATCCTCGGCGATGACGATGGCCCGCCCTGAGGTCCTGCGTCTTGAACGAATTGCCGATTGCTGGACTGAAATCGGAGCGGTTTGGCCGGCGGGGTCAGCGCCGCAATTGATCCCGCCAGGCTCTCGGCGTCGCGCCGGTTTCGCGCGAGAACACGCGGGTGAAATGGCTCTGGTCGGCAAAGCCGCAGGCCATCGCCACATCCGCCAGCGACAGCCGCCCCTCGGCCATCAGCTGCTTGGCCTGCTCGACCCGCATCTTGAGCAGCCAGCGATGCGGCGTCGTGCCGGTCGCCTCGGCGAACTGACGCGCGAAATAGCTCGGCGTCAGTCCGCATTCGGCCGCGATCTCCGCGATCGAGATGTCGCCGTTCAGGCGGCTCGCGATCAAATCCTTGGCCCGCCGCAGGCGCCATCCCGCAAGTCCCTTGGCGACCGCCCGGGGCTCGATCGCGACCCCATAGGTGCCCGCGATGTGGCTGCACAGCGCGATCATGGTGTGATCGAGGAACAGCTGGTTGACCTCCGCCGGCCGGTCGAGCGCGGGCAGCATCGCCAGCCCCAGATGCATCAGGACCGGATCGAAGAAGCCGTGGCCGCTCTCGACGCGCAATTCGTCGGCCGCCGACATGCCGCCGGCGGCGGCGAGGTCTGCGAAATAGCGTCGCGGAATATGAAAGTGAACGAAGTCGAACGGATCCTCCAGCTTGGCGTCGACGCCGTTCCGGAGATCGAAGAACACGCTGTGATTCCGCAGCAGGTTCGTCTGCGGCGTGTTGCGGCCGCCGAGCCAGAGCTCTCCCTTCTGGTAGTCGATCAGCTCCAGCGAGAAGGCATAGCCCTCCTCGGGAGGAACATGCTCGACGAATCCGAAGCCCGGCCCGGCGATCACGCGCGCGACCGTGATGTCGTTGTTCGAGCGTCCCTTCACCAGGAGCGAGCTCACCGAGCTCTGGCCGCGCCAATGCTCGTCCAATCGCGTGCCGTACAGTTCGGCGTTGGTCATCCCGACCCTCTCTGCCGCTCGCCTTCGGGCGGCAAGCTCATATCGTTGCGTGTGCCGCGCCGCTCGCTGGCATCTGGCCGAGCGGCACCGGGAACGCCTTTAACGATCGATGGCCGTCACGCAAGGCCGCCGACGCAGCGCAGGTCCGGCGGGCGGCGGTGGCGACCTTTGCAAACGCCCGTGCTTCGATTTGCCGCGCCCGCTCCGCCGAGATCAACAGCTTCTGGCCGATCGCCTCGAAGCTCGTCGGACGCTCGCCGAGATGCCGCGCCGAGAAGATATAGCGCTCGCGCGCATCGAGCTGCACCAGCGCCTCCTGCAAGGCGCCACGCCGGCGATCGAGCTCGTCGTGGCCCGCTAGGATGGCCTCGGCATTGGGCGTGTCGTCGGCGATCAGGTCCTGCCACTCGCCGCTCTCGTCGAGATCGGACAGCGGCGCATTCAGCGACAGATCGCCGGACAGGCGCTGCTCCATCTCCATCACGTCGCGCAGCGGGACCTCGAGCGTCGTCGAGATCTCCTCCGCCAGCTCCTTCGTCAGGGCGCCGTGGTGCTCGGGCCGGATGCGCCGAAGCTCACCGCGCAGCCGGAAGAACAGCTTCTTCTGTGCCGGCGTGCGGCCGATGCGGACCAGCGACCAGGACCGCACGACATAGTCGTAGATCGCCGACTTGATCCACCAGACGGCGCAGGTCGCAAAGCGCGCGCCACGATCGGGATCGAACTTGTCGAGCGCCATCATCAGCCCGACATTGGCCTCTGCGATCAGGTCGCCAAGCGGGAAACCGTAGCGCCTGTAGTCACGGGCCAGCTTCGCCGCCAGCCGGAGATGGCTCGTGACCAGCGCATCCGCCGCGGCGCGATCGCGCTGCGTCAGCCAGCGCTGCCACAGCCTCGCTTCCTCGTCCTTCTCCAGCATGGGATAGCGCTGGATCGCGCGCATGTAGTCGTGCTCGTCGAAGGACGCGAGGCTGCTGTAGGCCGGTGCAGGGGCAGGAGCAGGGGAGGGAAGTGATGAGGCCATGAGACTCTCCACGGGTGGCGTTGTACTCTGTCGTAGAGGTAGCGAGGCCTTTCCCGAGAGAACATTAAATCTAGGTGTTAGGCGGCCAGCCGGAGTGACAAGGTGTGGCGCGGATCGCGCCGGCTTGCTTCTCATCAAGGGGCCAAATGCCTGTTTTGTGTGCGGCCTTGCCTCGCACAACCGTGCGGAGATGACGCTTGCGCGCAGTCGCCTGCACGCAAGCGGTGGGCCGGGCGGAGGACGTCAGCGCACCACGCCGCGGGGATTCGGATCGAGGGCGGCCATCGCGACGTCATCGAGTTCGAGATGGCCGCGAACCAGGTCCGGCGGGGTCAGCGCCAGCCACTGGTTTAGGGGGACGTCCTTGAACCGCGGCGTGTTGAAGACATTCAACACCCGGACCGGCGTCGTGCCGATGTTCTCGATGTAGTGCGCGAGCGTCTTCGGCACATAACCGACGTCGCCGGCGCGATAGTTGAACGTCCGCGCCTTGGAGGTGGCGTCGAACACCGTCATGCGCGCTTCGCCCTGGATGTAGTACTGCCACTCGTCGGCGTCGGGGTGCCAATGAATCTCGCGCAGCGCGCCGGGCTCGAGATCGATGATCAGCGCCGCCATGTTGGTGACCGGAAAATTCCTGACATCGATGACTGTGGTGCGGCCGCCGTCCCACTGTGTCGGCCTGAGGTCCCCGCGGTGGATCGTGAACGGCATTGCGGGCCGGGTCTTCGGCAGCCTGGCGAGCACGTCGTCGAGCGGCGGCGGCCCCGGCAGCGGAAAGATGTACTTCTCCTTCGCCGGGAGGTTGGAGAAATGCTGCGCGGCGACTCCGAAGTTCTTGGCGACGACCTCGATCGGCATATGCGCCATCAGCTCGGTAACCAGCAGCGTCTCGTTCTCGGAGAAATTGCCGTCGTCGAACACCAGCAGGAATTCGCAGCCTTCCGCCAGCGCCTGAATGGAGTGAGGCGTGCCGGAGGGAAACAGCCAGATGTCGCCGGCCTCGAGATCGTCGACATAGACCCCGCGATCGGGATCGACGGCGGTGACGCGGCAGTGGCCTTCGAGCACGTAGCCCCACTCGGCCTCCTTGTGCCAATGCAGTTCGCGGACCACGCCGGGGCCGAGCCGCATGTCGACGCCGGCCATGCCCTTGGCCGCCGGCAGTTCGCGCACCGTGACCTCGCGCGCCCAGCCACCCGCTTCCAGACGATTATGCGCCAGGCCGAAGGAGAATTTCAGATTCGGGATCGAGCCGTTGTCGGTCGGCGGCGGACGCAGAATATCCGGGTTCTGCCGGTCGAGCTCGAAATTGCGCGGACCGGGATCGCTTGCGCCGTAAGCGCCGCGAATGGGTTGAAGATCGGCTGATGTCGACATTAAAATTCTCCGCTGCGGTTCGTCTCGGGGATCGAGGTGCATCGCGCCCTCGTTCGAAAGCGCATGACCGAGATGATGAGAATCGGCGGAGCGCGGTTTTCCGATTGCACGCCCGAGCCTGGAAAGCTCACGGCGCTCGAAGCACGCGGACCTCTTTTCGACGCAGGCGGACGATCAAGACAGCGCGCGGCACTCTTCGACGGCAGCGGGCGGGGTTGGGCGGCTAAATCGTCGGCCAAGTCGATATCCGCATGCGGCTGCCAGCAACGACATCGCGACGACGCCGGACACATAGGCGGCGCCACGACACGCATGATGATCGAGAATGATTATGAACGTCTCCCAGCTCATCAGCGAGCGTGTCGTGTAGCCTCCGCAGAACCCGGCCATGACGAACTGACGTGAGACCTCGCCCATCGGAAAGGGGCCGCGCGAGTCGGTGAGCACAGCATACAGGGCGATGATGAACGAGCCGGCGATGTTGACGAAGGCCGTCGCCAGGAGGTCGCCGCCCCACAGCTCCGCCATGAGCGACGTCGTGCCGTAGCGTGACAGCGCACCCAGCGCGCTTCCAAGACCCACGGCCATGCAGAGGACGAGGCGCGAGGCCGACATTGTCACGCTCCTAGACCCGCGACAGCAACCGTGCCGAAATAGCCGACCGCCACCGCGGCCAGACAGAGCACGGTCGATGCAATCACGTTGAGCGCCGCAAGCCCGGTGCGGTGGTCCAGAACGAGATTGACGGTTTGAAGACTGAACGACGAGACGGTGGTGTACCCGCCGAGCACGCCCGTGATGACCAGGTCATGCGTGGAGGCGCCGGCAAACACGCCCCCATGGACGCGCGCCAATGCAACGACCATGCCGATGAGCAGGGCGCCGGTGACATTGACGACCAGCGTGCCCCAGGGGAACGTCGTGCCCCATCGCAGCGCTATGCCGTCCGACACGATGAAACGGGAGGCTCCGCCGATGGCGCCGCCGAGGCCGACGAGAAGATACGCCTCGATCGGGATTGTCTGCACGCGAGTTGATCCTCGATTGGGGACGACTTTTTGACGGCCCTAGGACGCGACGGCTTGCTTGAGCCTGCCAGGCTCCGGCGTGTCATCGCCCCCTGGGATTGCCTGTGCCGGAGCAGACTCTGCGCCGGCATCGGGCCGGCTTGGCGTCGATGGGCGCAGCCGGCTTAGCCAATCGCCGAGGGCATCGAGATAAAGGTAGACCACCGGCGTCGTGTACAGCGTCAGGATCTGCGACAGCAGGAGGCCGCCGACGATGGTATAGCCCAGCGGCTGACGCAGCTCCGATCCGGTCCCGGTCCCGAGCATCAAGGGCAGGCCACCGAGCAGCGCCGCCGTCGTCGTCATCAGGATCGGCCGGAAGCGCAAGGTGCAGGCCTGATAGATCGCGTCCGGTGCCGACAGTCCCTGGGTGCGCCGGACATCGAGCGCGAAGTCGACCAGCATGATGCCGTTCTTCTTGACGATTCCGATCAGCAGGATGATGCCGATCAAGGCGATCACGCTGAGGTCCATCTTCACCGCCATCAGCAGCAGCAGCGCGCCGATGCCCGCCGACGGCAAGGTCGAGAGAATGGTGATCGGGTGAATCAGACTCTCATAGAGCACGCCGAGGATGATGTAGATGACGATCAGCGCGACGCCGATCAGCAGCGGCGTGCCGGACAGCGAGGTCTGAAACGCCTGGGCATTGCCCTGGAATGAGGTCGCCAGCGACTTTGGCTTTCCCGACGCCTGCTCGAACGCCTTGATCGCCGCGACCGCGTCGCCGAGCGCCACACCCGGTTTCAGATTGAAGGAAAGCGTGACCGAGGGGAACATGCTCTGGTGATTGACGAGGATCGCAGACGGCACGATCTTGCTCTGGACCAAGGTGCCGAGCGGCACCTGCTGTCCGCCGGACGACGGCAGATAGATCTGATTCAGCGCGTCTGGGCCATATTGGAAGCGCGGATCGACCTCCAGGATCACGTGATACTGGTTCAGCGATGTGAACATGGTCGAGACGATACGCTGGCCGAAAGCGTCGTTGAGGGTGTTGTCGATCGTCGACGGCAGGATGCCGTAGCTCGACGCCACCTCGCGGTCGACGGTGATGTCCAGACGCGGCCCGGCATTGGCCTGATCGCTGGCGACGTCGGTGATCCCCGGGATCTGCTTCAGTCGGTCGAGATAGATCGACGCCCAATGGGCCAGCTCGGCCGAGTCCGCATCGGTGAGGGTGTACTGATATTGCGTCTTGGAGAGCCGCGCGCCGATGGTGATGTCCTGCGCCGACTGCATGTAGAGCGCGATGCCCTGGATGCGGGCGAGCTCCGGCTTGAGCCGGGCGATGATCTGGTCGACGCTGACGCCGCGCTCGGCGCGCGGTTTCAGGATCACGAAGATGCGGCCCTGGTTCAGGGTTGCGGTCGGTCCTCCCGGACCGATGTAGCTCGCGACCGATTGCACCGCCGGATCCTTCAACAGCACGCCGGCGATCGCCTGCTGGCGCTCCGACATGGCCGGAAACGAGATGTCCTGAGAAGCTTCGGTGATGCCGACGATCTGTCCGGTGTCTTCCTGCGGAAAGAAGCCCTTCGGGATCGCGGTGTAGAGATAAAAAGTCAGCGCGATGGTCGAGAGCATCACCAGCAGCGTCGAGAGACGATGCCGGAGCACCACATTCAAGCCGCGCGCGTACAGCGCCAGGAGAGAATCGAACGCCCGCTCGGACAGCAGATAGAGCCGTCCGTGTCGCGTGCGGCTCTCGTCCTTCAACAGGCGCGCGCACATCATCGGGGTCAGCGTCAGGGAGATGACGAGCGACAGGATCAGCGAGGCGGTGATGGTGACGGCGAACTCCTGGAACAGCTTGCCCACATAGCCGCCCATCAGGAACAACGGAATGAAAACGGCGATCAGAGACAGCGTGATGGAGATGATGGTGAAGCCGATTTCGCCCGATCCCTTGACGGCCGCCTCCATCGGAGAAAGTCCGTTCTCGATATGGCGGACGATGTTCTCGATCACCACGACGGCATCGTCCACGACGAAGCCCACCGCGATCGATAGTGCCATCAGCGAGAGATTGTCGAGGCTGTAGCCGAGCACATAGAGGATCGCGAACGTGCCGACCAGCGACAGCGGCACGGTCACCGCGGGAATGACGGTGGCCCAGAGGTTGCGCAGGAACAGGAAGATGACCATGACGACGAGGCCGATGGTCAACAGCAGGGTATGCTGCACGTCCGAGACCGCGGCGCGGATGGTCAGCGTCCGGTCGGCGGCGACCGAGACCTTGATGGCCGGAGGCAGGGAGGCCTGAAGCTGCGGCAACAGGGCCTTGATCCGGTCGACGGTCTCGATGACGTTGGCGCCGGGCACGCGCTGAATGGCCAGGATGATCGCGCGATCCCTGTTGTACCAGCCGGCGAGCAGATCGTTCTCGGGCCCTGCCACGGCCTTGCCGATGTCGCGGATTCGGACCGGTGCGCCGTTGCGATAGGCGACGATCAGCGAGTCATATTGCTCCGGCTTGAGCAGCTGGTCGTTGGTGTTGAGCGTATAGGTGACGCGGGGGCTGTCGAGGGTGCCCTTCGGCAGATCGACATTGGCGCCGGCGATGACGCTGCGAACGTCCTCGAGCGCCAGGCCACGGGCCGCCAGCGCTTCGGGATTGACCTGGATGCGGATCGCCGGCTTCTGCTGGCCGCCAAGACCGACCAGGCCGACGCCCGGGATCTGCGAGATCTTCGGCAGCAGGACGTTCTCGGCATAGGCATCGACGGTGGTGAGCGGCAGCGAGTCCGACGTCAGCGCGAGCAGCATGACCGGCGTCTCCGCCGGGTTCACCTTCCTGATCGTCGGCGGATAGGGAATGTTCTGCGGCAGGAATGGACTTGCGGCATTGATCGCTGCCAGCACGTCCACGGCGGCGCTGTCCACGGTGCGCGAAAGGTCGAACTGCACGATCAGCTGGGCCACGCCGAGCGCGCTCGACGACGTCAGTTGAACAACGCCCGGGATCTGGCTGAGTTGCTGCTCCAGCGGCGTGGCGATCGACGAGGCGATCGTCTGCGGATCGGCGCCCGGGAGCTGCGCCGAGATCTGGATGGTCGGGTAGTTGACATTCGGCAGCGCGCCGACCGGCAGCAGCCTGTAGGTCGCCAGCCCGCACAACAGCAGGCCCAGCATCAACAGCGACGTCGCGATCGGCCGGTTGATGAAAGGGGCTGAGAGGTTCATGGCAGGGCATCCTGGACCGCGCTCTGCAGTTCGGCTTCGCGCGCGGCCTTCCCGTGCAATGGCTGCACGGGGCTGCCGTCCTTGAGACGGGACTGCCCGTCGACCACGACCGTCTCATCGCCCGAAAGGCCGCTGTCGATCAGCGCCTGGCCCTGGCTGATCTGGGTGACCGTGACGGGGCGCAACTGAGCCGTGCCCGAGGCTGTGACGACATAGACGTAGGAGCCGCTCTGCCCTTGCTGCACGGCGGAGCCGGCGACGGTGAGGCTGTTCTTCCGCATCGTCAGCAGCAGATTGACGGTGACCAATTGGCCTGGCCATAGGCGGTGCTGCGCATTTGGAAACTCGGCCTTCAGCTCGACGGTGCCGGTCCCCTGCGCGATCTGGTTGTTCACGAGCAGCAGCTTTCCCTCATCGAGCCGGGTCTTGCCGTCCTGGCTGTCGGCGATGACCTTCAGCGGACCCTGGGCCATCTGGTCCTGGATCCGCGGCAGATCGGTCTCGGGAAGCGCGAAAGTGACCGAGATCGGCTCGATCTGGGTCACGACGACCAGTCCGTTGGGATCAGCCGGATGGATGATGTTGCCGACGTCAATCTGCCGTAGGCCGGTGATGCCGGGGATTGCCGACGTCAGTCGCGTATAGCCGAGCTGGATGCTGGCCTGGTCGATGAGCGCCTGGTCCGCCTTCACTGTCGCCTGTAGCTGCGTGACCTGCGCCTGTTGATTTTCGATCAGCTGTGCCGTGGCGAAGCCCTTGTCGCCGAGCTGGGTGTCGCGCTTGAGATTGGCCAAAGCGTTGCTGAGCTGCGCAGTGTCGCGGTCGCGATTGGCGCTGAGCTGCGCGATCTCCGCCTGATAGGGACGCGGATCGATCTGCGCCAGCAACTCGCCGGCCTTGACGAATTGTCCCTCGGTGAAGCTGATCTCGGTGAGCTGGCCCTGGATCTGGCTGCGGACCACATCCGTTTTGTCCGCGACCACGGTCCCGATGCCCTTCAGATAGATCGGCACGTCGCTGCGGGCGACCTTGGCTGCGATCACCGGCACCGGCGCGGGTGGCACGGCGACAACAGCGGCTGCAGCGAGTGAATCGCCGGAACTCGCGTACCACAGGCCTCCAGCCGTTGCCGAGGTGGCGAGCATCGCGGCGATGATGATCATGTTGCGCATGGTCAGGATGTCCTTGCGAGCGAGAAGCCGGCTATCGCCGCCTTTTCCTATGCGTGAGAGCTGGATCGAGAGATGAAGAGGCGGCGTCAGGCGACGTTTCGAAATCGCACGTTGAAGGGGGGATCAGGTCTTCGAAGAGGTGCAGCCGGTTCGAACGCCGAGAAAGAGGGCTTGGGAAATCGCGACGGACTTTCCACCTGCCGACAGGTTCGGCCCCAGGCGATGCCGCCGAAGGCCAACGACGTCATGACCAGTCGAAGGAGCAGGGCGCATGCCCAATGTTGCGGATCGTATTGTCGAAACTCTTCACACGGCCGGAGTCCGGCGCATCTTCGGCGTGGTCGGAGACAGCCTCAACGGGCTGACGGAAGCGCTGCGCGAGCACGGCGGAATCCAATGGGTGCATGTCCGCCACGAAGAGGTTGCGGCCTTCGCTGCGGCCGGTGAATCCCAGGTCACCGGAGAGCTCGCCGTCTGCGCGGGCTCCTGCGGCCCGGGGAATCTGCACCTGATCAACGGCCTCTACGATGCGCAGCGGACACGGACGCCGGTGCTGGCCATCGCGGCGCAGATCCCTTCGGCGGAGATCGGCGGCGGCTACTTCCAGGAGACGCATCCGCAGAACCTGTTTCGCGAATGCAGCGTGTACTGCGAGCTGGTGTCCGACCCCGGGCAGTTCGACTACGTCATGGAGAACGCGATCCGCGCGGCGGTGGGTCGCCGCGGCGTCGCCGTCGTGGTCATACCGGGCGATGTCGCGTTGCGTGAAGCGTCCAAGCGGCGCGTGTCGCCGGCTGCGGGCCTGCTGCCGCCGGCGCCGCTGGTGACGCCCGCCGAGCAGGAGCTCGACGCGCTCGCCACGCTGTTGAACGACGCCGGCAAGGTCTCGTTGTTCTGCGGCCGCGGCTGCGCCGGTGCCCATGCCCCACTGATGGCGCTGGCCGAAGCCCTCAAGAGCCCGATCGTGCACGCGCTCGGCGGCAAGGAATATGTCGAATACGACAACCCCTACGACGTCGGTATGACCGGGTTCATCGGATTCCCCTCGGGCTATCAAGCGATGCATGCCTGCGACGTGCTGCTGATGCTGGGAACGGACTTTCCCTACAAGCAATTCCTGCCGAGCCACGTGCGCATTGCGCAGGTCGACATCCGCGCCGAAAATCTCGGCCGTCGCTGCAAGCTGGAGCTCGGCCTGGTCGGCGGTGTCCGCGAGACCATCGAGGCCCTGCTGCCGAAGCTGGTGACGAAGACCGACCGCGGCCACCTCGATCACAGCGTCGCCCACTACGTCGCCTCCCGAAAAGGGCTCGACGAACTCGCGAAGGGAACGCCCGGGCGCCGGCCGGTCCATCCGCAATATCTCGCGAAGCTGATCAGTGACAC
The DNA here is from genome assembly GCF_051167855.1 of Bradyrhizobium sp. HKCCYLRH3099. NCBI lineage: Bacteria > Pseudomonadati > Pseudomonadota > Alphaproteobacteria > Hyphomicrobiales > Nitrobacteraceae > Bradyrhizobium > Bradyrhizobium sp. HKCCYLRH3099. The sequence continues at coordinate 355,395 of NZ_JBNPTW010000005.1, forward strand.
CGCCGCTGACGATGCGGTGTTCAGCTTCGACGTGGGAACGCCGACGATCTGGGCGGCGCGTTACCTGAAGATGAATGGCCGCCGCCGCCTGGTCGGCTCACTCGTGCATGGCTCGATGGCCAATGCGCTGCCGCAGGCGATCGGCGTGCAGGCGGCTCAGCCGGATCGCCAGGTGATCTCCCTGTCCGGCGACGGCGGCTTCACCATGTTGATGGGAGACCTGATCACGCTGAAGCAGATGAAGCTGCCGGTGAAGGTCATCATCTTCAACAACGGCGTCCTCGGCTTCGTCGCGCTGGAAATGAAGGCTGCGGGCTTCGTCGAGCTCGGCACGGATCTGGAAAATCCCGACTTCGCGGCGATGGCGCGCGCGATGGGAATTCATGGCGTGCGGGTCGAGGATCCCGGCGAGCTGCCAGCCTGTCTCGCCGAGGTCCTTGCGCATGACGGTCCCGCGGTCCTGGACGTCGTCACGGCGAAGCAGGAGCTGTCGATGCCTCCGACCATCGGTGCCGAGCAGGTCAAGGGCTTCAGCCTGTGGCTGATCCGTGCGGTGATGAGCGGGCGCGGCGACGAGGTGATCGATCTCGCCAAGCAGAACCTGTTGCCCCGCTAGACGGCTACGTCCGCACGAGGAGGACGCGCCATCGTTCGAGCGGCGCGTCTTCGTCTGTCCGGGGCTCGAGCCTCGGGCCGATGCGATGCTCGGACAAGCGGTTCGCAAGACATCATGCGAAATGAAAACGCATCCGCCGCGAGATCTCCATCTGACGAGAGGCGGGCAACGCGTGGAAGCGCCCGCGATGGCGAGGTATCCAGTCCGGCGAACGAAATGATGGCGCAGCCGTCATGCGCTCGCCGGCCAGTCGACAAATGTGCGGAGGCCGACCATGACGAAGCAGCGCCCGGATGGAATTCGCGACTACGAGGATCCCGCGGGAGGATGGGGCGCACTGAAGGCGCTGGCCTCGGCTCTCAAGCAGCAGCAGCTTCTCGTCGAGGGCATTCCGACGCTCCTGAAGCAGAACCAGCCGGGCGGCTTCGACTGTCCCGGCTGTGCCTGGCCGGATCCGAAGCACACCTCTGCGTTCGAGTTCTGCGAGAATGGCGCCAAGGCGGTGACCTGGGAGTCCACGCCCAAGCGCGCGGGCCCCGACTTCTTTGCGCAGCATACGCTTGCGTCGCTGTGGACCCGCTCGGACTACTGGCTCGAGGACCAGGGGCGGCTGACGCATCCGCTCCGCTACAATGCGGCGACGGATCGCTACGAACCGGTCGCGTGGCAGGCCGCGTTCGACGATATCGCCGGCAGGCTCAATGCGCTCGACCATCCCGATCAGCTCGAGCTCTATACGTCGGGACGGGCCTCGAACGAAGCGGCCTTCCTTTTCCAGCTGTTCGGCCGGCAGTTCGGGACCAACAACTTTCCGGATTGTTCGAACATGTGCCATGAGCCGACCTCGGTCGGCCTTCCACGTTCGATCGGGGTCGGCAAGGGCACGGTCACGCTCGACGACTTCGACAAGGCCGAGCTCATCATCTCGATCGGGCACAATCCCGGCACCAATCATCCGCGGATGATGACGCCGCTGCGCAACGCCTCGCGTCGCGGCGCCAAGATCATCGTGCTCAATCCGCTGCGCGAACGCGCGCTGGAGCGCTTCGAGGCGCCGCAGGCGCCGATCGAGATGGCAACGACCTCGTCGACGCCGATCGCCTCGCGCTATTTCCAAGTCAAGGTCGGAGGCGACGCCGCTGCCCTGAAGGGGATTTGCAAGGCGCTGGTCGCCAAGGACGAAGCGGCACGCGACGCGGATCGGGCGTCGTTGCTCGATCACCCGTTCATCGCCGGCCACACCGCCGGGTTCGAGGCGTTCTCCGCCGATCTCGCAAGTTGCAGCTGGGGCGCGATCGAGCGCGCCAGCGGATTGTCACGCGCCGATCTCGAGGCGATCGCGGACGACTACGCCGCCTCGAACAGCACGATCGTCTGCTACGGCATGGGAATCACCCAGCACGTCACCGGTACTGCCAACGTGCAGCAGATCGCCAATCTGCTGCTGCTGAAGGGCAATATCGGTAAGCCGGGTGCGGGGATCTGTCCGCTGCGCGGACATTCCAACGTCCAGGGCGATCGCACCGTCGGCATCACCGAGCGGCCTTCGACCGAATTCCTCGATCGCCTCCGGGACGTGTTCGGCTTCGAGCCGCCGCGCGCCTTCGGCCATTCGGTGGTCGACAGCATCGCCGCGATGCGCGAGGGCCGCGCCAAGGCGGTGATCTGTCTGGGGGGTAATTTGGCGATGGCCGCATCCGACCCGCAGGCCTGCTTCAAGGGATTCCGTCAGCTCGACCTCGCGGTGCACCTCGCGACCAAGCTCAATCGCACGCATTTGCTGGCCGCCAGGACGACTTATTTGTTACCGGTGCTCGGCCGCACCGACAACGACGTCCAGGTGTCCGGCCGCCAAGCGCTCACCGTCGAGGACTCCATGTCCATGGTGCACGCCTCGCGCGGCTTTCTCATGCCGCCCAGCGACCAGGTGCGCTCCGAACCGGCGATCATTGCCGGCATCGCCAAAGCGACGCTCGCCGGCAGGTCGCGCGTCGATTGGGAGGCGCTTGCCGGCAATTACGATCTGATCCGCGATGCGATCGAGCAGGTGTTCCCGGAGTTCGAGGCCTACAACGATCGCATCCGCAAACCCGGTGGATTTCAGCTGCCGAATGCAGCGGCGATGCGGATCTGGAACACGCCCAACGGCAAGGCAAATTTCGCGATCTTCGCCGGTGTCGAGGAGGACGCGACCAGTGCGGATCCCGAAGTGCTGCGGCTCACCTCGCTGCGTGCGCACGATCAGTACAACACGACCATCTATGGCCTCAACGACCGTTACCGCGGCGTGTTCGGCCGTCGCGACGTGCTGTTCGCGAACCCGCGGGAACTGGAGCGGCTCGGCTTCGCGGAGGGCGATGTGGTCGACGTGGTCACCGCGCTCGACTTCGCACGGCTCGATCGCATCGTGCAGGGATTGACCCTCGTCAGCCACGATCTGCCCGACGGATGCTGTGCGTCCTACTACCCCGAGATCCAGCCGCTGGTGGCGATCGAATTCCGCGATCCCGACTGCCTGACGCCGTCCTACAAATCGATCCCCGTCAAGATCATCAGGGCCCAGGCGCCGCTGGCAGGAGATCGCGCCGTGACGCGCGACGGCATCGTCGGCTGCCGTCCCGCCCCATGAAGACGCGGCGCCTGCGCTCCGTTCCCTCCTTCTCGCATGAACTGAACAGGATCAAACATGGATCAGTTGCTTCTCTCACGGCTGCAGTTCGCGTTTACGATCGGCTATCACATCCTGTGGCCGGCCTTTACGATCGGGATCGCGTGGTTCATCGTCGTCTTGAGCGCGCTGTGGCTGCGCACGCACAATCCCGTCTATCGGCATCTGGTGCGGTTCTGGACCAAGGTGTTCGCGCTCGCCTTCGGCATGGGCGTGGTCACCGGCGTCGTCATCTCCTATCAGCTCGGGCTGAACTGGTCCGGCTACGCGCGGGCGACGGCCGACGTGATCGGGCCGCTGTTCGTGCTGGAGGTGCTCACGGCCTTCTTCCTCGAAGCCGGATTCATCGGCGTGATGCTCTATGGCGAGGAGAAGGTCGGGGAGAAGCTGCACTTCGCGGCCTGCCTGATCGTCGCGATCGGCACGGTGATTTCAGCATTCTGGATCGTGTCGGCCAATTCCTGGATGCAGACGCCGACCGCCTTCACGATCGCCTCCGACGGCCGCTTCGTCGCGACCGACTTCTGGGGCGTGGTGCTGAACCCGTCGATGCCTTACCGGCTGGCGCATATGCTGACGGCAAGCTTCATTACCGGCGGTTTCGTCGTGGTCGGCGTGTCCGCGTTCTGGCTCTGGCGGGGCCGTCCCGCCGATCAGCCGGCGGCCCGCAAGGCCTTTTCAGTTTGCCTCGGCCTGATGGCGGTGCTCGTTCCCGCGCAGATGCTGATCGGCGACCAGCACGGCCTGAACACCCGCAAGTATCAGCCGATGAAGCTCGCCGCGATCGAGGCGCGCTGGGAGACGGCGCGACGCGTCCCGATCAACGTCATCGCCTGGCCGGATGAGAAGGCCGAACGCAACGAATACGCGCTCGAGATTCCGCTGCTCGGTAGTCTCATCCTGACGCATTCGCTGGATGGCGAGGTCAAGGGATTGAAGGAGGTGCCGGCATCGGAGCGCCCGCCCGTGCTTCCCGTGTTTCTCGCGTTCCGGGTCATGGTCGGCTGCGGCATGCTGCTGCTCGCCGTCGCCTTCACCGGGCTGTATCTGCGCTGGCGCGGTCGGCTGTTCACCGCGCGCTGGTACCAATATGTCTGCATGGGCTGCATTCCGCTCGGCTTCATCGCCACGCTCGCGGGCTGGGTGGTCACGGAGGTCGGACGGCAGCCCTATGTGATCTACGGGCAGTTCCGCACGGCACAGGCGGTGTCGCCGATCGCGACCGGCGCGGTCGCAAGCTCGATGGCGATCGCCTTTGTCCTCTACAACCTGCTGCTGCTCGGCTTCTTCTGGTACGCGGGCCGGCTGGCCTGGCGGGGCCCGATGAGCGGACTGCCGACACATCCGGCCGTGCCATTGGCGACGGTGGCCGCGGCGCTCGGACAGATTCCTCGAACCGCTGAAGGTGCGAAATGAGCATGCTCTCCAACTTCGACTTTGCCGCGTTCTTCGCGGTCAGCGCAGCGGTCGTGATCGGCCTCTACGTGGTGCTGGATGGCGTCGACCTCGGCGTCGGCATCCTGTTTCCCTTTGCGCCGCGCGCCTCCGATCGCGACGTGATGATGTCGACGCTCGAACCGTTCTGGGACGGCAACGAGACCTGGCTGGTGCTCGGCGGGATGGTGCTGCTGGCTGCATTTCCCCTGGCGTTCGCGATCCTGCTGCCGGCGTTCTACGTGCCGCTGTGCCTGATGCTGTTCGGGCTGGTGATCCGCGGCGTCGCGTTCGAATTCCGCTCTCAGGGTGGCCGGCTGGAAGTCGTCTGGTCGGCGACCTTCGCGGTCGGCTCGTTCATCGCCGCGTTCTGCCAGGGAGCCGTGCTCGGCGCCTTCGTCGGACGCAGCATCACGGTGTCGAATGGCGCGTTCGCGGGCGGGCCGTTCGACTGGCTCGGACTGTTTTCGATTGCGACCGGGCTCGGGGTGGTCGCTGCCTACGGCCTGCTGGGGGCTTGCTGGCTGGTCTGGAAGACCGGCGGGTCGACGCAGAATTTCGGCCGGGAATTGATGCTACCGACGCTGATCGGCTCCGGCGCCGCCATTCTGCTCATCAGCCTTTGGACGCCGTTCGCGAAACCGGAGATTGCCGGGCGCTGGTTTGCGTGGCCGAATCTCCTGTGGCTGGCGCCGCTGCCGATCATTGCGGTGGTCACCTGGTTCGGCGTCCTGCTAACGCGCTGGAGCGAGCGCGAATGGGCGCCGCTGGCGCTGTCGTTGCTGCTGTTCGTCACCTCGCTCGCCGGGCTCGGCGCCAGCGTGTGGCCGGAGGCCATCCCGGGCGTGATGACCATCTGGCAGGCCTCCTCGATGCAACGGACGCAGCACATCGTCGCGGGCGCCATCGTCGTGATCCTGCCGGTCATTCTGGCCTATATCGGCTACGGCTATTGGCTGTTTCGCGGCAAGAGCAAGCCGTCGCCGGATTTCCCGCAGAGCTGAGATCGTGCGAACGTCGAAATTCAACACGTTCGTGGAAGATGATCGGTCGGTTCTCGTCGAACTGACTGATCGTCTTGATCACGACACGCGCGAACGGCCGTGGCAACACCCACTCAAGGGAGGCACCCGGCCAGCGGCCGCGGCCCCGTCTTTAGCCAAACAAGGAGTCTCGCTGTGACCCGGACAGTGACCATCGCTGCAATTCTGATCGTGTCCATCGCCGAATCTGGTCCGGCGCAGGCCAGCCAATGTGCCGGCTCGATTGCGATGCTGCAGTCGAACATCGACGCGGCCATCGAGGCGCGCTCGCTGACGCAGCCGTGGCGACCGGAGAGCCTGTCGGCCCTGCGCGGCCATCAGCCGACGCCACGGTCTCTGGCCGTTGCAGAAGACGATCCTGAACTGGTGCAGGCGCTCGGCGCGCTGGATCGCGCGCGCGATGCCGATCGTGCCGGCGACATCAATCGATGCAATCGCGAGATCACGAGCGTGAGTGCAGCCCTGCGGCACAATGTCGACATGCCGACCGCGGGCTCGAGCCGGTAAGCCTTCGCATACCTGCGTATGATGTCGGCTCGGCCTTATTCTCCATATAGGACGGATACGCACGTGCGACGTGTGACCGTCAATGTGGAGGTCAGTGTTGTCGTATCCGTCTTGGCAGGTCGCCGACGAATCAGGTCCCGGCAGGGCGGGTTGCGTCCAGCATCGAGCCGAAGCCCCTGATCAGCCGGACCATGAGCGGGCATCCGCGCCGTCTCAGAAGTTCGATTTCAAGAGAATCGCCGCATCGATCAGTATCGTCACCGGCGTAGATGCCGCAGGCACGGCGGCTCCGCAGGGATGGCGACACCGTGCTGCGAACGGCGGCCAAGAGACTCTCTTGAGCTTTCCGGATGTCGCGCATCGATCCTCCCAGGACGACCACCGCGTCTCCGCCGATCAAGATCCGGTCGTGACCAGACTCTCGGAGGCGCTCGCGGCCGCGGAGCGCGACCCCTCGGAGTTCTCTGCGCTCTATGCCGACGCGCTTCGGCTCGTCGCCATGGTCCGTCTCCTCAGCATCGACGGGCAAGTCGAGCCGATCCAGCAGCTGCGGCCGCCGGGGAGCGCCGGGCTTCCGAAATGGCGCCTCAGGCGGGTCTGCGACTACATTACCGCGCATCTCGGAGAGAAAGTGACATTGGCCGACATGGCGGCTGCGGCGCGATTGAGCAGGATGCATTTCGCTGCGCTGTTCCTCAAGTCGACCGGCATGCGACCGCATCAATATCTCTTGCAGCGGCGCATTGCTGCGGCAAAGGACCTTCTCAAGGAGACAGAGCTGCCGATCGTCCAGGTCGCGATCCAAGTCGGCTTCCAGACGCAGGCGCACTTCACCACCGTGTTCAAGAAGGTCACGGGCGCGACACCGGCAAAATGGCGGGACGCCGTGACGCTGCATGGCTTGGGGGATGAGCGGGGCACTGCGCCTGTTGAGAACAGCTTGGGCAGCTGAGCCTGTCTCTGCCGGCAAGCTGCAAGCGGCGTCGGCCAGCGTGCGAGTGAAAGGAGCTGATTTAACACCAGAGTACAGTGTCGGTTGCCGGATCGGATTGGCATAGTCGTGCCACCCATGTGGAGATAGGCAAATGATCTACGAGCGTCAGGTCGACAATTGCATGTCGAAGCTCCCGATGCCTCTGTTCGCTTCCGAAGCGAACGCCGAAAGTCATCACCGCATCGCCAACAGTCTTCAGCTGGTGGCGTCCATGATCTCGCTGGAGAGCACGCAGATCCATGATGACCGGGCGCGGCAGAGCTTGAAGATGGCGGGCGTGAGAATCCAGGCCATCGCAGGCGTGCATCGCAGGCTCTATTCCGCCCCCGAAGTCGACTGCCTCGACCTCGCCAGCTACCTGACGTCCTTGACCGAGGAACTCGGGCCTCTCTGCCTGCCGTCTCTGAATTCGGGGAAGCTGGTCGCCGATCTGCGTCCCGTGACAGTCAGACCGGAAACAGCGACGAGCCTTGGCCTCATCGTTGCCGAGGCTGTCGTGAATGCCTGCAAGTACGCCTACGTTGATGGCAAACGGGGCGATATCGTGATCCACCTCGCCGGTGGAGCGGCTGATTGGGGCCGTTTGTCGATCGCCGACACCGGCTGTGGAATGCCGGCCGGCGCACGATCGATCTCAGGGTTTGGAAGCCGCGTGATCGACCTTGCTGCGGAGCGGATCGGCGCGACGATCTGCCATGAAGACAATCGACCAGGGACGCGGCTCGTTGTTAACTTCCCCGCTCGTCCGCCAATTCGATCGGCGCCGTGACGGTGGGTCCGCAGGAATAGGACAGGTCTCCGCACGGCTGATCAGTTTCACAGGGAAAGATATTGGACTGGTGTCAACAAATGGGCGCGGGCGCTAAGCCGAGAGTTGCTCTTGAAAGACGCAGGCTGGGCGCAGCCGAGCGGCTCTTTCGCATCGGCGCAAGGACGAGCCCGGTGTTCTTGCGATGCAATCGGATGTCGAGACGGCTTCGGCGCCGCGGCAAATGAGCCATTGCTGAGATCAGCTCGGCCGATTTGACAATCGCCCGGATTGGGCTCGGGCATACAAGGAAAGCGGGAGCGCCGATGAGCTCGGCGCGTCCCGGATGCGTCTCGAGTGGCTCAGTGCGCCGTCGCCGGATGGGCCTTGGCGAACAGCAGATCCGGATTGGCGGTGCATTCTCCACCGGCGCCCGACGCGCTCGCCCGGCACTGCGCCAGCGTCTGGTACTCGCACTCGAGGCTGTTCGCCGAACCGTAGTCGACGCACCATTTGTTGGACGCAGCGGAGGCCGCAGTCGCCGTCAACATTCCGACGCCCACAATTGACAACACCAAGAGCTTCTTCATCGTTCGATCCTCGTGCAACCGGCAACCATTTGCCGTGCCTTATCACTTGCGTGGCGGTCTCGCTTATCGTTTTCAAATGTCATGACAGTCTTCGAATTCGAACGGCCGGGCAGGCAAACGAAGGTTTGTCCAGCCTCTCCTCAGCCATGGCCGCAAGGGAGCTCCGTTCATCGTTCTCGTGAAGCGATGTCGGTAAACCTTGGTATGATGGAGGTCGTTCGTCCCTGAAGCCATGTGGATTGCGTTCAGCGTCAGGGGTGTCGCCCGATATGACTGCATCGTACGAAGACGGTCGCGGTGGTCGACTGAATTGGCGGGACTTGCGGCACGCAACGCTGGCGTGGTTTCAACCGCTCGGGCCACGGATTCTGTTCGGTCTGCGCCTGGCTGCGTCGGTCTGCCTGGCTCTGTTCATCACCTATTATCTCGAGTTGCAGAATGCGTTCTGGGCTGCAACGACGGCTGCCATCGTCTGCCAGCCGAATCTTGGTGCCTCCATTCAGAAGGGACGATTTCGAGCGATCGGCTCCGGCATCGGAGCCGTGGTCATCGTGGCGTTGCTTGCGATCTGTCCTCAGCAGCGCGAGCCGATGCTGTTGCTGCTGGCCGTGTTCTGCGGCGCATGCGCCGCGGCGGCAACCCTGCTGCGCAACCTGGCTGCCTACGCCGCTGCCTTGGCGGGCATTACCGGTGCGGTCATCTTCGCCGACACCGTGACCGATCCATCCTCCGCCGCATTCCTGGCCATCGTCCGCGTCGGAGAGATCTGTATCGGCGTGGGCGCCGCGTGTCTTGTGGCACTGTTGACCGATCGAGGGACTGCGGGACGGCTCCTCTCTCAGACCGTCTCTCGAATCTCGGTGAAGCTGTTTCGCGGCTTCTGCGCGGATGTTGCGTCCGGGTCGGTGACAGGGAGAGGGCGTGCCGAACGCATCGTGATCGCGCGGCAGCTGGGTCCCTTGAACCTTGCGATCGACGCGGCGCTGGGGGAGCAGTCGCTCGTTGGCGATCGCGGCCAGCTGCGCAGGATTCCGATGAAGCTGCTGGATGCGCTGACGAGCTGGCGCAACGCCGCCCACGGTCACGACGAAGCTGCATCGATGGTCGGCCGGGGAGGGCTCCTGGAGGTGCTCGGGACAATTGACACCGCGCAGCTCGAAAGCGATCCGGCTGGATTGCGAAGGGACTGCCAGGCCGCGCTTGCTGAGATCGACGGGTTGCGCAGCCGCCATGCCGTGAGTGCATCGCTGTCGGACGCAGCGGCAGCCATCCTGCTGAGCCTCGAGGCGTCAGCCGATGGCGTGCTGGCAAGAGGCTCGCTGATCGGAACGGGGCGCGCAGGCTGGCCGGCTTTTCCGGTGATCGCCGATCCGCTTCCGGCTCTCGTCAACGGCGCCCGGACCGCGGCGGCCGTGATGTGCACCGCCTGGTTCTGGGTGGTCACGGCGTGGCCCTCGGGTCCGTTCGCGATCGTTTTCGCCGTGATCGCGACGTTGATCTTTGCGTCGTTCGGAGACTTGGCGCGCGATCTCGCACGGGACTATACGATCGGGGTCACGCTGATGGCCGTCGTGGGTGGCGTGCTCTATTTCGGAGTGTTGCCCGCTTTCTCCAGTTTCGCCGCGCTGATCAGTGTGTTGTCGGTGCTGTTCGTCTGGCTGGGCGCGATGCAGGCGGGACAGTGGCATAGCGTTGTCTTCCTTGCGATGACGATCTCGTCGCTGCCGCTACTCGGAGTCGGCAATCCGATCGTCTACGACGCGGCCGCATACTTCAATCTCGCGCTGGCGATCATGGCGGGGAGTGCGGTGGGCGCGCTGTTCTTTGTCGCGATCCCTGTCATACCACCAGTGGTTCGCGCGCGGCGGCTCATTGCTCTGTCGGCGCGAGACCTTCGTCGTCTGATGGCCGGCGCGTGGACGCCGGATCGACGCCGCTGGACCGCGATCATGGCGCGACGCATCGAGGTGCTTCCACTGCAAGCTTCGGTGGAGGATGCCGCTGACCTGCTCACGCTCTATGCGGTGGGCCGGGCAGCCTTGCGGCTGGAGCAGACGGCTCCGGACGTCTGCACACAGCGAGCGGTTCGGACCGCGCTGAAGGCGTTCGCCGAGGGCCGTCCATTCGCGGCGCGATCCATGCTCATGTCATGGTGTCGCGAGAACCGGGCCGTCGACGCTGCGACTGACGAAGCGCGGATCGCGTGCCAATCGGACGCCGCTGTCATCATCGATGCGATCGACAATCATGCAGGATTGCTGGCGGAGCCGCTCCGCTTCTGGCAGCTCCCCGGCACGGCGTTCAAGTGAGGTTCAGACGAGATGTATCGGGAGATCAATCTGTTCGGCGTCTACTTCGCGCCGTTTGTTGGGATGCTGCTGCTCGCCTGGGTGGCGACCCTGCCGCTCAGCTTTCTCGGAGCGCGGCTGCGAATGAATCGGCTGGTCTGGCATCCCGGCCTCTTCAACCTATCCATCTACGTGATCGTCCTCTCCGCCATCGTGGTCGTCTCAGGAGCGTTGCGATGACCGCCGTTGATGCTCCGCAGAAGCGTCGGACGCTGCCGAAGCAGATCCTGTCGGTTCTGGTCACGCTCGGCACGGTTGCTGTTGCCGCCTATGCGGCGTGGATGATGTGGCAGGCCTACATGGCGGCGCCATGGACGCGCGACGGCACGGTCCGGGCATACGTCATCGCGGTGACCCCGCAGGTCTCGGGCCGGATCGCGGAGCTCGACGTTAAGGCGGCGCAGTCCGTGCGCAAGGGTGATGTCTTGATGAAGATCGATCCGGCCGACTTTGAAATTGCGCTGGCGAGCGCGGAAGCAACCGTGGCCAGCGCGAAGGCCGATCTCGACAACAAGCAGGCCGAGGCCGAGCGGCGCGCCCGCCTGACCTCGCTGGCTGTCTCGAAGGAGGAGCAGCAGATCTATACGGCGGCGGCCGACATGGCGGCTGCGACCTACCGTCAGGCCCTCAGCAACCGGGACAAGGCGCGCCTGGCGCTCAGTCGCACCGTGATCGTCTCGCCTGTCGATGGATACGTCACCAACCTGGTTATTCAGCCGGGTGATTACGCGACGAGCGGCCAGCGCGCGCTGTCGGTCGTCGACAAGGACAGCTTCTGGGTTGATGCCTATCTCGAGGAGACGCTGCTGCGCAGAGTTCGGGTTGGCGATAAAGCGCGCGTCGCCCTGATGGCCTATCCCGAACCGCTGGCGGGATCCGTCGTCGGCATCGAGCGGGGGATCGCCGTCCCCAACGCCGAGTCCGATCCATCCGGCCTCGCGACGGTCAATCCTGTGTTTACCTGGGTGCGTCTGGCTCAGCGGGTCCCGGTTCGGATCGCGCTCGACAATGTCCCTCCATCGGTTGTGCTGGCCGCTGGCCTGACCGCGACGGTTTCGATCGATCCGAGCAGCGCTCCCGCAGGAGCAGATCTAGTTGTCCCGTCTGCGTCGAAATAGAATGACATCGTCAGCTTAGAGCTGACGCTCAGATTCGGGCGCGATGACGAAACTCCCCCGGCGCGACGCCGACGTGACGACGAAAGGCTCGTGAAAAAGTTGCCTGCGACGAGAAGCGGCAGACATGCGCGATCGTCGCCAGAGGCAGGTCGCTGCGCTTCAGCAGATCGAGTGCATGATCGAGTCTGCGTTCACTGATGAAGCGGTACGGCGGTGTTCCGGTTGCTTCTCGGAACGCCCGGGCAAAATGGTGCTTGCTCAGGCAGGCCACGTCCGACAGCTTGGAGAGCGAGATATCTTGGTCGATGTTGGCCTGAATGTACTCCAGGACCCGCGTCAGTCTGACGTCGTCGAGCTTGCCGTGTCCGCTGCCGTGATCCAGGTCCAATCGAGGGCCGTCGCTGGAATAGCTCGTGATGAGATGGGCGACCAGAGATTGTGTGAGACATTCGACGAGCAGCTTTCCACCACTGCTTTCCTCTTGAGCCTCGCGATAGATCCGCAGGCAGATCTGCCGCACCAGTTCGTCGTTGACATCGGCAAGATAGGCGACACTCGCCGGCGTTAGCGATCTCGAGCTCAGTTCGGACAAACTCTCGAACTGGGACTTTGCCAGAAAAATGTGCAGCACCTCCGGAAGATGCTCAGTGATCCTGATCGAATCCTCGGTGACGCCGATGGGGCAGAACCACAATGTCCCGGATCTCGCGGCCGTCTTCTGAAAGCTGCCGCCGGCGCAACGCTCCACCCGTCCCGACGCAGAGCCTGCAATCGCCAGGGTGATTTCCATCTCATCAGGGATCGGGGCCGGTATGTCGCACGCAGGATGACTGCGAACCTGGAGGCCAACCCCTTGCCAACCGCGCCCTTCGGACGACAGCAGAAGGTCTGCAGCAGGGAATTTCCGGTCTCCGAACGCCTCAAGCCCCGGCATCTGGTCTAGCTCCACATCGTCGATCCGCGTTCGCAATGCCCTGCAATGTGGGCCGGGCCGGTCGCCGGATCAAGGATATCAATTCTGGCAAAAACTTCGCTGGTTCATGCAAAGACCCGGCCAGGTGGCTGATATAGGCCTGAACATCAGGTCAACGTCAGCGGTGAGATCCAAGCTTGGCAACGTGCAAGACGACATGTCAGGCCAAAACGCCCGCCGAGGACGTATCCGGCTTGGCCAGTCTCTACGAGGCTATCGATGGCCGTTGGTGGTCCGACCTTGCCCTGACGTTTGCCGGTCAGGCCGAGGGAATCGAGACCTATTTCGCCGCGGATAAAGCGGGGGAAAGGTGGCGCGTCCGGAGTGCGGCGGCCGGGACGTCGGCAGGCACGCGTTTGGAGCGCGAGGCGGCCATTGCAGCCCGGATTGGTGGCGACGCGGCCGAGCGACCTGCCTATGTCGGCCATCGAGACAAGATCGTCCTGGTCTATCCCGCCGATGTGTATCACACGCTGGCGGACACTCCTCCGGGAGAGGTCCCGTTCGATCGATTTCTTGGGATTGCCGAACGCGCGGCAATCTCGCTGATGCGGGTTCACGCGTCCGACATTGTTCACGGCGCTCTCGAGCCGGCCAAAGTACTGATTGATGAGCAGGGCGGGGTGCGTTTCGCGGATTTCGGACGGGCGCATGTGTCGGGACAGGAGCTTGCATCCGACGTCCCCGAGTTCGCCGGGACCAATTTCCGATACGCGGCACCTGAGCAGACCAGACGCGAACGGCCCGTCATTGACCAGCGCAGCGATCTGTACGCCCTCGGCGCAATCCTCTACGAATTCCTGGTTGGTCGTCCTCCCTTGCTTGCCGGGAGCATCGCCGAGTGGCTCCATGCCCATGTCGCCATCACCGTGCCGGCGCCGAGCCTGGTTCGGGCGGGGATTCCGCCCGTCATCGATCAGGTTCTGCTCAAGCTGTTGGCAAAGGAGCCGAGCCGGCGATATCAATCCGCCGAAGAGCTTCGGGCCGATGTCGCGGGCATCATTGCGTCGAAGACGAGGGCAGGGCGCGACGGCGTCTACCGCAGCCCTGAAGCGACGTTCGCAGTCAGGGAACGGCTCGCTGAGTCTCTCGTCGGCCGCCGCGCGGAAGTCGAGCGCCTCGCGCAGTCGTTCCGCAACGTTCGGCAATCCGGCAGAACCGAGATAGTGTTGTTGTCGGGGGCTCCGGGAACGGGGAAATCGTCTCTCGTCAGCCATCTGCTGAAGAGCTTGGACCGGAATGACGCCATCAGCGCTACGGGAAAAGGAGACCCGCTGCGCAAGGCGATCCCGTACGCGCCCATCGTCCAGGCGTTGCGTTCGGCTTTGGAAAGTCTCCATTCGCATGATCAGCACGTTCGAAATGCCGTGCACAGCCGCCTCGCCGAGGTGCCCGGCTGCAGCCGGTTGTTGGCCGATCTCATTCCGGATGTCGAGCTCGTGCAGGGCGGAAGCCAGCCACTCCCCGAGGTGCCAGCTCATCTCGCGCAGGTTCGAACGACGCGGATCCTGCGCGAAACGTTCGCTGCCATTGCTTCGGCACAGGTGCCGCTCATCCTGTTCTTCGACGATTTGCAGTGGTTCGATGGCGCCAGTCTGGACCTCGCAAAGGCGATGCTCGGTGCGAATTCCGCGCCCATCTTGCTGATCTGCAGTTGCCGCAGCGACGATGGTGTCGACCGTCTGTGGCGAGATTTGTCCGATGAAGCCATGGTTTCGGGTATTCCCTGCACCGACATCCGTTTGTCCTCTCTGGCGCCGGTCGAGACTGCCGAACTGGTCGCTTTTGCCTTGGGCCAGGCTGTTGATCGGATCGGAGAGCTGTCGGCAATCATCCATCGCGAGACCAAGGGCAGCCCGTTCTACATCAGCCAGCTCTTGCACAAATTCACCGACGAGCAGGTCATCGCATTCGACCCGAGACGGCGGGAATGGGGATGGGATCAGGCCCGCCTTCTTCAAGGCTGTACCGTCGTGGAATTCATGGCGCGGCGCCTCTCGGCCTTGCCGGAGCGTGAGCGCCATTTGCTTCGAACGCTCGCCTTTCTGGGCAGGCATGCGTCGATCGGTGTTCTCTCCGCCCTGATGGCGACGTCCCATGACGAGACCCTTCAGCTGGCAGAGAAGCTCATGCAGGCCAATCTGCTGGCTCGCGGCGGGGACCACCTCACCTTCTCGCATGACCGCGTTCGTGAGGCCGCTTACTCGCTCATCGACGACGAGAGTCGGCCGATCGAGCACTTGCGCATTGCTCGCCATTTCCTCGCTCATCGTGACTGCGGCTCCGACCTGACGCTCGACATCGCATCGCAGATCGAACGCGCCGATCGAAGCTGGTTGGAACATGGCGAGCGTCTTGCGTTCGCCCGCGTGCTGCTGGCCGCGGCCCGTCACTCGCGCTCCACGGGAGCAGTGGACCAGGCCTTGCGATTTCTCGATGTCGCTGCCGACCTGCGATCGGATGGCGGCGCGGCGGATCCCGAGTTTCCGGCATTCGCCACGGAGTGGCTGCGCTGCGACTGCCTGCTTGCGCTCGCCCGCGTTGAGGAAGCCCTGCAGGGACTCGACGTCTTGCTGGATGTCGCCGTCGCGCCCGTGGAAATCGCCGACACCTATCGTCTGCGGGCGTTAGCGCTGATCATCAGGTCGCAATATAATCAGGCGATCGAGGCCGCATTGCTCGGCCTCTCGGCGATCGGTATTGCCATCGAGCGTCTGCCTGCTCTGGATGATCTGGAGCGGCTCTATCAAGCCTGCTGCGTGCGGCTGCAAGAACTCACCCCCGACGGATTTCTGGCTCTCCCCGACGCCTCCGACGAGGTTGCGCGCACCGCACTTCCCCTGCTGTCGACGCTGATCTCCTCGTCCTTCGTGCCGGGTGACCTGCGCTTTCTTCACGTTCTCAAGATCGTGGAAGTCACCTTGAACCATGGCGTTACGCCGGAATCGGCCTATGGCCTCGCATGGTTCGGCGTCTACGGTGCGCATCACTTCGCGGCTTACGAGCAGGGATTGCTCTGGGCTGAAACGGCCTGCCGGATGGTCGAGCGGGAAGGCTACGAAGCACAGCGAACTGCCGCGCTCCTTGCGCTCGACCAGGTCAGCGTCTGGACCAAGCCGATGCGCTTTGCGCTCGATCGGGCCCGCGACGGCGTCCGTGTGGGGCAGGCTGCGGGCGATCTCGGGATGGCGTGCTACGCGCGCAATCATGTCGCCTCCAATCTCCTCGTGGTCGGCGAACCGCTCCCGGCCGTTCGGGCCGAGATCACGGAGGGACTGAGATACACGAGCGAGATAGGATACAGGGATATCGAGCTCATCCTGGACGCCCAGATGCGCCTCGCCACTGCGCTGCTGACGGGCGAAAATGACCGTCAGCGAGGTCCTGACGACGCCTCCGCCGCGTCAGTCATTACCCAATTCTGGGTGCATCATTACGCCGGCGTCACGGCATTCCTGTTCAATCGAGATGGCGCTGCGCTGCGCCATCTCGAAATGGCGATGGATCTATCCTGGTCCGCGCCGGCTCACATCGATACGGCGCAGTGCTGCTTCTTCTTCGCGCTGGCGTCGTGCCGATCGATCGCGGGCGGCCGGCCGGTCGACGACAAGGTGGCGCGCCTCGATGCGGCCCGCGCGCGCTTTGCTGCCTGGGCGCGATTGAACCCGGATACGTTCGAGAGCAAGTCGCTTCTGCTCGAAGCCGAGGCTGCGCGGCTGAGCGGCGACGGCGCGGCCGCGCAGAAATTGTACGAGCAGGCGGCCCGTGCCGCCGAGAAGACCGGCTTCATCCATGACCAGGCGCTGGCTCATGAACTGGCGGGGCAATATTATCTGGAGGCGGGTCTGTCTGCTCCGGCCCAGGGGTGCCTGATCGCTGCGGAGGCTTGCTACCGACAATGGGGGGCGACCGGCAAGGCCACCCATCTCGCGGTTCGCTTTCCGCAGAGGTCGGAGAGAACCAGCCTGTCGGAGGACGCCGTCAGCCAGCGGGAGCTCGATCTCGCGGCTCTGACGGCGGCGGCGCAGACCCTGGCCGAGGAGGTCGGACTCGAGCAGGTGCTTCGCACCTTGATGCGCAGCATGATCATCCATGCAGGCGCGCAGTTCGGGCTGTTTCTGCTGGTTCAGGACGGCGTGCCGGGCATCGAGGCCTCGGCGTGGGTGGAGAACCAGGGCATCCGGGTCGATCTCTACAGCGCCGTTCCGTCCGACGATGATCTTCCGATCTCGCTGCTGACATCCGTCATGAGGACGAAAAAAGCGGTCACCTTTGCGGACGTGTCCACGGATGCTCCCGAGCTCGACGCTCCCGGGCCGCGCCATCGCGGCGCCCGCTCGCTGGCCTGCATTCCCTTCATCAAGCGGGGTGATCTCGTCGGCGTGCTGTATCTGGAGAACTCTCTCTCCGCCAACGTCTTCACGCCGAGCCGGACCGCCATGCTGGAGGTGCTTGCGGCGCAGGCTGCGATCTCGCTCGATGCGGCAAGGCTGTATCGCAACCTGATCGACGAAAACAGACGGCGGGCCGAGGCGGAGTTTGAATTGCGCGAGGCCCGCGCGGAGCTGGGGCGGACCTCGCAGATGACGGCGCTCGGCAGCTTCGCCGCTTCGATCGTTCACGAGATCAATCAGCCGATCGCCAGCATCATCACGCAGACCGAGGCGGCGCTGCGGTGGCTGAACAGGGACACGCCTGATATCGCGGAGGTGACCCAAGGGCTGATCAGGATCAGGAATTCCGGCCGCCGTACCGCCGACATCGTGAAATCGCTGCGATCGCTGGGCAAGCAGGCGCCGGCCACGTTCTCGCCAATCTCCCTGGAGGAGGTCGTGGAGGAAGTCGTGCGGCTGATCGCAGATGATCTCGACGCCGGTCACGTGAAAATCATGGTCGAGCTCGCCGAGCAGCGGCGCACCATTTCCGCCGACCGCGTTCAGCTTCAGCAGGTCATCTTCAACCTGGTGACGAATGCGATCCACGCGATGGCGGAGACCGAGCAGGCCGTCCGCCGCGTGGTGATCAGGACCGTCGCCGCCGATGATGGCACGGTGCGACTCTCGATCGAGGACAACGGCTGCGGCATGTCGGACGAGATCAGGAGCAAGATCTTCGATCCGTTCTTCACGACCAAGACGACCGGAATGGGCGTCGGATTGGCGATCTGCCGTTCGATCGTGGAACTGCATCGGGGAACGATCGGCGTTCGATCCACGCTCGGACAGGGAAGCACGTTCGACATCAGCATCCCCGTTGCGGAGGAGCCCGTCGCGTCCCGAACGGGACGCGAAGATGATCGCGTATCGTGACGCCGCCGCGAGTCCTGAACAGCATCGATCTCGCGCGCGGCCGATCATCCACCGACGGCGTCGGCCCAGAGCAGGGGATGAATGGTCAGCACGGCAGCCAGTGCGACGGGCAGGACCCATGCCCATTCCCGCATCAGCGGCATCGCCAGCGCGGCCACCAGACAGCCGGTCAGGAAGCCGCCCAGCAGATGCAGAGCCCGCCTCAGCCGGCCATCGTCCGCGCGCATCAGGGGATGTCCGTTCGTGAGCGCGTCCATCAGGCCCAGGACGACGTTGGCGAGATTTCCGGTCATGACCGCGGTCGACACCGCCTGAGGCAGCGCCAGCCGGAGCAGCGCATATTGCGAAGCCATGGCGGCGACCGCGAGCAGTACGGCGATCCCCGCAACCGGGCTCTGCGGTGCTGCCGAAAGCCGACCCGTTACGCAGAGCAGCAACACTGCGGCGAGCAGGCCGGTCTGCAGGCCGAGCAACAATCTCACGAGCGAGACGCCGCGGCGCTTTGAAAGCCGGGCGATGAGCCAGAGGAGTGCCAGGGCGCTCGCGAACATGGGAAGCGCTGCGAGCTGCGCCCAATAGACGGGACCGCCGTCGACGGCCGCCGCGCTCGCGACCACGAGATTTCCTGTGATATGCGCGGTGAAGACGTGGCCGAGCATGAAGAAGCCGGTGAGATCGACCATGCCGGCGATGACGCTCAAGGCCGGCGGCAGCAAGTCTTCGAGGCATCGTCGCGCTGCAATGTCGGAATCGCCAGGTGCGGAAGCTGTGGGCTTGGCGATCACGAAAGATCTCCCGCAACGTCTCTCATGATGCGTTCATGGCCTCTCTGATGCGCGCGGCGGTCAGCGGCAGGTGGTAGAGTCTCCGTCCGATGGCGTCGCGGACCGCATTGGCGAGGGCGGCGCCGGTCGGGCCTTGCGCAGCTTCGGCAATGCCGAGAAAGGGCGCGCCAGGCTGATCGATGATGTGGACGTCGATCGTGCCGGGGACGCTGGCGAAACGCATCACGGGGTAGGCCGACCAATCGATCGACGTGACCCGCGTCCGGTCGAAGCTGACCTGCTCGAACAGCGTCCAGCTCGCGGATTGGATGATCCCGCCCTCGATCTGGTTGCGTACGCCGTTGGGATTGACGACCTCGCCGGTGTCGACCGCTGCGATCACGCGCGCGATGCTGATGACGCCCGTCTGGTCGTCGACGGCGATCTCCAACGCAATGGCGCAATAGGCTTCGAGGTTCTTGTATTGAGCAAAGCCGAAGCCGTAACCGCCGCCTCGTTTCAGCGCAGGCCGCGTCGACCAGCCGAATTCGTCGGCGGCTCTTTCGATGACGGCACGGCCACGCGGGTTGTCGAGATGCAAGAGCCGGAAGGCGACGGGATCGTGGCCGGCGGCGCGCGCGAGATCGTCCATCGTGCTTTCGATCGCGACCACGTTGAGATAGCCACCCAGCGAGCGCATCGACGAACCACGAAGCGGCATCTCCGGGAGGAAATGGCTTACGACCTTTGCATTGGGAAGCTTGTATAGCGGGATCGCGTTTCGATCGCCGCCGCCTTCCGGTTGCGCGAGCGCGACCGGAGGCGCCGGCGGAAACGGGTTCGCGATGTCGCGGGCCGCCAGCAACGTTCCGGCAGGACCCGGCCGCATCATGTGCGATTGGCTCCAGACCTCGTGGTGCCAGTCGCTGATCATCCCATCCTGGCCGACGGCAGCGCGCAGCTTCGTCACCATGCCCGGACCGAACGGCTCCCAGGAATGCTCCTGCTCCCGCATCCACTGGACGCGAATGGCGCGGCCCGGCAGCGCGACGGCGAGCAGGGCGGCGTCAGCCGCCACATCGTCCGCGCCGTTATGGCCGTAGCAACCGGCGCCTTCGGCATGGATGCAGCGCACTTTGTCCGGCGACAGCCGCAGCAGTTCGGCAATCGCCTTGCGAAGCGGAAACACGCCCTGCGTATGCGTCCAGATCGTTAACTCGTCATCTTGCGTTTGGGCGACGGCACAGGACGGACCGATCGATCCATGCGCGAGATAGGGGCGGGTAAATGTCGCTTCGATCGCGTGCCCGGCTTCGCCATGTTGCCCCTGGTCGAGGATGACGGTGTCTTCCGACGGCAGGGCCATCAACGTGGTGGCTAGCCCTTCTTGATCCGGCAACGTCGCTGTTTCCCGCCACGTCGCGTGAGTGGCCAGCACGCGCATGGCCTGGACCGCCGTCCATTCCTGCTCGGCCACGACGGCAAGAAAATTGCCGTCGCGCACCACCTTCACAATTCCGGTCATGTGCTGGAGCGCTGAGCTGTCGACGCGTTCGAGAACGGCACCCGGACTCGGTGGCCTGATCACTCGCCCGTGCAACATGCTAGGCAAGCGCATGTCCTGGACATAGGCCGCTCCGCCCGTGACCTTGGCGGGGATATCGACGCGATGCACCGGACGTCCCATGACCTCGAAGTCGGCGGTTGCGGTGAGCTTCGAGCTTGGCGCGGCGCTGACTTCGAGGAGATGATCGCTGACGAGGTTGCCATAGGACAGGCGAGCTCCGTTGCTGCCGACCACCGCGCCATTCTCGGCGTGGAGCATGGCCCGATCGACATCGAGGCGCCGGGCCGCTTCGCCGATGAGTATCTCGCGAACTTGCGCCGCCGCGTTGCGGATGGCTGTTCCCGAATCCTGAACCGAATGGCTCGCTGCCGTGTAACCCTCGTCCGCGGTCAGGCCGGTGTCGGCAGTGATCAGCTTAAGTGCGTTCAGATCGACCTTGAGCTCCTCCGCAGCGATCTGCAGCAGCGCCGTCTTCAGCCCTTGTCCGAGTTCGGCCTTGCCGGTCAGGATCGTAATATCGCCGCTTGTATCGATACGGATCCAGGCATCGAGCCGCGGCGTGCCGGCCAGGCTGCCGGGCAAGGATGGTTTTGGCGGAGCAGCGGACGTTGCCGTTTGGCTCCAGGCCCGTCGGGAGGCAATGCTGAAGGACAGAACCAGCGCGCCGGCGCCGGCCAAGACATCGCGGCGTGTGACGATCGTGCTCATGGCGCGACGTCCGCCGTCGTCGAGGTCGCAACCGCCTTGGCGGCACGCTGGATGGCTCGCAGGATCCGCATGTGCGTTCCGCAGCGGCACAGATGGGGTTGGAGCTCTTCGCGGATCAACGCGTCGGACACCACGGGCACTTTGTCGAGAAGCGCCTTGGCCCGCATCATCATGCCGGGGATGCAATAACCGCACTGCGCCGCCTGCTCGTCGATGAAGGCCTTCTGGAGCGGGCCGGGATGCTCGACGGTCCCGAGACCTTCGAGCGTCGTGACCTCGCGGTCGGCCGCCAGCATCACCGGCGTGATGCAGGAGAAGATCGCATCGCCGTCGAGGATCACGGTGCAGGCGCCGCATTGACCGAGGCCACAGCCATATTTGGCGGCATTCAGGCCGAGCTCATCGCGCAGCACGTAGAGCAGCGGCGTATCCGGCGAGGATCTGATGTCGCGCGGCGTACCATTCAGCGTGATTGTGAGCATGGCGATACCCCTCATCGATCCGAGTTGAGTCTTTGGGCCCTGGCTTTCCGCTGTTCGGCAATAGCCGTTCGAACGGTGTCGTCGACGTCGGCCCAGGGCGCGGCGGTGGTGAAGCTGCTGCGGAGATAGCGCGCGAGGTCGGAGATCTGCCCCGCGCTCATCGCGCTCGAGAAGCTCGGCATGATCGGACCGGCCGTGCCGTTCGAGGCCGGAATTCCGCTCAGGATGATGTTGATCAGATTGTCCGGGCTGTCGTCCGTGATCGCGGTCGACAGTGAAAGCCGGATCGCACCCAAGGGGAGGGGGCGGTCGCTGGCGTGACAGGACGCGCACGCAGTCGCGTAGATGCCGGCTCCATCTGCCGTGCCGGCCACGGGCGTGGGCGCCTGGGAGCCCGCGGATTGCGGGACAATTCCTGGGCCCTGCTCAGGCAATGGTTGAGCCGGTTGGGCGTTTGCTTCAGCGGTTTCAGGCTTCGACAGCGAGGCCATGTAACGGGCCATGGCAATGATGTCCTGCTGTGGGACTTGAGCGAGGTTCGCGACCACGGGGGCCATAGGTCCGCGGGCGACGCCGTGAAGCGGATGAAAACCACGCGACAGATATTGCGTAAGCGCTGCTTCGTTCCACGGGGTTGGCGCTTGAGAGGCTGCGCCGAGGGCGTAGGCCCGCCAGCCCTCGGCTTCGCCGCCCGCAAACGCACGCGACGTCTTCTCGGCTCCCATCACGTTTCGTGGCGTGTGGCAGCCGCCGCAATGGCCGAACCCTTCAACGAGATACTTCCCGCGATTCCAAAGCTGGTCACGCGATGGGTCGGGCTCGAAGCGGCCGCGATCGAGAAACAGCAGCTTCCATCCCGCGAGGACGAGGCGGACATTGATTGGAAACGGCAAGGCGTTGGGCGGAGGCGTCGACGTCACGGGCTCGCGCGACATGAAGAAGGCATAGAGCGCCCGAACGTCGTCATCGGAGATCAACGTGAAATGATCGTAGGGGAATGCCGGGTAAAGGTGCCGTCCTTCGCGATCGACGCCCTCACGGAAAGCTCGCGCGAACGCGGCCTCCGACCACCGCCCGATGCCTGTCTCCGGATCGGGGGTGATGTTCGTCGAGTAGATCGTTCCGAACGGCGTGGGCATCGCGAGGCTGCCGGCAAAAGTGCGGCCGCCGGGCGCGGTATGGCAGGTCTGACAATCGCCGAGCAGGGCGAGCTCGGCGCCCCTTCTGACAAGTGCCTGGTCGAACGTGGCCGGAGCCGGCGGCGTGATCGGTGCAAGAGCCGGCTGCCACGCATAGAACAGAGCGGCTCCAGCTCCGACGATGCCGATCGCCGCTGCTGCGATGACAACACGCGCCCTTCTCATGCGACGTCGCCTTCCTTGATCGAGCTCGGGGAGTGCCGTTCGGCTGAAGTCATCCGTCAGACCTCGCTGCGCCCTTTGATCGGAGCGCCGCTCGTCCCGGCCTTCCGGCGAAGGAAATTCCTGGCCTGCGCCGCTGTCGCCAACCCGGCGAGCACCAGTCCGAGCGTCGCGACTGCGGGCCAACCGCCGGATTGCCAGGCAGCCGTCACAGCCGCGGAGCCGAATGCGCCGCCCAGGAACATGCAGCCCATCAGCGCGGTGTTCAGCCGGCCGCGCGCCTCGGGCCTCAAGGCGAAGACGATATGCTGGTTGCCGACCAAGGCCGTCTGCATCGCCAGATCGAGCAGGATGACGCCGACGACCAGGCCCGTCAGCGACGACCAGAGGCCGAACACCGCCCAGGAGACCAGCGTCAGGATCGCGCCGCCGAGAACGGCGAAGGACGGACCTCGCTGATCAGCAAAGCGCCCGGCCAGCGGAGCAGCGAGGATGCCAATGGCGCCGACGATCCCGAACAGGCCAGCGACATCGGCGCCGAGCCCGAACGGAGGGGCCTGCAGCCGGAAGGCAAGCACGGTCCAGAACGCGGTGAAGGCGGCAAAGATCAAGCCTTGCGTCACGGCTGCAAGCCGCAACTCCGGAAACTCGCGCCACAGATGACCGATCGAGTTGAGGAGTTGCAGATATCCGAGCTTCGAAGCGGCGGGGCTGTGCGGAAGCGTCAACGCCATGAGGCCTCCCGCGCCGAGTGCCAGGGGGACGCCGAGCCAGAACATCTCGCGCCAGCCGGCATGCGTCGCGACCAGGCCGGCAAGGGTGCGGCTCAGCAGGATGCCGGTCAGGATGCCGGCGAGAATGGTACCGACCGTGCTGCCGCGACGCTCCGGGGTCGCCAGATGCGCTGCCAGGGGAACGATCTGCTGGGCGACGGTCGAGAACAGGCCGACGGCGAGCGAAGCGAGCACGACGAGCAAGGCGTTCGGCGCGATCGCGGCGAGGACCAGCGAGGCGGCCAGGAAGGCGAATTGCATGATGATCAGCCGGCGGCGCTCGACGATGTCTCCGAGCGGGACCAGCAGGAACAGTCCGGCGGCGTAGCCGAGCTGCGTCGCTGTCGGGATCAGTCCGGCAAGACGGCCGGGCAACTCGGCTTCGATCAACGCCAGCATCGGCTGATTGTAGTAGATGTTGGCGACGGCGATGCCGGCGGCGCTCGCCATGGCAAACATCAAGCTTGTGGACATGCCCGGGGAGAACGACGTCTTGGCCGATGCCTGGCTCATTGCGATTGACCTTCCAGCGCGATAGCTATGGGCCATCAAGTATCGCAAGCCGCGCGCGAGCGTAGACACCTCAAAGTATGATTGAAGCTCGGCGCGATTTGATTGTTGCTTGCGAGCCCATCGCGATCTCGACGAAGGCGGCGGGAGCGACTCCGAAATGTGCAAAGTCGCCTCGCGGCGCGCTTTGGCGTCCGAGCTTTGCTCTCATCTGGTGCGGGCCAATTCTGCAATCCAGCGTGGTCAGGCTGGCGCTGGTCCCAATGGCTACCTACGGCATCGGACGCCGCCGCGGCCTGAGGGGGTGTCGCTCATCACACTCGTTCTGTTTAACGCGCAGCCCTGCACGCCCTCTGCCTGCATCGTGGCGCGGCTCTTGGCTGGCGACCACCGCGTCGCGGCCGGCATCATCAGCTTTCAGACGGCGGTTGCCGCGTTGAACATGCCGCTGTTTCTCGCGCTCACGACCTGGCAGTAGAAGGTCCCACGGTGCGGGTTTTCCGTCGTATCCTGCATCTATGCGTTGCAAATGGGTTGCAATCTGATCTCGCGCCGATCTGAATGATTATTCGCGTCGATGTGTGTCGCCATGAAACAAATAGCGCGCGGCGCTCTGATCTTTGAATGCCCATTTCATTGACCAAAACGCATCCTGCGCAGATATTCAGCGCCGTCATCGCTCAACCGGGACTCGCCAAGATGAGAATGAGATCTGCAGCCCGCCGCCTGGTGCGCAAGCGCCTTGCCGGACGCTGCTTCTCGGCGGCGACCGGGGCCTGTTGCTGATCGCTGCAGCCGAATTCACCTCAATCATCGATTTGCAGATCCGACAGGAGCGCCGCTGCGCAAGGCGGCGAATGATCAGTCATGCCGACAGCCTTTGTCATCGAAGTCTTCAACCGGACCGCGGGCATCGTCACGGCCGACGAGCGCGGCTTCAGCTTCTTCTCGTCCGAGCGCGCGTTCGACAGCCTGGAAGGGCAGTCCTTCACATCGGCGCGCGATGCCGAGCGCGCAGCCCGTGCGCTCGTCACCAGCGGTGGCGGGCGGCTGCGCCGCGGCTCCGTCTAACTCATCCCATCGCCATCGAAGGATATCGCTCATGAGCTTCTACAGGGACTTCAACGACAAGCTCGCCATCCAGGCCTGGAACGGCCGGAAGCGCGAACCCTATGAGACGATCGAGGTCAGGCAACTCGGTCCGACGGTCGGCGCTGAGATCGGCGGGGTCGATCTTTCCAAGGATGTGCCGGAGGCGCAGTTCGCGGAGATCCACCGCGCGCTCGACGAAAATCTGGCGATCGTTTTTCGCGATCAGGACATCTCCAAGGAGGACCACAAGCGCTTCGCGCGCCGCTTCGGCAAGTCGCTGCATCGGCACGAACTGGCGGCGACGCGTTTCCGTCATGATGGGCCATTCGATCCGGAATTCCTGTCGTGGAAGACCGACGCCAATTCGCGCTTCACCGCCGGCGACGGCTGGCACCCGGACGTCTCCTGCGACCCGAGCCCGATCGCGGTCTCGCTGCTGCGGGTGACCAAGACGCCGCCGCTCGGCGGCGACACCGCCTTCGCCAACATGTATCTTGCCTATGAATTCCTGTCGGATCCGATCAAGCACCTGCTCGACGGCCTGACCGCGATCCATGACGGCTCCCTGGCCTGGACCGCCGGCTACGGCGCCAAGCCCGATCCCGGCAAGACCTATCCTCAGTCAGAGCATCCGGTGGTCGTGACCCATCCGCGCACCGGCCGCAAACTCCTTTACGTCAACGCGTCCTTCACCTCGCACATCGTGCAGCTGACGCGTCGGGAGAGTGACGCGCTGCTGCAGCTCTTGTTCCGCCATGTCGAAAGCCAGCTTGCGCTGCAGACCCGCGTGCAGTGGCAGCCCAACTCGCTGCTCGTGTGGGACAATTGGGCGAGCCAGCATCATGCCGTGTGGGACTACTATCCCGAGGAGCGCTGGGGTGAGCGGGTGTCGGTGGTGACCGGCGAGAGCCCGCGGGCACGGCTCGATCTCAGCGAGGCTGCGGAGTAGGGCGTTCGCGCCGCGGCGAGAGCGATCTCTCCCGCGGCGTCAGCCCGGGCCGAGATGAACCAGGAGCAGGCGACAGACCGCGTCGTCGGCCAACTCGTCGGCGCGGTCGAGATAGATCGCCGTCTCGCCATGGGTCGCCTCGC
Organism: Bradyrhizobium sp. HKCCYLRH3099; assembly: GCF_051167855.1. NCBI lineage: Bacteria > Pseudomonadati > Pseudomonadota > Alphaproteobacteria > Hyphomicrobiales > Nitrobacteraceae > Bradyrhizobium > Bradyrhizobium sp. HKCCYLRH3099. The sequence goes on from NZ_JBNPTW010000005.1 coordinate 382,092, forward strand.
GCAGCGCGAGCCGTTCTGCCTGCGCGGGACGTTTGAGCCGGCAGAAAGAGTCGATTGCCCGCAGCAAGGCCGGTGATCGCACCACGCTCTACGCCGCGATGTGATCCCTCGCGGCAAACACGAAGGCCGGGTACGGGCCCAGGTCGATGGCGAAGACCTGCGAAGCTGCGGCTGACATTTGCGTCGGATGGGTGCTGTTGGTCGGGAGCGCGTTGCAATATCGATCAGTGTAGGAGCAGGGTGAAGGTCGTCAATGAAATGGGACAGGCGAATTTCGGTGTGATCGTGCAACAATTTGCTGCTGGGTCGACGCGACCGCCGGCAGAGTCTCGGTTGCGGCCATGTCATGCCAGCCATGCCCTCGCGTGGGAGGCGGCGAGCGGAAGAAAACGACGGTTGCAAGCTTCAATCGGTGGGCAAGCTCTTTCTACGCCGGGCCGCCTCGGAAGCAGAACCGTTGCTATTTCGAGCATCGGCTTGTTCTGTCCGCCGGCGCCGATCAAGCTCCATGCAATCGCATGAAATTGCCCGGAGACATCCCATGAGCCTGGTCGAGAGAAAGATCGAAGCGCTGCCCTTCGTGCTCGCCGAGCTGAACTATCTGGCGCCCATTGCGTCCAAGCCGCGGACCTACGCGTTCGATCCGCCGCCGGGCGAGCCGAAATCCACGGCGCTGCCGGAGCCGCACCGGGTGCCGGTGTTCGACGGCCGCCCGATCGCGTCATCCTTCTCGCTCGACCGCGAGGGCTTTGCGCTGGTGCGGCACCCGACCTTCGTGCGCGACTTCACCAATGAAAAGGAAATCCGCTCCGTCTATTACCCGGCGGCGGAGGCCTTCATTCGCGCGACCTTGCGGGCCGATCGTGTCGTCATCTTCGATCACACCGTGCGCAAGCGCGTGCCCGGCGCCCCCGATGTCCGCGATGGCGGGCCGCGTCAGCCGGCGACGCGCGTCCATGTCGACCAGACCGTGACATCGGGCGTCAATCGGGTGCGCGAGCACCTCGGTGACGAGGCTGACGCGCTGCTGCGAGGGCGGGTCCAGGTCATCAATCTCTGGCGCCCGATCATCGGCCCGCTCCGTGACAGCCCGCTCGCGATGTGCGATGGCACCACCGTCGCGCCGGAGGATCTCGTCGCCTCCGATCTGATCTATCCGAACCGCAACGGCGAGACCTATTCGGTCACGTACAATCCGGCGCATCGCTGGTTCTATTTTCCGGAGATGACGGTGGACGAGGCGCTGCTGCTGAAATGCTACGATTCGGCGACCGACGGCCGCACGCGGTTCGGACCGCATACCGCCTTCGTCGATCCGACCACGCCGGCGGATGCCGCGCCGCGCGAGAGCATCGAGCTGCGGACGCTGGTGTTCCATGACAGCTGAGAATGCATCGGGGAGCATGATGTTTCACGACGCGCCATCGCTCGAGAAGCTTCGTCCATGACTTCGGGCATTTCTGAAATTGCCTCGGGGCTGATCGCGGGCGATGGTGAGCTGAATGCGTGCGCTGCAGCACGTCAAGTCAAGGTCCTCTCATGAATGCCCACTCGTCCCTCGCTGTTGCCGAGCCGATCCGGCCGGTGGAAGCGATCGTGCCCGAAGCCGCTGTCGCCGCGCCGATGGTCCGTTTCGAGGCGCTCTCCAAGACCTATCCCGCCTATCGCGACAAGCCGGCCGTCGCAGCGCTCAAGGAGATCGATTTTGCCATCGCGCGCGGCTCGATCACCGGTGTGATCGGGCGCTCCGGCGCCGGCAAGTCGAGCCTGGTGCGGCTGATCAACGGGCTGGAGAAGCCGAGCACCGGCCGGGTCATCGTCGATGGGCGCGAGATCTCGGCGCTCAGCGGGCAGCAACTGCGGCTGGCGCAGCGCTCGATCGGGATGATCTTCCAGCACTTCAACCTGCTGTCCTCGCGCACGGCCGCCGACAACATCGCCCTGCCGCTCGAGGTCGCCGGCTGGACAAAGGCCGATATCCGAACGCGGGTCGGCGAACTGCTCGAGCTGGTCGACATCGCCGACAAGCACGACCGCTATCCGTCGGAGCTGTCCGGCGGACAGAAGCAGCGCATCGGCATTGCGCGCGCGCTGGCGACGCGGCCCGACGTGCTGCTGTCGGACGAGGCAACCTCGGCGCTGGATCCGCAGACCACGCGCGCCATTCTCGACCTGCTCGCCAACATCAACCGCGAGCTCGGCGTGACCATCATCCTGATCACGCACGAGATGTCGGTGGTCCGCCAGCTCGCCAAGGAGGTGGTCGTGATCGATGACGGACGCGTGGTCGAGCGCGGCCATGTCGCTGACATCTTCACCCATCCCAAGCACCCGACCACGCAGACCTTCCTGGCCGAAGCACTCGGCGATGCCGTTCCGGTGTCGCTGGCGAGCCGGCTCGTGCAGGAGCCGACGGGAATCGGGCAGGCGGTCATTCGCGTGCAGGTGCGCGGCACCGATGCCGGCGACACCTTGGTCGCGCGGCTCGCCCGCGAGCTGTCGATCGACGTCGCGCTGCTGTCGGCGCGCATCGACGAGATCGGCGGCCAGCCTGTCGGATCGCTGATCCTCGGCATCCCCGGTGGCGAGGCCGCGGCGCGACAGACGCTCGCTTATCTCTCTCAACAGCAGTTCGCAGCGGAGCGTCTCGGCTATGTCGCCTGAGCTCATCAACCTGATCGTCCAGGCCACCGGCGAGAGCCTGTTCATGGTGTCGACCGCGGCGCTGGTCGCGACCGCCCTCGGTCTGCCGCTCGGCATCTTCCTGGCGACCAGCCGCAAGGGCGAGCTGTTCGCGGCTCCCGCCGTCAACGCGGCGCTCGGCGTCGTCGTCAATGCGACGCGCTCGACGCCCTTCATCATCCTCGTCGTCGCGATCATCCCGTTCACGCGTCTCGTCGCCGGCACCTCGATCGGCTCGGGCGCCGCGATCGTGCCGCTGACCGTCGCAGCGACGCCGTTCATTGCACGGCTGGTCGAGGCGGCCATCCGCGAGGTCGATGCCGGCCTTATCGAGACCGCGTCCTCGTTCGGCGCGACGCCGCTGCAGATCGTGTTCAAGGTGCTGATCCCGGAGGCGCTGCCCGGCCTCGTGCTGGCGCTGACGCTCGCGGTGGTCAGCCTGCTCGGCTACTCCGCGATGGTCGGCGCCGTCGGCGGCGGCGGCCTCGGCGATCTCGGCATCCGCTACGGCTATCAGCGCTTCATGCCGGAGATGATGCTGGCAGTGGTGGTCGTGCTGATCGCACTGGTGCAGACGGTGCAGACGGTCGGCGATCACCTTGCGCGCCGGCTCAATCGGCGCTTGAGGCAGCGCTGAGCTGACGCAGACACGGTTTCAATCGACGCAGCCGAGCAGGAGGAAACGACCATGAACGAGATCGTCGAACGCCCCAGGAAGTTTGCGCTGGTCGAACGTGCGCCCGCAGCCACCTTCGAGGAGGACCGGCTGCATCGCAAGCAGCGCCTGGCCGCGACCTTCCGGCTGTTTGCGCGCTACGGCTTCGATCAGGGTCTGGCGGGCCACGTCACCGTGCGCGATCCGGAATTCCCCGACCGGTTCTGGATCAATCCGCTGTCGACGCATTTCAGCCAGATCAAGGTTTCCGACCTGCAGCTCGTCGATCACGACGGCAACATCCTGATCGGCAACAAGCCGATCAACCAGGCCGGCTTCGTCATCCATTCCGCGATCCACGCCGCTCATCCGCACGTGATCGCCGCCGCGCATACCCATTCGACCTATGGCAAGGCGTTTTCCGCGCTCGGAAAGCTGCTCGATCCGCTGACGCAGGATTCCTGCGCCTTCTACGACGATCACGTGCTGTTCGATCCATTCACCGGCGTCGTGCTCGATGCCGAGGAGGGCAGGAAGATCGCGGCCGCGCTAGGCACCAAGAAGGCTGCCATCCTGCAGAACCACGGCCTGCTGACGGTCGGCCCGACCATCGAGGCGACGGCGTGGTGGTATATCGCGATGGACAATGCCGCACGCACGCAGTTGCTGGCCGAGGCCGCGGGGCCCACAAAACCCATTCCGCACGAGATCGCCAAGCACACGGCGGGGCAAGTCGGTACCCACAAGGGCGGCTATTTCAGCTTCCAGCCGCTGTGGGACTGGATCACGGCGCAGGAGCCAGATCTGTTCAACTGAGTGAGAGCGCGTAGCCCGCATGAGCGTCAGCGACATGCGGGGTCTCCTCGGCAGCTTGTGCGACCCCGGATGTCGCTGACGCTCATCCGGGCTTCTGTAACGGGCCTTGGTTTGTCAATCCCAATTGCATGTCCTATCGCCGGGCCCTTGCTTCTG